>JAOSKU010000001.1:0-730000 GCA_027493445.1 Thermoleophilia bacterium | reverse complement strand
ACGTCGCGGTGAATACGTTCCCGGGCCTTGTACACACCGCCCGTCACACCACGAAAGCCGGGAACACCCGAAGCCGGTGGCCTAACCCGCAAGGGAGGGAGCCGTCGAAGGTGGGTTCGGTGATTGGGGTGAAGTCGTAACAAGGTAGCCGTACCGGAAGGTGCGGCTGGATCACCTCCTTTCTAGGGATATGCGGTGACCAACACCGCAGGACCGAGATCATCATGGTGGACGATGTGGTTTCTGCCTTTCCGTTCACCGATCCGGTACCTGGAAGTATGTCGACCTGGCAGCGGTCGGGGCCCAATCCAAGCTCCTTCCGTCGCACGCTGTTCAGTTTTGAGAGACCGCGCCTTGAGCGTGGTTTTTCATTGCAGAGCATCGCTTCGCGCGTACCTTGAAATCTACATAGTGGCAACATGTGAAGTTCTTCCGTCAAGATATTAAGGGCACACGGTGGATGCCTTGGCACTAGGAGCCGAAGAAGGACGTGGACGGCTGCGATAAGCCGCGGTGAGGCGCTGAACAGCCTTTGACCCGCGGATTTCCGAATGGGGAAACCCGGCTGGGGTAATGCCCAGTCATCCCTACCTGAACACATAGGGTAGGAGAAGGTAAGCAGGCGAACTGAAACATCTAAGTAGCCTGAGGAAAGGAAAGAAACCTCGACTCCCTGAGTAGCGGCGAGCGAAAGGGGATGAGCCTAAACCGCTCTTGCGTGATTACGTGCAGGTGTAGCATGAGCGGGGTTGTAGGGCTGACTTGATCCGCCTGCATGCGGGTCGGGAAGTTACAAATGAATGATATAGCGGAACCGGTTGGGACGCCGGGCCACAGAGGGTTAGAGCCCCGTATGCGAAATGTCATTCACTTCCCTGTCAGTTCCTGAGTACCGCCGGACACGTGAAATCCGGTGGGAAGCTACGGGGACCACCCCGTAAGGCTAAGTACTTCCTAGTGACCGATAGTGGACTAGTACCGTGAGGGAAAGGTGAAAAGTACCCCGGGAGGGGAGTGAAATAGTACCTGAAACCGCGTGCCTACAAGCGGTCGGAGCAGCCTTCGGGCTGTGACGGCGTACTTTTTGCATAACGGGCCAGCGAGTTACGGTATGCGGCAAGGTTAAGCGAAAGCGGAGCCGTAGCGAAAGCGAGTCTGAATAGGGCGCTTAGTCGTATGCTGTAGACCCGAAACCGGGTGAGCTATCCATGGGCAGGGTGAAGCGAGGGTAAGACCTCGTGGAGGCCCGAACCCACCAGGGTTGAAAACCTGGGGGATGACCTGTGGATCGGAGTGAAAGGCTAATCAAACCCGGAGATATCTGGTTCTCGCCGAAATATATTTTGGTATAGCCTCGCGTGTTAACTTACGGTTGTAGAGCACTGTTTGGCCTAGGGGCCCTACAAGGTTACTGAAGTCAGATAAACTCCGAATGCCGTAAGTCCAGAACGCGGGAGTCAGGGTGCGGGGGATAAGCTCCGTATCCGAGAGGGAAACAACCCAGATCGTCAGCTAAGGTCCCTAAATCCTAGCTAAGTGGAAAAGGATGTGCGAGTGCACAGACAACCAGGAGGTTGGCTTAGAAGCAGCCACCCTTTAAAGAGTGCGTAATAGCTCACTGGTCAAGTGTTCACGCGCCGATAATGTAACGGGGCTCAAGCTAGGTACCGAAGCTACGGGATCCAGCGACTTCGGTCGCCGGATCGGTAGGCGAGCGTTCCCATGCCGGAGAAGCGGCGGCGTAAGCCAGCCGTGGAGGCTTGGGAAGTGAGAATGCTGGCATGAGTAACGAAAGGCGAGTGAGAAACTCGCCCGCCGAATGCCTAAGGTTTCCTGAGCAATGCTAATCAGCTCAGGGTTAGCCGGGACCTAAGCCGAGGCCGAGAGGCGTAGGCGATGGACAACTGGTTCATATTCCAGTGCCACCACCGAGCGTTTGAGCGATGGGGTGACGCGGAAAGGTAGGCGGGCCGTGGCGTTGGTCGACCACGGGCAAGCGTGTAGGGTGGCCTCCAGGCAAATCCGGAGGCCTTCAACCTGAGGCGTGATGCCAGCTGGCGTATGCCGGCGAGCCGCTGATCCTCTGCCGCCAAGAAAAACCTCTAGCGAGCTCTGGTGTGTGCCCGTACCAAAACCGACACAGGTGGGCAGGTAGAGAATACCAAGGCGATCGGGAGAACTCTGGCTAAGGAACTCGGCAAAATAGCCCCGTAACTTCGGGAGAAGGGGCGCCTCGTTAGGGTGAAGGGACTTGCTCCCGGAGCTCGAGGAGGCCGCAGAGTCTAGGCCCAAGCGACTGTTTACCAAAAACACAGGTCTCTGCTAAGTCGAAAGACGATGTATAGGGGCTGACGCCTGCCCGGTGCCGGAAGGTTAAGTGGAGGTGTTAGCTTTCGGGCGAAGCACTGAAATTAAGCCCCGGTAAACGGCGGCCGTAACTATAACGGTCCTAAGGTAGCGAAATTCCTTGTCGGGTAAGTTCCGACCTGCACGAATGGCGTAACGACTTGGGCACTGTCTCAGCCAGAGACCCGGTGAAATTGTAGTATCGGTGAAGATGCCGATTACCCGCGACAAGACGGAAAGACCCCGTGAACCTTTACTGCAGCTTGATATTGGAGCTCGGTGCACCTTGTCCAGGATAGGTGGGAGGCTGGGAAGCTCGGACGCTAGTCCGAGTGGAGCCGTCCTTGGGATACCACCCCTGGTGTATTGGGCTTCTAACGGCAGACCGTTATCCGGCTGTCGGACAGTGTCTGGTAGGCAGTTTGACTGGGGCGGTCGCCTCCTAAAATGTAACGGAGGCGCACAAAGGTTCCCTCAGCACGGTCGGCAATCGTGCGCAGAGTGCAAAGGCACAAGGGAGCTTGACTGCGAGACCCACAAGTCGAGCAGGTGCGAAAGCAGGTCTTAGTGATCCGGCGGTAGCAAGTGGAAGCGCCGTCGCTCAACGGATAAAAGGTACTCCGGGGATAACAGGCTTATCCTCCCCAAGAGTCCACATCGACGGGAGGGTTTGGCACCTCGATGTCGGCTCATCGCATCCTGGGGCTGGAGTAGGTCCCAAGGGTTGGGCTGTTCGCCCATTAAAGCGGTACGCGAGCTGGGTTCAGAACGTCGTGAGACAGTTCGGTCCCTATCTGTCGTGGGCGTAGGAGATTTGAGGGGATTCGTCCCTAGTACGAGAGGACCGGGATGAACAGACCTCTGGTGTATCAGTTGTCGTGCCAACGGCACCGCTGGATAGCTACGTCTGGAGCTGATAACCGCTGAAAGCATCTAAGCGGGAAGCAGACCCCGAGATGAGATCTCCCACCAGGTAACTGGGTAAGACCCCTGGAAGACTACCAGGTTGATAGGCTGGATGTGTAAGGACAGTAATGTCTTCAGCAGACCAGTACTAATCGGTCGAGGTCTTGACATATAACTTCACTCCGCCACTATGTAGATTTGAAGGTGCGCGGGGAGTCCACGGCAGAGATTTACGAGATTTCCGGTGGCCATGGCGAGAGGGAAACACCTCTTCCCATTCCGAACAGAGCAGTTAAGCCTCTCAGCGCCGATGGTACTGCACGGGAGACTGTGTGGGAGAGTAGGACGCCGCCGGGATTTTTTGCTTTGGCCCGCCAGCAATGGCGGGCCTTTGCTTTTGGGTACGAACGGCTCCCCGGGGACCGGCCGTCTGACCGCCCCGAATCGCCGGCGCTTGTCGGCGGGGTCACTTCCTTGTAGAGTATCCGACCGCTGGCACGACTTCGAGAGGCGCCGCCCAGCCCAGCACTCGGCGCGGCGTGTGGTGAGGGGGAGGTTCGCAGTGGGGAGGAAGCTGGAGTGGGGTTTGCGGGGTGTGATCGTGCCTTTGATCACGCCGTTCAAGGCGGACTTGACCATCGATTGGCCCGGTTTGCGTACTCTGGTGGACTACTACATAGAAGATGTGAGCTGTGACGGCTTGGTGCCGTGTGGCACGACCGGTGAATCCCCCACCCTTTCCCATCAAGAGCACGCTGAGGTCATCCGGGTGGTGACCGAGCACGCTCAAGGGAGGGTTCCAGTGATCGCCGGGACGGGCTCGAACTCGACCCAGGAGGCCATCGAGCTCACCCAAACGGCCCGCGAGGCCGGCGTCGACGCCACCCTGCAGGTGTGCCCGTACTACAACAAGCCGACGCAGCACGGGCTCTTCAACCACTTTGTCGCCATCGCCGAAGCGGTGGACCTGCCAATGATCATCTACAACATCCCCGGGCGTACATCTCGGAACATCGAACCTTCCACGCTCATCCGCCTCTGGGAATCCGTACCGCAAGTCGTGGGCCTGAAAGACGCGGCCGGTGATCTTCATCAGACGCTCCTCGTGCTCCAGAGCACCGACCGCGAAACCTTTCAAGTCTACTCGGGCGAGGACTATCTGACCTTCACGCTCCTGTGCCACGGAGGCGCCGGCGCCATTGCCGCCGTCGCGCACGTGGTAGGGAAGGAAGTGGCCTCCATGTGCCGCGCGGTATGGGAGGAGCGGCTGGTCGACGCCGCCAAGATCCATTTCCAGATCATGCCCGTGGTCGATGCGCTTTTCATTGAGCCCAACCCCATCCCGGTGAAGGCCGCCGTGGAATGGCTGGGACTGCCCGCAGGACCGCTTCGTCCGCCGCTTGGCCCCCTCTCGGAATCGGGTGCTCGGGTTCTCAGGGGCGCCATGGTGGCGGGGGGCTGGCTGAAGGGCTAGGAGCTCGTTTTCAAGACGAGCTCTGAGCCTCGGTGCCGAGCGGGGCGAGGGCTTCCCTCTCAGGTCTGGTTGAGAAAGCGATACAGCCGGTAGCGGAGCTGATCCTCCGTGGTGGCTCCCACGATCCTCTCGAGCTCGCGACCCTGGTCGAGCACCAGCAGCGTCGGGGTCCCCGTTACTGCGTACCGGGCCTGGACCACCTTGTTCTCGTCGATGTTTATCCGGGCGACCCTGAGCCTGTCCGAAGCCTCTCGGGTGATCCTCTGCATCACCGGCTCGAACTGCTGACAGTAGAGGCAGTAGGGCGACCAGAATTCCAGGAGCACGGGGAGTGGCGAGCGGACGACTCGCTCCTCGAAGTCCGTTTCGCGCACGAGCATGGGGGCGTCTTGGAGTGCGGGCACTTCCAGCAGTGTGTGGCAGCGGGCGCACATGGGCGCCGCCGTGAGGCTCCTCCGCCGGTCCACGCGGTTCTTGGCGCCGCAGTGCGGACAGCGTACGATCACGCTTCTCGACGTCTCGCGGGTCCCCGACACGGCTTCCCCCAGAAAGCTCCAATTCGCCGGAGAACCGGCTCGGTGGAAGCCGGTTCCAGTGAGTAGTGTTCCCGGGAACGATCAGGCCTACGCCGCATCGACTCCGCCCCCGGCCCAGCCCCGATCGTATGCCAGTGGGATGAGGTAGCCGAGCAAGAAGGCGGCGATGAGATTCAGGACGACGATCAGCTTATGGTGCGGGACTTCAAACACGATGGCGATGAGGCTGAACACGATTCCCACCCAGAAGGTCAGCGTTCCGGCGAACGTGGGGAAGGAGCGTTCCCGGTAATGGGGAACGAAAACACGAGCGTACAGCTCGCTGAACGCCGGACCCAGCCAGAGAGTGCTGCCGAAGATGGCCGCCGCTGCGATCCAAGCCACCCGAGCGGAAGACAGGTTCTCGAGCGTCAGCCAGATGCCCAAGCTGAGCACGATGCCCAACAGAAAGCCCGGAAGAATCCCGATACGATACGCGCGACCCATCTGCAACCTCCCCATCCACCTGCCGGTGTTGCCCGCGGCCGTGCTGAGGCGGGCCCGACTCTGGTTACTACGAAGATTGTATCTCTCTCAAAGCGAAGAACAAGCATCTGTGGACAGTAAGCGACTTGGGTCTCGGCCTCTGGACAGGGACCTGCCGATAGTGTATGCTGCGGATACCCATACGGGTATGGGTAAGAGCGCCAGATTGGAGAGGTGGAGATAGACCTCTCCTCTTCGGGCGCATAATGTGAAGATTAGCACAAGGTGAGGTGCGATGAACCAGGCGGCGCAGGACACGTTGGTGGGGATCTTCGGAGCGGAGGATGTCTCGTTCGACAAGGTCGAGCGGAAGCTGTACTCGCATGACGTCGGCAGTGTCCCCAAACTGGTCAAGCCCCTCCTGCCCGGGGGTGTTGCCGGGGCGGTCGTGCGTCCCCGGAGCGAGCAGGCCCTGGTCGACCTGGTGAAGGCGGCCGCAGCGTGGAAGCTGGTGCTGGTGGCGCGAGGCGCGGCCACTTCTGGGTATGGCGGAGCGATGCCGGCCGAGGGCGCGGTGGTGGTGGACATGCGCCGCTTCAAACGGATCCTCGATGTCGATCGCGAGTCGGCGCTGGTGACGGTCGAGGCGGGGGTGGTGTGGAAGGACCTGGAGGCGGTGCTCGAGGAGCACGAGCTCATGCTGCGCATGTACCCCACCAGCGCGCCCAGCAGCACTGTTGGAGGCTGGTTGGCCCAGGGCGGATCGGGCTATGGGAGCTATGCAAATGGGTGGTTCAGGGACCTCGTAGTTTCCGCTAGGGTCGTGCTTCCGGACGGCCAGGTGCGCGACGTCGCCGGCGAGGAGCTCGGCGTGGTCGCGGACGCCGAGGGTGTGACCGGCTTCATCACCCGCGTGACCCTGAAGGTGGAGCCTCGAGACGATGTGCGCGTGCTGGCCGCTGCGTTTGCTGATCCGGAGGCGCTTCAGCGGGCGCTTGCGGCCGTCCAGGACGGCGGGCTGCCTCTCTGGTCTATCAGCTTCGTCAATCCGTCGGCCGTCAGGCTCGGCAAGAAGCTGCCCGCCAAGACGCACCACGGGCATCCCATCCACGTCGTGCACACCCCGAGCGAGGTGCCGGAGAGCTTCGTGGTGCTCTTTGCCTGGCGCTCCGCGGCGGGCGACCAGAACCTGCGCTTGACCGAGCTCGCCACGCAGGTCGGCGGATCCATCCTCCCCGATGACGTTGCCCAGCATGAGTGGGAGCTGCGCTTCAGCCCCATGCGTGTGAAGCGTATCGGTCCGTCGCTCATCCCGACCGAGGTGGTGGTGCCTGTCGAGTCCTTGGGCAAGGTTCTAGCCGAGATCGGCGAGAAGATCGAGCTGCCTCTGGTGATCGAGGGGGTGGGCGTTTCGGGTCGCGAGTATGTGCTCCTGGGGTTCATTCCCCACGACGAGCGCAAGTTCGGCTACAGCGTGGCCTTCGGACTGGCTCTCTCGGTCATCAAGATCGCGCGCAAACACGGCGGCCGGGCTTACTCAACCGGAATCTACTTCAAGGGTCACGCCGACGAGGTTCTGGGCGCGGAGCGGGTGGAGGCTCTGCAGGCGTTTAAAGCATCGGTGGATCCCGCTGATCTCATGAACCCAGGCAAGGTCTACGGCCGGAGCGCCCTCGTGACCGCCCTAGGTATGGCCGAGACCTTCGAGCCCCTGGTGCGGGCCCTGGGCAACAGCTTCGGGACGGACTTGGGCGAGAAGTTCGACGGTGATCGGCGTGGCATCCCGGAGCAGGTTGCTCGGTACGCCTATGCCTGCGCGCAGTGCGGCTACTGCTTGGAGGGCTGCACCCAGTTCAGCGGGCAGGGCTGGGAATCGCACTCTCCGCGGGGCAAGTGGTACTTCCTGCGGGAGGTACTGGAGGGTCGAGAGAAGATCACCCAGGATTGGATCGACAAGTTCCTCCTCTGCACAACCTGTGAGCGCTGCGAGGCGGTCTGCCCGCTCAACCTCCCCATCGAGCCGGCCTGGGGCCAGCTACGGGGCGCGTTGATCAACGACCAGGGGCGCATGACCTTCCCGCCCTTCGAGATGATGGCCGCCTCCATGAAGAAGGAGGGCAACATCTGGGCGGGATATCGCAAAGATCGCGACGCTTGGCTCACAGAGGATCTGAAAGGACGCATCCCCCAGCAGGCCAGGATCGCCTACTTCGCCGGCTGCACGGCCAGCTTCGTCGAGCAGGACATCGCCAAGGGGACGGCTGCGCTTCTGGACAGGGCGGGAGTCGAGTTCACGTACGTGGGTAACGAAGAGAACTGTTGCGGCATCCCCATGCTCGTCTCCGGTCGCTGGGACGTGTGGGAATCGAACATGAGGCAGAACATCGCCACCATGAAGGCCCACGAAGTAGAGACGGTGGTCACCTCTTGCCCGGCCTGCTACCTGGTCTGGAAGACCTACTATCCCCAGTGGGCCGACAAGCTGGGTATCGAGTACGGGCTGGAGGCCAAGCACTACTCCGAGGTGCTGGTTGACGAGGTCCAGGCGGGCAACTTGAAGCTGCCCGGCGCGATCGACAAGACCGTCACCTTCCACGACTCATGCCACGCCGGCCGCGCCTGCGGGTTGTACGAGCCGCCTCGAGAGCTTCTCCAGGCCATTCCCGGCGTCGAGCTTCGGGAGATGAAGCATAATCGTGAGGACGCCCTCTGCTGCGGGTCGGTGCTGACCCTGATCGGGGATTCACCGGCAGCCCACGACATAGGCGCCGCACGTTTACAGGAGGCCCTGGATGCCGGCGTCAAGGACCTGGTGGCCCTCTGCCCCTGCTGCCAGTTCCAGCTGCGGGTGAGCGCCGAGATGACCGGCCTCGAGGTAGAGGTGCACGATCTGGCTCACCTGGCCGCCGACTCTCTGGGGGTGGAACTTCCCGATCCCAACGAGGAGACCATGCGCAACTGGCGGATCTTCGATCAGATGATCCGCTTGATGCAACCGGAGAACATGGCCAAGGTCATGGAGGAGATCTATCCTCAGATGATGGACGCCATGCCGCTGGGCATGGGTCGTATGATGCGTGCGATGGCGAAGGTGCCGGGGGCGCTCTCTCTCATGAAGCCGATCATGCCCAAGATGTTTCCCCTGCTGATGCCTGCGATCATGCCCAAGGTCATGCCGGATATGCTGAACTCGGTGGGCGCGCGTATCGACATGCCCGATTCCATGCGGGAGCAGATGCCTGACCTCCTGCCACAGACCATGGAGGCTCTCATGCCGAACATGCTGCCTCTGCTGATGCCTTTCGTGGTCCCGAGCATGATCGCCTACCTGCAGCGCGGGGAGGAAGTCAGCCCCTCGTGCGGAGCGGCCTGAGCTAGGGGACTTTCACGAGCGCAGCGCTGGTGCGGCCCCGGAGAGGCATCCCCGGGGCCGCACCGCGTTCCGCGCCTACGTAAGACCAACGTCGCATGGCGACCGCGCGCCAGAAGCGGTACAGTGGGCCCACTCAAGACCATCGGCCCGCCATCCGATACTGGGCGTACGGCGGCGGCCAAGGCGTAGTTCTGAGACGAGCTCTGAGGGAGAGTACAGAACTGATGAAGGGTGACCCGAGGGACGATGACTGACATGGGCCTTTTTCTGGCGGTGCCCACGGCCCTGGTCGGGTTGGTCGTGGGCAGCTTCCTCAACGTGGTCATCTACCGGGTGCCTCGCAGGGAGTCCATCGCCTGGCCAGCGTCGCAGTGCCCGGCTTGTGGGCACCCCATCCGCTGGTACGACAACGTGCCGGTAGTCAGCTGGGCGGCTCTCGGAGGCAAATGCCGGGACTGCGGCGGGAGGATCTCGCTGCGCTACCCGCTTGTCGAGAGTCTGACCGGGGCGAGCTTTTTGATTGCGGCGCTGGTTATCGGGACGGAGCCCCGCCTCCTCGTTACGGCCGCGTTCATCGCGGTGCTCATCGCGATCACCTTCATCGACATCGACCATCGCATCATCCCCGATCGGATCGTCCTTCCGGCGACGCTCATCGGTCTGGCCGCTTCGATAGCTCTGCAGCCGGCCCGCTGGTGGGTCTTCATTGCGGCCGCCCTGGGAGCAGGCGGGTTTCTCTTCATGTTGGGACTGATCTGGGCGGGGGCATGGGCTTCGGGGACGTCAAGATGGCCCTCATGATGGGCTCGGTCTTGGGTCCTTCTGTGATCGTGGCGATGTTCGTTGCCTTTCTGGTCGGGGGTCTGAGTGGCGTGGTCGCGTTGGTGAGCGGCCGGAAGGGGCGACGAGACAAGATGCCGTTCGGTCCCTTTCTGGCTGCCGGCTCCGCACTGGCTGCGCTTTGGGGCGCGCCAATCCTACATTTCTACTTGAGTCTTCTGTGAATGCCATGGCAGGTACATCCAGGGTTGGTGGAGCGTTGCCAAGCTGGGACGCGATGCCCGCAGAGGCCCCGTGCTTGGCGTATCGTCCGGAAGAGAATCTCGTTAGACTGCATGGCGCAGACGGCGTTCAGCTGAGTTTGACAGAGCGCTGTTCAATCGATAGATTAGGCAGCCGTCATGTATCGGGCTGGTAGTATGGCCATCGGTGTGCCGATGAAGGACCGAGTGGGGCAGACGTCGAACATGTCTGCTGCAGAGGTAGAGGGTTTGCGTTTCAAGTCGCAACAACGGCTCGAGGTTTGACCATATGGCCATTCTCGGAGGAAAACAGAACGCGGTAGGTCTCGATATCGGCAAGTCAAGCATTGTCGGCGTCGAACTTGAAGGGCGACCTCCGGCAATCGCGATCAGGGCGTTCCACGAACGCCTGCTGCCCGAAGGGGTGGTCTTCGAGGGCGAAGTGGTTGATCCAGACGCCCTGGGGGTCGAGATGAAGGGCTTCCTGCATGACTCCAAGATGAAGGGCGCCGTCCATATCGGGGTGGGGAACCAGAAGGTGATCGTGCGCCACATCGACGTTCCGGAGATGGGGGAGGAGGAGCTGAGGGGCGCGATCGAGTTCCAGGCTCAGGACTACATCCCGATACCGGTGGACGAGGCCGTACTGGATTTCCAGGTGGTGTCGCGGTACACAGACGATGAGGGGGTCGCCAAGCAGCAGGTCCTCCTGGTGGCCGCCCAACGGGACATGGTTCGGAAGTTCATGGACGCTGCCCGGAAGGCTGGATTGAAGATCGCGGGGATCGATGTCTCGGCGTTCGCTCTGATCCGAGCGCTCTCCACGCCGGTGTCCTTCGTCGACCAAGGGGGGCAGCCGACACAGACCTTGGGTGTGGTCAACATCTCCTCCTCGGTGTCCACTCTGGTCGTCGCCCGCGATGGAGTGCCGAAGTTCACCCGCATCATCGACTTTGCGTACGATGACTTCGTGGGCCTCCTCTTGGAGAAGCAAGGCATCCCTCTCGAAGACGCAGAAGCGCTGTGCCAGCGCGTCGGATTGGCAGGTCTGCTGGCCCCGGACACCGAGACGTACAACCCGGTCACCATCCAGGAGGTCAACCAAAGCCTTACGGGCGTAGCCGAGAAGCTGGCCGACGAGATCCGCCGGTCCCTAGATTACTACCAGACTCAGGACTACGCCGCTTACGTCGACCAGCTCCTGCTATCCGGGCGTGGTGCTCTGGTGCGTAACCTCGACTCCCATCTTTCCGAGTCCCTGAACATGCACGTGGGCCTCGGAAACCCGCTCTTGAAGTTGGCGGAGAACCGTAGCGGTATCCCCGATGAGGTTCTGGCTGCCATGGCGCCGCGTCTGGCCGTCGCAGTGGGACTCGCCTTGGACGAGGTGGAGTAGGTGGTTCGTCGCATCAACCTGGTTCCCGCCGACGAGCGGCGGAGGACGAAAACAGACTTCGGGCTGGTTGGCGTTGTCGTGGTTGTCCTGATGGTTCTGGGCGCCTTGGCGGGGAGCTACCTGTACTTCCACGGCCGGCTGACCGTCAAGGAGCAGGAGCTGGCCGATGTGCAGGCCCAGAACCAGCAGATCATGACCCAGCTGGCGGGGCTTTCCGAGTTTGATGCGCTCCAGCGCCAGACCGCCGCAGCCGAGGAGGTGGTCCAGAAGATCTATGCGGGTCGCACCTTGCTGTCCGAGGTTCTGGGCGACCTCAGCTTGGTGGTTCCCGACAACGTGTGGTTCACGGGACTCACCGCGTCGGCTTCGGACATCCCAGGCATCCAGACTGATCCGAGCGCACCGCCTCTTGCTGCTCCCACACCGGGAGCGCTGACCCTGGCCGCCAGGACGTACGGCTTCGAGGATGTGGCACGCTTCCTTGTTCGGGTTGAGCAGATACCCAGTGTGAGCGACGTAAAGCTGACCGGTGCCGGCGAAGCCACCGGTGCGTTCGCCCCAGGCACGGAAGTCAAGGAGTTCGGCATGGGTGCGATGGTCCAAAATACCCAGGCGCCCGACACGCCCCTACCTTTGAGTCAAGTGGAGGTGGAGGGACCGTGAGCCGTCGTAACATCTACGGCCTGATCGCCGTTGGCTTGGTGGTCGTCGCCGCCGGCTACTACTTCCTCATGCTGAGTCCCTTGAGGACGAAGATCGGTGACACCGAGGCGCAGATCGCCAGCGAGCAGACCCAGCTGGCCCAGAACCAGGCCCGTCTGGCTCAGATGGAGCAGACCCGTCAAGACGCGAAGCGGAATCAAGCCCGTCTCATCGAGTTGAGCAAGATGGTGCCACAGACACCCGAGATCCCCAGCCTCCTGCTGCAGATCCAGGACCTGGCCACCGAAGCCGGCATCGACTTCTTGACCATCACGCCGCAAGAGCCGACAGACTTGGGAAGCTTTCTGGTCATCGGTCTCGTTCTGGTGATGGAGGGGCGCTACTTCGACGTGAACGACTTCTTGTACAGGGCGGAGCAGATGGCGGCTGGCCCCGGCCGCATCCTGGCTCCCAAGCAGGTCGACTTGAGTCTAGGCGGGACGCCCGAGAGCGGAGCGTCCCCCAAACTGAAGGCCAACATCACGCTTCAGGCCTTCGAGCGGAAGGCGACGGCCCCGACCGAGGCCCCGGCTCCCACGAGTTAGGCAGGTAGAACGGTGACCATGCGACGCGCGACATCGGCTCTCTCGGCAGTCCTGCTGGCCCTGGCCTTCAGTGTTCTCCTGGGCGGATGTCTCTTTGGCGGCGACGAGGGCCCGGCTACAACGGAGACTGTGGTGCCGCAATCGGAGCCCGCCCCGACAGACGCGAGTCCGGCTCCAGTGGTCCTCGATGAGCTGTCCACCTTCAAGAGCAAGGATCCCTTCAAGCAGCAAGCGCTCCCCCCGACCACCACGACCACGACCACGGGCGGGAGCGGGTCCACAACCACCACGACCACGGGCGGGAGCGGGTCCACAACCAGCACAACGAGTGGCGGCGGCTCGACCACCACGTCCACGACGAATCCCAGTGGCGTGAACACGTCCCTCCACAGTCTGAAGGTCCTTTCGATCGACATCATTAACGGAACGCCGGTGGTGACCTTCGAGGTGGATGACGTTGTCTACGAGGACAAGAAAGAGGGCGATGTCGTCGACACCACCTGGGGACAGATCGAGGTCGTCGACATCGATCCGGAGGATCAAGTGGTAGTCTTCCTCCACGGGAGCGAGACGCGCACTCTGAGCGTGGGGCAGGAGTTCCTGAAGTAGCGGCCCCACGGGATCATGGGGTGACCAGGACGGCGTCCTTCCGGGGCGCCGTTTTCCGTATGGGGAGGGAGTGGAGCTGATGGGAATGCTTCATCTGAGCACGGCCGGTGAGTCGCACGGTCCGGCCGAGGTCTGCATTCTGGAAGGGGTGCCGGCCCATCTGCCTATCTCGGCCGGAGACGTCGACCGAGACCTGGCCCGGAGGCAGAGAGGCTACGGTCGCGGAGGGCGGATGGGCCTGGAGAGCGATCGAGTCACCTTCCTCGCGGGTGTCAGGCTGGGCCGGACCCTCGGCTCACCCTTGGCCATGCTGGTCCTCAACGCGGACCACGAAAACTGGCGACCCTCGATGCAGCCGGAGCCCGAGGAGGGGTGGACCGTCGCCCCAGTGACTGTCCCTCGACCGGGGCATGCCGATCTGGCCGGGCTGGCCAAGCATGGCCACGACGACGTGCGTAACGTTCTCGAGCGTTCGAGTGCCCGAGAAACCGTATCTCGGGTGGCTGCCGGCGCCGTGGCCAAGGTGCTTCTGCGCGAGCTGGGGGTACACGTGCGAGGCCGCGTCATCGCGGTCGGAGGGGTGGCGACCGCCGCCTCGGCTGACCTGACCGATCCGCACAGCGTGGATTGGGATGCGGTAGAGACTTCGGACTTCGCCTGCCATGACCCCGAGAGCGAGGCGGCCATGTTGGCGTCGGTCGAGGACGCACGGCGCCAGGGCGAGTCTTTGGGGGGCGTGTTCGAGATATGGGCCTGGGGCCTCTGTCCGGGTTTGGGGGGGTATGCAACGCTCGCGGCTCGTCTCGACGGCCGGCTGATGGGAGCGGTGGGAAGCATCCCGGCGATCAAGGGGGTCGAGGTCGGCCTGGGCTTTGGCGCGGCGGCGCTGCCGGGCTCTCAAGTGCACGACGCCATTCTGCTCGAGCCTGGGCAGGCGGACAGGATCGCTTCGGGGCGGGTCCTCGTGCGCAGCTCCAACAGGGCGGGCGGACTGGAAGGCGGCATGACGAACGGTCAGCCGGTGGTCGTCCGGGCCGCCATGAAGCCCATTCCCACGCTGATGCGCCCGTTGCCGTCCGTCGACCTCGCCACCATGGAGGCCGTGGAGGCCCACAAGGAGAGGAGCGATGTGGAAGCTGTGCCCGCCGCCCGCGTGGTGGGCGAGGCCATGGTGGCCCTCGAGCTGGCGTCGGCCTACCTAGAGAAGTTCGGGGGCGACAGTCTCGAGGAGCTGCGGCGCTCGGTGGCGGCCTACGAGGCCGGCCTGGAGGAGCGGGGGCTGTGGCGCCGCTCGTAGCTTTGTCGGGTTTCATGGGGAGCGGCAAGAGCAGCGTCGGCCGCCTGGCTGCCGGGCGGCTCGGATGGCGTTTCGTCGACCTTGATGTCGAGGTCGAGCTCCGCGAGGGGCGAACCATCCCCCAGATCTTCGCCGGGGCCGGCGAGGCCGGCTTCCGGAGGGTGGAGCGCGAGGTATTGCAGGCGGTGCTCTCTGAGCTCGACCCTCGCGAGGGCGTTGTACTGGCGCTTGGCGGTGGGACGGTGACCGTGCCAGAGGCCACCCGGTGTCTGCGCATGCTCGGCCGGATCATCTATCTGGATGTCCCTACGGCCGAGGCCTGGAGCCGAGTGCAGGGAAGCGATCGTCCGCTGGCCCTGACCTTCGAGGCTTTCGCGGAGCTGGCCGAGGCGCGGCGGACAGTCTATCGAGAGACGGCTGATGTTACGCTGGACACCGCCGGCCTGGGTCCGGCCGAGGTGGCGGAGCGCGTCGTCCGGGCGGCCTCGTCCGGCGAGCACGACGAGGGGCGGCGGGCCGGCCCCGGTCGCCTGTGGGTCGTGCGCCTCGCGGGTACCTGCCGGGCTTCCATCATCCACGGGGGTGAGGGCGCACTGGGGGTCGCCGGGGGGTCGCGCGTGACGGTGGGGGGCTCGGGCATTCGTTGTTTCCGACACCAATGTGTGGGAGGTCTGGGGTGCGCCGGTCACCGAGCTTCTGGCTCCCATGGATCCGGGCTGCGGACCCTATATCGTGGAGCCGGGAGAGGACTCCAAGGCGGTGGCCGTCGCTGATCGGTGCTGGCAGTGGATGGCCGAGAGCGGAGCCCGGCGTGACGATGTCGTGGTCGCTCTGGGTGGTGGGGTTGTGGGCGATCTTGCGGGATTTGTGGCCGCGACCTACCAGCGAGGGGTGAGTCTGTGGCAAGTGCCCACCACCCTGCTGGCTCAGGTCGACTCGAGCGTGGGCGGCAAGGTGGCTGTCAACCTACCCCAAGGCAAGAATCTGGTAGGCGCCTTCTATCAGCCCGACCTGGTCTTCGTGGACCCGCGAGTGCTCGTGACCTTGCCGTCTCGGGAGTTCGCGGCCGGTCTGGGTGAGGTTGTGAAATACGCGCTCCTCGAAGGCGAAGGGTTCCTGGACCATCTGGAGCGAGAGGCGGGCACCATCCTGGGACGAGACCCGCTCGCGCTGGGCGAGATCGTGCAGCGCTGCGTAATGTTCAAAGCGGCGGTTGTCGGCGAGGACGAGACCGACCGCGGGCGGCGGGCCATCCTGAACCTGGGTCACACGGCGGCCCACGCCCTCGAGACCGTGCTGGGCTACGGTGTGCTCGCGCACGGGCAGGCGGTGGCGCTTGGCCTGCTCGTGGCCCTGGCTGTGAGCGAAACGGTGACGGGCCTCGATCCCGAGCTGCGCCCGCGGGTGCGGCGCCTTCTTCAGCGGTTGGGTCTGCCGGTGCAGGCTCCGCCCGCCACGGTGGACGACCTGGTGCAGGCCGCTGCCCGCGACAAGAAGATAACGGCGGCTGGAAGGGGCTTCGTATGCCTCGAAGACATCGGTCACCCAGCATGGGGGGTACCCGTGCCCGGCGAGGTGCTCGGACGGGCTCTGGAGGCGCTGTGGGAATGAACGCAAAGGGAGGCTCGGCGGCCGGCGTGGAACCCACGAAGCTCCTCGTGGTGCTTCACGGTGTCAATCTGAATCTGCTAGGAGAGCGCTCCCCCAAGCACTACGGTACGTTGACGCTGCCGGAGCTCGAGGAGAGTCTGCGGGCCGAGGCGGCACGGCACGGATGGGCGTGCGCGTGCCATCAAACGAACCACGAGGGGGACTTTGTGGAGTTGATCCATCGCTACAGGCGCCGAGCCACGGCAATGATCGTCAACCCCGGAGCCTGGACCCACTACAGCTACGCAATCCACGACGCGCTGGAGCTCGTCGACGGACCTTTGGCTGAAGTGCACCTCTCGGCCGTGGAGCAGCGGGAGAGCTGGCGTCGAGTCTCGGTTGTGTCGGACGTGGCCGACGTGCGGGTCTGGGGCAAAGGAGAAACTGGATATCACCAGGCCTTCCATCTGCTCATCGAGGCGGTGGAGCGCGCGCAGGGAGAAAAGGCATGAGCGTGGGGGGGAGAGAATCGCTCACGAGGAGCGACTGGCGCGTCTGCGGGGCCGAATGCGTGAGGAGGGCGCGACGGCGCTCGTGGTCTTCGACCTTCTGAACGTACGCTATCTCACCGGTTTCCGCGGCAGCTCCGCCGTCGCCGTGGTCGATCTCGACGACGTCCAGCTCGTGTCGGACTTCCGTTACCGGCTGCAGGCGGCCCAGGAGGCACCGGTGGCCCGCTTCGTGGAGATCGAGGGTCCCCTCATCGAGGTCCTGCCTTCACTGCTGCTGGAGGATGGTTTGGTGGCGATCGAAGGCACGCATTTGCCGGTCACCCAGTGGGCGAAGCTGGAACCGGCCATGGCCGGGCGACCCACAACGGTGGTAGAGGGGTGGGTGGAACGACTGCGTGAGATCAAGAGCCAGGCCGAGATCGAGGCTATTGCCGCGGCCGCCACGATCGTCACGGGCATGCTGCAGCGGCTTACCAGCATGAAGGTGGTGGGAAGAAGCGAGCGTGAGATCGCCCTTGACCTGGAGATCTGGGCCCGTCAGCATGGGTCGGAACCGGTGCCCTTCCCGCTGATCGTGGCCTCCGGCCCTCGGGGAGCAATGCCGCACGCGGAGACTACCGGCGAGCCTGTGCCTCCTGGGCGACTGCTCGTGGTCGACATCGGCGCGGCTGTCCACGGGTACGCGGCGGATGTCACTCGCACCTTTGCCACCGGACCACTCGGTGACGAAGAGCTCCAGGTATACGCGACGGTGGAAGCCGCCCAGAGGGCGGCCCGAGAGGCCGCGCGGGCGGGCATGACCTGCGCCGCGCTCGACGGGCTCGCCCGCGCGATTATCGACGGGGCGGGCTACGGCGAGCTGTTCCGGCACAGCTTGGGTCACGGGGTGGGACTCGATGTGCACGAAGCTCCCCGCCTAAGCGCGAACAACGATGGGTCGCTCGAAGCCGGCATGGTGGTCACCATCGAACCGGGCGTGTACGTCGAGGGTCTGGGAGGCGTGCGCATCGAGGACACGGTGCTCGTGCAAGCCGAGGGGATCCGGGTGCTCTCGGATTTCCCGAGGGCTCTTGTGACCCTGGACTGACAGCTCGGAATCGCGCCCCACCTTCACGTGCAGCCCGGCGTGGTGTAGAATCCAACGCCACGGGTCGGCTGCCAGCGGGTGTGGGCTGGTGGGCCGACGTTTTCTTCGGAGGAGGCCGAGCGCGTGATCTCTACCAGCCAGTTTCGCACCGGTATGACCATTCGCCACGAGGGCGACATCTACCGCATCGTGGAGTACCAGCATGTCAAGCCCGGCAAGGGCGGGGCGTTCGTGCGGACGAAGCTCAAGAGCCTCGCCACCGGCCGGGTTATCGACAAGACCTTTCGTCCTGAGCAGAAGTTCGACCAGGTTCGCACTGAGAGCCGGACGATGACCTACCTGTATGATGAGCCCGATCAGGTCGTGTTCATGGACGCCGAATCGTACGAGCAGCTGGCACTCCCGAAGACGGCTCTGGACGATCGCCTGGACCTCATGAAGGTCAACATGGAGGTGGAGGTCCTTTTCATGGACGGAGAGCCCTTCGACGTCGAGCTCCCCACCTTCGTCGACCTTCAGGTCGTGGAGGCGGCTCCCGGCGTGCGGGGGGACACCGTGAGCGGCGGCAGCAAGACGGCGGTCGTGGAGACCGGCGCCACGTTGCAGGTTCCCCTGTTCATCGAGCAGGGAGACACGATTCGCGTGGATACACGCACGAGGGAGTACAGCACCCGGATATGAGGTTCGTCAGGCTTCCCAGAAAGGCCTACCTTTGAGAGCTCGCCGGATTGAGATCACGGATACCAGCCTGAGGGACGCGCATCAGTCTCTCTGGGCGACGCGCATGCGGATCGGTCACATCGTGCCCGTGCTGCGTCGCATGGACCAGATCGGGTTCCACTCGCTGGAAGTCTGGGGGGCGCGACCTTCGATGCTTGCCTGCGCTTCCTCGACGAGAACCCCTGGGAGAGGCTGCGTACCATCAAGCACCACTGCCGCAAGACCCCTCTGCAGATGCTGCTGCGGGGCCAGAATCTCGTGGGCTACCGCCACTACAGCGACGAGATCGTGCACGCCTTCGTACGACACGCGGCCGACTCGGGTGTCGACATCTTCCGGGTATTCGACGCGCTGAACGACACGCGCAACATCCGCACGGCCGCTGAAACCATCAAGGAGACCGGCAAGCACTTCCAGGGAGCGGTGGTGTACACCATCAGTCCGGTGCATACCCTCGACCACTACGTGAAGGTGGCCCAAGAGCTGGTGGACCTGGGTGCCGACAGCATCTGTGTGAAGGATATGGCCGCCCTTCTCTCACCGTACTTCGCCGAACGGCTGATCAAGAGCCTCAAGGAGGAAATCGATCTCCCCTTGCAGCTCCACTGTCACTACATCGGGGGCCTAGCGCCCATGACCTACCTCAAGGCCATCGAGGCCGGGGTCGACATTGTGGATACGGCTACCGTGCCCCTGGCCTTCGGGGCGAGCCAGCCGGCGACCGAGATGCTGGTCACCGCCCTCAAAGGTACTCCCTACGACACCGAGCTCGACCTCGACTCCCTCTTCGAGATCGCGGAGTACTGGGAGAAGATCCGTGAGGAGGGCGGGTTCGAACGGGGGGTTACCTCCCTCACGCACATGAAGGTGTACTCGCATCAGGTCCCCGGGGGCATGATCTCCAACCTCATCTCGCAGCTCAAGGAGCAGAAGGCAGAGCAGCGTCTGCAGGAGGTGCTGGAGGAGATCCCCAAGGTGCGCTCCGAAGTGGGCTATCCGCCCCTGGTGACGCCGCTCAGCCAAATCGTGGGTACCCAGGCGGTGCTGAACATCCTGATCGGCAAGCGCTGGCAGGTGGTGCCCGACGAGATGAAGGCGTATTTGCGTGGTCGATACGGCAAGCCGCCGGGTCCCATGAGTGCGGACATCATGCGCCGCGTTCTTGGTGACGAGAACCCGATCACCGTGCGCCCGGCCGATCTCATCGAGGAGACGTTGGAGAGCTTCCGGGAGGAGATCGGACCACTGGCCCGCAGCGAGGAGGACGTGCTCAGCTACGCTCTCTTCCCCAGCGCCGCTCGTAACTTCTTCGAACGCCGGCATCGGGGCGCGGAGGAGGATGTGTTCCTCACCGGAGAAGCCGAAGAGCAGCCGGCGGCACCGGCCGGCGGGGGGGGAGTGGCGACCGACCGGGTGCGCGAGCTGATCGCCGCGGTGGAGGCCGCCGACATCGACGAAGTCACCGTGGAAGACGCGGGGCTGCGTATCACCATCCGCAAGAGGGGCGTGCGGCCTCTGGCGGAATCGACCTTTCCGCCGCCCGGCCCTCCAGGGACCCCGGCAGTAGTCCCCGCTGCCGCCCCGGCGGCCGCTCCTTTGGTTCCCGGGGGACCGGCCCCGGTGACCGACACGTACTACAAGGTGGTAGCGCCGATGGTGGGTACGTTCTACGCGGCGCCGTCGCCGAGTAGCCCGCCCTACGTGAGCGAGGGCCAGCACGTGAACGAAGGTGACGTGCTCTGCATCCTCGAGGCCATGAAGCTGATGAACGAGGTGGTCTCGGAGGTGAGCGGCACCATCCGCGCGGTCATGGCGGAGGACGCCAGCCCGGTGGAGTATGGTCAGCCGCTGTTCGCCATCGAGCTTGACGGCACGTAGAGGGCCGCTCTGTGTTCCGGCGTATCCTGGTGGCCAACAGGGGCGAGATCGCCTTGCGTGTCATCCGTGCCTGCCATGAGCTTGATGTTGAGGCCGTCGCCGTCTACTCCACCGCCGACGAGGACTCGCTCCACGTGCGTGCGGCCGACCGGGCCGTCCGGATCGGGCCGCCCGATCCGGGACGCAGCTATCTCTTCATTCCCAGCATCGTGGCGGCGGCTCTCACCAGCCGCTGCGAGGCCGTGCACCCCGGCTACGGCTTCCTGGCCGAGAATGCCGACTTCGCCCGGGCCTGCGCCGACAACGACCTGGTGTTCATCGGACCTTCGGCCGAGAGCATGCTCCAGTTGGGGGACAAGTCCCTGGCCAAACAGATCATGGCCGAGGCTGGGCTGCCCACCATCCCCGGGAGCAAAGGGATCCTCTCCTCGGTGGCGGAAGCCGCGACCTTAGCCGGGGACATCGGCTATCCCGTCATGCTGAAGGCTTCCGCCGGCGGAGGGGGTCGAGGGATGCGCTTGGTGGCCGATCCCTCCCAGCTGGAGCGTTCGTTCCAGGCCGCCTCGGCCGAAGCGGTGGCCGCCTTCGACAACGGCGGGCTCTACCTGGAGAAGGTCATCGTCAACCCCCACCACGTCGAGGTCCAGATCATCGGCGACGGCCGTGGAGAGATCTTGACGTTAGGGGAGCGCGACTGCTCGATCCAGCGCCGTCACCAGAAGGTGCTGGAGGAGTCTCCATCGCCCCTGCTCGACGCCTCCACTCGCCAGCGCCTGCAGGACCAGGTCCGCATCGCCTGTGCGGCCATCAGCTACGCGAGCGCGGGCACCCTCGAGTTTCTGGCCGACGAGCGGCGCGACTTCTACTTCATGGAGATGAACACTCGAGTGCAGGTGGAGCACCCGGTTACGGAGATGGTCACGGGCGTCGACATCATCCGCGAGCAGATCCAGGTGGCTGCGGGCCGGCCGCTGGTGGGCACGGGCTCGGTCGTCCCCATTGGGCATTCCATGGAGTTCCGAATCAACGCCGAAGACCCGGCCAACGGCTTCCTGCCCCGTGCGGGCACCATTCGCCGGCTGGTGTTGCCCGGCGGACCGGGGGTGAGGATCGATACCCACCTCTACGAAGGGTACACGGTACCCACCAACTACGATTCCCTGCTGGCGAAGCTGATCGTGTGGGACCGCGACCGACCTTCCTGCATCGCTAGAGGATTGCGCTGCCTACAGGAGCTTGAGATCGAGGGGCTCCCCACCACCCGCGATCTCCACATCGACATTCTCCGGCATCCCGCGTTCAGGGAGGGGCGCTTCTCGACGGCCTTCCTCGAGAACGCCCGCAACGAGCTCCCAACTCTCGCGAAGGCCACGGCGTGAATCACGAGGCTCGATTCGACGCCACCCAGTACCGGATAGCGCCGAGCGTGCTGGAGGCCATCGTGCGCGGCACGCTCAGCGGGGAATCACGTTTGCGGCTGCCTAGCGGGGCAACGATGAAACGCACCCACCCCATCGAGGTACGGGTGAAGGGCGCCGGCTGCCGCGTCGGACTGCAGCTCGAAGCCCTTTTCGGGCACGAGCTGCCAACTCTGGCGGCCTGGGTGCAGTGCCAGGTGGCTCAGAGTCTCAATCGGATGACCGGGCTCGACGTCGAAGCGGTCGACGTCACGTTCACCGGGGTCTTCCCGGCCGAACCGGTCGAGTAGCGGCCGTGGCTCTCGGTCGGCGGCGCGCGCGCCGCGAGGCTCTCTTCGTCCTCTACCAGCAGGACCTCTTGTCCATCGGCGCCGCGGTCGCCCTCGCTCGGGCGGAGCAAGGAGGCGCGGAGGTTGATCCCTACTCGCGTCGCCTGGTCTGCGGCGTGGCCGACCATAGGAGGGCCATCGACGCCCAAATCGCCGTGCGCCTGACCGGCTGGACTCTCGAGCGGCTGGCTCCCCTGGAACGGAACATCCTGCGGTTGGCGGTCTACGAGCTGAAGTGGGTCGAGGAGGTACCCGCTCACGTGGCCATCAACGAGGCCGTCGAGCTCGCCAAGAGGTTCTGCAGCAACGAGGCGGCTTCTCTGGTCAACGGCGTCCTGGGGGCGGTGGCTGAGGACCTGGCTATCGGCGGAGGAGAAGGCGCCCCCGAGTAGATTCCCGCCGGCCGCGAGACGTCGGCAGTGGCGTCTCCCGCTCCCGCCGTCTACGTACTGGACCCCCGTGGCCCGCCCGGCTGTGGAGTATACTGCGTACTCATCATGAGGCTTCTCGAGCAGCTCACCCTCCCCGACGATCTCGCTACGCTTCAGCCCGGGAAGCTCCGCCAACTGGCGGCTGAGATCCGCGGAGAGATCATCTCGACCATCTCCCGCGTAGGAGGGCACCTAGGCCCGAGCCTGGGGGTGGTGGAGCTCACCATCGCCCTGCACGCCGAGCTGAGCTCCCCCAAGGACAAGATCGTATGGGACGTCGGTCATCAGTCCTACGCCCACAAGCTGCTCACCGGACGCCTGTCCTCCTTCGACACCATCCGCCGCTTCGGCGGTCTCTCGGGATTCCCCAGACGGGCCGAGAGTGAGCATGACATCTTCGGCACCGGGCATAGCAGCACTTCGGTGAGCGCCGGTGTGGGCCTGGCTGAGGCCGCGCGGCGGGCTTCGCCCGCAGCGCGGGGCCACGTGGTAGCCGTCATAGGCGACGGGGCGCTGACAGGCGGAATGGCCTATGAAGCCCTGAATCAGGCCGGGCATCTGCAGACGCCCCTAGTGGTGGTGCTGAACGACAACGCGATGTCGATCAAGAAGAATGTGGGCGCCATCAGCGGTTACCTGTCCCGCTTGCGCACCGACCCGGCGTTGTTTCGCCTGCGGCGGGACTTCGAGCGCCGGGTGCAGCGTTTTCCAGGCATCGGCGAGCGGGTCTACGCCATGGGCGAGCAGCTCAAGGAAGGCGTCAAGGCGGCGCTGGTACCGGGCATGCTTTTCGAGGAGCTGGGTTTCACCTACATCGGGGTGGTCGACGGCCATGATATCGAGGCTCTGCGCGCCCACCTCCGCCGGGCTCTGGCCATAGAGGGCCCCGTGCTCCTGCACGTGAAGACCGTCAAGGGCAAGGGATATCGGCCGGCCGAGAAGGCGCCCGACCGCTTTCACGGCACGTCGCCCTTCGCCGTCGAGTCGGGTGAGGTCTTGCCTTCGGGGGGCGCTGCAGGACTCAGCTACACCGAGGCTTTCGGCCGAGCTCTGGTCGAGCTGGCCGGGCGGGACGAGCGCGTGGTGGGCATCACCGCGGCCATGGCCGCCGGAACCGGGCTCGACCTGTTGGAGCAAGCCTACCCGGACCGCTTCTTCGACGTCGGGATCGCCGAAGGTCACGCTGTCGGCTTCGCCGCGGGCTTGGCGGCGGCCGGTAAACGGCCGGTGGTGGCCCTCTACTCGACCTTCCTGCAGCGGGCCTATGACCAGCTGATCCACGACGTCTGCCTGCAGGACCTGCCCGTAGTGTTCGCCCTCGACCGGGCGGGGCTGGTGGGAGAGGATGGGCCTACCCACCACGGGTCCTTCGATCTGTCTTTCTTGCGGGTGGTCCCCGGCCTTACCGTGTTCGTACCCAAGGACGAAGCCGAGCTCCAAGGCATGCTGGCCACGGCGTTGATGATGGACGGCCCGGTGGCCATCCGCTATCCGCGGGGCAAGGGCGAGGGCGTACCGCTGCCCGAGCCGATCACGCCCCTGAAGGGGCCCTGGCTCGAGGTACTACGGGAGGGGCGCGATGTGCTGTTGCTTGGGACGGGTACCGGTGTGGGCCTTGCGCGGGAGGCAGCCCATCTACTTGCCGAACAGAACCTGACCGCCACGGTGGTCAATGTCCGCCGGGTGCGACCACTCGACGAGGAGGCCCTGCTGCGTCTGGTCTCACAACACGCGGGACTCATTACCATCGAGGAGAACTCGGTGGTAGGGGGCTGGGGGCGGGCGTGCTCGAGGTCTTGGCGCGGGCCGGGCTGTCGCGCCCGGCAGCGTTGGTCGGACTCCCCGACGCCTTCGTGACCCACGGAGCGACCTCCACCTTGCATGAGAGCGTGGGCTACACGCCTCAGGCGGTGGCTCTCAAGGCCATCGACGTTGTGCGGTCTGGGATGGCTTCCAGCGATGGGCGCCCCGGTCCGCGGGAGCTGGACCAGGTGGGGAGGAAGGTCTCGAATACTCGTGGCTGATGGCCGGCTTCCGGGGAAGGTCCGTCTGGACCAGCTCCTGGTCGAACGGCGCCTCGTCCAGAGCCGCAACGTCGCCCAGGGGCTGATCATGGCCGGACGAGTGCGGGTCGGCGGCAAGGTCGTGGACAAGGCCGGCTGCCAGATGTCTCCCGATGCCGTTCTCGAGATTGTGCCGGGTCCGCGCTTCGTCTCCCGAGCAGGTGAGAAGCTGGCGCACGCTCTTCGGGTCTTCTCGGTGGACGTAACCGGCGTGCGGGCCCTCGACGTGGGGGCTTCCACCGGCGGGTTCGTGGACTGCCTCCTGCAGGGCGGGGCGGCCGAGGTCATCGCCCTCGACGTCGGCTACGGCCAGCTGGACGCGCGCCTGCGGGACGATCCTCGCGTGCACGTGCTCGAGCGGGTGAACGCACGCTATCTGGAAGCGGGCCGGCTCCCCTACGAGCCCGATTTCCTCACGACCGACGTCTCCTTCATCTCGCTCGAGAAGGTACTGCCGGCCGTAGTAGCGTGCATGACCCCGGTTTTCCGCGGTGTCCTGCTGGTGAAGCCGCAGTTCGAGGCTGGGCCGGAGAGGGTGGGCCGGGGCGGCATCGTGCGCGATCGGGTTGTCCGGGCCGACGTGCTCCGACGCATCACGCGCTTTCTGCAGGAAGGCTTAGGGCTGAACATCGATGGCGTCGCTCCTTCCGGACTTCCCGGGGTCGGTGGCAACGTGGAGTTTGTGGTCGTCGTGCGGAGAGGTGGAGCGGAAGGCCTCTCCCTTGCTACCCTGGAAGCCACGATCGAGGATATCGTCGCGTGAGGGGAGACCCCGATGGGTGAAGCAGTCGAGCGAGTCGCGCTGGTGACGCACCAGATTCCGGAAGTGGCCGGAGAGGTGCTCGCCCAGGTGCTTGCCGTGCTGGAGCAGCGGGGTGTGCGCGTGCTTCTGCCTCCCGGTGAGCGGATCAAGCACCCCGACGTCTATCCAGAAGAGACCCAGGAGTGCTGCGAGGTGTCCCGCGAGCAGATCGCCGAGGCGGACCTGTGCCTGGTCCTGGGCGGGGACGGCACGATGCTGCGCACCCTGCGCCTGACCCGCGACCTGGGCGTACCCGTAGCCGGTGTCAATCTGGGCCGCGTGGGGTTCCTGGCCGCCATCCGGCGCGACCGGGTGGCCGAGGACCTCCCCGTCTGCTGGAAGGGAGGTTCGTGGCTCACCCTCTTCTGGGGCTGGCCTCGCGGCTGAACGGGACGCCTCTGCGGGCGGTCAACGACATCGTGATCGGGCGAGGACGCGACGCCGGCATCTGCCGGGTGGCGTACTCCATCAACGGAGTGCCTATGTTTGACGCCCGCTGCGACGGGCTGGTGGTGGCCACGCCCGCTGGTTCCACCGCCTACAACCTGGCGGCGGGCGGCCCGGTTCTGGGCATCGGGCTGGGGGGCTACGTGCTCTCCTACCTGGCTCCCCATACACTGACCATGCGCTCACTGGTGGCGGGCTCCGCCGACGTAGCGCACGTGACCAACCGGTCGGCCCGCGACGCCGTGGACATCGTGGTCGACGGAGAGCACATGGGGTCGCTGCAACCTCTGGGAGAGCTCGAGATCCTCACCGAACCAGGCCTGGCGACCCTCGCTCTGCTGCCCGAGAACGACTTCTACCGCCACTTCAAGGAGCGGTTTGCCTAAGGAGGCCGTTGAAGATCGAAGCCTTGGCCCCCAGAACGCACTGGCCGGCGCGATGCGGCGTCCTCGGCCGCGTCCGTAGCTCCGCTACGCCCGCTCCCTGCGTCCTTGCCTCGCCCGCGCCCAGCGCAGCCTGCCGGCAAAGCGTCATTCCGAACCGAGCTCTGGCCTCGCGCGTGCCCATTGCAGCCGGACCGCGAAGCGTCATTCTGAAACGAGCTCGGGTCTCGCACTCGCCCAGCGCGCCCTGGCGGCGAAGCGTCATGCTTCAACAGCCTGCTAACCCGCCATGCTGATCTCGCTGAGCATCCGGAACTTCGTACTGATCGAGGATGCCTCGCTGGATCTGGCGCCGGGGCTGACTGTGTTGAGCGGGGAGACGGGCGCGGGTAAGACCCTGCTCACCCAGGCGTTCGGCCTCCTCCTAGGGGAGAGGGCCGCAGAGGGGTTGGTGGGAGAGGCGGGAGATGAAGCCACGATCGAGGCCGTTTTCGGCGTCAACCCCGAGACCATGACCTGGCTCTCGCCCGGCACGGCCGATCTGCTCGACCTGGAGGGCCGGGAGTTGGTGGCCACCAGGCGCCTGCACCGCTCGGGGCGCAACCGCTCCTTCCTGAACGGGGCGGCAGTCACCCTAACCACCATGGCCGAGGTTCTTGGCGGGCTCCTCTCTTTCTCGGGCCAGCATGAGCACCGCCGGCTGCTCGATCCAGCCTATCAGCGCGAGATGCTGGATGCCTTCGGCGGCGAATCCACGAAGCACCTGGCTGTGGGCTTCCGCGAAGCCTGGGGTCGGGCGCGCTCCCTATCCGCTCGTCTGGAGGAGAAAGTCCGGCTCCGGGAAGCGCGCGCCCGGGAGAAGGAGCTCCTGGCCTTCCAGATCGCCGAGCTCGAGGCGGCCGGCCTTTCCCCAGCGGAGGAGCGCGAGCTCGAGGCCGAGCAGAGGCTGCTGGCTCGGGCGGAGGAGGTCGTGCTGGCCGGCTCGCAGGCCGCCGCTCTGCTCCGCTCCGATGACGACCTTCCCGACGTGAGCGGCCTGCTGGCTGCCGCCCGCGCCCGCCTCGGTTCGGTCCTCGGGGTCGACCGGGAGCTGGACGCCCTGTCAGAAGAGATGGGGGAGGCCGCTCTGGTGCTCGACGACGCGGCCCGCCGCCTGCGCTCCTTCCTCGACGGAGTGCAGATCGACCCCGGCCGGTTGCGCGAAGTCGACGAGCGCCTGCGCCTCTACTCCGACTTGGCCCGCAAGTACGGCGCCTCGACCGAGGCGGCTCTCGCCTTCCTGGAGCAAGGACGCCGCCGGTTGTACGAGCTCGAGCAGGCCGAGCAGGACGTCGCCGGGCTGGCGGACGAGCGCGACGAGTGGACCGCACGGGCCCTCGAACTGGCGACCCGGCTAAGTGAGGCTCGGCGGGCCACGATCCCCCGGCTGGAACGGGCCATCGAGCAGCAACTGGGCGACTTGGGCATGGCCGGCGCTCGGGTCGAGTTGCTGCTCGAGACTCGGCGGGGCTGGGACAGCCTGGGACCGGGAGGAGCGGATTCCGTGGAGTTCCAGCTGGCGGCCAACCCAGGACTCGCGGGCCGGAGTCTGGCGCACACGGCTTCGGGGGGCGAGCTGTCCCGCACCTTGCTCGCTCTCAAGTCCGCCCTGGCCGAGGTGGAGGGGGGAGAGACCCTGGTCTTCGACGAGATCGATGCCGGGGTCGGCGGGCGCACCGCTACGGCGGTAGGTCGCAAGCTCCGGGAGCTCAGCCGGGCGACGCAGCTGGTTGTCATCACCCACCTGCCCCAGGTGGCCGCCTTCGCCCAGCAGCACGTGCTTATCGAGAAGAGCATCCGTGCAGGCAGTACGACCACTCGGCTGGCGTCTCTGGATGAGGAGGCGGCCCTGCGCGAGCTCAGCCGCATGATGGGCGGCCGGCCAGGGGACCCGGCGGCTCTGGCCCACGCCCGCACGCTCAGGGACAGGGCTGCGTCCGGCCTGATAGACTAGGAAGCTGTTGAAGATCGAAGCCTTGGCCTCCAGAACGCACTGGCCGGCGCGATACGGCGTCCTCGGTCGCGCCCGTAGCGCTGCTACGAGCGCTTCCTGCGTCCTAGTCTCGCACTCGCCCATCGCGCTCTGGCGGCGAAGCGTCATTCTTCAACAGCCTGCTAGATGGGGCGCAGGAGACCTCTCCGCGCGGGAGCTCTCCTGTCTCCAACCGACGTGGTCCTCGACGGAGAAGGATGAGCATGGCCAAGCATGTGTTCGTGACGGGCGGGGTCGTATCGTCCCTGGGGAAGGGGATCACTGGCGCCTCCCTTGGGCGGCTGCTCAAGAGCCGGGGACTGCGGGTGGTAATCCAGAAGTTCGACCCGTATCTGAACGTCGACCCTGGGACCATGAGCCCCTACCAGCACGGCGAGGTCTTCGTCACCGAAGACGGAGCCGAGACCGACCTCGATCTGGGGCACTACGAGCGCTTCGTTGACGAGAACCTCACCCGCGAGTCGAACGTCACCTCGGGGTCCGTGTACTACAACGTGATCCGCAAGGAGCGCCGGGGCGACTACCTGGGGGGCACGGTGCAGGTGATCCCCCATATCACCAACGAGATCAAGGAACGGATCGCCCGGGTGGCCCGCAACCCCGAGGTGGATGTTGTGATCACCGAGATCGGCGGGACGGTGGGCGACATCGAGAGTCTGCCCTTCCTGGAGGCCATCCGCCAGTTCCGCAACGACATTGGGCGCAACAACGTGCTCTACCTCCATGTGACGCTGATCCCTTTCATCGGGACCTCCGGGGAGCTCAAGACCAAGCCCACTCAGCACAGCGTCAACGAGCTCCGAGAGATCGGCATCCAGCCGGATATCATCGTCTGTCGCTCCGATCGGGCCATCAGCCGGGAGCTCAAGGACAAGGTGGCTCTGTTCACCGACGTCGAATCGCGGGCCGTCGTCTCGGCCGTGGATGCCCCCGACGTGTACTTCGTGCCCCTGAACCTGCGCGACGAGGGGCTGGACGACTTGGTCATCGAGAAGCTCGGCCTGCAGGCCGGCCCCCTGGACCTGAGCGAATGGAACGCATTGGTGGAGAAGATAGGGCATAAGTCGGGCGTAGTCCGCATCGCCCTGGTGGGTAAATACGTGCAGCTGCAGGACGCCTACCTGAGCGTGGTTGAGGCCCTCCGCCACGCCGGCATCCACCACGAACGCGACGTGGAGATCGTCTGGGTCGACGCGGAGTCGCTGCGCCCGGACGAGATCCGATCCCGGCTGGAGATGGCCGATGGCATCCTGGTGCCGGGCGGTTTCGGCGTGCGTGGCATCGAGGGGAAGATTCTCGCGGTGCAGTACGCGCGCGAGGCAAAGGTGCCCTACCTGGGCATTTGTCTGGGCATGCAGGTGGCGGTGGTGGAGTTCGCCCGAAACGTGTGCGGCATGAGGGGGCCAACTCCTCGGAGTTCGATCCCGAAACGCCCTACCCGGTCATCGACCTGCTGCCCGAGCAGAAAGACATCGAGGACAAGGGGGGCACCATGCGTTTGGGAGCCTCGCCGGTGAAGGTGGTGCCCGGCACCAGAGCCTTCGACGCCTACCACGACGAGGTCATCTACGAGCGGCACCGGCACCGCTACGAGGTCAACAACGTGCATCGGGGTCAGCTGGTCGACGCCGGTCTCCTCGTCAGCGGCATGACCCCCGACGAGCGCCTAGTCGAGATCGTCGAGCTGGCCGACCATCCGTGGTTCGTGGCCTCTCAGTTCCACCCCGAGTTCAAGAGCCGACCCACGCGGCCGCAGCCCCTATTCCGCGACTTCGTGGGCAGCGCCATCGCGTGCGCCTGCGGATCGGGGGAGGAGCTGCCGGGCGAGCCCGATCGCGACACCGTGGGGGTGGGGGATTGAGTCCTGTCCCTGAGGTGAACCAGGAGCGGGTGGAGGAGGTCTTCGCCCGCCTGGTCGCCGTGCCCAGCCCTTCCCGTCAGGAGCGCGAGGTTGCCGATCTGGTGGCCGGCTACCTGCGCGACCTGGGCCTCGAGGTGAGGGAGGACGACACCGGGTCGGCCATCGGCGGCACCGCGGGCAACCTGTGGTGTCGCGTGCCGGGGAGCACGGGGAGACCGGTCGTCGCCCTGGGGGCCCACCTGGACACGGTCCAGCCCACCGATGCCATCGAGCCCGTGCTGCGCGACGGGCGGTTCGTCAACGCGAGGAACACCATCTTGGGTGCCGACAACAAGGCGGCCGTGGCCGCGATGCTGGTGGCCACCGAGATGGCCGTGTCCTCGAGCACGCCTCTTCCCGCCTTCGAGCTGGTCTTCACCGTGGCCGAGGAGGTCGGGGTCCTGGGGGCCAAGCATCTGCCCGACGGGGCGCTGGCCAGCCCGGTGGCGGTGGTTTTCGACTCAGCCGGATCGGTGGGGGGCGTGGTGCTCAAGGCGCCGAGCGAGCAATCGATCCGGGCCACCTTTCGGGGCAAGGCGGCCCACGCCGGGCTCGAGCCGGAGCTGGGGCGCAACGCGATTCAGGCGGCCGCTCGCTCCATCGCCGCCATGAAGCTCGGGCGGCTCGACGAGGAGACAACAGCCAACGTGGGCGTCATCCACGGCGGGACGGCCCAGAATATCGTGCCCGATCTATGCGTGGTGCAGGCCGAGTGCCGCAGCCACAACGAGGCCGAGCTTGCCCGCACGGCGGCGGCGATGGTCGATGCCTTCCAGCGCGGGGCGGCGGAGGTGGGCGTCGACGTGGACCTGGACATCGCCAGCGGGTACCGGGCGTTCTCTCTGAGCCGCCGCTCCCCGGTGGTGAGCCTTTGTCGGGCGGCCTTGAGCGAGCTGGGGATCGCTCCCCGGTGGGTCACCACCGGAGGCGGCTCGGACGCGAACGTCTTCATCGCGCGCGGGCTGCCCACCGTCAACCTCGACTGCGGCATGGCCCGCGTGCATACGCCCGAGGAGTACGTGGCCGCCGCTGATCTGGCGCTGCTGGTGCGGTTGATGCTTACTTTGGTCCGCCTGGCTCCGGAGAATGGGTCCCGTGGCGGGTGAGCGGGTTCCCGGGGACTCCGTGCCGCCCGGGACTCAAGAGGACCTACCGGTGGTGGTCGGCTCCCGCTCGACGTACGCGGGCGCAGTGGTATCCATACGGATCGACCGGCTGCGCCGCTCCGACAACGAGCTCATCGAGCGCGAGGTGGTGGATCACCCCGGTGCCGTGGTGATCGCGGCCCTGGACGCCCGCGGCAAGGTCGTTCTGGTGCGACAATACCGGCATGCCGTGGGGCGGACCCTGTTGGAGCTCCCCGCCGGCACCCTCGACCCGGGAGAGGACCCGGCGGACGCGGCGGTGCGCGAACTGCGGGAGGAGACCGGGCTGATCGCCGCCAAGTGGGACTCCCTCGGCTCTTTCTTCTCTTCGCCGGGCTTCCTGCACGAGGAGCTCCATGCCTTCCTGGCCCGGGATCTGACTACCGTGGGCCAGGACCTGGACGACGACGAAGACATCCATCTCGTGACCGAGTCCCTTGCGGATCTGCTGACCACACCGGAGGTCATCAGAGACGCCAAGACCCTGGCGACCCTTCTGCTGCTGGAACGCCTGCTGGCGGCGGAAGGCGCCCATACTGAGACTGCGGAGGAGTAGACGGATGCGCATCGGGGTCCTCAAGGAGATCAAAGCCGACGAGTACCGCGTTTCCCTAACGCCGGCCGGCGCTCGGGAGCTCGTCTCACGCGGACACCAGGTGATCGTGGAAACCGGAGCGGGGGAGGGGTCGGCGTTTCCCGACGAGGCCTACCTGTCAGCAGGGGCCGAGATCGTCGAGAACGCCGAGCAGGTCTTCGACAAGGCGAGTCTTCTTCTGAAGGTCAAGGAGCCCCTGGGGCAGGAATACTTGCGCCTGCAGCCGCGCCACGTGCTCTTCACCTACCTGCATCTGGCCCCCAACCCCGAGCTGACCCGGGGCCTGATCGAGAGCGGCGCTACCTGCCTGGCCTACGAGACGGTGGAGCCGGCCAACGGGCATCTGCCCCTGCTGGCTCCCATGAGCGAGGTGGCCGGCCGCATCGCCCCCACGCCGGAGCGTACTTCCTGGAGCGCATGAACGGGGGCAAGGGCAAGCTCATGGGAGGGGTCACGGGCGTGCCGGCGGCCCGGGTGGTCATCCTGGGAGCCGGTATCGCAGGCAGCAATGCAGCCCAGATCGCGTCGGGTATGAAGGCCCGGGTGCGCGTACTGGACATCAACCTAGAGCGCCTGATGGAAGTCGAGCGCCACTTTCCTGGTGTCGAGGCCCTCATGAGCAATCAGACGACCATCGAGGAGCAGGTGCTACGCGCCGACCTGGTCATCGGCGCGGTGCTGGTGGTGGGCGCCCGGGCTCCCCGTCTCGTTAGCGAGGATCTGATCAAAGCCATGCAACCCGGCTCGGTCATGGTGGACATCAGCATCGACCAGGGGGCTGTTTCGAGACTTCGCACATGACCACGCACAGCGACCCTGTGTTTGTGAAGCACGGCGTGGTGCACTACTGCGTGGGCAACATGCCGGGCGCCGTACCCATCACCTCCACCCTCGCCCTTACGAACGTCACCCTGCCTTACATCATGGAGATCGCCGACCGAGGCGTGCCCGCCGCTGCGCGCCACGATCCCGGGCTGGCGAAGGGCATCAACGTCATGGAGGGGAAAATCACCAACGCCCGCGTGGCTGAAGCCACCGGCAACCCTTTCTTCCCGCTGGAGAGTCTGCTCCCCATCGATTTCACCTGAGGGACCCTTCCGGCATGGTCACCCACCAGGCGCCCTCGTCTCCGCCGGATCTCGCCGACTTCTTGACTGCTTTGCGCCTGGAACGGGGTCTCGCCGAGCACACCATCGCCTCGTACCGCCGGGACCTCATCCAACTCGCCGAGCTGCTGGCCACCAAAGGCCTGGGCCCTCTGGACGCCACGGCCGAATCCTTGCGCGAGTTCCTGGCCGAGGGGAAGTGGCGCCCTTCCACCCGGGCCCGGAAGACGACCGCGATCAGAGCCTACTATCGCTTCCTGCTCGCCTCCGGAGCTCGAGACCACGACCCCTCCCGCCGGCTGGCCTCTCCCCGTCTGGAGTCGAACCTGCCCCAGGTTCTTTCGGTGGGCCAGGTAGAAGCTCTGCTCCGCCGTCCGCCGGCCACCCCCCGGGGGCTCCGGGACCGCGCCCTGCTCGAGGTGCTCTACGGGGCCGGCTTGCGGGCGTCCGAGGCGGTGGCGCTGCGTCTGCAGGACGTGGACCTCGAGGTCGGCTTCGTGCGCACCGTGGGCAAGGGCGACAAAGAGCGCGTGGTTCCGTTGGGGCGGATGGCCGTGCAGGCCGTACGGACCTACGTGCAGCAGGGGAGGCCCCAGCTGGGAGATCGGGGCCTTTTGAAGCCGGCGGAGCTCTTCCTCAATGCCCGCGGCCGGGTCCTGACCCGCCAAGGGCTCCATCTGCTCATCAAGCACTACGCTCAGGAGGCCGGGCTGCCCCACAACGTTTCGGCTCACACGCTGCGTCACTCCTTTGCCACTCATCTGCTGGAGGGCGGAGCCGACCTGCGAGCGGTACAGGAGATGCTGGGGCACGCCGATCTTTCGACCACCCAGATTTACACCCATCTCAGCCACGTGCACCTGCGCCGCGTCTACGACGACGCCCACCCCCGAGCCCGGGCGGAGGGATGAGGCGGTTCGTGTTCATGGTGCTGGACGGTGTGGGCGTTGGAGCGCAGCCTGACGCGGCTGCCTACGGCGACGAGGGTGCGAACACGCTGGGAAACCTGGCTCGCTACATCGACCTGGAGCTGCCCAACCTCCAAGCTCTGGGACTGGGCAACCTGGTGCCCCTGCGTGGCCTGCCGCCGGTAAAGCGACCCGGGGCGCTCGCCGGGCGTCTGCGGGAGCTCTCCGCGGGCAAAGACACCACCAATGGCCACTGGGAGCACATGGGGTTGGTCTCCGCTGCGGCTTTTCCCACCTACCCCGACGGCTTCCCCGAGGAGGTGCTGCGGCCCTTCCGCGAGCGGATAGGCCGCGACGTTCTGGGCAACAAGACCGCTTCGGGCACCGAGATCATCCGCGAGCTGGGCGAGCAGCACATGGCCACCGGCAGACCCATCGTCTATACCTCGGCCGACAGCGTCTTCCAGATCGCCTGCCATGTCGAGGTGGTGCCCCTCGAGGAGCTCTACCGCTACTGTGAGGTGGCCCGGGGTATTCTCACTGGCCCCCACGCCGTGGGCCGGGTCATTGCCCGCCCCTTCACCGGGGAGCCGGGGGCCTTCGTGCGCACGAAGGACCGCCAGGATTTTTCCCTCGAACCGACCAGCGCCACCTACCTGGATCTGCTCGCCGAGCGGGGGGTGCCGGTGATCGGCATCGGCAAGATCCACCAGATCTTCGCGGGGCAGGGGGTGACCGAGGAGCACAAGGTGGCCTCGAACGCGGAGAACCTGGACCTGGTGGCTCGCTTCCTGCGCCAGGGGCGCGAGGGTCTCATCTTCACCAACCTGGTGGACTTCGACATGCTCTGGGGGCACCGGAACGACTTGGAGGGCTTCGCGGCCGGCCTACGGACCGTGGACCAAGCTCTGCCCGGCATCCTCGATCTGCTGGGCCCCGCCGACCGGCTGCTCCTGACGGCCGACCACGGGGTCGATCCCACAACGGTCAGCACCGACCACAGCCGGGAGTACGTTCCACTGCTCTACATTCCCCGACCGCCGGCCGCGCCCGCTGCCGCCTACTGCGGCACCATGGCCGACACCGGTGCCACCGCCTTCCGGCATCTGACGGGCGAGTGGCCTCCCCTGACCGGCCGCGTGCTTGACGAGCTCAATCCGGAGGACGGCTGGAAACCGTACCCCACGGTCTTCGCCTATCTGCCCGCCGTCTCCTGCCGGGTGGGGGACTCCGAGGCGCGCGAGGCGGCGAACGTGCTGGGCAGGAGGCTGGGATCGGCGCCGGAGACCGCGGTGATCCTGGGGTCGGGCCTGGATCTCTACGTCGAGGGTGTAAAGGAGGCCCGCGGGCTGGCGTACGCCGAAATCCCCCACTGGCCGGAGGGCTCGGTGATGGGACACCGGGGCCGCCTGCTCGTCGGGCGGCGGCAAGAGGTGGACCTGTGCGTCCTGCGCGGGCGGGTTCACAGCTACGAGGGCTTCGACCTCAGCGAGCTGCAGCTGCCGGTGCGCACTCTGGCGCTTTGGGGCGTGCGGCGGCTGGTGGTCACCAATGCATGCGGGGGCCTGGATCCCGGCCTCCGGGTGGGCGAGGTTGTACGGGTCGAGCTCGTGCTCGACCTGCAGACGCCCGAGTCCGACGGGCGGCCCGCCTGCCTGCCGGTTTCGCCGGCGGATCCGAGCGCCGGCCTCCCAACGCCGGATACGCGACCCGTCACCTACGTGGCCCTGCCCGGGCCGCAGTACGAGACGGCGGCCGAGGTGCGGGCCTTTAGGGCCCTGGAAGCCGACGTGGTAGGCATGTCCACCGCCGCCGAGGTCCGAGCGGCGACGGCGGCGGGGCTCTCCGTGATCGTACTATCGGTGGTCACCAACCCGGCCGGGCAGCCGGCGAAGACGGGTGCGCCCGCGCACCAGGAAGTGATGGACGTCTCTTCGCGGGCGGTTCCATTCGTCCACCGCCTGGTCGATTACCTCCTCGGGGTGTGATGTTGTCTTGCGCGCGGTAGACCTGATTGCGGCCAAGCGCGCCGGCTCCGTCCACACGGTGGAGGAGATCTCCTGGCTCGTGAATGAGTACGTAGCCGGATTCATCCCCGACTACCAGATGGCGGCCTGGCTCATGGCCGTCTGCTTTCAGGGGCTCGACCGTCTGGAAACCTTTGCCCTCACCCGTGCGATGGTGGCCACCGGCGAGAGGGTGGATCTTTCTGACGCGGGTCCGGTCGTGGCCGACAAGCACTCGACCGGGGGGGTGGGGGATAAGGTCACTTTGGTCCTGGCTCCGCTGGTGGCGGCCTGCGGCGTGCCCTTTGCCAAGATGAGCGGGCGCGGACTGGGTCATACCGGAGGAACGGTGGACAAGCTGGAGTCGATCCCTGGGTTCCGCACCGAGCTGAGCGTGGAGGAGTTTCACGAGCAAGTGCGCCGGGTGGGCGTGGCTGTCGTGAGCCAGACTCCGGGCTTGGTGCCGGCAGACAGGTTGCTCTATGCGTTGCGGGACGCCACTGCCACGGTTGTCCAGGATTCGCTCATCGCTTCGAGCATCATGAGCAAGAAGATCGCAACCGGGGCTACGGCCATCGTGCTCGATGTCAAGGTGGGCGAAGGGGCTTTCTTCGAAGATCGCGCACGGGCGGAGAGAGTCGCTCGTCTCATGATCGACCTGGGCGCCGACGCCGACCGGCGGGTGCGCTGCCTGCTGTCATCCATGGACGAGCCTCTTGGCCGGGCGGTGGGCAACACGCTCGAGGTCAGGGAGGCCTTCGCCGTGCTGTCCGGTCGGGGTCCAGCCGATGTGCGCGAGGTAGTGCTGCGTCTGGCCGGCATGTTGCTCGCACTGAGCGGGGTCGAACGCGACGAGATCGCCGGCCGGAACCGGGCGAGGGAGGTCTTGGACAGCGGCGAGGCGCGGGAGGTCTGCGCGCGCTGGATCCAGGCCCAGGGTGGAGACCCTGGTGCACTGAACGGAACGGGCCTGCCGCAGGCCCCGGTGGTACGCCCGTACCGGGCTTCACGTCGGGGCTGGGTGCGGAGAGTCGGCGCCCTTTTGGTAGCCCGTGCCTGTTTGGGCCTGGGAGCGGGGCGGGAAACGAAAGGAGCACGAGTGGATCACAGCGTGGGCGTGGTCATCGAGGCTATCCATGGCACTGAGGTCGCCAAGGGCGATATCATGGCCTGGGTCCACGCGCGAACGCCCGAGGCGGCCGAGCGGGCGGCGGGCGTTCTAGGCGAGGCTTTCGAGCTTGGCGAGAGCCCACCGGAACCCGAGAGAACGATCATATCGGAGCTGTGAGGTCGCCTGTGTCCGAGGACAGCCAAATAGGGGGAGAGGGCCGCGTGAGCAGGGGGACCGTTGGGAAGTGGCTGTTCAATCTTGTGGTGCTGCTGGCTTTCGCAGGCGCGGTCGTCTCGGCCTACACGCTGGTGCGAAGCTCGGGCATTCTGGGCACGACTGGAGTTCCGGCGGTGCCCGAGTTTGCGGATATCCCGCTCGAGGATCCCCAACGGGTTGCGATCGAGAAGGCCGTGCAGCTCGGCCTGGTGAAGCCCTCGTCAGACCAGGAATTCGGTCCGCTCGAGCTGGTGACCCGCGCCGCCTTCGCCGAAGGGGTGGTCGCGGCCATGGACTGGAAGGTTACCAAGGACGAGCAGCAGCCCTTCGCGGATGTGGAGGGTCGGGCCGACCAGCTGGACCCGGCCGACTACGTGGCGGTCGTCTATCGAGAAGGTGTCATGAGCGGCCCGGCTGCCGATCCTCCCGAGTTCCAACCGAACGACCCGGTGCTGCTCTCACACGCGGTGATCGTGGCGGTCAGAGCCGGTGGCTCGAATGTCAAGGAGCCGACCATTCCCGCCGAGGACATCGACGCCCTCGACCTGCCCGACGGCTTGAAATCGGCGTTGCAGGCGGCCGCGCATTCGGGCCTGCTCGCCGGCACCGGCATAGATCCCCAGACCAGCGACTTCCAGAAGCCGGCCGCGAAGGCGCAGGTGGCCGCGCTGCTCGTCAACCTGCGGACCGCCGTAGGCAAGGACTAGGTAGTAGGAGGCGCTCGGCTCGAAACGAAGCCCGGGCCGTCAGCCCCCGCTCGGGTAGGGTGGGGTCTATACTCTGGTGTGCAATGAGTGCACCATCCTCCGAACTCAAGATCGCCGCGGTCATAACGACGCATCAGAACGCCGACTTCGACGCGTTTGCGGCCGCTGTGGGCGCCTCCCGCCTGTACCCCGACGCCCGCATCGTGTTCGCCGGTTCTCTGAACCGCAATGTGCGGGAGTTCGTGGCACTGCACGGAGAAGAGCTCCCTATCATCGCCTGGAAAGCCATCGACCCCACCGCGGTCGAACGCCTCATCGTGGTCGACACAGCCGATTGCAGCCGCCTGGCCGAGCTCTCCCCCTCTTTGTGAGCTCCCTGGCATGGAAGTCATCGTGTTCGATCACCACCAAGCCGAGGGTGCACAGCGGCCGCCCTTCGTGCGCGGCGAGAACTGGGTGGTGTCAGACGACGGGGCCCAATCTACGGCCATGGTGCACATCTTGCGGGAGCGTGATCTGCCCATATCCCCGCTCGAGGCGACCATCTTCGCCTTGGGTATTCACGAGGACACGGGCTCGCTCACCTATCCGCGCACGACCGTCCGAGACGCCGAGATGCTGGCCATCTGCATGCGCCTGGGCGCCTCGCAGCCCATGATCGAGCACTATCTGCACAACCCTCTCACCCCCGAGCAACGGGAGCTGCTGCTTCGAATCATCGACGAGGTACGGATGGAGCGCGTGCGTGGACAGGAGGTGCACGTCGTGGTCTTGACCGTCGACGAGTACGTCGACGGTCTGAGCGTGATCGCCCATAAGGTGATGGAGCTCCTGAATTGCGAGATCCTGCTGCAGGTGGTGGCCATGGAGGAGCGGGTCTTCGTGACAGCCCGGTCCCGGGCGGGCTCGGTCGACGTGGCCGCTTTGCTGCGGGTGGTGGGCGGAGGCGGTCACGCTCAGGCGGCCTCGGCCGTGTTGCGCGACGTAGACCCCGAGGAAGTGGGACAGAAGCTGCTCGATGCTCTGGTCGGCACACAGCTCACCACGCTCTCGGCGGCCGACATCATGAGTCGCCCCGTGCGCTTCATCGATGCCCACACTTCGGTGGACGAGGCCCTGCTGGTCGCGCAGCGATATGGCCACTCGGGCATTTCCGTGCGCGAGGGCGACCGAGTCGTGGGCATCGTGGCGCGGCGTGACCTGGACAAGGCCGTCCGGCACGGCCTGGGCCATGCTCCAGTGAAGGGAGTCATGTCCCGCAACGTGGTCTTCACCAAGGTCTCGGCCTCGGTGGAGGAGCTGCGGCAGCTCATGGTCGATACCAATGTTGGGCGTCTGCCTGTGCTGAGCGAAGAGGGCTACGAGCGGGCGGAGGAAGAAGGCGCCGTGCGCGTGGCCGACGTAGCCGGTATCGCCACGCGTACCGACGTGCTGGCCGCCTTCCAAGGTCGCTGGGAGCGAGAGAAAGACGGGCCCGACCCCCGCACCTCGACCGTCGCCAATCTGCTCGACATGCCCTTTTTCGGACCGCTGTTCCGGGCGGCCTCGGCCCTCTCTGAGGAGTTCGCGGGCGTCTTCCTGGTCGGCGGCTTCGTCCGCGACCTGCTGCTCGGCCGGCCCAACTACGATATCGACATCGCCGTCGAGGGTAACGGCATCGAGTATGCGCGCCGGCTGGCCGCGCGCCTGGAAGGACGGGTGCGAGCCCACAAGAAGTTTCAGACGGCCGTGGTGCTCTTGTCGCCGGACGCCCTTGGCAAGGCGCCCGCCTGGCTCCGCCGGCGGGACCGGCCGCTGCACATCGACGTAGCCACTGCGCGCACGGAGTTCTACGACTACCCGGCAGCCCTGCCCAATGTGGAGCATGCCTCCATCAGGCAGGACCTCTTCCGCCGGGACTTCACCATCAACGCCATGGCCGTGTCGTTGAAGGGAGAGGATCTGGGCGCGGTGGTCGACTTCTTTGGAGGCATGCGGGACCTGGAGAGAGGGGTCGTCAGGGTGCTCCACAACTTGAGCTTCATCGAGGATCCTACCCGTATCTTTCGCGCGGTGCGCTACGAGAACCGCTACGGCTTCCGCATGGACGAGCAGACTCGCGCGCTGGCTCGCGGTTGCGTCGACATGCACCTGGTGGGCGACCTCTCCAGCGCCCGCCTGCGCGACGAGCTGATCGCGTTGCTCAGCGAGGACAACGTGGAGTGGACCCTCCACCAACTCTTCGAGTTGGGCGTCGCTCGCCAGGTACACCCCAAGCTGGCCACCGGAGAACGGACCGGTGAGCTGATCCGCCGCCTGGACGTCCTGACGAAAGAACTGCAGCTCGAGCATGACGTGGTACCCTGGCGCCTGCGCCTGGCGGCTATCACGCGGAACATGACCCACGAGGAGCTCTTCATGTGGCTGGAGAAACTGCGCCTGCGGCACACCGATAGTCAAGTGGTACGCCGCAGCGTCATTCTGGCCCCGCGGCTCGACGAGCAGCTGGCCGCCCCGGGGCTGAGCGACTGGGACATCTACCAGACGATGCACAAGGTTCCGAGCGAGTCGCTCGTGTTCGCGCTCGCTCGAACCAAGAGCGCCCTCGCCCGACGGCGCATGCGCCGGTACTTCGACGAGCTCCGCCGCCGCACGCTGGCCATCACAGGCGCGGACGTTGTCGACTTGGGCCTGCGGCCGAGCCCGGCTGTGGGACAGGTGCTCAGGCAGTTGATGCGGCAACGGGTGGAGGGCGCCCTACCCCGCGGGCACGAGGCCGAACTGGAGGCCGCCCGGATTCTGGTCGACGAGCTCGAGACTACCGCCACCCCACGAAAGGGAGCCCGATGAGTCGCCTCCTCGACCTGCTCTTCCTCCTTCCGCTTCTGCTGCTATCCATGATGGCGCACGAAGTGGCCCACGGGCTGGTCGCCTACCGGCTGGGTGACCCGACAGCCAAGGCCCACGGCCGGCTGACGGCCAATCCCATCCAACACCTCGACCCGTTGGGGTCGCTGATGTTCGTGGTCACGTACCTCTTCGGAGGCTTCGTCTTCGGCTGGGCCAAGCCCGTACCGGTCAATCCTTACTACTTCCGCGACCACCAGCGCGGCATGATGGTGGTGGGTTTGGCCGGGCCGTTCACCAACTTCCTGATCGCGGTGGTGCTGGCGGTGATCCTTAACCTCCTGGAGCCGGTCAGCAGCCGGATTCTATCGGTGTGGGGGGGCGACACGCTCTTCAACGTCCTCTTTCTGGCCTACCAGGTCAATGTGGTGCTGGGAATCTTCAACCTGGTGCCCATCCCTCCTCTGGACGGCTCCCGAGTGTTAGGTGGCTTCCTCTCACCGGCGGCCTATCGCGCATGGACCGAGCTCGACCGCTACGGCATGATGTTCATCCTGCTGATCTTCTTCGTGTTCCAGGCGCCGTTCTTCCGGGTGCTGGGAACGGCCTTCCGGCTGGTGAGCCGGGTGCTCCTTCCCGCGTACCCGGGGCTCTTCTAGGAGGCCCTTGAAGAACGAAGCCCCGGCCGCCGCGGCCGCACTGGGTCGCGCTTTCGGCTCGCTGGAGCCTCCTTCGGCTTTGCTTCTCGGCCGGAGCGCTGGTTTTGTCTTCAGGGGACTCCTCGCGTAATATGTGAGCCGTGAGACTGCTCGAGCTCGATCTGGATGTCTACCAGGGCCCCTTCGATCTCCTTTTCACCTTGATCTTGAAGGAAGAGGTCGATGTTTGCGAAGTCCCCCTGGTGGAGGTGATCCTCGCCTACGTCGAGGACCTCGCCGGCACCAGCCAGGCCGACTGGGAGAGCCTGACTGAGTTCCTGGTCCTCATCACTTCGCTCCTGGAGCTGAAGTCGCGCCTGTTGCTGCCCCGGAACGTCCTCGAGCTGGAAGAGATCGACCCCGACACCGCCCGCGACCTGCTCCTTCAGCGTCTGCTCACGTACCGTATGCACAAGGGGGTGGCGGCCCACCTGCATGAGCGGCTCGTCGACCAGCGGGGCCGCCTTGCCCGGCCGGCTTCCCGCCCCCGGCGGCGCCCAAGACCGCCTCTGGAGAAGGTAGCCGGCACGATGGACCCGACCTCGTTGCGGGAGGCGATTTCTCGCCTGCTGGAAGCCCGGCGCGAGCCCGACAGCAGCCACGTGACTGTCTCCCGGGTCGACTTGCCCCGCCAGATCGCCCGCATCCGCCATCTACTGAACGAGCGGGGGCGTCTCTCCTTCGAGGAGGTCTTCGGCGCCGAGGACCCCATGATCCAGGCCGTGAGCCTCTTCGCCGTGCTTGAACTGTACTCCCACGGCCTGATCCACTGCGTGCAGCGGCAGGCCTTCGGCGACATCGTGCTCCGGCTGAAGGAGGTCCGCAAGATTGCCTAACAGGCCGTTGAGAAATGACGCTTCGCCGGCGGGCGCGACGGAGGACGCCGCATGGCGCCGCCCAGCGCTGTCCGACGGCCAAGGCTTCGTTGTTCAGCGGCCTGCTGAGGAGCCAACCGGCCCGTCCTCTCTGCGGCGTGATCTGGAAGCTCTGCTCTTCGCCGCCGGCCGCCCCCTTGGGGCGGCCGACCTGACCAGGGCCGCCTCTCACTCTGCTCCGGCCTCCCAGGCGGAGGTGGAGGCAGTCTTGGCGACTCTGGAGGCGGACTACTCCGTCGATGGACTCCATGGTTTCGAGCTGGCCCGGGTAGCCGAAGGGTGGCTCTTCCGCACCAACCGCGCGGCCGAGCCCGCCCTGGCGGCCCTTTTCGATGTAACAGAAGAGAGTCGCCTGAGCACCGCCGCCCTAGAGACCCTGGCCATCGTGGCTTATTCCCAGCCGGTCTCCCGCCCCCAGATCGCCGAGATTCGGGGGGTCAGCTCCGATTCGGCCGTGCAGACACTGGTGGAACGCGGACTGATCCAGGAGGTGGGTCGCCAGGAGGGGTCGGGAGGCGCCGTCACCTACGGGACCACGGAGCGCTTCCAGGTGGTCTTCGGCCTCGACGGCCTGGATGAGCTGCCTCCACTCGAGGGGTTCGCCCCGAGCGACGAGGAGCGGGCTGAGATCCGCCGCCGGCTCGGGCTGGTCATCGCACCCGACTGAGGGCGAGGGGATGGCCGAGCGTCTGCAGCGTTTCCTGGCGTCGGCCGGGCTGGGATCGCGCCGGGCCTGCGAGGAGCTGATCCGCGCGGGTCGGGTCACCGTCGACGGCGTGGTGGCCGACATTGGGGCGCAGGTGGAGCCCGGCATCCAGCGGGTGGAGGTCGACGGGCGGCCGGTCCAGAGTCAGACCAGGGAATACTGGCTCCTCAACAAACCCCGGGGGGTCATCAGCACCGCTTCCGACCCGCAGGGGCGCAAAACGGTGGTAGACTGCGTCCCTGCCGGCGTACGTGTGTATCCGGTGGGCCGGCTCGATCGGGACACGACCGGGCTGCTGATACTCACCAACGACGGCGACCTGGCCCACCGCCTGCTACACCCTCGCTTCGGGGTCGACAAGGAGTACCGGGTGAGTGCGGAGGGGTGTCTCTCGGAGAGGGAGGCGACCATTCTCCGCGAAGGCGTACGGTTGGATGACGGGATGACGGCCCCGGCCGAGGTCGACGTGCTGCGAGTCGGGGAGGGGAGAACCGAGCTGGTCACGAGAATCCACGAAGGTCGGAACAGGCAGGTGCGACGCATGCTGGAGGCGGTGGGGCACCCGGTCACCGCGCTGCACCGCAGCCGCCTCGCTGGGTTGAGCGACCGGGGGCTGCAGATTGGGAAGGCGCGCCGGCTTTCGCTTCGCGAGATCGAGAGCCTTCGGCGGGAGGGAGAGGATCCCACGGAGTGAAATATCGCACCGCTCTCGACGCGCTCACCGCCTATCGCCCGGGCCCGCCCTTGGCAGCCATCAAGGAGCGGTATGGCCTTGAACGCGTAGCCAAACTAGCGTCGAACGAATGCCCCGAGGGACCCTTCCCCGAGGTGCTGGCTGCCATGAGGGAGGCTCTGCCCGAGCTCAACCGCTACCCGGACGGCGGGTGTGTCGATCTGAAAGCCGTCGTGGCTGGACGCACCGGCCTGGCTGAGAACCAGCTTGTCTTCGGCAACGGTAGTTGCGAGCTCCTCATGCTGATCGGCAGAGCGGTGCTCGGAGCCGGTGGGCACATGATCTTCGCCCGTCCTTCCTTTGTGGTCTACGAGAGCATCGCACGGGTCGAAGAGGCACGTTACGATGCCGTGCCTCTGCGCGCTCACGCGCACGACCTCGAGGCCATGCTAGAGGCCGTCACGCCCGAGACCCGCTTGGTGATCGTCTGCAACCCCAACAACCCTACCGGCACTTTCCTGGGCGCTTCCCAGTTGCGGGAGTTCGTCCGGGCTGTCCCGTCGGAGACGGTGATCGTCCTCGACGAGGCGTACATCGAGTATGTGAACGACCCCGGTCTGCTGGACACGGTGCCCTGGCTGTCCGAGCACGAGAACCTCATTATTCTGCGTACCTTCTCGAAGATCTACGGTTTGGCTGGGATGCGGGTGGGCTACGGCATGGCCCATCCGGGGTTCATCGAGGTGCTGGACAAGGTGCGCCAGCCCTTCAACGTCACCACCCTGGCGCAGGTGGCCGCAGGTACCGCCATGCGCCTGCCCGAGAGGGTGGCCGAGCGCCGGGCTCACGTGGTGCGGGAGCGGGCCCGGGTGACCGGCGCGCTCGAAGATCTGGGCATCCGCACGGTGCCCAGTCAAGCCAACTTCGTGTTGCTCGATATCGAGGGGCTGGCCGTCCCGGGGAAGGAGGTACCGCAGGCCCTTCTTGAGAGAGGGGTGATGACGCGGTCCGGTTATGCCATGGGATGCCCGGGATGGCTCCGGGTCACCATTGGTTCGACCGACGAGAACGACCTGTTCCTGAGCGTACTGGAAGAGGTCGCTGCAGGAAGGAGTAGATCATGACCGCGTTGGATGGTGGCAGCATCGAGATGATGATCGTCATGAGCGAAGGAGCGACGCCGCACGACGTCGAGTACGTCCTCCAGAAGCTGGCCGAGGCTGGTGGGAGGGGACACGTCTCGACAGGCGACGTGGTCACCGTGATCGGGGTCATGGGCGACCGGGAGGTCATCGCCGGCCTGCCTCTCGAGGCGTACCCGGGGGTTGACAAGGTCTTGCCAATCCTGCGCCCGTACAAGCTGGTGAGCCGCGAGTTCCGGCGGACGGACACGGTCATCGATGTGCGGAGCACGAAGCTCGGAGGCACCCACTTCGGGCTGATAGCCGGGCCCTGTTCCGTCGAGAGCCGCGAGCAACTGATGACGGCCGCCCGCATGGTCAAGGCGGCCGGGGCAACCATGCTCCGCGGAGGAGCCTACAAGCCACGCACCTCGCCCTACTCCTTCCAGGGGCTGGGGGTGGAGGCCCTGCAGATCCTGGCCGAAGCCCGGGAGGAGACCGGTCTGCCGATAGTGACCGAGCTCATGGACATCCGGCAGCTCGACGACGTCGTACGCTATGCCGATGTCGTCCAGATAGGCGCGCGCAACATGCAGAACTTCTACCTGCTTTCAGCCGTGGGCCAGGTGGAGAAGCCTGTCTTGCTGAAGCGCGGTCTCTCGGCCACCGTAGACGAGCTGCTCATGGCGGCCGAGTACATCGTCAAGGAGGGGAACACCCAGGTGATCCTCTGCGAGCGCGGCATTCGCACATTCGAGACGGCCACCCGCAACACTCTCGATGTGGCGGCCATCCCCATCATCAAGCAGCGCTCCCACCTGCCTGTGGTCGTCGACCCCAGCCACGCCACCGGGAAAGTCGACTTGATCGAGCCCCTGTCGCTGGCCGCCGTGGCCGCGGGCGCCGACGGGCTGCTCATTGAGGCCCATCCGGCCCCAGAAACGGCTCTCTGCGACGGGGCACAGTCCCAGAGTCCGCGCGAATTCTCGCACACCGCTGCCCGCATCAAGGACCTGGTGGTCTGGGCGGGCAAGACCATCGGCTAGGTCTCCCATGGTTCCTACCAGCCAGACGGCGCCCATTAGGCGCCTGACCATTCTTGGCGTCGGTCTGATGGGCGGCAGCTTGGCCCTGGCGGCCGGGCGGTATGCGGGTGTAACCGAGATCCGGGGCTACGACGCCGATCCGCGCGCCCTAGACGAGGCCCTAGCCCTGGGCGTACTCACTCATCGCTGCGGCAGCGTGTCCGAAGCAGTCGAGGACGCCGATCTGGTCGTGGTCTGCACCCCGGTGCGCAGCATCCCCGCGCTGGTGGAGGAGGCTCTGGCCGCCACGCGGCCGCCCCGTTTGATCAGTGACATCGGCAGCACCAAGGCCCGGGTCATGACGGACCTTTCGCCGGCGGCCCGCAAGTGTTTCATCGGCGGCCACCCCATCTGCGGCGCGGAGACCAGCGGGGTGCGTTTCGCGCGAAGCGACCTCTTCCAGCGGGCCACCTACTTCCTCTGCTCGCCTCCCGAAGTGCGGGCCGAAGCCCACGAGCAGCTGCACGCCTTCGTCGCCGCCGTGGGAGCGCGGCCAGTGGCCATCGGGGCCGAGGCTCACGACAGCATCATGGCTCTGGTCAGTCACGTTCCGCATGTGCTGGCGAATCTCCTCATGACCGAGGTCGGCCGGCTCGAAGCCTCCGGCCGCCGGGCTCTCTACTCGGTTGGGCCAAGCTTCAAGGACCTGACCCGAGTAGCCGGCGCCAACCCGCCCATGTGGCGCGACATCTTCTTCGAGAATCGGCCGGCCCTGGTGGATTCCCTGCGGGGTCTGGCCGGACGAATCGACGCGTTCTGCGATCTCCTCGGGGATGGAGACGAAGAAAACGTTCTCGCGTCCATCGGGGTAGCGGCCACCTTCCGGCAGGAGCTGCTGCAGTTCGAGGACATCGTGCCTGAGACCCTGTTCCGGGTGACGGTGCGCATCCCCGATGAACCCGGTGTGCTGTCGCGCGTTATGACCGCGCTCGGCGACGCCAACATCAACATCGAAGACCTCACCCTGCACCACTTCAATCGCGAGGTGGGCGGCGACCTGATCGTGTACGTCGCGGGAGAGGAGGCGGCCACCACCGCTCGGGATCTGGTGGAGCGGTTGGGCTACCCAACGGTCTTCTCGGGGGAGTCCGGTGGTTGACACGACCCGAGGAGCCTCCCCCGGTGGAGCCCGCTCGAGTGTCCCATCGGGGAGAGGCCTTGCCGGCTGCACCTTCTTCCCGGCCAACGGCGGCCTGCGCGGCCACCTGCGAGTGCCGGGCGACAAGTCTATTTCACACCGCGCGGTCCTCCTGGGTGCGGTCAGCGACCGCAGCGTCCAGGTAGAAGGCTTCCTGCATTCGGCCGATACGCTGGCCACTTTGGCCGCAGTCCAGGCCCTTGGCGTCGCCGTTGAGGACCACGGCCACGGGCGTCTCACCGTCCACGGCCGGGGCTGGGCGGGGTTGGTCGAGCCTGACAACGTGGTCGACGTTCACAACGCGGGCACCCTCATGCGCCTGCTGCCCGGCCTGGTGGCCGCCTGCCCCTTTCTCGTGGTGCTGACCGGCGACGCCAGCATCCGCCGCCGCCCCATGGGCCGGGTCCTCGAACCCCTGGCCGCCATGGGAGCCACCGTCTGGGCCCGCGCCGGCGACCAGCTGCCTCCGGTGGGCATCCGCGGCGGGGCTCTGCGGGGCGTCAGGCACGAGATGACCGTGTCCTCGGCCCAGGTGAAGTCCTGCCTTCTCCTGGCCGGTCTGCGGGCCAGTGGGACTACCGAGGTGATCGAGCCCGGCCCTTCCCGCGACCACACCGAGCGAATGATCCGGATGGGCGGCGCTTCCGTGGAGAGGGAAGGGTCGCCGACTGGTCCCGGCCTGGTGCGGGTGTACCCGGCGGAGACCTTGCGCCTGCCCGATCTGGCGGTTCCCGGCGATTTCAGTTCGGCTGCCTTCCCTCTGGTGGCCGCTTTGCTGGTACCCGATTCGGAGCTGACCGTCGAGGGCGTGGGCTTGAACCCCACCCGCACCGGTTTGCTCGATGTCTTGCGGGCGATGGGCGCCCGGCTCGCGGTGATGGTCGACGCGGGAGCTCCGGGCGCTGAGGGAGTGGGGGAGTCCACCGGTTCCGTCACGGCCGGCAGCAGCGACCTGAAAGCGGTGGACATCGGGGCGGCGCACGTATCGCTCATGATCGACGAGCTTCCTATCTGGGCGCTGGCCGCCGCGCGGGCCGAAGGGGTTTCGCGCCTGCGCGAGGCCGGAGAGCTCCGGGTCAAGGAGAGCGACCGCCTCTCGGCGCTGGCCACCTTGCTGCGCGCCCTGGGCGTACGGGTACAGGAGTATGACGATGGGCTGGACATCGAGGGCCGTCCCGAGGGCTGGGCATCTGGCCGCATCGAGACCCACCACGACCACCGCCTGTCCATGGTGGGAGCGGTGGCCGGGTTGGCTTCACGTCGCGGCGTGACCGTCGACGACGTCACCTGCACGAATGTCTCTTTCCCCGGCTTCGTTGATACCATGAAGAAGTTGACCGGGAGTGGGAGGTCGGTGTGATAGTCGCGATCGACGGCCCGGCGGGCTCCGGCAAGAGCACCATTGCCCGGGCCTTGGCTCGAAGGCTGGGCCTGACCTACCTGGATACGGGCGCCATGTATCGCGTGGTGACGCTCCTGGCTTTGGAGCAGGACGTGCCTCTCGAGTCCGACAGCCGCCTGGGTTGTCTGGCGCGCGAGATGGACGTGCGCTTCGTGGACACCCCGGACGAGACGGCCCGGGTGCTCGTAGGCGACCGTGATGTGACCGATGCCATCCGGAATCCGCTGGTCTCGCAGAAGGTGTCCCTGGTGGCCGCTCATCGGCAGGTGCGCCAGGCGCTGCTGAGGAGGCAACGGCAGTTGGCTGAACAGGGCGACATGGTCCTCGAGGGTCGGGACATCGGCACCGTCGTCTGTCCCCGGGCCGAACTCAAGGTCTACCTGACCGCGTCGGCCGAGGTACGGGCCACCCGCCGCCGGCAGCAGCTCGAAGAGCAGGGGGTGTGCATCTCCCAGAATGCCCTGGAGCGCGAGCTCTTGCTGCGGGACAGCCGGGACTCGGGTCGCGTGCTGGCACCACTGCGCAAGGCCCGCGACGCCGTGGAGATCGACACGAGTGCGCTCACGGTCGATCAGGTGCTCGACCTGATCGTCGAACATGCAGCGGCCAACGAGCCGGGGGAAGGCACGCCGTGCTGAGGAGTCCCGGCGATACCCCCTTTACCGGACGCTCCACGTCCTCGTGCCCCTGGTCTTTCGCCCGCTCTTCCGCATGAGGGTCAGCGGTGTGGAGCACCTGCCGCGGGAGGGCGCCGTTCTCCTGGCCTCCAATCACCTTTCGAACATCGACCCGTTTTTCATAGGAGTCGCCTGCCCCCGGCAGGTGCACTTCATGGCCAAGGCAGAGCTGTGGAAGGTGGGCGCCCTCGGACGGGCGGTAGAGGCCCTGGGTGGTTTCGCGGTTCGCCGCGGCGAAGCCGATCGGGAGTCGATCCGGCAGGCCCTGGGCTACCTCAAGCGGGGAGCCGTAGTGGGTGTTTTCCCGGAGGGACACCGCCAGCCTGAAGGCTGCCTTGGGCAGCCCCAAGCTGGGGCCGCTTTGCTGGCCCTCCAGCCGGGGGTGACCACCGTCCCAGTCGCTCTCACCGGAACGAACCGCATCCTGGCGAACGGACGCCTGCGCCTGCCGCGCGTGACCGTGAGTTTCGGGCCTCCCGTCTCGCCGGAGGACGCGGGGGCCACCAAGGCCCAGCGACACATGGAGATCAGCACGCGCGTCATGCAGGCGCTGGCCGACCTTCTCGGGCAGGACTGGCAGCGGGCGGAGGAGAGATCGTGACCCCGGTGGAGATCCGCATCAGCGAGTACGCCGGCTACTGCTGGGGGGTCGAGCGGGCTCTGAAGCTGGCCCGGCAGGCTGCCGCCGAGGCCCGAGGGCCCATCCACACCCTCGGACCTCTCATCCACAACCCGACCGTCATCTCCGCCCTGGCGCAGCAGGGCATCGAGGTGCTGGAGGACTCCCGGGCGAAGACGGCGGGCACGATGATCATCCGATCACACGGCGTGCCGCGGCAGGTGATGGACGAGCTGGCGGCCCGTGCCGTGGCCGTTGTTGACGCCACCTGCACCTTCGTCAAAGCGGCTCAGGACAAGGCCGCTCGGCTGCGGGAGGAAGGCTATCAGGTGGTGATACTGGGCGAACCGGCCCATCCCGAGGTTCTCGGTATCCGCTCGTACGCCGGACCCGACTCCTTGGTGGTGGAGGGTCCCGAGGACCTGCCTCCCGAGCTGGAGAAGCAGCGGGTGGGCGTGGTCGTGCAGACCACCCAGTCGCATGAGAGGTTGGCCGCTCTGTCGGCCGCGCTGGCCCCGCGGGTTCGGGAGATGCGAGTGTACAACACCATCTGCAGCGCCACCGAGCAGCGGCAAACGGCGGCTGTGGCCATGGCCCGAGCGGTCGACGTCGTGCTGGTAGTGGGGGGCAAGAACTCAGGGAACACCACGCGATTGGCTGAGCTCTGTGCCGCCGTTCAGCCGCGCACCTACCACATCGAATCGGCTGATGAGATCCGATCCGAGTGGCTGAGGAACGTCATGGCGGTGGGCGTCACCGCCGGTGCCTCCACGCCACCTGAGCAAATCGAGGCGGCCGTCACCCGGTTGAGGGAGATGGTGAGATGACCCGGGTGAGCACTCTGCCTCGGGTGGCGGTGGTGGGCTACCCGAACGTGGGCAAGTCGACCCTGTTCAACAGGCTGACCGGCACGCGGGACGCGGTGGTGGCGCCTGAGTCCGGAGTGACCCGCGACCGCAAGGAAGGGCGGGCGGAGTGGGTGGGCCGTTGGTTCACCGTGGTGGACACCGGCGGCATCGACTTGCAGGGGGAGGAACCGCTCTCCGACCAGGTGCGCGGCCAGGCGCGCCTGGCCATCGCCGAAGCCGCCGTGGTGGTGTTTGTGGTCGACGGCAAAGTGGACATCGGCCCCCAGGAGCATGAGATCGCCGATCTTCTGCGCCGCAGCCGGGTGCCGGTGGTGCTGGCCGTGAACAAGATCGACACCCGGCTCGCCGAGGAGAAGCTGCACGATTTCTGGCAGCTGGGTCTGGGCGAGCCCACTGGCGTCTCGGCCGAGCACGGCCTGGGCATTGGTGATCTGCTGGACGCCGTGGTGCGAGCTCTTCCGCTCCAGGAAGGGGAGCAGGAGGAGGACGGATCGGCCGTAGTCGACGTGGCCATCGTAGGGCGGCCCAACGTCGGCAAGAGCTCGCTGGTGAACGCCCTCTTGGGGGACGAGCGGGTCATCGTCTCGCCCATCCCGGGGACTACACGCGATGCCATCGACACCCTGATCGAGTATCGGGGCCGGCACGTCAACCTGGTGGACACTGCCGGACTTCGCCGCAAAGGCCGGCGCACGACGACGGACGTCGAGTACTACAGCACGCTGCGCACGATCAAGGCACTGGAACGAAGCGACGTCGCCCTGGTAGTGGTCGACGCTTCCGAGGGATTGGTGGATCTCGACCTGCAAGTGGCCTACGAGGCTCAGCGGGCCGCCTGCGCTACGGCCATCCTCTTCAACAAGTGGGACATCACTACCACGGATCTGCAGACAGCCACCGCCCGCATCTACGGCAAGGTGCAGATGCGGCCTCCCTGGCTCACGGTGTCGGCAGTTACCGGGCGCAAGCTGGGCGAGGTCCTGCCGCTGGCACTCGACCTCTACGAACGCTACAGCGCCCGTATTCCCACGGCTGACCTCAACCGCTGGCTGGAGGAGATCAAGGGTCGGCGCGACCCGCCGCAGAAGGCGGGCAAATCACTGAAGCTTTTTTACATCGTGCAGTACGACCACTCCCCGCTGCGGTTCAAAGTGCAGGTGAACGCGCGGGCCCTCCTCACGCGCAGCTACGCCTACTTCTTCGAGAACCGGCTGCGTGACGCCTACGGACTCTGGGGTGTTCCCCTGGTCATCGACTTCGAAGGCAAGGAGGAGCGCTACTCGTGACCATGGTCGCTCTGGTTGTGCTGGCCTATCTGGTGGGCTCCCTCTCACCCAGCGTGTTCCTGGGCAAGCTCGTTAAAGGGATCGATGTGCGCGACCACGGAAGCGGCAATGCGGGTACGACGAACGCCTTTCGGGTGCTGGGCACGGGACTGGGCATCGCGGTGCTCGCCGGGGACGTCCTCAAGGGGTTCCTGCCCGTGCTCCTGGCCCGGGAGATCTCCACCCCGCTGGCCACGGTTCTGGCGGCCCTCGCGGCCATCGGCGGGCACAACTGGTCGGTATTCCTGCGGGGCAAAGGAGGCAAGGGGGTGGCGACCGGCGCCGGCACGCTCCTGGCCATGACCCCCCTTATCCTGGCCGCTCTCGTGGCGGTCTTCCTGGCGGTCCTGGTCCTCACCAGGTTCGTCTCCCTGGCTTCGCTCACCGCGGTGGTCCTGTTCCCTGCATTCGTCATCTTGGCGGGGAGGTCGGCGCCATACGTGGTCTTTTCACTGGTCGCTTCGGCGGTCGTGATGTTCGCGCATCGGGGGAACATCGTCCGGCTCGTCCGCCGCAAGGAGCGGCGCACGAGCATGCCCTGGCACAGATGGATCGACCACGAGCCCCCCTCGTGAGCAAGACCAGTAAGCCGGAACAGTGCTCCCCCGAGGCCGAGGTCCGGGAGTCCTGGGCCCCTCGCTGGGGTGATGTGTATCGGGTGGCGGTGGTAGGAGCAGGCAGCTGGGGGACGGCCTTCGCCCGTCACGTGACGCTGCAGGGCTTGGAGACCGTCCTACTCTGCCGGCGGCGCGATCAGGCCGAGATCATCGCCGCCACCGGCTACAACCCTGACTATCTGCGGCAGCTACGCCTGCCGGCCGAGCTGAAGGTGGGGGTCTATCCCGGGCACGACCTCTCGCGCGTCGATCTGGTCGTAATGGCCGTCCCCAGCAAAGGGTACGCGGAGGCAGCCGGGCAGCTCGCGTCGCGCCTGCCGGCAAGGATCGGAGTGCTCAGTCTGGCCAAGGGCGTGGAGCCAGGTACTCTGCGCCGCCTCAGCGAGGTAGTGGCTGACCTTTGGGCGCCCCTGCATCCCCGCTTGGCCGTCCTGGCCGGCCCCAACCACGCCGAGGAGGTGTCCCTCGATCAGCCAACCGCCGGCGTGATCGCTTCTTGCGATCAGGTGTTTGCTGAGGCGCTGCAGCAGCTGTTGAGCAGTGAGACCTTCCGGCTCTACGTCAACACCGATCTAGTGGGCGTGGAGCTGGCCAGCGCCGTCAAGAACATCATCGCCCTGGCCACCGGCATGAGCGACGGCTTGGGCCACGGCGACAACGCTCGGGCGGCCCTGATGACCCGGGGCATCGCCGAGATGGCCCGCCTCGGTTTGGCGCTGGGCGCTCAGCCCCTCACGTTCGCCGGCCTTGCCGGCATGGGCGACTTGGTAGCCACCTGCACCTCCCGGCACAGCCGCAACCGCCTGGCCGGAGAGCTCATAGCACTCGGGCACTCGCCGGCCGATGTGGAGCGAGAGATGGGTATGGTGGCCGAGGGCCTGACCGCCGCACCGGCCATCCTGCAGCTGGCCCGCACTCTGGGGGTGGACATGCCCATTACCGAGAACGTGGTGGCAATCATCAGGGGTCAGAAGGAGGTACGCGACAGCGTGCGCGACCTCATGCTGCGCGAGCCCCGCTCAGAGCATCACTGACCGCGCTCTGGCACCGCCTGGTGCGGGCCGGCCGCCAGGCCGCACCGGGGGCGGCCGATGGGGTGTCCTCGGTCGCGTCCATGGCGCGGCCACGAGCCTATCCCGGCTGGGGTGCGTGCTATACTGGGGCCTGCGTCGGGACGTGGCGCAGCCTGGTAGCGCATCCGGCTGGGGGCCGGGAGGTCGCCAGTTCAAATCTGGCCGTCCCGACTTTTTGCGTGGAGCTCGTTTCGGAATGACGCCTCGCCGTCAGGGTGCGATGGGCGAGTGCGAGGCGAGGACGCAGGGAGCGGGCGTAGCCGGAGGCTACGGACGCGACTGAGGACGAAGCATCGTGCCGTCCAGTGCGCTCTAGGGGCCGAGGCTTCGTCCGGAAACGAGCTCTCATCTGGGTGCCGTCGCCGGACTTCGCGGACGGTCGGCCGGCAGGGAGGTGACTGAGTGGCCAATGTGCTCACAATGCTTCGGCTGCTCATAATCCCCGTTTTCATCTACTTTCTCGCGCGCTCCCAGGACGGCTCCACCGTGGCCGGCGTCCTCTTCGCGCTGGCCACGGCAACCGACTGGCTCGACGGACAGATCGCACGCCGCACCGACTCGGTAACTGAGTTCGGCAAGCTGGCCGATCCGCTGGCCGATCGGCTTCTCATCGGCAGCGCTCTTGTCATCCTGCTCGTCCAGCATCGACTGCCTACGCCCGCGCTCATGGCCGTGCTTGTGCGTGACGCGTACATCATGGCCGGTTTCTACGTACTGCGCCGGCGGGACATCGTCTTGCCGGTGATCCTGTTGGGGAAGCTCAGCACCGCGGGGCTCATGCTCGGACTGTTGTTGGCCATCCTGGGAATCGCGGCTGGGGTGTACGTCTTCTGGATGGGTGTGGTGCTGTCTCTGGCCTCGGCGGCGGTCTACACGACCCGGGGTATCCGCCAGTTTCGCCGTCCGCGGGCGGGGGTAATAGCCGGCTCATGACCCGCGCGCCAGGAGGCTTCCAGTGAAGGCGGTCGTCATGGCCGGGGGGCAGGGCACGCGTCTGCGCCCCCTGACGTCGAATCAACCCAAGCCGATGGTGCCGATCGCCAACAAGCCCACGGCCTTGCACATCTTGGAGCTGCTCTCGCGCCACGGTATTCACGATGTGATCATGACTGTGTCCTTCCTTCCCCAGCTGATTCGCAATCACTTCGGCGACGGCTCCACCTTCGGCATGCGCATCGAGTACAGCGTGGAGGAGTCGCCCCTGGGGACGGCCGGCTCCGTGAAACACGCTCGGGCCGGCCTCGACGAGACCTTCTTGGTGATCAGCGGCGACGCTCTCACGGATTTCGATCTCACCGGCATCGTGAAGTTCCACCGGGAACGGCAGGCCGCAGTCACCATCGCCTTGAAGAGCGTGGACAATCCGCTCGAGTTCGGGGTGGTCATCGTCGACGGAGAGGGACGTATCGAGCGCTTCCTGGAGAAGCCCGGGTGGGGACAGGTCTTCTCCGATACCATCAACACCGGCATCTACGTGCTGGAACCCGAGGTGCTCGACCACGTGCCGGAGGGTACCGCCTACGATTTCAGCCATGAGCTCTTCCCCAAGCTCTTCGACATGCACAAGCCCCTCTACGGGATGCTCTGCGAGGGCTATTGGCAAGACATCGGCAACTTCGACCAGTACCTCCGGGCGAACCGGGACGCGCTCGACGGCAAGGTCAGACTGCAGATGCCGGGGGTGCGTCTGCGGGGCAACGTGTGGGTGGGGGAGGGGGTCAACCTGGACAGTCTGGCCAACGTGGAGGGCCCGGCCCTCATCGGCAACTACGCCAAGATCGATGCCTCGGCCACCATCGGCGCGCACACCGTCCTCGGGAACAACGTGGTCATGCGCGCTGGATCTCACGTGGCCGGGTCCGTGGTGGGCGAGAGCAGCTACTTGGGCCCGGGCAGTCGCGTGCGGGCCGCGGTTCTGGGCAACTCGGTCGACCTGCGCGCCAACGCCGTGGTAGCCGAAGGGGCCGTGGTGGGGGACCAGTGTTCAGTCGGCGAGAACGCCCTGGTGGGCAACCACGTGAAGATCTACCCGTTCAAGACAGTCGAGCCCGGCTCTTCTATCCGCTCCAGCCTCATTTGGGAAACGCGGGGCATGAGCTCTCTTTTCGGGACCCACGGCGTGCGAGGGCTCATCAATGTGGACATCACACCGGAGATGGCTCTGCGGCTGGCCATGTCGTACGGCACGCTGCTGAGCAAAGGGGCGGTTGTCACGACAAGCCGCGACGCCCATCCGGCCAGCCGGGTGCTCAAGCGGGCCGTCACCGCTGGTTTGAACGCCACCGGAGTGTTCGTTCGCGATCTGCGCGTCGCCCCGGTGGCCCTCAACCGGTTCGACCTCAAGACCGGGAGCTCGGCGGGAGGCATCCACGTGCGCATCGCTTCCGACAACGCGGAGGAGGTCGAGATTCTCTTCGCGGAGCCGCCCGGCATCCCCGTTTCGGGCAAGACTGAGCGGAGCATCGAGAACACCTTCTTTCGCGAGGACTATCGCCGCGCTTTCCACGACGAGATGGGGTCGGTCAGCTATCCCGCGCGCGTCGTCGAAGCCTACACCACCTCACTCTTGGAGAGCTGGGACGTCGAGCGCATCGGTCAGCGACGTTTCCGCGTCGTGCTCGACTACGGGTACTCCCCGGCTTTCGGGGTCCTGTCCGGGGCTCTGGACCATTTGGGAATCGAAGCCGTGTCGGTGAATGCCCACGTGGCCGAGTCGTCCCTGGCGGCTCCGCTGCCCGACGCCGCTTTGGCCGAAGCGAGGGTGAGCCGCCTTGTCCAGGCCATGGAAGCCGACCTGGGGGTAGTCTTCGACCCTTCGGCCGAAAGCCTGGTCGTCCTTGACGAGCGAGGTAGCCGGGTGCCCGACAGCACCGTCCTGCTGCTGCTCATGGGCCACGCCTGCGCCACCGAAGGCCCAGGCGTGGCCGCCCTGCCCGTGCACATCACCCGGCGCGCGGAGGCGCTGGCCGAGGCGTGTGGCATCGGCGTCGTCAGGACCAAGATCGCTCCAGCCTATCTCCTCGCCGAAGCGGCCCGCCCGCGCACGATCTTCGCCGGCACCTTGGGTGGCCTCTACGTCTTTCCGCGCTTCCTGCCCTCGCCCGACGCCGCCTTCAGCCTCGGAAAGGTGCTTGAGCTGCTGGCTCAGGGGGACGCCCCGCTCTCGGCTCTGGTGGCGGCCGCTCCTCCGTCGCATGTGGCTCACGAGTCGGTTCCCTGCCCCTGGCAGGTCAAGGGTGGGGTAATGCGCCGCCTGGTACAGGAGCTGAAACGCGAGCGGGTCTCGTTGATCGACGGCATCAATGTATCGGTGGGCATCGGCGATTGGGTACAGATCGTCCCCGACGCCGGCCTGCCCCTGTTCCACGTCTGGGCGGAAGCGGAATCCGATGCGGCGGCCGAGGACCTTCTTGCCGGCTACCGGGAGCGGGTCCGCCGGCTCGTCCGGGAGCGAGAGGATGATGAAGCGCGCGCTTCATGAGCGAGCGGGCCCCGGGTCGCCCGCCCGCCACACGCGGAGACCCACGCCTTCCTTCGATCCTTCGGGGGCCGTGCTATCCTAGCTCTTCACAGAATGCCGCGTCTTTCCGGAGGGGTCTTGGCCGCGCTCCGCTCCCACTACCTTGCGCTGACGGTCGTGCTCTTCGTTTTCGGCTTCCTGGGGGCCCTCGCCTACCGCTCGAACGTAACCGTTGGCACGGCCACCGCGACGGGTGACCGACACGAGCAGCTGGTGCAGATCGTCGAGAACCTCGAGCAGAAGAAGGGCGCGCTCGAGGGCGAGCTGCAGCGATTGCGGGAGGAAATCGCCGACCAGGAACGCCTGGATGCGGCCCGGCGCGGGTTGTCGCAGAGCTACACGGCCGAGCTCGAGCGTTTGCGCATGCTGGCGGGGCTGGTGTCCGTCAAGGGTCCCGGCGTGGTGGTCACCCTGGCGGACAACCAGCATCCGCCCGACGGGGCCATCGACCCCAATAACTACATCATCCACGACTACGACGTGCGGGCCATCGCCAACGCCTTGTGGCTGGGAGGCGCCGAAGCTATCGGCATCAACGAGGAGCGCCTGGTCCAATCGTCGGCCATCCGCTGCGTGGGGACGACGGTGCTGGTCAACAGCACCCGGGTGGGTTCGCCCTTCGTGATCTCGGCCGTGGGCGACCCCAATGCCCTGCTGGCCGCGCTCGACGCCGACCAGGATGCCGCCCTACTCCTGCACGAGTACGTGAAGACGCTGGGTCTGAAAGTATCGGCCTCGCCGGCCGACGAAATGCTGATCCCCGCCTACCGGGGCAGCCTATCGCCCCGCGTGCTGCGGTCGATCGATCAGAACCCCGTCCCAGGGGGCGGTGGATGATCTATTTTCCCTTGATCGGACTCCTCCTGGGCGTGTTGGGCGGCTATCTCATCCGCTACGACGTGCCTCCGGAGTATGCGCGCTACCTCTCGATCGCCGTGCTGGCGGCGCTCGACTCCACCCTGGGCGGCGTGCGCGCGCTCCTGGAGCGCACTTTCAACGATCGGCTGTTCATCACCGGGTTCCTGTCGAACACCATCTTGGCGGCCTTGATCACCTTCTTCGGAGACAGGCTGGGAGTGAACCTCTACCTGGCCGCCGTCATCGCTTTCGGTGTGCGCCTCTTCCAGAATCTGGCCATCATCCGGCGGCTCGTCTTCAAGTGACATGACGCTTCGTGTTCGTCCGACCTGGGGTCTCTTCATCACGTTCGCCATCCTGGGCTTCCTGCTGGCTACGCAACTGCGTGTGCAGGACGGGCTCCCTGGCGACTTGGAAGCGCGCAGCCTCGAAGAGTTGACCGCCCTGGTAGGCCATCTGAACCAGGAGACCGACCGCCTGCAGGAGGAGTGGGCCGATCTCAGTCTGCGACTCATGTCCGGCCGTTACACGGGCGAGTCTGACGTCTCCATGATCGCCGAGCAGAAGCGCATGCTCGAAGAGCTGCGGGTGGTCACCGGCGTCGTGCCCGCCCAGGGTCCGGGCGTGCGGCTCACCGTGCACGACGTCAATGGTGAGCTCGAGGCCTACGACCTGACCCAGCTCATCAACGAGCTGCGTTCGGCCGGGGGAGAGGCCGTGGTCGTGAATGGCCTCCGCGCCGGCCTCCGCACGGCTTTCGGCAACGCATCGGACGGGATGACCTTGTCCGGGGTCCCGTTGACCCTACCGTACACGATCGAGGTGGTAGGCTCTCCGTCGGATCTGATCTCGTCTCTGGTCATGGCCGGAGGCGTGGTCCCCAGCCTGGAGCAGCGACCGGGAGTCAAGGTCGAGATCCAAAGCGTCGATTCAGTAAGTGCCCCTCCCGCGCAGACGAATCCCCGGTTCATCTACGCAGCGAAGGCCGAGTGATCTGAACGGCAAGGAGAATCGAGCGATGCGGCGGAGAGCCTTCGTTCTCGTAGCGGTCCTCGCGCTGCTTGCGCTGGGTTCCGCTCCGATGGCCGACCTCCTGCTTTCCAGAGGTGTGATCCACCGGGGCGTCGGCGCCCTGGGCGTCGACCTCGGCGGGCTCGATCGCACGGCAGCCACGGACGTGCTCCGCTCGCGGATCACGGACCTGATAATGGCCCCCCTGTCGGTGACGTCGGGAGCGAGCAAGATCCTCTTGGAGGCGGTCCCAGCCGAGACGGGTGTCATCGCCGACGTGGAGGCCACGGTTGCAGCCGCCTGGGCGCAGGGTCGCAGCGGGTCCTGGCCGGATCGGGTTCGCCAACGGCTCAGCTTGTGGAGGGCGCGCAGGCAGGTGGAGGCCGTGTTCTACCTGGACGAGGCCGTCTGGTCCTCCTTCGCTGACGAGGTGGCCCTGCGCTACGAGCGGCTCGCGCGGGATGCCCGACTCACACTGACGGTCGACGGACCCAAGGCGGTGGCCGCCGAGACCGGGCTGGTGCTCGACCGGGAAACCTTCGCCGCGGCTGTGCTACGGGCAGTCCAGGCGGGCGAGTCCCGAGTGGAGGTTCCCCTGCGCGAGATTCCTCCCGCCGTGACCACCGAGGACGCCCTGCGCGCCCTCCGATTGGCCCGAGTGGCTTTCGGCGCGCCGGTGACCCTCGGGTACCAGGAGCACCGCTTCACGCTCATCCCCGAGCAACTGAGCGCCGTGGCTGCGGTGAACCCAAACGGCCTCGCTTCCGGTCTGCCCCTGACTTTCGACACTCCCGAGGCCCGCGAACTGCTTGAGAAGGTGCTGGCCCCCGTCCAGGAGCCGGCCGTGGATGCGGTTATCGTGCCGGCGGTGGGGGACAAGAGCTTCACGGTGGAGCCGAGCCGGGACGGCACCCAGCTCGAGTGGGACGCGGTGCTCACCGGGTTGGCCCGAGCCGCAGTCGACCCTTCCCGCCGCTACGTCGCGCTCGCGACCACCCGGGCCGCTCCCAAGCTGAGCACCGAGGACGCGGAGCAGTTGGGTGTGCGCCATGAAATCGCCAGCTTCACAACCTACTTCAGCCCGGCGAACCAGGCGCGGGTGCACAATATCCAGCAGGTGGCCGCCATCCTCGACGGCACCATCGTCCGGCCGGGGCAGACGTTCTCATTCAACCAAACCGTGGGGCCGCGCACCAAGGCGGCCGGGTTCGACGAGGCTCCGGTCATCCGCGACGGCGCCCTCACCCCGGGCGTGGGCGGGGGGATCTGTCAGGTCTCGACGACGCTCTTCAACGCGGTGTTCTTCGCCGGCCTGCCCGTGGTCGAGCGAAAGCCCCACTCCTTCTACATCGACCACTACCCGGTGGGCCGTGACGCCACCGTCTCCTACGGAACCACTGACCTCAAGTTCCGCAACGATTCCGGTGAGATGCTCCTGGTCACCGTTCGCGCCGACGAGCGCTCGGTGACCGTATCGCTGGCCGCCGCCGAGTGGGACCGCGTGGTGACCTACCAGACCACGTCCTTCCACGACTTCGTCGGGCCACCCAGCACAGCCGAAAGGCCCCGGCGCTTGCGTGACCCGGCCATGGCCTCAGGTACGACCTCGCCCCTCGAGGCGGGCGTCAGCGGACGAGCTGTGGAGGTGACCCGCACCGTCTCACAGGCCGGTGGAGCCGTGCTGTTCCGGGACTCGTTCGAGAGTCGGTACGAGCCCAAGGACTACATCGTGCGCGTGGGAGGCTAGGCCGAAGTTTTCGGTCGAAAACTTCGAGTTAGGCACGGCCGCCCGGCGGCGCCGGAGTCAGCTCTGACCGGTCTTGGCGATCACCTGTTTGCAGATGATCTTGAGGCTCTCGAAGACTCCCATGCCAGTGAGGGCGCAGGCCTCGGTCACCGGAGACGACGTGTGGTTCAGGAGATCCTTGAGATCCTCGGCCGAGAAGATGTCGGTGAGGTCGCGTTTGTTGAGCTGGATCACGAAGCCCAACTTGGTCAGGTCGTCACCCTGCTCGATGAGGTTATCCCAGAGGTTCAGGTAGCTCTCCACGTTCTCATCGAGCCTGGTGACCTGGCTATCGGCCACGAAGACAACACCGTCGACGCCTTGCAGCACCAGCCTGCGGGAAGCGTTGTAGTAGGACTGCCCCGGGACCGTGTACAGGTGGAAGCGGGTCTTCATCCCCTTGACGGTGCCCAAGGACAGAGGCAGGAAGTCGAAGTAGAGGGTTCGCTCCTCCTCCGTGGCGATGCTGACCAGCTTGCCGCGGGCGGTGGGGTTGACCTTCTTGTGGATGTACTGGATGTTTGTGGTCTTGCCGCACAACCCGCAACCGTAGTACACGATCTTGTAGTTGATCTCCCGAGCGGCGAAGTTGATCAGTGGCACCGCGTCACTCCATGCCGGCGAACAGATCGTCGATGGCTTCGTCGGCGAGCAACGAGTAGTCGTCGTCGATGATGAGGGCCTCCTCCTCTTCGTCCACGGCCGAGAAGACGGGCTTGAGCACCTCGACCGCCCGCCCCGTGTAGAGCCTTACCTTGCCCACCTGGGTCTCGCGCCCGAAGGTGATGACGAGGAGCACCTGGTCGGTCACCTGGGCCACGTGCAGGTTCGACTCCCGGCCTTCGTGGAAGAGGAGGGTGAACTCCCGCTCTTCCAGAACCTCGGCCAGCTGCTGGGTGGCAGCGAAAGAACCCGCGGCGAGCGAGGCCAGCGACAACGTATCGGGATGTTCCTCAGCCGCCGAGGTGGTGATCGGTTGCCCGCTCGTGGAGACGAGGGCGATGAAGCGCGAGCCGCTCACCTCTCGGAGCTTGTTCAGGATCTCGTCGACCAGCCGCATCTGGCGGTCACTGATCACGAGCCCCTTCCGACGAGCCAAGATGCCCTCCTAGCGCTGCAGTAAGCCCGAGGCGTACCGCGAAGTATAACAAAGCGACATCGCCCCGCGCCATGGACGCCCAGGGGCTTTCCAGGGCGGACGGGGGTTGGTAGAATCCGTCCGGCCGTCGAGGGGAGGAGAAGAGCACGGTGGGTCTGTCGGGCGATCTGGAGGAGTTCGGGCTGGCGGAGTTGCTGCAGGTCCTGGTCATGGGCAAGAAATCGGGCGTACTGATGCTCGACCGGGGTCTGACTCCAGGTGGGGTGCTCGTGCTCAGCGACGGACGGCTCACACATGCGGCGATGGAAGGCGGGGCGGAAGGTGAACCGGCCTTCTTCGAGATGCTGCACATCTCGAGCGGACTTTTTACCTTCCATGGCGGCCGCGACGAGGAAACGGCCGGCTTCCCCACCACCATCACACGTAGCGTCGAAGGGCTGCTGCTGGAGGCGCATTACGGCTGCGCACACGAGGGAAGTTGAGAGCCCACGGGCCCGAATGAGGGCAGTAGACCCTGTGCTATAGTGACTGCCAGCCACGCCTGGCGAGAAAGGAGCGGACGTGAATCCCAAGAGTCTGAAGTACCACAAGGAGCATGACTGGGCGCGGATCGAGGGCGAGGTCGCCGTCTTCGGCATCACGGACTATGCACAGGAGTCCCTCGGTGACATCGTCTACATCGAGCTCCCTGAAGTGGGCACCGAGGTGTCGGCAGGTGCTTCGTACGCTGAGGTCGAGTCGGTGAAGGCCGTCTCGGACGTCTACGCTCCCCTCAGTGGGGCCATCGTCGAGGTCAACGAGGAGGTCATCGACGCTCCTGAGACCATCAACGAGAGCCCGTACGAGAACGGCTGGCTGATCAAGGTGAAGCTCAGCGATCCCTCCGAGATCGACGACCTCATGTCGGCGGAAGACTACGAGGAGATGGTGGCGGGGGAGGAGGACTAGTCCTTCGCTGCCCACAACCTCGAGTTGACCATGAGAGCAGGCTCGTCGGGCCTGCTCTCATGGTTTTGATGGGATAATCGAAACATACCTCTAGTTGAGGTTGAAGGTTCAACCCGAGGGGGATATACTGGCATCATGGACGGGCATCATGACACTTCGTTCGATCTTCTGGTCGACATCCAATCCTACACCGACAACGAGCTGAAAGCGCTCGCCGACTCCTTGCGGGTGGAGGAGCACGAGATCTCAAAGAAGCGACGCATTATCCATGCCAAGCTCGACATCCTAAGGGCCGAGATGGTCCGCCGGCTCCGCGACAAGCATGGTTCAGGGCAGAGTCTGTTCGGGGAAGGAGACGTGGAGAGGCTGAGCGCGATCTTGAGTTCGCGTGGGCTCCCGGCGGAAGAGCAGGAGTAGAGCGGAAAAGGGGTCGTCATGGGTGAGAGGATCGATCGTGTAGTGCGGGGAGTGCAGGCCCTTTTCCAGGATCTCTCGGAAGGCGTGCGTGAGGAGCGGGTCGTGCGGTACCTGGTGACAGAGCTTCAGAAAGGCCGAGACTTCGACGACGTCTTGAACGATCCGTACGTGCGCAACAATACCGACGCGGACGATCGCGCCCGGCTTCTCGAGAACCCCGAGACCATCCGCAAGATCGAAGACGAGATCGCCGCTGAATTCGAGGACTACCGCCGGCTGACAGGCCTTCCCGGAAGGGACGACGCATGATCGTCTGCGCCAAGTGCGGCTTCGAGAACCATGTGGACGCCAACTTCTGCAGCCGCTGCGGTAGCCGCCTGGTTCACGCCGACCCGGCGGAGACGACGGTCACCTACGCTCCCGCGTCCACTGAGGAGGCCGCAGCTGCGGGGCCGCGCGTGGAGGCACCGCGTTTCATCCCCACCCTTCTCATCCGTGCCGGCGGGGGCCGCGAGGGCGAGGAGATTCCTCTGGACGCGGACCTGTTGACCATCGGCCGCAACCCGGAGAGCCATCTCTTTCTCGACGACGTAACGGTCTCCCGGCACCACGCCCGGGTGATCAGGGACGCCACGGGCTTTGTGGTCGAAGACCTGAACAGCCTGAACGGGACCTATGTGAACCGCCGCCGGGTCGAACGCCACCATCTCAGCGATGGGGACGAGGTGCAGATCGGCAAGTTCAAGCTAGCGTATCTGGAGCCTCTGGAGGAGTGATGCGGTCATGACCGATCCGCTGCGGCCGGCCGGAAGTGGGGCCTCCGCTGCGCGGGGCGTTGAGGCGGGGGAGAGGACCGGCTCCGACGGCCTGCTCACCATCGGTCAGGTGGTGGACTTGTTACGGCCGGAGTTCGAGGATCTCAGCATCAGCAAGGTGCGCTACTTGGAAGACCGGGATCTCATAGCCCCCCAACGTACTCCCGGAGGCTACCGCAAGTACTCCAGGAGTGAGGTCCAGCGACTCAGGACCATCCTGCACCTGCAGCGAGACGAGTTCCTGCCCTTGGAAGTGATCCGCGAGAGGATGAGCCAGGGCACCGCCTCGACGGTGGGCCGGGCTCTGGTGACCGCCTCGCCCCTCGACGCGCCCGACATCCTTCACCGCGAGGAAGCTCTGTACGCCTGGGACGAGGTTCAGGATCTGACCGGCGTTGGCGGTGACTTCCTGCGGCGGCTCGCTGAGTTCGGTCTCGTCGAGAAGGGCTCGGCCACCGAGGTGGGGCCCACCCTCAGCGAGACCGACGTGGAGATCACCCGCATCTGCGATCTACTGGCTCGCTACGGCGTCGAGCCCCGCAATCTGCGACTGTTGCGATCCTCGGCCGAGCGCGAAGCAGCCATGGTCCAGCAAATCGTGGCGCCGACGCTGCGCTCGTCTCACGAGGAGAGACGGGCCGAGGCCGAGAAGACGTTGCAGGCGCTGGGCTCCTTGCTGGCCCGCCTGCTCGATCTCTTGCTGTACAAAGAGTTGCGCCGGCTTGTGGGCTAGCGGCCGGCATCGCCCGGGGGGCCATGCAGCGGCCCCTCATCACGGAAACGACGACAGCATCAGGTGAGAAATGGATCTGCGAACGTTCGTCAGGGATGTGCCCGATTTCCCCAAGGAGGGCATCGTCTTCAAAGACATCATGCCGCTTCTTCAGGACCCGCTGGCCCTGCGCTACACGGTCGATCAACTGGTGGAGTTTGGCTCCCCGCGCAAGCCTAACGTGGTTCTGGGCGCGGAGGCCCGGGGCTTTATTCTGGGGGCGGCCCTGGCCTACGCACTGGGCGCAGGGTTCGTGGCCGCCCGCAAGCCGGGCAAGCTTCCCTGGCAGACGGCTCGGGCCGAGTACCAGCTCGAGTACGGAGTCGACTCGCTGGAGATGCACGTCGATGCGATCAAGCCGGGCCAGCGAGTGATCATTCATGACGACCTGCTGGCCACGGGCGGCACGGCCGACGCCAAGGTCAAGCTGGTCGAGGCGGCGGGCGGCGTAGTGGTGGGCCTGATCTTCGTCATCGAGTTGGAGTTCTTGAAGGGCCGCAGCAGGCTCGGGGGCTACGACGTTGGCAGCCTGATTAAATATTGAGGCCGCCGCGGGCCGATAGGAGCTCGTTTCAAAAGGAAGCCTTGGCCGCCGCGGCCGCCCTGGGCGGTGCGATGCGGTGTCCTCGATCACGTCCGTAGCTCTGCTACGCGCGCTCCCTGCGTCCGTGCCTCGCCCGCACCCAGTGCACCCTGGTGGCGAAGTGTCTCTGGGGCGTAGAACGGCGAAGGCCGCCCTGGGGGCGGCCTTCGCGTACATATCAGGCGTATGCGACCCCCGGGAGCGCCGCCAGCGGCGTCCGTCGGGTAGCCAGCGACTATAGGCGGATGCCACCCCCGGTCCTGGTGTCGCTACGCCCACAAGGCGAACTGTCTATCTGGACCACCTCCTTTCGACGCTTGTGGTTACTGTACAGGGCGGAGGGCTGTCTGCCAAGAGCGAACCCAGGAAGCCTCCGGCGGCCGCGGTCTTCTCGCACTTGACATAATGCATATTATCGTGCGTTGCAGCGAAGACCGGCGGGAGGTGACGGCACGCTAGAGGATCTTCTTGCTCAGGACCGCCTTGAGGCGGTCAAGCGCCTTGCTCTGCTCACGGGACACAGTTCTCTGGGTCAGACCCATCTCGTTGGCCACTTCCTGCTGGGTGAAGTCACGAAAGAACAGTAAGTAGATGATCTTCCGGTGCATCTCGGAAAGAGCCGAGACCGCTTCATAGAGCAGCACACGATCCTCGATCGGCAGCGAGAACGTCTCTTGACGCAGCGAGCGCATGAGCGCCCGGTCGGGCTGAGTTGACGGCTGCTCGTCGAAGGGCTCGTCCAGGGAATGAAGGGCGGTCGCCCCGGTGGCGCGAATGATCTCCAGGATCCCTTCCTCTTGCACATTCACCAGGTTGGCGAGCTCAGAGACGGTCGGCGATCGGTGGTGCTTGTGATAGAAGTCACTTTGTGTGTCCCGTATCTTCTTGTAGAGGGCCCGGGCCCATCGAGGCTGCCGCACAAGTAGGGAGTCACGCAAGTAGTGGCGCACCTCGCCGTCGGCCACCGCCACGGCGTACGTGGTAAAGGCGTTGCCCTTCGCAGGATCGAAGCGTTGCGCCGCCTTGATCACGCCCAGACGGGCGACCTGGAACAGATCCTCGTACGGCTCCTGTGCGTAAGAGAATCGCTTGAGAATGTGGTGCAGGAGACCCTCATTGCGTTGCATGAGCGCATCCAGGCACTCCACGCAGAGGCCCTGCTGGTAGCGGGCAACGAGGCTTTCGTTGTCCTCCTCGACTGCCCTTTCGGTCTCGGCCGCGTCCGGCCGGCTCGCCGGTCGCGGACCGGTCTCGGGGTGCGCCCCGTCGCCCGCGTCCATGATGCGCTACTGCACCAGCTGGAACAGGTTGAAGATCGGAAGGTACATGGAGACCACCACGAGGCCGACGATACCGCCGATGAAGATCATCATGATCGGTTCCAGGATCGAGGTGAGCGACTTGATGGCCGCATCGACCTCATCTTCGTAGAAGTCCGCCACCTTGTGGAGCATGGTGTCGAGGGCACCTGTTTCTTCCCCGATGGCGATCATCTGGGTCACCATGGGAGGGAAAACCGGAACCTTCTCCAGCGGCCGGGCGATGGACTCGCCTCCTTTGATCTGCTCCCGCACCTCGTTCATGGCGTTCTCGATGACCGTGTTCCCCGACGTCTTTCCGGTGATCTCGATGGCCTGCAGAATGGGTACTCCCGAGCTGACCAGCGTAGCCAGGGTGCGGCTGAAACGGGCCACCGCGATCTTCTGGATGATCGGACCGAGCTTCATGGGGAGGCGCAGCTTGGCTCGGTCCCAGGCCGCCGTACCCTGTGGAGTACGCCTGAGCCGCCGCAGGCCGTATATGAAGAGGAAGAAGGCCGGGACCACGATGAACCAGAAGGAGCGCATGAAGTCGCTCGCTCCCACCATGATCCTGGTGAGCAAGGGAAGCTGCCCACCCAGGTCGTTGTACATGCCGGCGAAGATCGGGATCACGAAGACGATGAGTCCGAAGAGCACGAGCAGGGCGAAGACCCCGATCAGGATCGGGTAGGTCATGGCCGACTTGACGGAGCGCCGCAGGCTGTCGTCCTTCTCGAGTTGGGTGGCCAGTCGCTCCAGGGTCTGATCGAGCACACCGCCTATCTCCCCGGCGCGCACCATTGACACGTAGAGCCTGTCGAACGCGGCCGGGTGCTTCTCGATGGCGTCGGAGAGCGGCATGCCGGCCTCGACGTCCTGACGGACCGCCGTGATGATCTTGCGGAACCGGGGGTTCTGGGTCTGCTCCTCCAGGATGAAGAGGGCGCGTAGAAGAGCCAGGCCGGCGTTGATCATGGTGGCGAACTGCCGGGAGAACACCACCTTGTCGTGAAGCTTGACCTTGGTGAGTCCTTCGAGCAGTTCGTTGAGATCTCCCAGCCCCTTCTTCTCGTCAAGGGCCAGGACGGTGAGTCCCTTGCGCCGCAACTCAGCCGCCGCGGCCGCCTTCGAGTCACCCGCCACGGTGCCGGTAACGGGGGCCCCTCGCTCAAGTCTCGCGGTGTACGTATAGGTGGCCACTTTGACTTCCTTTCAAGTCTGGACCGCGTCAGCCGAGATCACGCGGCCCCGCTGATGAGCAGGCGGTTCAGGTCCTCCGGGTTGGAGGAGCGCCGTTCCGCGAGCTCCTTGGTAATCATGTTGCGGCGCACGAGGTCGGCCAGGGAGGTGTCCATGGTCTGCATGCCGTGCTTCGTGCCTGTCTGCATGACGGTGTAGATCTGATGCGTCTTGCCCTCGCGGATGAGGTTGCGCACGGCAGGCGTGGGGATGAGGATCTCGGTGGCCACGCATCGCCCCCGCCCGTCGCGACGCGGCAGCAGTTGCTGGGTCACGATGCCCTGGATGGCCGATGCGATCTGCACCCGGATCTGCTCCTGCTGGTGCGGCGGGAAGACATCGATCATCCGGTCGATGGTCTGGGGGCAGTCTTGGGTATGGAGAGTGGCAAAGACCAGGTGTCCCGTTTCCGCGGCCGTCAGAGCCGTCTGGATCGTCTCCAGGTCGCGCATCTCGCCCACCAGGATCACGTCTGGGTCCTGGCGCAGCACGGATTTCAGGGCTCGGTTGAACGACTTGGTGTCGGCCCCCACCTCTCGCTGGTTGACGATGCACTTCTTGTGGCGGTGCAGGAACTCGATGGGGTCCTCGATGGTCATGATGTGCTCTTCACGAGTCTCATTGATCTCATCGATGATGGCGGCCAGCGTGGTCGACTTGCCCGATCCCGTCGGGCCGGTGATGAGGATGAATCCGCGTGGTCTCTGGGCAAAGGAGTGCATCACCTTGGGCAGGCCAAGCTCGTCGATGTTCAGGATATCCACCGGGATGAGCCGAAAGGCGGCGCCCAGGCTGTTGCGCTGGAAGAACGTGTTGACCCGAAAGCGTGCCCGCCCCGGCACCGAGTAGGAGAAATCGATCTCCCAATCGGTCTCGAGCTTCTGTCTCTGATCCTGGGTCAGGATGCTGTAGATCAGGTCCCGTACGTCATTGGGCATCAGGCGCGGGTAATCCAGGTGGGTCAGCTTGCCGTTCACCCGAATGGCCGGTGGCACTCCGACCGCCAGGTGCAGGTCCGAGGCATGTGTATCGAGAACCTCGACCAGGATGTCTACCAGCTCCACGTCAACCTCCCTGCCATGTCCACCGCACAGGCGGCGCGCACGTCTTTCCGCTCCCGCCGGTCACACTCATACGATCACCCGAGCGATCTCCTCGATGCTGGTGCGTCCTTCGAGGACCTTGTCGATGCCGTCCTCGCGAAGGCACTTCATGCCCTCGGCCTGAGCCACCCGGCCAAGCTCATCCGCGCTCTTGCGTTCCACCGTGAGCCGTTCGATGGCCTCGGTGACGAGCATGACCTCGTAGATGCCAAGCCGTCCCTTGTAGCCGGTGCCGTTGCAACGCGGGCAGCCCTTCGGTTTGTGAAGGGTCACGTTCTCCCAGTCCTCCACCGCCTCCATGGGGAAGTCGTTGCGCTTGAGCATCTCTTGGGTGGGCTTGTAGGGCTCCTTGCAGGCCTCACACAGCTTCCGGGCAAGCCGCTGAGCGAGCACGCAGTCGACAGCCGAGGCCGTGAGGAAAGGTTCGATGCCCATCTCGGTGAGTCGGGAGAGGGCACCAGGCGCGTCGTTGGTATGCAGAGTCGAAAGCACGAGGTGGCCGGTGAGGGCGGACTCGATGGCGATCTGAGCCGTGTCTCTGTCGCGGATCTCACCTATCATGACGATGTCAGGGTCACAGCGCAGGATGGACTTGAGGCCGGTGGCGAAGGTGAGTCCGGCCTTGGAGTTGGTCTGCACCTGGTTGATTCCGGCCAGCCGGTACTCCACCGGGTCCTCCACCGTGATGATGTTCTTCTCAGGGCTGTTCAGGATGTTCAACGTGGCGTAGAGCGTGGTCGACTTGCCCGAACCCGTGGGTCCCGTCACCAGGATGGCGCCGTAAGGCTTGTTGAAGGACTTGCTGTAGCGCAGCAGGGCCTTAGCCGAGAAGCCGAGGTCCTCGAGCTTGAGCATGACGTTCGAGCGGTCGAGCAGACGTATGACAATCTTCTCGCCGTAGACGGTGGGCAGCGACGCGACCCGCATATCGATGGGCTTTCCCCCCACCATGAGACCGATGCGGCCGTCTTGCGGGATCCGGCGCTCGGCGATGTCGAGGTCGGCCATGATCTTGAGCCGGGAGAGGACGCCCGACTGCATCCGCCGGGGGACCGACATGATCTCATGCAGCACGCCGTCGTTGCGGAAGCGGACGACGAGTTCCTTGGCCTGGGGCTCGAAGTGGATGTCGGAGGCGCCATCGTCGACGGCCTGAGCCAGGATGCTGTTCACAAGCTTGACGATAGGCGCTTCGTCGATCTGCTCGCGGATGTCGCGGACTTCATCGGCGCTGATCTCGCCCGAGTCGACGTGCTCTTCGAGATTGGCTGCCACCTTGTCGTCGAGGCGGCGCATCTTGGTGATCTGGTTGAATATGTCTTCCTCGGTGGCGATGGCGGGCTCGATGTCGTAACCGGTCAGAATGCGCAGGTCGTCAACAGCGAAGATGTTCGCCGGATCGACCATGGCCACCAAGAGGGTGTGGTCGTCCACGTACTTGACCGGGATAGCCGCGTATCGGCGGGCGTCTTTCTCACTGATGAGGTCGGCCGCCGAAGCGTCGACCTTGGTCTCAGCCAGGTCGAGGAATGTCACGTTCAGACGGTGGGCCAGCGCCTGGGTCAATTCGGCATTGGTGATCCAGCCTTTGGACACCAGGATCTCGCCGATCCGGTGATGGCTGGTCTTCTGCTCCTCGAGGGCCTCCTCGAGCTGGTGGGGTGTGAGCAACCCGATCTCCACGAGGATCTCCCCCGTGCGCTTCTTGGTCACTCGTTTCCGCGGGATCTCTTCCTTGGGCATCTGCATCAGACGCTCATCACCGTTTCACGCATGAGTTCGATCGGGGCGGCGCGATCCGTCCAGATCTCGAAAGCGCGGGCAGCCTGCTGAACGAGCATCTCCAGGCCGTCCATGACGGTGCACCCTCTTTGTCGGGCCGCTTGAAGCAAGGTCGTAGGTTCCCTCCCGTAAACGAGATCCAGGACCATGTGGTGTCCCCTCAGGATATCGACAGGTACGGGCGAGACCTTGACCCCCTCCTCCAGACCGATCGCGGTGCAGTTGACGATGAGGTCCACGCGATCGGCCAGCGCGGGCAGGTCATTGTCGGTGACCACGCGGCACGGGGTGGTCCCCCACGCGGCTGCGGCCGTACATAGGTCGCGGGCCCGGGCAAGGGTGCGATTGTAGACGAGCACCTGGGCCGCATTCTCGGCCAGCAGCCCGGCCACCACCGCTCGGGCGGCCCCTCCGGCACCCAGTACCAGACAGGTGGCGTCGCGAGGCCCCCTCCCCCACCCGCGCTGCAGCGCCATGAGGAAGCCGTAGACGTCGGTGTTGTACCCGACGAGAGCGCCATCACGATAGACCACGGTATTGACAGCGCCTACTTTCTGGGCTGTGGAATCCAAGGTGTCGAGCAAGGGAACCACGGTCTCCTTGTGCGGCACGGTGATGTTGGCCCCCACCACACCCAGCGCCTTGAGCCCGGCCACGGCTGCGGTGAGCTGCTCCCCGGGCACGTCGAACGCCAGATAGACCATATCCAGCCCCTGGGCCGCGAAGGCGGCGTTGTGCAGCGCCGGGGACCGTGAGTGCCGCACCGGGTGTCCCAAGATGGCCACCAAACGGGTGCACGAGGTGAGCTGTTCTCGTACGTCCATCGTTCCTTCCGCTCCTGCCGCGATCTGTAGCGCATTCAACCTACCGGTCGGTCTGCGTCTCCACCATACGCCCTTGGGTGGAGACCGGCGGAGCGCAGGAACCGCTCAGTCCCCAGGGGCCCGCTCCTTCGCCTCCAGGAACTCGGCGTAGGAGCTTGTGAAGAAATGGTGCCCGGCCTCGTCGATGAGCACGTAGTACAGAAAGTCGACCTTCTCCGGCTCCAGTGCCGCCTTCAAGGCCGCCAGGCCGGGACTTGCAATCGGCCCCGGTGGGAGCCCTTCGTACCTACGTGTGTTATACGGAGAGTCGACCTCTAGGTCACTCTTCGTGAGAGCGCCCGTCCATTTCTTGAGGGCGAAGCGGACGGTGGCGTCGATGCCGAGGGGCATCTTCTTCTTCATCCGATTGTAGATCACGGCCGCCACTCGAGGCCGCTCCTCTGCCACCCGGGCTTCCTTCTCGATGAGGGAGGCCACAACCACCACCTGATACGGCGAGACTCCCAGGTTCTTGGTGTTGGCCCAAGGCAGAGCGGCGGTCTTGCTCGCGAAAGCCTCCAGCTGGAGACGGATGAGCTCGGCGGCCCCATCATCTTCCCCGAGAAAATACGTACTCGGGAACAAAAGTCCTTCGAGATCCGTGACATCCGGTTGCTCGCCCCCAACGGACGGGAGCTGGAAGCGGGCGGGAGCGGCCGCCAGTTCAAGGTAATCCGAACCCTTGATTGTCTTGCCGGAGTCGAGGCGTTCCCCTGTCTGGTCAACGGAGAGACCTTCGGGGATGGTTAGCTTGACGGTGCTGGACGCTCCTCCCTGTTGCAGCTGAGCGATGATCTCCCCGTACTCCTGCCCCACCCGAAAGTCGTACGCACCCGGGCGCAGCGAGTCGTCTGCTCCCTCCAAGCGCACCTGCAACAAGAAGCCAGAGGTCGAACCGATGATGCCTTCCCGCTCCAGGATCTTCGCCACGTCCTGAGCGGCAAGTTGCGGGGGGATCTGCACGCGACGCACCTCCCCGGGGGCGGTGGGAGGTTGGGGATCTCGGTCGCCGCCGTGCCACGTGTAGGTCAGCACGATCCCGGCGATGGCGGCCACGAAGATGGCGAAACCGGTCACCACCAGCAGGCGCCGCCCCCGCCGGGTCAATCGGTGCCGGCGTGTCACGCCGAGGCCTCGGGCGGAGTGTCGTTGCGAGTGCGGCGCAGATGGGCCGCGTCGAGGTAGCTTTGAAGCATGTGACAGGCGGCCACGGCGTCCGCCGGACTCCTATCCTTGCGCCCCCGCTCAGCCAGCTTGGAGGTGAAACGCTCGTCCCAGGTGGTCACCAGGATGGAGGTGCGGTGCGCCAGTTCGGCGGCAAACCGCTGCACCGATTCGAGCTGAGCGTTCGTACCGCCGCTCAGGGGGACGGGGAGGCCAACCACGATCTCGGTTACATCATGCGCCTCGGCTACCTGGAGGATGCGCTCGATCAGTCGCTGCGTCTCCGCCTCGGTGATCACCTCCAGCGGACTGCAGGTGATGTGCAGCGGATCGGAGAGGGCCAAGCCGGTACGTATCGAGCCGGGGTCCACGCCCAGGATACGCCGTCCCGGGTCCGCCGTCCCGGTCATCCGCCCAGGGTGGCGACCAGGGTGGCTTCCAGATCCTCCAGCGCGGCCGCCAGCTTCTGCGGATCGCCGCCGCCGCCTCGTCCGAGGGTAGGACCGCCCCCGCCCCCGCCCCCCATGATCTTCACGGCTTGTTTCACGAGATCACCGGCCCGCACGGCCTCGATCTCCTTGCTGACGTTCGTGACCAGCAGACTCTTACCGTCGGTGACCGCGCTCAGCACGACGACGGCGGGAGCCAGCCGGTCGCGCAGTTGATCGGTGAGATCGACGAGTTGCTCGGCGTCCCGAGCCTCGACCTGAGCCACGAGCAACCTACCGCCCTCGAGCTCCCGGGCCTGAGCCGCCAGAGTCCCGACGATGTCGGCGGCTTTGCCCGAACGCAGTTCGGCCACCTCGGCTTGTAGGTCGGACAGCTGTCTCCGGACCTTCTCGATCGCTGGCAAAAAGGCGTTCTCCTGGGCCCCCAGGAGAGCAGCTGCCCTTGAAACCAGCCGGTCACGTTCGCGGTAGTACTCCACCGCCTTGCGACCGGTGACCGCCTCAATGCGGCGAACGTTGGCTCCCACGCTCCCCTCGGAGAGAATCTTGAAGGCGCCTATCTCGCTCGTGCGGCTGACGTGGGTGCCCCCGCAGAGCTCGCGGCTGAAGTCGTCGACCTCCACGACCCTCACGTAGTCCCCGTACTTCTCTCCGAAGAGGGCTACTGCCCCCATATCACGGGCGTGCTCGTAGCTCGTGGTGAAGGCCCGCACGGGGTGGTCCTCGACGATCTTTCTATTGACGGTCTCCTCCAGCTCAGCCAGTCGCTCCGGACCCAGAGGTTCGTGGTACGCGAAATCGAAGCGGAACTTGTCGGCCCGCACGGCCGAGCCGGCCTGCGTGGCATCCCTACCCAGGGCCGAGCGCAGGGCGTAGTGAAGAAGATGGGTGCCGGTGTGGTTTGCCGCGACCGAGTGGCGGTGGACCGTGGAGATCACCGCCTTGGCCCGGGTGCCGGCCTGGAGATGGCCCTTGACGACCCGGGCGGTGAGAACCTGCACGCTCCCTTGTTGCTGCACGTCGAGGATCTCGGCGCGACCGGTATCCGTTTCCACCCAGCCAATGTCGGCCGCTTGCCCGCCCCCCTCGGCGTAGAACGGACTCTCACGCAGCGCCAAGAGCACCTCGTGGCCATCGAGAGGTTCCAGCTTGTCCACGACGGTGAAGACCTCGTCCTTCTCATAGCCGACGAATTCGGTGGGATGATCGGACTCCCGCGCAAAAGCCTGGATGGCCACCGCCTTGGTATCGCGCCCGGCAGCGCTGCGCGCCCGCGCTCGCTGCTCCTCCATGGCGGTCTCGAACCCCTCCATGTCCAGACCCAGTCCCTTCTCCTCCACGATCTCCCGAGTGACCTCGACAGGAAAGCCATACGTGTCGTGGAGCATGAAGGCGGCCGCGCCGGGTAGAGCGGCGGCGCCGGCCTCGAGCGCCTTTTCCACCTCATGCTCCAACAGCACGAGACCCTGATCGAGGGTGCGGTTGAAGCGTTCCTCCTCGGAGTCGACCACGCGCAGGACGCTCTCGCGGCGCTCGGATAGCTCCGGGTACGCGTCCCCCAGCATCTCGATCGTGCGCTCGGCGAAGCGCACCAGGAAGGGAGGCTCCATGGCGATGCTCCGGCTGAAGCGCGCGGCCCGCCGGATGACGCGGCGCAGGACGTAGCCGCGGCCCTCGTTGCCGGGGAGGACGCCGTCAGCCACCAGGAAGGTCATGGCCCGGGCGTGGTCGGCCAGCACGCGCAAGGCGATGTCGGTTTTCTGGTCCTGGCCGAATGTCCGTCCCGAGACCTCCTCGCCCAGCTGGATGAGGGGATAGAAGGCGTCGGTGAGAAAGACCGAGCTCACGTCCTGCATGAGGGCGGCAATGCGCTCCAGACCCATGCCAGTATCGATGTTCTTGGAGGGTAGCGGCGTGAGTTCGTGCCGCTCGTCCATGTTGTACTGCATGAAGACCAGGTTCCAGTACTCGAGGAAACGGTCGCAGTCGCAGCCGGGCCTGCAGTCGGGCTCCACGCAGCCGTACTCCGGACCGCGGTCGTAGTAAAGCTCGGAGCAGGGGCCGCACGGCCCGGTCGGTCCTGGCGGTCCCCAGAAGTTGTCGCTGCGGGGAAGCCGCACCATCCGCTCCATGGGCACACCGGCGGCGGTCCAGTAGCCAATGGCTTCCTCGTCGGCCTCGACCTGATCGTCGCCTTCGAACACCGAGACCCAGAGGCGCTGCGGATCGAGGCCCAGACGCTCCGTCGAGAACGTGTAGGCGAAGCCTATGGCTCGTTCCTTGAAGTAGTCACCCACGGAGAAGTTGCCCAGCATCTCGAAGAAGGTGCAGTGCCGCGCGGTGAAGCCCACCCGATCGATGTCGGTGGTGCGGAAGCACTTCTGTACACTGGTCAGACGGCGGGCGGGCGGCTCGGCCATGCCCAGGAAGTAGGGCTTGAAGGGCTGCATGCCGGCGGTGGTGAGAAGCACCGAGGGGTCGCGGTAAGGCACGAGAGAGGCGCTGGGCATGAGAGTGTGCCCGTTCTCGACGAAGAAATCGAGGAACGACTTCCGCAGTTCGTGTGTGTTCACGCAGTAACCCCTTGTTCGGTATGGCCCCATCGTGACCGCGGCAGGCGGCCCCGCGTCAACTGCCGGCGGAGAGCTTCTCCTCCTCGACCATGTGCTGGCGAAGGACCTCGATGGACTTACGGATCAGCCGGGAGACATGCATTTGCGAGATGCCCACCCGCGCGGCGATCTGCGTCTGGGTCATGCCCTCGAAGAACCGGAGGTGTAGGATCAAACGCTCGCGCTCATCGAGCCGGTTCATGGCCGGCGCCAGGTAGCGCCGCTGTTCGACGAGCTCGTACTCCTCCTCATCCTTGCCCAAATAGTCGAGAAGCTCCAGGGAGTCCTCGTCCTCCGAGGCCCCGCTCGAGTAGATGGAGAGCGAGTTGTAGGCCCGGCCGCTTTCCAGGGCTTCCAGCACCTCCTCCTCGCTAACGTCGCAGGCGACCGCCATTTCGGAGATCGTGGGCGAGCGGTTCAGCTCGACCGTGAGCTGTTCGATGACCTTGTTCAGGCGGATGTTGAGATCCTGCAGGGCGCGAGGCACCTTGACCGCCCAACCCTTGTCACGGAAGTAGCGTTTGATCTCCCCCAGGATCGTCGGCGTGGCGTAGGTCGAGAGCTCCACTCCCCGGGAGGTGTCGAAACGATCGATCGCCTTGATCAGGCCGATCGAGCCCACTTGGACCAGGTCGTCGATGGACTGGCCGCGTGACGAGAATCGGCGGGCCAGGCTCCGCACCAAGGGGAGGTAGCGGGTGATCAGCTCTTCGCGGGCGGCTTGGTCACCCTCGTCGTGGATGCGGTGCAAGAGATCGCGCTCCGAGATATCTGAGAGGCGCACACCGTAGTCGTCGGAAGCCTGGCGGTTCTCCGATCCTTCGTGGATCATGCTTGTCACCCCGCCCGCTTGCGCAGCTCGACCCTGTAAGCGCCGTCCTCTAGCTCGCTCACCGAATAGCCGTCGACCAGAGATCGGAGTAGGATGCACACGTCGATGCAACGCGACTCGGCGCCTGCCGGCACCTGGCCATGCTCGAGAGTGGACCTCAAGTCACGGTCGCGCAGGGGCTCGAGGGTGATGAGGAGACTATCCGCTCCAATGCCTACGCCCATGGAGAGGTCGTCAAGAGTCTCCGAGTCTTCCGCCAGGATGCTGTCCACGGCCAGCTGAAGATCGTCGAGGGCGTCGAAAGACAGGTTGTGACGCAGGCCGATTCCGCCCAACACCAGGTGCAGCAACGACAGAAACCCAGCCTCGCGGGGGACCCGCAAGCTCACGGTATCCATCGCGAACGCTCCATCTTTGGCTTCGCCACCGCCGTCTGTCAGTCCCGGCCGCGTAGTCGTTCCTCGACCTCCGCCTGCTTCTGGGAAGCAGCTTCGCGGCCGGCCGCGAAGGCCTCCACCCCCGGGCACGAACCTCTTCCCAGTAGCGTTCGGCCTCAGCCGGCACCTCGGAGAGCGCTTCGACGAACCCTTTGCCCGTCTCGCGGGATATCTTGAGTGCAAGATATGCGGCCGCCCCGACGGTGGCGCCGACCACCGTTGTGAAACCGAAACGGATCTTGCCCATCACGCCTCCTTGCGGCGTTGCGAGATGAAGGTCGACACCGCTTCGGTGACCCCAGCGGAGAAAGCGGCCATCTTCTTCACCGGAGTGCCTATGGCGCTCTGGATCGCGGCGGCAGTCGTCTCGATCCTGTCGGTGACCGCGACCACGGAGCCGGTGATCTCGTCGACCTTGCCAAGCTCGGAGTTGACCTCATCCACCGTTGTCTGCACCCGAGTGAGGATCGGCACGACCTCCTGGTTCACGTCGTGAAGCATGGTCGTGAGTTGCTCAAGGAAGCCGGCCAGACGAAACAGGGCATACGTGAGGCCGATGGCGACCAGGAAGAAGAAAATGCCGATGGCGATCTTCATGATTGCGCCCGCATCCCACTCCATGCTCGCCTCTCCTTGTCCTCCCCAGGGCTGCCAGGGGCAGCCAGAACACCGTACAAACCCTCGTCAACTATACCATAGGGGCCTCTCCCCGCCGGCCGCCGCAGACGTGACCGAGGACACCGCATCGCCCCGGCCAGGGCGGCCTGGGGGCCGGGGCTTCGTTTCGAGCCGAGCTCCTACCTAGTCTTCCCTGTGGCACAGATGGTACCGGCCAGAACGACCGCGTCGCGGTCGTAGAGCACGGCAGCCTGCCCGGCAGCCACGCCGCTCATCGGCGCGGCCAGCGCGAAGGTGGCCGCGCCCTCCGACTCGTCGAAGTGAACCTGCGCTGTCGCCACCAGCCCGGAGGAGCGTAGCTGGAGGCTGCCTTCGTAGGGGATAGGGTGACGGTGCACCACGACCTCGTTGGCCACCACGGTGGCTACTTGCAGCGCCTCGGCCGACCCCACCACCACCACGCGTTCGGAAGGAACGGTCGCGCGCACGTACAGGGGCTCCGGGGCGGCGATACCCAGGCCGCGACGCTGCCCCACTGTGTAGTTATAGGTCCCCTTGTGGCGTCCGATCTCCGCACCTTCCAAGTCCACGATCGCCCCAGGCCTCTCCCCCAGCCGCTCGCGCAGGAAACGCCGGTAGTCGTTGTCGGGGATGAAGCAGATCTCCTGGCTCTCGGCGGAATCGTGGACATCGAGACCGGCTTCCCGAGCGAGCGCTCTGGTCTGAGCCTTGGTGAGCTCTCCCAGAGGGAAGCGGGCCCGCTCCAGAAGTCGCGGATGCACCTGGGCCAGCACGTAGGACTGATCCTTTGCTTGGTCGAGGCCCCGTCGGAGCCGCGGGGGCACGCCGGCCATGCGCGCGTAATGACCGGTGGAGATCCAGCGCAGACCTAATCTATCGGCCACGCCCGCCAGCTCGGCGAACCGCAGGCCCGCATTGCAGCGTACGCAGGGGTTCGGGGTGCGCCCGGCGGCATACTCTCGTACGAAGGGGTCCACGACTTCCTCGACGAAGCGGGCACCCAGGTCCACGGTCAAGTGCGGGAGGCCCAGGGCGTGGGCCGTGCGTCTGGCGGATTGGATTGTCTCTGGAGAGCAGCACCCTCGCCCGCTCGCGCAGGTAGGGTCGCTCCACAATCGAAAGGTGACTCCCACCACTCGGTAGCCAGCTTCGCGCAAGCGCAGGGCAGCCGTCGCACTATCCACTCCGCCGCTCATGCCAACCAGCACGCCGCGTTCGTCGATCCCTCGCTCCTGCTCCGGGACCAAGGCGGGATACCGGCCGGTGGCGGCTTCCAAAGCCCCATGCAGGGCGTCGACCGCCAGGTTCGAACAGGCCCGCTTGCGCGCCGAGAGGCCCAGGCTGCGGGCGATCGATGCCTCGGAGAGAGCGGCCGCCTCCAGCACAGGCCGGCCTTCGATCCGGCCGATGAGCTCGGAAGCCCCGGCGATGGTGGCCGGACAGCCGTAAGCCTGAAACCGCGCCTCCCTCAGGATGCCGCGGTCCACATCGATCTCGATGCGCACCAGATCGCCGCAGGAGGCGCTGCCGGCGCTGCCTACCCCACTCGGGTCGGCGAGCCGGCCTACGCCTGTCGGGGCGGCGAGGTGCCGGCGCACAGCATCACCGTAAGGGAGAAAGGGGTGGGACCGGAACTCCGGATCGCGTGTCTTCAGTGCTCATGGACGTCCTCGAAAGACGAAGGGCCGGCGCAGCGCCGGCCCCCGTAGCCTGCTGCGTGAGATCGACGCCTCATCCCTGGCGGATGTTCACCACCAGCTGGTTGAAGGTTCCCTCGTCGACGTACCCGGTTGTGATCTGGCGGATCGTACCATTGGTGTCGACGAAGATGACCTGAGGCGGGTAGTCGACCGGCACCAGTATCGACAGGTCGCCGTAGGTGGCGGGGGCCTTGTAGTCGTAGTATACGAACGTCACATCGGTATAGGTGCCCTGCAGGGTCTTCAGCGCGTCGATCACCTTGGCGTCGTCAGTGCCGCCGGTCACATAGAACGCCATCACCACGGGCCGGTGCTGCTCCACAGCCGATTTCACCTCGGCCGGAGTATCGCTGGTGGGCTGCAGCGGGGTGCCGACGATCGCAGCGAATGGATCGACTGAACCTTGCTCGCTCGCGGGGGGCGTGATTGGAGGCACGGTCGAGACGGTGGTCGTCGTCTCCTCGCCGCCGCCGCATCCGACCGCCAGGGCGAGCGCCGCCAGGGCCAGTAGACCCACGAAGACTGCAGGAACCCATTTTGAGCGCGTTTCAAAACGAAGCCTTGGCCGCCGCAGCCGCACTGGTCGTCGCGATGCAGCGTTCTCTATCGCGGCCGCAGCGCCGCTATGAGCGCTCGCTGCGTCCCTGCCTCGCCCGGACCTATCGCGGCCTGACGGCGAAACGTCATTCAGAAACGAGCTCTTAGGGATTCGCGCCATGATATCCCTCCGCGCAAAGGAAATGCTCCACCTTGCCGTGTCCGCCAGGCTCTTGAACCTGCGTAAGCAGGTGGGTGGCGGCCATCGGAGAGCTGTGCAGCCGCCCGATCGAGCCGACCTCCCAAGAGAAATGTGTTGGCTCAAGATTGAGGCAAATCACGCACAAGGTCGAGCGCTTCAACAGTACCACACCAACCTACCTTCGACAACGCGGCCCGGCTCCCTCCCGGACCTCATCGGATCTCGAGTCTCAGCTCCCTGAGCTGATCGGCAGAGACCGGCGAGGGTGCGTCGGTCATTGGACACGACCCGCTCTGAGTCTTGGGGAAGGCGATCACGTCTCTGATCGACGACTCGCCCGCCATGAGCATCACCAGACGGTCGAGTCCCAGTGCCATGCCGCCGTGAGGCGGGATGCCGTAGTCCATGGCTTCCACCAGGAAACCGAACTTCGCCCGAATCTCCTCCTCGCCCAACCCGAGAACCCGGAACACAGCCTCCTGGAGGAGCGGGTCGGAGATACGGATGGACCCGCTGCCGAGTTCCACTCCGTTGAGAACCAAGTCATAGGCATGGGTTCCCAAAGATAGGGGCCTCTCCCGCAGCTGCTCGGGGCGCTCGACGCGGGGTTTAGTGAACGGATGATGTTGGGCCTTCAGCCGGCCCTCCTTGTCGTCGTATTCGAACATGGGCGGATCGACGATCCAGAGGAAGCGCCAGCCGCTGCGGGGAAGCTCGACCTTCTCCGCGAGCGCCAGGCGCAGGGCGCCCAGGCTGGCTTCGACGACTGGAAGACGGTCAGCCACGAAGAGCAGGAGATCACCCGGCCGTCCTTCCATCCGGGCCTGGACATCGCTGAGGATCTCATCACCCAGGAACTTGGCGATAGGTGAGCGGACGCCGTTCTCCTCGACCCAGATGGGAGCTACGCCTTTGGCTCCGAAGACGGCCGCTTGAGTCGTCAGATCGTCGACGTCCTTGCGGGAGAAGCCGCCTCCGCCCTCCACCCGGATTCCGCGGACGGCCCCTCCATGGGCGAGGGCCTCGGCGAAGACCTTGAAGTCGACTCCCCCACCAGATCGGACACGTCGACGATCTCCATGCCGAATCGCGCGTCGGGCTTGTCGGAGCCGAACCGGTGCATGGCCTCGGCGTAGCTCATCCGCGGGAACGGGCGCTCCAGCTCGATCCCGAGGGTCTGAGCGAAGACCTCGACCACCATGCCCTCGATGATGTCCTGGATCTCGACCTCGTCGAGGAAGCTGGCCTCCACGTCGATCTGGGTGTGCTCCGGCTGGCGATCCGCCCGCAGGTCCTCGTCGCGGAAGGCCCGGGCGATCTGGTAGTACCGCTCGAAGCCGGCGACCATCAGCAGTTGCTTGAAGAGCTGAGGGGACTGCGGCAAAGCGTAGAATTCCCCCGCTCGGAGCCGGCTGGGTACCAGGAAATCGCGGGCGCCCTCGGGCGTGCTCTTGGTCAGGATGGGGGTCTCGATCTCGACGAAGCCTCGCGCTTCCAGGTAGCGACGCACGCCTTGCACCACCCGGTCGCGCAGCAGCAGATTGCCCTGCATCCGCCGGCGGCGTAAGTCGATGTAGCGGTACCTCAGGCGCAAGGTCTCGTCAACCTCGACGCGCTCCTCGGGATAGAAAGGAGGGGTCTTGGCGCGCGCCAGGATTTCGAGCTCGTCGATCGCGATCTCGACGGTGCCTGTGGCGATGTTAGGGTTCACCTGCTCCTCGCCGCGGGAACGCACGATGCCGGAGGCGGAGACCACGAACTCGTTGCGCAGCGCATGGGCCTGCTCGTGTGCCTTCGGCTCGGCTTCCGGATCGAAAACGAGCTGCAGGAGGCCGGTGCGGTCGCGCAGGTCCACGAAGACCAGGCCGCCATGGTCGCGACGGCGGTGCACCCAACCCGCGACCTGGACCCTCTCGCCAACCAGTATATCTCCAACGTCACCACACCAGTGTGTCCTGTAGCTCATCCGCCGTCCTTTTCCGCTTCAACGATCCGCGCCATAGCATCGATACGGGGCAGGCGTTTCTCCCGCCCGGTCGCGAGCTCCTTCAGAGTGAGGGTGCCGGTTGCCAACTCGTCGTCGCCAACGATGACGGCATAGCGGGCTCCGCTGCGGCCTGCCTGCTTCATCTGCCCTTTGACGCTCCGGCCGAGAAGGTCAAGCTCCGCCGCGGCCCCCTGCCGGCGGAGCTCGTGGGCCAGCAGGAAGACCGGTTCCCGGGCCTCGCCGGTGAGGGCGACTAGGTAGGCGGTCGGTCCCCCGGCCGTGGGCAGGTCTTCGCGGGAACGCTCCAATGCCAGAAGGATGCGTTCTACTCCCGTTCCGGAAGCCCACGCCCGGGGTGGGCGGTCCCCCGATGGTCTCGACCAGGTCGTCGTAGCGTCCCCCGCCACCCACACCCGACTGAGCTCCGAGCACAGCCGACTGAAACTCGAAGGTCGTGCGGGTATAGTAGTCCATGCCGCGCACCAACCGATGGTCTGGCAGGTAGGCGATGCCCTGGAGCTCGAGGTGACGCTGCACGACAGCGTGGTGTTCGGCGCAGGCGGGGCACAGCCAGTCGATCAGGCGAGGCGCCTGCTCCATGACCGCCCGGCACCCTTCCACCTTGCAGTCGAAGGTACGCAGGGGATTGAGCGTCGCGCGTTCGCGACAGTCCTTGCACAGCTCGCCCTTGCGGTCCTCGAGGAAGGCGCGCAACCGGGCGACGTAGTCGGGCCGGCATTCCCGGCAGCCCATGGAGTTCAGGCGCAGCTCGACTTGAGCCAGGCCGATGTCGTCGTAGAGGGTGGCCAGCACGCCGATGACCTCGGCGTCGAGCACAGGCGAGTCGGAGCCGAAGGCCTCGATGCCGAACTGCCAGTGCTGGCGGTACCGACCCGACTGCGGGCTCTCGTAGCGGAACATCGGCCAGTGGTACCAAAGCTTCACCGGCTGAGGCCAGGTGTGCATGCCGTGCTCGACGTAGGCACGAGCGGCCGGCGCCGTGCCCTCCGGTCGGAGGGTCATGCTGCGGCCGCCCATGTCCTGGAAGGTGTACATCTCCTTGCGGACGATGTCGGTGGACTCCCCCACCCCCCGGGCGAACAGGCGAGTCTCCTCGAACATGGGCGTGTCGAGCCGGCCGTAGCCGTAACGCCTGAAGACATCGGCCGCCCGTCCCTCGACCCAGAGCCGGACGGGCTGATCCCGGGGTAGGATGTCGTACGTGCCCTTAGGGGCGGAGATCTTCTCAGCCACGAGGGCTCAGTCCCCTCAAGAAGGGGTTTTCCCGAGCCTCGTCGCCCAGCGTCGTCGGCTCCATATGCCCAGGCAGCACCTGAGTGGAGGGCGGATAGCGGTTGACCAGCTTCTGTACGGAGGCCACGAGCGTGTCGAAATCGCCTCCCGGGAAGTCGGTGCGGCCGATGGACCGATAAAAGAGCAGGTCCCCAACGAACAGCGTTCCCCCGACCTCATAGGTGAGACAGCCGGGCGAGTGCCCCGGTGTCTCGATCACGTCGATGGACAGGTCGCCCACCTCTACCACGTCCCCCTCCTCCAGAATCAGGTCAGGGTCTCTCCCCGGAACCTCCCCGAACCCGGGAAACGGCATGAAGCTGAGTGGGTCGCGGAGCAGAACCGCCGTGGCGTCGGCGCACCCCACGAGGGCGCCCGTGAGCCGCGCGAGCTCGGCTGCTCCACCCAGGTGATCGATGTGTCCGTGCGTGAGGAGGACGTGCGTGAGCTGGAGACCCCGCTCGTTCAGAATGCCCGCCAGGCGTTCAGGCTCACCCCCTGGATCGATGGCGCAGGTGACTCCCCGGTCGTCGGAGACCAGGTAGCAGTTGGCCTGCAAGGGGCCCACGGGGACGCACAAGATCTTCATCGTTGGCTTCGACCTCTCGATTGGGCGGAGGGCAGAGCGTTAATTGTAGCAGAGGGTCTGGACGGGTCTTCCGTCCCCAGACCCGGTGGCAACCGAGGCCACGCACCACGTGCCGCGGGCCAAAGACGATGTTCCCGCCCTTCAAGGAACGGCTACTCCGGGCGGAGCATCTCGTCGATGAGGCCGTCGAGCTCCTCGGGCAAGGTGACCCCGGCAGCGGGTTCCTGCACCTCGCCGGCACAGCCAGGGTGGACGAGGGTGCGGCCTTCCTGGAGGGCCTCGTATGCCTTGAGCTTGAGCCTGTTGCGGATCTCGTCGATTCGCAGGACGAGAGCCTGGAAGTCGACCTCGGATGGGGCGGCACTCTGGGGCGCGCGCGGGCCGGCTGATGACTCGACCTCGTCTGCCTGAGCCTCGTCCAGCCGGCGGGTCGCCTCGAGAAGAAGCTGCTCCATGGTGCCCTGCACGGTCCAGCTCTCGGCGCGATGGGTGCAGTCGAAGGCGAAGGTGCCGTCGTCCCAGGCGAAGGCGAGGAAGAAGGCATCCTCCCCCTGGGCCTCTTCGGCTCCGTCGAGGCGGGCGGCCACCAGCTCCCCCTGCTCCAGCCAGAATCGGGCCCGGCGCTGAGCGTCAGAGGCGACCACCGTCAGACATCCCGACGCGCCACCGTTGTGCAGGACTTGCAGCACCTCGGGGAGCAGGAGCTCGCTCAGGTTGCCGCGGAGCCCCTCGCTCGCCAGTTCGGGCGGAACGGAGTGTGCGCGCCGGATGACGACCCGAACGCGCGCGAGGAGCTCCCGGGGACGGAACGGCTTCACGAGATAGTCGTCGGCCCCCACGTCGAACCCCTCAACCGGGTCGTCGACACAGGTCAGGAAGATGAAGGGGATGTGGGACGTATGGGGGCTGTCCTTGAGCAGAGCGCACAGCTCGAGTCCGGTCATGGTGGGCATGAGAACGTCGGAGAGGATCAGATCCGGGGCTTGGTCGGTGACCTTTCGCAGGCCCTCCAGGCCGTCGGAAGCGCTCTCCACCGCGTACTCACCTCGCTCGAGCACGCCGGCCAGCAGCTCACGCAAACCGGGATCGTCCTCCACGATCAGTATCCTGCGGCCCATGCCGGTCAGTGCGGGATCACGCGGTAAGCGTCATACACGGTATCGATGCGCCGGATGCGCTGCAGCACGGTCTCCAGATAGTCCACTGCGGGCACCTCGAAGACGAAGCGGTCGCGCACCATGTTGTCCTCGGTCGTGTGGATCTGGGCGGCCAGAATGTTCACCCCGCTTTCCGACAGCGTGCGCGAGATGTCCTCCAGGAGCCGGCTGCGATCGTAGGCCTCCACCTGGATCTCCACTCTGAAGGGAGCCCGAGCTGCCGTGTCCCAGTGCACGGGCGTGAACCGCTCCGGATTCTTCTCCAGCGAACGCACGTTCGGACAGTCGCGACGATGGATGGTAATCCCCCTTCCCAGCGAGATGTAGCCCACCACGTCATCGCCCGGCACCGGCCGGCAGCATTGCGGGATACGGATGGCCACGTCGCTGATGCCTTCCACCCTGATGCCCAGGTCGCTGGTGGAGACCGTGTGGCTGGGGGCGAGGGAGGTCGTGCCCGTGGGCAGGTCCTGCTTCACGTCGGCCACGTCTTGGTTGAGCTTCTGCATGACCTTGGTCAGCACCTGCTGCGGGCTGGTCTTGCCCGCGCCGATGCTCACGAAGAAATCCTCACGCTTCTGGAAACTCAGTTCCTTCATCACCTGGGACAAGGTATCGGAGCCCATAAGCTTCTGGGCCGGCAGGCCGTTCTTGCGGAACACTTCCAGCAGGGCTTCCTTGCCCAGATGCTCCGAATCCTCCCGTCGCTCCCGTTTGAACCACTGGCGGATCTTGTTGCGTGCCGACGAGCTCTTGACGAAGTTCAGCCAGTCGCGTGACGGTCCCTGCGCTGATTTCGAGGTGAGGACCTCGACGATGTCGCCCGATTGCAGCCGGTAGGTCAGGGGCACGATACGGCCGTTCACCTTGGCACCGACGCAACGATGGCCGACGTCGGTATGGATGGCGTAGGCGAAGTCGACCGGGGTGGCACCCGCGGGCAGGCTCTTCACCTCGCCCTTGGGGGTGAAGACGTAGACCTCGTCGCCGAAAAGATCAATGCGCAGCGACTCCATGAACTCGGTGGCATCCTTGGTCTCGGACTGCCATTCCATCATCTGCCGCAGCCACTGGAGTCGGTCGGGATCTTCAGGCCGGCCGCCGTCCTTGGCGCCCCCCCGGTCCTTGTAGATCCAGTGCGCGGCGATGCCGTACTCGGCCGTGTCGTGCATCTCTCTCGTACGGATCTGAATCTCGAGCGGCTTACCCTGGGGACCGATGACAGTGGTATGCAACGATTGGTACATGTTGAACTTCGGCATGGCGATGTAGTCCTTGAAGCGCCCTGGCAAGGGCTTCCACAGAGAGTGGATGATGCCCAGTGCCGCGTAGCAGTCGCGTACCGAGTTCACTAGGACGCGCATGGCTGTGAGGTCGTAGATCTCGTTGAACTCCTTGCCTTTGCGCGTCATCTTGTCGTAGATGGAGTGGAAGTGCTTGGCGCGTCCGGAGATGTCGACGTCGATCTTGACCTTCTCGAGCTCCCGCTTGAGGTAGGTGCGGGCCTCCTCCAGATACTCCTCGCGATCCGCCCGGCGTTGAGCGACCATCTGCTGGATCTCTGCGTACTTGCGCGGGTGCAGGGTGGCGAAGGCCAGGTCCTCGAGCTCCCAGCGGATGGACTCGATCCCCAGGCGGTGCGCCAACGGGGCATAGATCTCCAAGGTCTCCTGGGCCTTGAGGATCTGCTTCTCCTTGCCCAGATAGCAGAGGGTACGCATGTTGTGCAGCCGGTCGGCCAGCTTGATCAGGATGACTCGGATGTCCTTGGCCATCGCGATGATCATCTTTCGGTAGTTCTCGGCCTGCTCCTCTTCGACGCTGCGGAAGCTCATCTGGGTCAGCTTCGTCACGCCGTCGACCAGGAGGGCGACCTCGTCGCCGAATTGGGCGCGGACCTCTTCGATGTTGAGAGACGTGTCCTCCACCACGTCGTGAAGCAGGGCGGCGGCGATGGTGGCGGAGTCGAGTCTCAGGTCAGCGCAGATGGTGGCCGTGCCCAAAGGATGAAGAATGTAGTCCTCCCCGCTCGCCCGAAACTGGTTCTGGTGCTGCGAAACGGCCACCTGGAAGGCTCGGCTGATCAGGTCCCGATCGAAAGTAGGGTTGTAGCGGACGATCTGCCTGAACAGGTCATCGAGCAAGCGCGGGTGAGCGACGCGGGCGGAGGCGCCGGCGCTCTGGGTCTGCTGGGTCAGATCTTCCGACACAGGTCGACCGCCTCCTTATAGGCCATGACGGCCTGGGCGTACGCTGGGTTTTCTTCTGCCTTCATTGTAGCGTTTTCCGTAGCGGCAGCGCCGAGGCCAAGCCCGTGGAGCAGCGAGACCGCCCGCTCCAAGTCCTCTGCGGCCGGCAGGACCCCGTGCTCGCACAGGGCACGGCGGGCCACTTCGCCGGGCATCGCCCCATCGCAGAACCCGTCGCGCCAGGCGCGCAGGACGGTCATCATCCAGTATCGGGGGTGCACTGTCAGCTGCAGGCTCTCCGCGGATGCTTCCCGCTCGGCGGCGCCGTAGAGCAGGTGCACTCGCAGCCCATGCTCGGCCAGCTCGGCGACGAGGCCTGTGTGTGCGGCCTCGTACGGCGGGCCCAGCACGATGAGGTGTCGTTTCTGGCGCAGAAGGTCCGACCGTCTCTCCGCTGCCGTCCAGTCGACGAATAGCAGTGCCTCCGGCCTCAGCTCGGCCAGGCGCGTACGCCAGCACAGCCGGCTGACGCAGTCAACACCCACGACGCCGAGCTCCCGGAGCGGCAGGTTCCCGGCAACCTTGCGCAGCAGCGGCGCGATCGGGTCACCCACGATGGCGGCCGGTTCCCCGCAAGACAGGATCTGCGCCACGTTGCCCAGAGGTTCCCTGGTATCGCGCAGATCACGTCCAACCAGCGCGGGCGGTCGGCTCAGGCGGCCGTGGGGCCCGGTGCATCTTCGGCACGGCGCCGGCGCGTCGAGGGCATCGCGATAAGGGCAGGCCTGGGTGCAGCCCAGTGACTCCTCTCCCAACCCCCGGCGACTGTACAAACTGTGCAGTTGAACCTCGGCCCGGCTGGTCCCCTGCCACTCGCTGATCTCGAGACGCAATCCTGCGTGGGCGCGCAGGTCGTTCTCCACGAGGGCCGGCAGAGCGGCCCCCATGCCGAAACCGATGCCCCGGGTGCGCACGCCGTCGAGCACGACGGTGCAGCGCAGATGGTCCCCCGTGCGGGTGGTAGCGGCATCCTCCAGCCGGGCATCCAGGGCCAGAAGACGGATACGCGGGTTGCCCATGCCGAAGGGGGCCAGGTACTCCAGGAAATCGGCGGTCTCGAGAGTGAGCTCCTCCCCGCGGACCAGAGCGTCGGGCAGGTAGCGGCGAACGAGATCGGCCGGGCTGAGGACCGCGCCGGCATGAGCGGCAAGCCGCCCAGAGAAAGCTTCGATGTCGAGGGTGGGGAGAGTCATGCCCGCCGCTTGGTGATGGCCGCCGTACACGCTCAGGAGATCCCTGCACGCCTCGAGTCCTGCCATGAGGTCGTAGGCGGGGATGCTCCGGCCGGAGCCTTTCGCCGTGTCACCCTTGATGGCGAGCAATACCGTGGGCCGATGATAGCGCTCGACCATGCGGGAGGCAACAATGCCGATGACCCCCTCGTGCCAGTTTTCGGCCGCCAAGACCAGGGCGGCCGGCAATTCGTCCAGACCCTCGACCAGGTCGACGGCCTGCCTCACGATGTGACTCTCGACCTCCCGCCGCTGCCGGTTGAGGCAGTCGAGCTCCTCTGCCAGGGCCAGCGCCTCGCCTTCGTCGTCGGTCAAGAGCAGGCGTAGGGGCTTGCGCGGGTCGTCCAGACGGCCGGCCGCGTTGAGACGGGGAGCCAGCCGGTAGCCGATGGTGTGGGAGTCGATGCGACCCTGGGCCCCCGCCACCTCCACGAGGGCACGCAGGCCGGTCTTGCGGCCCTGGGCAAGCCAGGTGAGCCCTTCGGTGACGTAGGCCCGGTTCTCGCCCGTCAGGGGCACCAGATCGGCCACGGTGCCCAGAGCCACCAGATCGAGATGCTCGCGCAGATCGGGTGGAACCCGGTCGCGCGGATCGCCATGGCCGGTGATGTGCAGTGCGTGGAGAACCTTGAGGGCCAGGCCCACCCCGCACAGATGCGTGCCCGGGTAGTCACCCACACTTGGATGGATGGTCGGGCACTCGGGCGGGGGCCGGCAAGCTGGTGATGGTCGGTCACCACCACGTCGAGGCCCAGCGATCGGGCGAGCGCCACCTCCTCCGGGTAGTTGACGCCGCAATCGACCGTGACCAGCAAGGCGTCACCGGCGGCGGCGATCTCCTCTACGGCCGTTCGCGACAGACCGTACCCCTGCGCGAACCGGCTGGGCAGGTAGGCCTCGGCTTCCAAGCCCAGGTCGGCGAGCCCTCGCACCATCAGGGCCGCGGCCGAGATGCCGTCAACGTCGTAGTCGCCGTGCACGACAACCCGCCGCCCACTATCCACGGCATCCCTGAGCAGGGCCGTGACCTGCTCCATGTGAGCGAAGAGGAAAGGGTCGGGCACGTCGGGGTCGACGTCGATGAAAGCTTGAATCTCGCCGGCGGTGCGGAAGCCCCTGGCGGCCAGCACGATCCCCACTACCAGGGGGACGTTCAGCTCCCGATGAAAGCGCTCGGCGAGCTCCCACGAGAAGGGGGTGGCTGTCCAGGCGGAAGAATCCATGAGCAGAGTATAGCGGTCCTCTCGGACGGCAAGAGCGCAGCGCTACGGACGTGACCGAGGACACCGCATCGCACCGCCCAGGGCGGCCTGGGGGCCGGGGCTTCGTTCCGAGCCGAGCTCTACAGTCGGCCCGAGCGCACGATTGCCCACATGAGCCAGACGCCGAAGAAGAGGGCGACCACGAAGCCCGGGATCCCCCAGATGCTCACCCCCAGGATGTGCGGCCCTTCGGTGACGAAAACCGCCACGATGGAACCGGCTACTCCCAGAGCGGAGGCGACCAGGGCCACGACCAGGCGGTTCGTGAGGATGTCGAGCTTGTGGATGAAGCCGTCCAGTCCGGTGTGGACGAACTTGATCTCGAGCTCGCCGTCTCTGAGCTCGTCGAGCATGTCGTGCACCTGGAAGGGATAGTCGCGGAAGATCTCCCGGTACGTCCCCAGGGTGCGAGCCACCGTGTCGGCCAGATTCTTTGGCTCGAACCGCTGCCTCAGCAGCCGCTGAGCGTAGGGCTTGGCCTCCTCGAAGACGTTGAAATCGGGATATACGCGGGAGACGACGCCCTCGATGGTCACCAGGGACTTGTCGAGCAGGAGGAAGCGCGTGGGTAGCTCCAAGTGGAGAGAGTAGATGATGTTCAAGACTTCGCGGATGACCGCTCCTGGGTCGACCTGGGACAGGCTGGCTCCGAAGTAGCGGTTGAAGGCGTCCTCCACGGCCTCGGTCATCTCCCTGTCTTTCTCCTTCGACCAGCGTACGCCCAACCGCTTCAGGCGGCGCTTCACACCCGGGATGTCGTGGTTCATGATGCTCAGGAAGAGGTACGCGCCGTCTTCCAGGTCGGAACGGGCGAGCGTGCCGGCGGTGCCGAAGTCGAGCAGGGCTATGCGCCCGGGCGACATGTAGAGGATGTTCGCCGGGTGTGGATCGCCGTGGAAGAATCCATCCTGAAGTATCTGTTTGAACCAGGCCCGGGCGAGGATCTCCGCCAAGCGCAGCCTCTCGGCCGGATCGAAGGTCTCGAAATCCAAGGTGTTGAGCGTGCGCCCCTGCAGGTGCTCGAGGGTGAGGACCCGCCGGGTCGAGTAGCTCCAATGGACCCGAGGGATGACCACGCTCGCGTCGCCGGCGAAGACCTCGGCGAACCGCTCGGCGTTGCGACCTTCGAGCACGTAGTCGAGCTCTCTGGTTATGGAGCGAGCGAACTCTTGCACCACGTTCCGCGGGTCGGCTACCGTGAGGCCCCCCAGGTGGTCGCGCGCCATGCCGGCCACTTGGTAGAGCAGATCGATGTCCCTTTGGATCTGGCGGGCGGCCTCCGGCCTCTGTACCTTCACGATGACCGGCGTACCTCCGGGCAGAACCGCACGATGCACCTGGCCGATGGAGGCCGCGGCGATGGGCTCCGGATCGAAGGACTCGAACAGCCGCTCCACCGTGCGGCCCAGCTCCTGCTGGATGACCTCCCTGGCCGTCTCCGCGGGGAAAGGCGGCACGGCATCCTGCAGGCGCACGAGCTCGACGATGATCTCCGCCGGGAGGAGGTCGGGCCGCGTGCTCAGGAGCTGCCCGAACTTTACGAAGGTGGGGCCTAGCTCCTCCAGCATCTGCCGCACGTGCACCCCCAGGTGCGGAGGAGGCGGGCCCGGCCGAGCCCGGCGCAGGCGGAGCACCTGCCACAGGTTGTGCCTCTCGAAGAAGTACCCGAAGCCGTGCCGCACGGCGACCTCGGAGATCTGCCGGATCCGCTCGAGGTTGCGGGCCCGCGAGACAATGGTATAGGGCCGGAGCGGGCTCACGCGGTCATCCTCCGGCGCAGCCGTGGGGCGTGATCGTGACGTGCGGCGGCGCGCGCGTTCAGCCCTCCACGCCGGGAGGCGAAGATTCGTCTGCCTGGGTTTCGAGCAGTGTCAGGCGGTGCTCCACCTGCTTGAGCCGGAAATCCAGGTCTTCGAAGTCGCGCCGGGTGGCCAGCCCCACCTCCGAGTAAGCGCCCTGCAAGGTGGCGTCGATTTGCTTGAGGGCCGAGCGGGCCTCGTCCTTGCTGCGGGCGGCTACCGATTCGACCATCTCCTTGCCTTCCTCTCGGGTCAGCTGACCCCGGCGCACGAACTCGTCCACCACGGTCTGGACGCGTTCGCGGGTGAGGGCGGCGGCACCCAAACCTAGCATCAGCGTCCGCTCGATGATCTCGCGAATACCCCCCGGCCCCCCCGATTGAGGGCCGCCCGACGTGGTCTCGGACGTCTCTGTCATCGCTCACTCCTCTCCGACGTGTGCGTTGGAGACTGTTCCCGACCCGGGAAGGCCGCGAAACCCGGGTGTGTCCCTCAGGATCTTTCGGCCAGGGCCCGCTTGCGGTAGCGAGGTTCCCTCTCTTTCCACATCACCAGCAAGGGCGAAGCCACGAACATCGATGAGTACCCCCCGGAGGCGATGCCGATGAAGAGGGCGAAAGCGAAATCCTTCAGGGTCGCTCCGCCGAACAGCAGGATCGCACCGATGGGCAGGAGGGTGGTCAGAGCGGTGTTCAAGGAACGGGCCAGGGTCTGGCGGATGGAGAGGTCTACCATCGACCCGTAGCTCTCCTTCTTCATGTAGAGCGTGTTCTCGCGGATGCGGTCGAAGACGATGATGGTGTCATTCACCGAGTATCCAAGGATGGTGAGGAGCGCGGCCACGGTCGCCGTGGTCACGAGCCTTCCGGTCGCCGCGTAAACACCCAGCGTCAGCCCCACGTCGTGCACGAGGGCGACGATGGCCGGGAAAGCGAACTTGTACTCGAAACGCCACGAGATGTAGATGATGATCACCGCGATCGAGACCAGGATGGCGATGAGGGCCTTCTGTCCAGTCTCGGCTCCGAAGCTCGGGCCGACCCGCTCGATCCCCGTGGCCGTCTTCTCGGCTCCGAACTCCGTGTTCAAGGCAGCCACGATCTGATCGAACTGCGCGTCGGTCATCTCGGCCGCCGTGATCACGAACACGCCCTCCCCGGCCGGTTGGATCACCGAATCGGCCACGCCGGCGTCGGCAACGGTCCGGCGCACGTCGGATGCGGTAGCGGACTCGTTCAACTTGATCTCCGCCCGCACGCCCCCTTCGAACTCGATACCGAAGTTGAGTCCGAGAATGAAAACGGCCACGAAGGCGAACACCGTCACCGCGCCGAGGACGGCGGCGAAGTACAGCTTGTAGCGCATCAAGGGGTAGACAGTCATGCCGACTTCTCCGTTCGAGCTTTCAGGCCGAGCAGAGTCTTGTGGCGGAGGAGCCTGAGCTCCCCAAACACGATGAGCAAAGCTCTGGTGACCAGGATGGCGGTGAACATGGACAGGAGCACTCCGAGGCCCAGGGTCAACGCGAACCCGCGCACGCCCCCAGTCGCGGCCCAGAAGAGCACGCCGGCGGTGATGAGGGTGGTCACGTTGGCGTCGAGGATGGCGCTGAGGGCCTTGCGGAATCCGGACTGGATGGCCGTGCGGACGGTCTTGCCGGCCTGCACCTCTTCCCGGATGCGGGCGAAGATGATCACGTTGGCGTCGACCGCCATGCCCAGGGTGAGGATGATGCCGGCGATGCCTGGGAGGGTCAAGGTGGCGCTGATGGCGTTTAGAGTCCCCCACAGAAGGAGGCCGTAGATGATCAGCGCGATGTCCGCCACCAGGCCCAGAAGCCGGTAATAGACGAGCATGAAGGCCATCACCAGGACGAGCCCCACCAGACCGGCGTATAGAGCCTGGTTCAGCGAAGCCTGACCCAGCGTGGCGCCGATGCTGCGCTGGTCGATCACGGCCAGATCCACGGGCAAGGCGCCCGTCTGCAGGACGAGAGCCAGGTTCTTCGCCTCCTCCAGGGTGAAGCGGCCCGTGATCTCGGCCCGGCCGCCACCAATCTCCTCGCTCACCCGGGGAGCGGACTCCACGATGCCGTCCAGCACGATGGCCAGCAGCTGATCCTGCCCGGTTATCTGAGCCTTCTGCGCCATGTTCGCGGTAACCTGTGCGAACGTGTCGGCTCCCGCGCTCTTGAACTGCATGTCGACCTTGGGTCGATTGTTCTGGTCAAAACCTACCTGGGCGCCGGACAGCTCGGAACCCGTGAGCAGAGGCTCGCTGTCGACCAGGTACCAGCGGTCGGTGGCGCCCGATTCGGCCGGCCAATGGATGAGATGGGTGGTCGCAGGGAGCTTGGTGGCCGAGTCGACGCCGGCTTGCGCCAGAGCGTCGGCCTCGCTCGCGTACACCGTGCCAAACTGGTTCGTGTCGTAGAACTCCAGCACGGCTGTCTTGCCAATGATGCTGAGAGCTTCCTCCGGGTTTTGAATGCCGGGCAGCTGCACGCTGATCTTCCACTCGCCCTGCCGCTGGACCTCGGGCTCGGTGACACCCAACCGGTTGGTGCGGTCGTTGATGATCTGAATGGCCTGCTGCATAGACTCGTCGCTGCGAGGCGCCTTTGCCGTGTCCTGCGCTTCCAGGATGACCGCCAGGCCTCCCTGCAGGTCGAGACCCAGCCTGGTGCTGGAACCCGGCGGGTAGATGAAGAAGACGGCGACCGCCAGGAGCACGGCGACAACCGCGAGGATCACCAGGTTCTGCCGCAGCGTGGACAAGGAAGTACCATCCTGAGGTGTCGGTTTTTGTCAAGAATCCCGCACGGCCGAACGGAAGCGGCCGCAGGCCACAATGCGGCAGATTATGCCAAGCCGGAGCCAAAGTCAAATGAGGGCGGCCGGATCACACGCGCATTCGAACTCATGTGAGATGGTCGTGCAGGTGCTCCAGGATGCGGCTGACCACCTCGCCGACGCTGAGATCGTCGGTGTCGATGACGAGTGCGGCCACTCGGCGGGCCGGTCCCAGGGCCTCCTTCTGGGCCGCCAGCCTCTGCGGGCCCCAGGAAACCGCCCTTCGCCGGCGCACGACCTCGTAGGAGACATCCAGGTAGACCAGAATGTCGGGGCGCGCGTGGCGCCACAGATCGGGGATCACCGTGTGCTCCTGGGCAACCGAGCGCGCGTCGATCCCCCGCGCGCGCAGGGCCGCGCTCACGACGCTCTTGCCCGACGCGCACGGGCCGATCAGAACCAGGCGCGGGAGTGGGGCGGGCTTGCCCTCAGCGGGCTCCTTCGCCGGGGAATCCTGCCAGGGGGTAGGTGACATGCATCTCTCTGACCGTGCGATCGCCGTCAGCGGCGATCTTGAGAACCACGACTGTGACGTCGTCTCCTGGGGGTCCCTCGTAGGCGCCCAGAGCGGCTTCGAGTACGGCGTGCGCGGTGGCTCTGGCTCCCTCGAGCCAGTTGGCCTCCACCAGGTTCACCAGCCGGTCGAGATCCAAGGCGCTCGCAAGCCGCTTCCCGGCGTTGAGGACCCCGTCGGTGAAGGTGACTGCGCCCCCGCAGGGGAGAAGCGGATGTTGGGTGACCACCGGGCGCACCATGCGGTGGACGCCTATTGTGAGAGCCTCGACGTCCTCGATGGTAACCTGCCCCTCGGGGCCGACCACGAGCACCGGACACGGCGAGTTCCTCGAGGTCACCAGGGTCCGCTCGGCGAGGTCGGCCGAGATGATAGTCAGAGAGGCTTGGACCTTTGCCCGCCGGTGGGTCCGCAGATAGTCGTGCACAGCGCGGGCGGCCGCTCCGTCCCGCACCCCCTCCGCGATGAGCCCGGCGGCCTTGGTGGCCACCGAGCTCGATATGTTCTTGGCGGCCGGGCCCGATCCCTGCCCGTCGACCATCACCGCCGTCAGTCCACCGGCCGGTCGCTCCACGACCTCCACCGTGTCCCCACCTTCGGAGACCCCGTATTTGGCTGTCTTCAGAACGACCAGGTCGATCTGCATGGAAGATCGCTCCCGCGCTGCAACGGCTCGAAAGAGGCGTGCGCGGGCGGTGCGGGGCTACACGGTGTCGTCGTCCTCCGGAGGCTCGTTGTCCGGAGCTTCGATCTCGGCCGGTGCCTGGGTCTCGGCGGTATCACGCAAGACCTCGGCTATGGCCCGCCTCGCCAGCTTGATAGTGACGCCCTTGGCCACCTCGAGGGTCACGACGCCGTCCTCGACGCGTTTGATGGTGCCGTGGATGCCACCGGCGGTGATGACCTTGTCACCTCGACGTACCGAGGCGACAAGGGCCTCGTGCGCCTTCTTCTGCCTTTGCTGCGGCCGAATGGCCATGAAGTAGAAGATGGCGATAAAGCCCAGCACGTAGAGTGCGAGTAGCCCGATGTTGCCGCCCAAGCGATCCTCCTTCTCGTTCCCCTCGTACGCCCATGCGGTGGTCCGCGGCGCTGTCCCGGTTATCTTACCACGCGTCCTCACATGCCCTTTTGTAAGCGGAGAATCGCCCCTCCACGATGGCCCGCCTGGCTTCGGCAACCAGCCGGAAGAGGTAGGTCAGGTTGTGCTCGGTGAGGAGCTGCAGGCCCAGGATCTCCCGCTGCATAACGAAGTGCCGGATAGCCCCGCGTGAGAAGCTGGTGCAGGCCGGACAGGGGCACCCCTCCTCCAGGGGCGCGCGGGACCGGGCGTGGGCGGCGTTCTTCAGATTGAGCCTGCCCTGTGAAACGAAGGCCGTGCCCATGCGGGCCGTCCGGGTGGGCAGCACGCAATCGAAGACGTCGATACCCCGCTCGATCACCTCGAGGAGGCCGGCGGGATCACCGATGCCCATGAAGTACCGAAGGCGGTTCCAAGGGAGCTGTCGAGCGGTATGCTCGGTGGTGGCCAGCATGGCCGCCCGCTCCTCCCCCACGCTCAGGCCCCCGATGGCGTAGCCGGGGAAACCGACCTCCAGCAACCCCTGGACGCTTTCCCGGCGCAGGTCGCTGTCGATTCCACCCTGGACGATACCGAGGAGCATCTGTGGCCCGTCCGTTCCCCTGCCGCCCGAGGCCCGGTGGGCGGCCTTGCTGCGCTGCGCCCAACGGTGGGTGCGCTCCACGGCCCGAGCCACTGCATCCCGTGAGGCGCCCGCCGGCGGGCACTCGTCGAAGCTCATGATGATATCGGCCCCCAGGCTCTGCTGCTCGGCGATGGCCCTTTCAGGTGTGAACTCGTGGCGTGAGCCATCGTACACGGAACGGAAGGCGACCCCACTGTCATCGATGTGGGCCGCGTCCTTTAGGCTGAACACCTGGAAGCCGCCGCTGTCCGTGAGCAAAGGACCGGACCACCCCATGAAGGCGTGAAGGCCCCCCAGCTCGCGGATGGTGTCGCTTCCGGGCCGCAGTGCCAGATGGTACGTGTTGGCCAGCAGCACTTGAGCCCCCATCTGCCGCAGCCGCAAGGGGTTGGTGGCCTTGACCGTACCCTTGGTTCCCACGGGCATGAAGCAGGGGGTGAGCACCGGTCCGCGCGGGGTGTCGAGTCGCCCCGCCCGGGCTTGGCCATCCACGGCCTCGACCGCAAAGGGGAAGTCGGGAACGGTCGGTTCAGGATCGATCATCGCCCAGCCTTCGCCGGTTCGGCGCCCTGGATGAGCATGGCGTCGCCGAAGCTGAAGAAGCGGTAACCGTGGGAGACGGCCTCGGCGTAGGATCGGCGGATCCTGTCCACCCCGGCGAACGCCATGACCAGCGCCAGCAGGGAGGTGCGAGGCAGGTGGAAGTTGGTGATGAGCGCGTCGACCGCCTGGAACCGGTAGCCCGGCGTGATGAAGATATCGCTGTGGCCCGTGCCCGGCCGGAGGGCGGGACCCTGGCATTGCGCCCCGGCATACAAGGTCTCGAGAACCCGGACAGCGGTCGTACCCACCGCCACCAAGCGCCGTCCCTGCGCCCGAGCAGCGTCGAGAGTCGCGCGTGCGCTCGGCTCGACCTGATAGGCCTCCGTGTGGATCATATGGTTCTCAATGCGCGCCGCCTTGATGGGTCGGAAGGTGTCAAGGCCGACGTGCAGGGTCACGGTGACCGTCTCGACACCCACCTCGCGCAAGCGGCGAAGAAGCTGCTCGGTGAAGTGCAGACCGGCGGTGGGGGCGGCGACCGAGCCGGGCGCGGCGGCATACACGGTCTGGTATTCCGAGCGGTCGCGCAGGGCCGTCCTGACGTACGGAGGGAGCGGCATCTCCCCCCAGCGCCGCATGACCTCGAACAGGTCCACGTTCTCGGCGGGCTCGACCAGCCAGCGCCCCTGCCCCAGGTTGCGCGCCAGGCCGACGGACTCGCCGCCGGGCAGACGCAGGGCCATGCCTGGGCGCAGCCGATGGGACGGCCGGGCCAGGGCCTCCCAAGCCTGCCCGGTCCCGTTGGGCTGGGCGGCCGGAGGTCTCACGAAGAGCAATTCCACGCGCCCCCCGGTCTCTTTGGTGGCCTGCAGGCGTGCGGGGAGCACGCGTGAGTCGTTGAGTACAAGCACATCTCCGGGTGCCAGCAGCTCAGGGAGCTCGCGGAACACGCGGTGCGCCATCGCCCCCGTCCGGTGGTCGAGCACCAGCAGGCGGCACGCGTCGCGCGGATCGCAGGGCCTTTGGGCGATCAGCTCCGCCGGGAAATCGAAATCGAGGTCGGCTACGAGCACGTCAGCGCCGGAAGACCGAGCCGACACCAATGGTGGGCCCGAAGCCCATCGGAATGGATAGACCCACAGGCAGATTCATCGGTAGCGCTCCCATTCCGAAAGCAGGCACCCGCAGTATTTCTGCCGGTACAATCCGAGATTCTTGCTGAGGCTCCGCGACGCCCGGTACAGACCGCGCAGATCCTCGTAGACGAACTGCACCCCGTGCCTGCCCGCCGCCGCTTTTCCTGCATCCATGATCGCCTCGTGGTCTTGCCAGGGGCTGATGGCCAAGGTCGTACCGAACGCCTGGTGACCGCTGCCGGCCGCCTCGCGGGCCGTGCGCTCCAGCCGCATGGCGATGCAGGCTCGGCAGCGAATCTCGCCACGAGAGCCCACCTCCTCGAACCACCATGCGGGGTCGTAGGTGAGATCCTCGCTCACCTGCAGCGCGACCTGACCGGCCAACTCGCGCACGCCGGTCAACCGGCGCCGGAACTCGAGCAGGGGATGGATGTTCGGGTTGAAGAAGAAACCAACGACATCCACCCCCCGGACCCGCCAATGATCGACCGTGGCGGTGGCACAGGGGCCGCAGCAGATGTGGAGGAGCATGCTCATGGTCGCTGCACGTATCTCGAGGGCACCGTGGCGGTCACCGTCATTCGAACAACCGCCCCCCTCATCCCGAGGCGTGCCTCCACAATGTCTATACCCCAGACGAGTCAAGACCCTGCCTCTGGGCGTCCTCTTGAGGAATCCACGCTGCAGGAGATAGGGCTCGTAAACGTCCTCGATGGTATCGGGCTCCTCGCCAATGGCCACCGCCAAGGTAGAGAGACCCACGGGACCCCCGTCGAACTTCTCGAGGATCAGGGTCAGGATCTCGCGGTCCACTCGGTCGAGCCCCTCGTCGTCCACTTGAAAGAGACGCAAAGCCTCTCCGGCCACCTGGGCGGTGACGCGCCCCTCGTGGCGCACCTGAGCGTAGTCGCGCACTCGTTTCAGGAGTCGGTTCGCGATGCGCGGGGGTGCCGCGGGAGCGCAGGGCCAGCTCGTGGGCTCCTTCCGGTTCTATCTCCACGTCCAAAATGCCGGCCGAGCGCCCGATGATGCCGGTCAGCTCCTCATCAGTGTAGTACTCCAAACGGTGCGAGAAGCCGAAGCGGTCCCTCAGAGGGGTGGTGATGAGCCCGGAGCGAGTGGTCGCGCCGATCAGCGTGAAGCGGGGCAGGTCGAGCCGGATGCTGCGAGCGCTCGGGCCCTGACCGATGACGATATCGATCTCGAAGTCCTCCATGGCCGGATAGAGGATCTCCTCGATGGCTCGATTCAGCCGATGGATCTCGTCGATGAAAAGGACATCTCCCTCCTCCAGGTTCGTAAGGATGGCGGCCATGTCTGCCTTGCGCTCCAGAGCCGGCCCCGATGTGGTGACGATGTGCACGCCCATCTCGACGGCGATGATGTTGGCCAGAGTGGTCTTGCCCAGGCCCGGGGGTCCGGCCAGGAGGATGTGGTCCAAAGGTTCGCCTCGATTGCGGGCCGCTTGAATGAAGATGGAAAGCTGTTCGCGCAGCAAGGCCTGACCCGTGAAGTTGGCCAGGGACCGTGGCCGGAGGGAGCCTTCGATCTCCTGGTCGTCAGTGAGCTCCTCCGGGTCGGCCAGCCGTTCCTCGGGTAGTACGTCGCGGCCTTCGTCAGTCACGGTCTCGGTCGTCCCCGTTCGTCATCCGGTTTCAGCGTGCCCTCAGGGCCTTCCGCACGAGCTCCTGCACCGGGGTCTCCGGGTTGGCGTCGCGGAGCAGGTGCTCGACCTCGGCAGTGGTGAGCCCCAGCTCCAAAAAGGGCCTCGCGGGCCAGCGAGAGATTACCATCCCGTGCGGACGGCCTTGCGCCGCTCACGGCGGCCAGGTCGGCCGCACCCAGGTCTCCCACCCGTTCCCGCAGCTCCAGGATGAGCCGCTCCGCCGTTTTCCGGCCGATGCCGGGCACCGACTGAAAGAGGGCCACATCCCCGGTGGCGATGGCCCTCCGCAGCTCGGCCGGCCGGCGGGCTGAAAGCGCGGCCATGGCCAGCCGTGGTCCGATCTTGCTCACGCCGATGAGCATGAGGAAGAGCGTCCGCTCCTCTTCGCTCGAGAATCCGAAAAGCTGCAGGGCGTCCTCTCGCACGTGTAGGTGGGTAAAGAGTGCGGCCCTCTCCCCCACGTCGGGCAGCTGCCGCAGGGTGTGCACCGACGTTTCGAGGCGGAAGCCAACCCCGACCACGTCGACCACGACCCCATCGGCGTCTTTGGCAACCACCGTCCCGGTGAGCCTGTCGATCACCTCTGCTTCGCCTTCCGTCGATCGCCGCGCACCCGGGCGAGCGCAGCTTCGGCCCGAAGTTGGACGCCGTGCGAATGAGCATGGCAGACGGCCACCGCCAGGGCATCGGCCGCGTGATCGGGCCGGGGGATGTCCTTGAGCCCCAGCAACACCCTCACCATCTCTTGCACCTGCCGCTTCTCGGCCTTGCCGTACCCCACTACCGCCTGCTTGACCTGCTGGGGAGTGTACTCGAAGAGGGCGCAGCCCGAACGGGAGCAGGCCAACAGGGCCACTCCCCGCGACTGGCCCACGGCGAGCGCGGTGCGCACGTTCACGTTGAAGAAGAGAGACTCGACGGCCGCAGCGTCCGGCTGATGGTGAGCCAGCACCTCGGCGATCTCGTCGTAGATATGCGCCAGCCGATGGTGCGGCTCCTCGCCGGCCGAAGTTTCGACGACCCCGTGGTGGATCATCTCCAGGCGGTTGCCCCGCTGCTCGATGACCCCGTAGCCGGTGGCGGCCGTACCCGGATCGATGCCGAGAATGATGCGTCCCCGGACCGTCACCAGCCCACCCCTTGGCGCCTGAGGCCCAAGGCCCTCAGGCTAGCCGGCCAGGGACTGCATGATCTCGTCGGCGATATCGAAGTTGGCGTAGACTTCCTGGACGTCGTCGTTGTCCTCGAGAGCGTCCAGCAGGCGCAATGTCTTCTTGGCGTCGACCTCGTCGAGCTCGACGGTGGTCTTGGGGATCATGGTGAGCTCAGCTGACGTGTACTCGACCCCGGCTTCGTTCAGCTCCTCGCGTACGGCCATGAACTGCGTCGGGTCCGTGCGTACCTCGTAGGTGTCGCCTTCGACCACCACGTCTTCGGCGCCGGCCTCGATGGCGGCCAGCATGATCGCGTCCTCGTCATAGGCGGATGCATCGACGAAGATGACGCCCTTGCGCTCGAAGATCCAGCTCACGGAACCATCGGTGCCCAGCTTGCCGCCCGCGCGATCGAAGATGTGGCGAACGTCGGCGGCCGAGCGGTTCTTGTTGTCGGTGAGCACAGTCACGTAGATGGCCACCCCGTTTGGCCCGTACCCCTCATACGTGAGGTGTTGGAAGCTCTCGGCATCGGATCCTTCGCCTGTGCCCTTCTTGATGGCCCGTTCGATGTTGTCGTTGGGCATGTTGGCGTCCTTGGCCTTCTGGATAGCTGTGGCCAGGGTCGCATTGTGCTCGGGGTCCCCGCCGCCTTCCCGGGCGGCCACCGTGATAGCGCGGGACAGCTTGCCGAACTCCTTGCCCCGCTTGGCGTCGACCAGAGCCTTCTTGTGCTTGATGCCCGCCCACTTGGAATGCCCTGACATGCTCCTCGCTCCTCGTCTCTGCTCGCGTGCCCCGGATCGGTCGCGAGGCTCCGCCCCGGTTCATCTGTGAGGTCGCACGGCCACAGCGCCGCCCCGTGGCGCCGTCATCCGTAGTTTAGCCGACCCCTCACACCCCTTCAACGCGGGTGACGGCGCCAGATTCGACTGGAGTGCCCGGCCGCCTCACTTCAGCCAGCCCGACTCGTCCACCTGTTCGCGAACCGCCTTGATGCGGGCATCGTAGGTGTCGGGTTCGCGGGCGTACACGGCCGAGGCTAGCGCGCTCACCAGGCTGAGGGGGCCCACCAGCGAGTGGGCGAAGAAGGTGGAGTCGATGTCCGCGTACAGGGTGATCTCCCCCCGTCCGGCCAGCTCCGAGAGGGAGTTGTCGGTGATGACCACCGTGGCAGCCCCGGCCTGGGCCGCTCGGGCTGTGAAAGAGATGGTCATGGGGTGAGCCCGGCGAAAACCGATTGCCAGCAGGACGTCGTTTGCCCCCAGGCGGGTCAGCCGGGCCACATTCGCCTCGGAGCTGTCGGTGACAGCGAAGGTGGGCGTTCCCAGAAGCTCGAAAAGGTAGGTGGTGTGTTGGACGATCGAGGCCGCTTCGTGCATGCCCACCACCAGCAGCGTCGCAGCTCCCGCCAGGAGATCGACGGCCTGGTTGAAGCGGGCCAGGGTGTTCTTGGCCAGGGTCTCATCAAGACTCAGCCCGTCCGTGCGCAGGGCCCGGGTGAGCACATCCTCGGCCACGACGAACAGCAGCTGATCGTCGTGGACCACGGGCCGAGCCGTGCCTCGTCCCAGACGATACTCGTCGCGGGCGGCTTTCTGCATGTCGGGGTATCCGCTGAAGCCGAGGGACTGCGCGAACCGCACCACCGTCGAGCTCGAGGTGTTGCCCTTGCGCGCGAGCTCCTCGGCGCTCAGGTAGCCGGTCTCTTCGAGGTGATCGATGATGTACCGCGCGATCGCCTTCTGCGAGCGGGAAAACGAGTCGAATCCTTCGCGAAGCAGATCCGTGACCCGCCTCGGCTTGGGCTCGTCTACAGCACCCCTATCTCCGGACTGCGATTGCATCTCCTACATAATACAACAATCGTTGCAAGTATCCTTCACTCCGGCAGGGGGGAAGGTGCGAGAGTCCGGGCTCTAGGTGCGACCAAGGAGCCATGGCGCCGGCCAGTGCGTTCCGGGATCGGCCGGGCTTACAATCCGTATGGTAGGAGCCCGGGCCGCATGGCCCGGGCCAGCTTCAAATGGGCAACGGCCTCGTCGTGCCGTCCGAGCTTCTTGAGCACGCGAGACAGGCAGTAATGACCATAATCGTTCGTGGGGGCGATCTCCAGAAGGTGTCGGAACTCCCATTCCGCCTCCGGCCAGCGCCCCAGCATGTAGTAAGCCCGGCCCAAGGCCTCGCGGATGCTGCCCTTGGCCGGCTCCCGATGACGGGCCTTCTCCAACCGCACAGCGGCTTGGGCAGGGTTGCCCGACTCGAGCAACTCGAGGCCGGCTCGGTAGTGGCGAAATGCCTCGCCGGAGGCAGGCTGCATCGCCGGCTCCCACCCCCCGGGGCTCACCGCGGAATTCGTGGGCCGGGATCCTTGCGCGCTCGAACCGCGGCCGCCCCCGCGCCGGTGGGCGACCAGCGCCCCCGCAGCCGCACCGCCGGCCAGCCCCAGGCCGGCCAGTGCGGCCACTATCAGGCTAGTCTTCCTTGCGCTCAGCTGCTTCCTCGATGATCTTATCGGTCAGGTGCGCGGGCACCTCTTCGTAGTGGTCGAACTCCATGGTATACGATCCCCGACCACCGGTCATCGATCGTAGCTGCGGGGCGTACGAGAGCGTCTCAGCCAGCGGGACCTGAGCCCGGATCACATGCATCTCACCCAGGCTCTCGCTGCCTTGCGGCCGGCCGCGGCGGCTGGACAGGTCACCCATGATGTCGCCCATGCTCTCTTCGGGAGCGATGACCTCGACGTTCATCACCGGCTCGAGAAGGACCGGACCGGCCTGCTGCATGGCCTTCTGGAAGGCCAGGCTCCCCGCGATCTTGAAGGCCATTTCCGAGGAGTCAACCGTGTGATAGGAACCGTCGTAGAGCCTGACCTTCACGTCGACCACCGGGTACCCGGCCACGACGCCCTTCTCCATGGCCTCGACGACGCCCTTCTCCACAGCGGGGATGAAGCCCCGGGGGATGGCCCCCCCAACGATGGCGTCCACGAACTCGAAACCGCTGCCGGTGGGCGCCGGCTCCATCTCTATCCAGCAGTCCCCGAACTGGCCGCGGCCGCCGGTTTGTTTCTTGTGGCGCCCCTGGGCTTTCGCCGATCCGCGAATTGTTTCGCGGTAGGGCACCCGGGGCGGGTGCAGGTCGACCTCCACGCCGAACCGGCGCTTCATTTTGTCGAGGATGACCTCCACGTGCACCTGGCTGGTGCCCGAGATGATCATCTCGTGCGTCTGGGAGTCCATCCGAAACTGCATGGCCGGATCCTCTTCCGACAACCTCTTGAGCGCACTGGAGGCCTTGTCCTCTTCCCCTTTCACCTTAGGCGTGATGGCGAAGGAGATGGCCGGCGGCGGGAACTCGTAGGCCGGGAAGCGCACCGCTCGGGCGGGGTCGACCAGGGTGTCACCGGTGGCCGTGTCTTTGAGCTTGGCCAGAGCCACGATGTCGCCCGCGCCCGCGCCCGCGAGTCCCTTGCTCTCCTTTCCCTGCATGGCCAGGATGTTCCCCGTGCGCTCCTTGTCTCCGGTGCGGACGTTCGTGAGCTGCGTGTCCCCGGCGATGGTCCCCGAGAAGATGCGGGCCAGGTTGATGCGCCCCGAGAACTGGTCGGAGATGGTCTTGAACACGAACAGGGCCACAGGCGCCTCGGGGTCGGGCTCCAGGCTCACCTGGTCCGAGCCGTCGGCCGTAGGCACGGTGCGCGCGCCCGCGCGAGCGGGGGAAGGCAGTGCAAACTCGATCATGCTGAGAAGCCGGTCTACCCCGATGTTCTTGGTGGCGCAGACGGGAAGGGCGGGGAACACCAAACCCTGAGCCACGGCCGTCTTCAGCGCGGGCAGAGCCTGCTCGAGGGTAATCTCCTCGCCCTCGAGGTATCTCTCGATGAGCTCGTCGTCGGCCTCGGCCACCGCTTCGATCAGCTTCTCGTGGGCCGCTTCGGCCTCGCCGGCCAGCTCGTCGGGGATGGGAGCTTCCTTGCCCCTGCCCGATGTGTCGTCGTAGGTGTAGGCCTTCATCTGGAGCACGTCGACCACGCCGCGGAACGCCTGCTCCGTGCCGATGGGAATGGCGACGGCCACGACGCTTCCTTCGAAGCGCTCCCTCGCGGCGTCGAGAGCCTCGTTGAAGCTGGCCCGCTCCCGATCCATCATGTTGATGGCCACCAGGCGGGCCACCCCCAGATCGGCAGCCCGCTTCCACACGCGCTCGGTCTGGACCTCGACCTTGTTGACGGCGTTGATGACAACCAGAGCGCCTTCGACCACGCTCAAACCGCCCATGGCTTCGTTGATGAAGGAGGCTTCTCCGGGCGTGTCGATCAGGTTGATGCGCCGTTTGTCCCAGTCGACGTGAGCCGGAGCCGACGAAATAGTCATCTGGCGCTTGATCTCGTCCTCGTCGTGGTCCATGGTCGAGGTGCCCTCGGCAACACTGCCCAACCTGTTCTTGGCGCCCGCGGTATGCAGGATCGCCTCGACGAGCGAGGTCTTGCCGGCCCCTCGGTGCCCCACCACCGCCACGTTCCTGATCTTGGCCGGATCTACCAGAGCCATCAGTCCTCCTCACCCCTGTTCAGGTTTGCCTTCTCTTCCGGAAGTGGGCTGTGGTCCCCCGGGACCATAACAAAGGACGCCGCTCCAACCGGAGGCAGCGTCCTCGCAGGCGCACTCTCATGAGACTCATTCCCGACGCTGTGACGGCCCATAGGCCTGATCACCTCGTTTCTCGGTTCCGGGCGACGGTCGTCGCGTTAGCCCAACCGACAGGGCTAGTATTCTACCCGACGCCGGCTGGGAAGATAAGACCGCGGCCCGGTGGCCCCGCAGCCGCAAAGGGGCCGCCCGTCGAGATCCGGGTCACTCCCCCGTCTTGAGCTGATAGCGGCGGCCCTTCTCGATCCAGAAGATGCCGGCTATGGCAGAACCGTTCAGTTCGATGTCGCCGTTCTTCGCCTCCACCCGCACGAGAGCGTAGTCCTGGTAGAAGACACGCACGTCGTCGGTCATCTCGTGAATCGTGGTCGTGCGAAGCGCATCGTCGTGCGCCTGCATGGGCGACACGAGACTCAACATGGCCCGGCCTTCCTGGACGATGATCTGCATGCCTCTCCTCCCTCAATGGAAAGTCCTTCCGCCCGGAGAGCCCGATACGAAGGACGTGTTCCGAGCAGGCTACCAGTATGTCGGCCCCTGACGCATTCTGACATGGGGGGTTCCACACTTGGGGCAACCGTACGAATCGGCCCTCTCCACGAAAAAGACCTCCGAGCCGCAGAACGGACAGGTGAACTCGTCGACCAGGATGTCGGCGCCGGTCAGGTCCACCTCGACATAGGACCTGCACTGCAGGCAGCGGGCCGGTATGAACCGCTTGCGGGGATCGAGGACGCTCACGCCCCAGCGGATCTGTCTGGATTCGTACCCGCACTCGCCGCATTGAAAGGTCGTCGACTCGCCCATGCCGCCCTCCGAGGCGTCACTGTGTATCCGCCTACCCCGGTATCGGCGAAGCGGGGAGGGTCCTTTAGGGCTCGTCTCGAAACGAAGCCCCGGCCGCCGCGGCCGCACTGGGCGGTCCGAGGCGGTGTCCTCGGTCCCCACGGCGGCCGCGCCGACCGGCTCGCTGTGGGTGAACGAAGTGCGGGAGAAACGCCTCCTCTGTCCGGAAGGACACATGCCCGCTGGCGCGGGCACGAGGAGAGTACTCGGAATGGCGGTCGTCAGGCGCCGCCCCCGTACCCTATTCGGCGATCTCCACCGCCTGCCGTCCCCGGTAGCTGCCGCAATGCGGGCACACTCGGTGTGGCAGTCTGGGGGCGTGACACTGCGGGCATTCGGACACGGTGGGGCCGTCGATGCGATGGGTCGCCCGCCGAGTGTCCCTGCGCTGCTTGGACGTCTTCTTCTTGGGTACGGCCACAGAGGCCCCTTTCTTCAACCAATGAGTGAAGCCGACATGTTGTACCGCAAACCGCGGGCCTTTTCAAGGATACGGCTGATCCCGCGCCGCTTGGAGCTTGTTTCAGGCGAGGTCTCGGCTGCGGCGGCTGCGCTGCGCGAGGCGGCGCGGAAGCGGCGTGGGCACCTCAGGGGATCAGTCTTCACCAGGGGGACGCTCCACCAGCTCTTGCAGCTTGGCCCAACGGGGATCGAGTTCCTCGGGAGGGCAGGAGCAGCCGGCAACGGAGAGATCCGTGCCGCACCGCGGGCAGATACCCGGGCAATCCTCGGAGCACAGTATCTTGTCCGGCAGGCCGAGGACGACAGCCTCCCGGGCCAAACCGGCCGCGTCGACGACCAGGTCCTGGACAAACGGCGAAACTTCGTCGTCCCATGACTGCGGCTCCTGAGGAACGAACTCCTCCTGCTCCGCCTCCACCGGCAGCACGACCTCACGCAGACACCGGTAGCAGGGACCGTAGACCGTGGCCCGCAGGCGTAGCTTCACCATATATCCGCCGGCGACCCGCCTGACCTGCACCTCGGCCTGTCCTTCCTCGACGGCTACGTCGTACCGATGGCCTCCCAAGAGAAGTGGGGCCACCTCGACGTCGACGGTGAGAATGGTGGTCTCCCCACCGCGGAGGGAAAGCTCGCGGAGCGCAATGGTTGCGTCGCCGGGCTGCATGATTATCAGTCACTCCGATGAAAGTCGGGCTCGATGCGGAAGCCGGGGAACAGGGCCGTGACGGCCGCCAGCGTCAGGCTTCGCGGCGCTCCCGACCCTGCAGGCGCTCCCGCCCGCGTTGCACCGCGGCCAAGAACTTGTCCAGGCTGTTCTCCAGGGTGCTGAGCACCTCGTCGGCGTAGTCCTCCGCCCCGAAGCGGATCTCACGGTCACGGGCCTCGGCGTCACGGACAATCTCCTCAGCCTGTCGCTCGGCCCGCTTGACTATCTCCTGCTCGCTGGCCAGCCGAGCCGACTCCTCCCGAGCCTCGGCCAGCAGGCGCTCGGCCTCCTCCTTGGCCTCGGCGAGCATCTCCTGCCGCTCCTTGACGATCCATCGGGCCTGTTTGATCTCCTCGGGGATGGTGGCCCGCATCTGATCGAGCAGATCGTAGATCTGGTCGCGATCGATCATGACCTTGTCGGTCATGGGAAACGTGCTCGCGCTGTGGACGAGATCGTCCAGTTTGTCGATGAGAACGAGTACGTCCATCTGCTAGGCCTCCACGGACTGGTAGATCTCGGTGAGCCGCTTCGCCACGATCTCAGGCACGAGGTCATCGACGCAACCCCCGAACCGCGCGATCTCCTTCACGCCACTGGAACTCAGGAAGCTGTACGAGGGCGAAGCCATGAGGTAGACGGTCTCAAGCTCGGGATCGAGCTTCTTGTTGAGCTGAGCCATCTGGAACTCGTATTCGAAGTCGGTGACCGCCCGCAGGCCCTTGACCAGGGCGTCGGCGCCAACCGCCCGGGCAAGCTCCACGACGAGGCCGTCCAGCACGGTCACCGATATGTTCGGTATTTCCCGGGTAGACTCCTCCAGGAAGAAGACCCTCTCCTCGATGGAGAAGAGCGGCTGCTTGCGAAAGGCGTCGTTGACGACGGCGACCACGACGTTCTCGAACTTCTTCGCGCAGCGGGTGATGATATCGAGGTGACCCACGGTGACCGGGTCGTATGTACCTGGGCAAAGCGCGGTCCTCACCGGCGTCCCGCTCCCTCCTTGACTATTGTCACAACGGTGCTGCCGTAGCGCCTCCGGAAAACGACCTCCAACCCCGCGTCGAGCTCGAGAGTCGGAGGTCCTTCGATGACGATCACCCCGCCGGGGCGAAGCAACGCGGGGAGAGCCGGTCTCAGCGCCAGTTCTACTTCAGGGAGCATTGTATAGGGAGGGTCTACAAAGAGCAAATGATAGGCCTCTCCGCGAAAACCCAGACGGGCCAGGGCCCGAGCGTACGGCATGACCAGGACCTCGCTGCGATCGCTCAGACCAAGCGTATCGATGTTCTCGCCCAGGGTTCGGGCGACCCCGTTGTCGGCCTCCACGAAAGTGCAGTGGGCCGCACCCCGGGAAAGGGCCTCCAGGCCAAGAGCACCGCTGCCGGCGAAGAGGTCGAGGACCGTCAGACCGTCCACAGGGCCCAAGATATCGAAGAGCGCCTCGCGTACCCGCTCGCTGGTGGGCCGCACGCTCCCCTCCCGGGGCACTTTGAGCCGGTGTCCCCGCCGAGAGCCGCCGACAATGCGTATCCTGCCGGGCGGCTTCTGCTTCGCGCCCGCCATGTCGCTCACGCCTTGTCGAGCCAGTGGACCACCTCGCCGAAGCGCTCCTCCACAGCCTGACCGAGCAGGTTGTGGAGGGGCTCCCTCAGCTCCGGATCCAGCTGCAGCAGATGGGAGGCTGCGCTCCGGGCGGCCAGCAAGAGCCTCTTGTCCTGAAGCAGGCGGGCCACGCGAAGGTCCCCCAGACCGGACTGACGCACACCGAAAAGCTGTCCCTCGCCTCGGGCGCGCAGATCGGCCTCGGCCAGCCTGAACCCGTCGGTGGTGCGAGCGAAGAGCGCCAGGCGCGCCAGGGTGTCCGGATCGTCGCCTTCGACCAGCAGCAAGCAGCGCGATGCGGCCGCGCCCCGCCCCACGCGTCCCCGAAGCTGATGAAGTTGGGATAGACCGAAGCGCCGGGCACCCTCGATCACCATCACGCTGGCGTTGGGGACGTCGATCCCCACCTCGATGACCGTGGTGCACACGAGCACCGCGACCGTTCCTGAGTGGAAGGCTTGCATGGCGGCCCGCTTGTCGCTGGAGGGGAGCTGCCCGTGTAGAAGGGCCAGGTGATAGCCCGCAAGCTCCCCGGCCTTGAGCTTCTCGAAAACGGCGGTGGCGGAGGCAGCCTGCAGCGCCTCGCTCTCTTCTACCAGCGGGCATACCACATAGACCTGCCGGCCGGAGTCCAGCTCGCGGCGCACCAGCGTCCAAAGCGCCTCCCGCTGGTCGGGGAAAACGAGCTGGGTACGCACCGGGGTTCTCCCTGGAGGCAGCTCGTCGATAACGCTCACATCAAGATCGCCGTACAGGGTCAGGCTGAGGGTGCGAGGGATGGGGGTGGCCGTCATGTGCAACGTGTGGGGCCACGGCCGGCCGGCGGCGGGCGCCACCAGGGCGTCGCGCTGGCGGACCCCGAAACGGTGCTGTTCGTCGACCACCACCACCCGCAAGTCTCGAAAGACCACCCCTCCTGGATCAGGGCGTGGGTACCCACGACCACTCCGACCTGCCCGCCGGCCAGAGCGCGGAGGGCGCTCTGCCGCTCGGCGGCGGGCTGACCGCCCTTGACCAGGCTCACGTCGATGCCCAGAGGGGCGAGCAATGCGGAGATCCGATCGGCGTGCTGGTCGGCCAGCACCTCGGTGGGCACCATGAGGGCCGCCTGTCCCCCACCCTCCACGGCCCGCACCAGCGCGTAGGCCGCCACGGCCGTCTTCCCCGAGCCGACGTCTCCCTGCAAGAGACGGCGCATGGGCACGTCGCGAGCCACATCGGTGTCGATCTCGGCGATGACCCTCCGCTGGGCGTCGGTAGTCGCGAAAGGCAGCCCCTCCAGGTAGGCGGCAGCCAGCGACCCCGGTGCAGCCAGAGGCAGTGCCTTGCGCCCCCGATCGGCCCGGCGCCGCCGCAGAAGCAGGGCCACCTGCAGCAGCAGGAGCTCCTCGAAGGCCAGGGAGTCCCGTGCCTTGCGGGCCCCACGCTCCCCCGTAGGGAAGTGGTATGCAAGTAGGGCGTCGGGTTTGCGCAGGTAGCCGCGGGTGGCCAGTAGCCGAGCGGGCAGGCAGTCGACGAAGTGACGCGCCTCCGGGCCGGCTTTGGCGAGGGCCGAGCGGATGGCCTTGACGCTCAAGTCGCCGGTGGCCGGGTATACCGGCACCAACCCCATGGTATGTACTCCCTCGGTTCCGTCGGTGACCACCTCGTGGGCTCGGACGATGAACGAAGTGGCCCCCCCGCTGCGTTTGAGCGTACCCCGGATCAGGACTTCGGGCTGCTGGGCGAACCTGGCCGCCAAGTACTCCTGGTTGTACCATACGGCCCGCGTGCTCCCCGTCTCATCGACCACGAGAGCCTCCAGCACCTTGAGACCCCGGCGGCGGGTGCTCCTGACAGCGTGCGACCGTACGCGCGCCCGGATGGTGGCCTCCTCCCCCCCGCGGAGCCCGGCGATGGTGGTGATCCGAGCCGGAGGCTCGTGGCGGAAGGGGACGTGCAGCAAAAGGTCGCCGACCGTGAGGATGCCGAGGTCGGCGAGGCGCCGAACCGTGACGGCGCCCACCCCGGAGATGGCCGCCACCGGAAGGCGGAGCCGGCCGGGGTCGAGCGTGCTCTTCGAGGTGGGCGGAAGCTGCAGGGCACCCGGATCGACCGGGCTGCCGGCGGCGAGGGGGAAGTAGAGGCCGCCCTCCCCCGGGCGTCTCATTCCTGGATGAAGAAGAGGGCGACGGCCCCCGGACCCGCGTAGGTGCCGATTACCGATCCTACCTCTCCAAGCAAGACGGGGTCGACCTTCCGGCCGGTGGCCCGCACAAGCCGGAGCATCTCCTCCGCCCGAGCGGGGGCGTCGGCGTGGGCCATGGCCGTGTGCACCGGTCTGTCGGGGACGGTCCGGCTCGTGAAGTAGTCGATCATCGCCGCCATGGCTTTGCGCTCGCCCCGGACCTTCTTGTACGCGTCGACCTCGCCCTCGGTGAACGTGAGCAAGGGCTTGATGTTCAGCAGGCTGCCGGCCATGCCGCTCGCCCGGCCGATGCGTCCGCCCTTCTGGAGGTACTCGAGGGTGTCGAGGACGAAGAGCCGTCCGGACTCCCGGCGGTAGCGCTCCACGTAGGCCACGATCTCATCGTGAGTGGTGCCGGCGCCGAGTCGCACCAGCAACCGCTGTGCCAGCAGGGCGATCGCCACGGTCACCACCTGGGAGTCGAGCACGGTCACCCCCTCGACCTCGTCCTGAGCCAAGGTGGCGCTGGCCAGCGTACCGCTGAGCTTGCCGCTCAAGTGGATGGAGTAGATGTGATCGAAGCGCTCCTTCAGGCCCCGGTAGACCTCGATGAAGGAGCCCGCCGATGGTTGCGAGGTCGTGGGCAGCTTTGGGGCCTTGCGCAGGCGGGCATAGAACTCGCGGGGGCGGATGTCGACCCAGTCACGAAACGTATCATCATTGAAGTGAACGTTCAGCGGCACCATGGACAGATTAGGGTCTGCCAGCAGGACATCGGGCAGGTCGGCCGTGGAATCCACCACGATAGCCGTGTTCTCTCGGGTACGTGTCGCGTCGCTCATCGGCTCCCCTCTCTCCCCGGGATCAGGCCGAGGCTGCGATCACTCGGCCGATAGAAGTAGAGGATACAACGGCTGGCCGCCGACATGCACCTCGATCTCCACGTCAGGGTAAAGATCCCGGAGGCGCTCGGCAGCCATACGGGCCGACTCTCCGCTCTCGCCCTCACCCACGATGACCGTCACAATCTCACGCTCGGCGTCGATCAGCCGCGCGGCCACCGCCTCCACGACGGCATCGAGGTCGTCGTCGCTGACCACGACCTCCTCGCCCACCAGGCCGATAAAGGCCCCTTGACGGATGTCCAGCCCGTTGAGGGTGGAGTCTCGCACCGCTCGGGTCACCTCCCCGGTTACCACCTCGGCGACGGCCCGCGACATCTCTTCCAGGTTCTCACCGGCAGCGCGGCTGCGGTCGAAGGCCACCATGGCGGACAGGCCCGCCTGGATGGAGCGTGTCGGCAGAACCGCCACCTCCTTGTCGGCCAGGTCGACGATCTGCTCGGCGGTCATGATGATGTTCTTGTTATTGGGGAGAACGATCACGGCGGGGGCTCTTGCCAAGCGCACCGCTTGGAGCAGCTCCTCGGCCGAGGGGTTCATGCTCTGCCCACCCTCCACGAACGGGCCCGCCCCCAGGCTTCGAAAGAGCTCCTTGATGCCGGCACCCGAGACGACGGCCACCACCTGGGTCCTCACCTCGGCCGTGCTCGCCTCGGCCGCTTCTCGCTCCCGGGCGCGGAAGGCCATGTCCGCCGTCTGCATGCGCATATTGTCGATCTCGATGCCCGTGAGCATCCCGAGGGCGGTGCCCAGTCCGAGCACCCTACCCGGCTCGTCGGTGTGCACGTGCACCTTGAGTTGCGCGGTGTCGCCCACGACGAGCAGGCTGTCGCCCAACGACTGGAGCTGCTCTTCGAAGCCGCGGGCGTCGAGCCCACTTCCGGAGAGCAAGAAGCTCGTGCAGTAGGTAAACAGGCTGGCGGCCTCGACGGACTCCTTGGTAGGTCGAGACACCGCCAGCTCGTCGACCACGTGGGGATCCACAGCGTGCACCTCCCCGCCGGAGGTCATGCCCTCGAGTACGAGCATGAGGCCGAACCCGCCCGCGTCGACGACACCAGCGTCGGCCAGGACCTTCAGTTGAGACGGTGTGCGCCGCACCGACTCCCACCCGGCGCGCAGCACCGTCTCCAAGAGTCCGTCGAGGCCGTCACCGACATGTTCCTCGGCAGCCGCCGCCATGTCCCTGAGGACACTGAGCATGGTCCCGTCCACAGGCTTACGCACCGCGCGGTAAGCGGCATCCGTGGCCAGACGGAAACTACTCACTACCGCCGATTCCGAGAAGGGCGCGTCATCGGAGAAAGCGGTCACGGCTCCCCTGATCATTTGCGACAGGATCACTCCGCTGTTTCCTCGAGCTCCCATGAGGGCCGCGTTGGCGATGCAACCGCAGATAGCCGCCGGATCGAGGTCAGCGGGCGCCCGCTGCAGCTCCTCCAGCACGCTGCGGACAGTGAGGGAGAGGTTGGTGCCCGTGTCGCCGTCGGGCACCGGGTACACGTTGAGGTCGTTGACGTCCTGCCGGCGTTCCTCCAAGGTACGAAAGCCCGCCGCCACCAGGGCGCGGGCCTGCTGTACCGTGAGCCGGCTGCGCTCAGTGCTGGCCAATCCGCACCCCTTGCACGTGGATGTGGAGAGCAGTCACCGGCCTCCCCAAGGCCCTCTTCAAGTTGTAGGCCACCTGGGCACGCACATTCCCGGCCACCTCGGCCACATTGAGCCCGTACTCGACGATGATGTAGAGGTCGACCTGAAGACGTCCCGCGTCCTGCACCACCTTGATGCCTTGATGCAGCCGGTCGCGCCCCAGCACGGAGACCACGCCCCGGGCGAGGCTGGGGGCAGCCATTCCGACTACCCCGTAGCATTCGAGCACCGTCCAGCCAACGATGTCGGCCACAGCGTCGTCCGTGACAACGATCCGTCCCCGCGGCTCGACTGTGGGACCCTCGGACGATTGTGCCGCCGGGCTCTCGGGCATGAGCTCTCCTACCCCGCCTCGAGCTCATCCAGGGGAGGAAGCCGATTCAGATCGCGCAGGATGGCCTCGGGATCGAGACCGTGCATGCGTGCGCCATCCTCGATCGACTCCATCATCGCCCCCATGCAACCGATGCAGGCGAGTCCGTGGCGGGAGAAGATCTCCCGGGCTCTAGGGTCGGCCTGGAGCGCTTCAAGGATGGGCATATCCTTGGTGAAGGTGTTCATGGTCTCCCTCGACAGGTGCCCTCACTCGCTGAAATCATTGTACACTACCGGCCGGACGGCTCCGGAAGCGGGCACCTCTCCGACGGACGGTTTCGCGTGGCAACTCGGTCCCTTGCCAAGAGTCGTGGTCAAGGGCATACTATGGCGTTCCGTAAGCAGCCTTCTCTTCCAAGGAGTGACCATACGATGTCCAGGATCTGTTCGGTCTGCGGAAAGGCCCCGAGCTTCGGGCACAACCGGAGCCACTCCATGCGCGCCACCAAGCGCCGCTGGAATGTCAACGTCCAGAAGGTGCATGTGCTCCTGAAGGGAAAGCCCGCCCGCGCCTACGTGTGCGCCAAGTGCCTGAAGGCCCACAAGGTCCAGAAGGCCACCTAGCGGATCCTGAGTGAGGAGCCCGGGACCGGGCGGTCCCGGTGGCCGATTGACGGGCTCTGGGACCACACGCGACGCCCCGAGTGCCCGGCTCCACGTATCCGGTAATCAGGCCCTCTGCCCGCCCATGCCGCGCAGCAGGTCGGCCATCTCCAGGGCGGAGACAGCGGCCTCCCAGCCCTTGTTGCCGGCTTTCGTACCGGCCCGCTCGATGGCCTGCTCGATGCTGTCGGTAGTGAGCACGCCGAAGACGACCGGCAGGTCGGCGTCCAGGCCCACCCGCGCCACGCCCTTGGCCACCTCGGAGGCCACGTAGTCGAAGTGAGGCGTGGATCCCCGTATGACGGCTCCCAGGGTGATGATGGCGTCATACCTGCCGCTCCGCGCCATGCGCCCAGCCACCAGAGGGATCTCGAAGGCGCCCGGCACCCAGGCTACCTCGATCTTCGCCGGGTCGGTGCCATGACGTAGCAGGCTGTCGAGGGCCCCGGTCAACAGCTTGCCCGAGATGAACTCATTGAAGCGGCCCACCACGATGCCGATGGAGAGGCCTTCGCCCCGAAGAAACCCTTCGTAGACTTTACCCGGACGCCCGTGTTCACTCATCGATCCCTCCCTCCAGGACGATCTCTTCCAGCTGCAATCCTTGGTGATGCAGGATGTGCCCCATCTTACTGGCCTTGGCCTGCAGGTAGCGCAGGTTCTGGTCGCGAGGCGCCACCTCGAGCGGCACCCGCTCGCTGATGGTAAGCCCGTAGCCCTCCAGGCCCACCAGCTTGCGGGGGTTGTTGGTCATGATGCGGATGGTGGTCAGGCCCAGGTCGACCAGGATCTGGGCTCCGATGCCGTAATCGCGCAGGTCGGGCGGGAAACCGAGCTCCACGTTCGCCTCCACCGTGTCCCGGCCTTCTTCCTGCAGACGGTAGGCCCGCAGCTTGTTGAGGAGCCCGATACCGCGTCCCTCCTGGGCCATGTAGAGCAGCACGCCCAAGCCCTCCTTCTCGATGCGTTCCATGGCGGCCGCCAGCTGCTCGCCGCAGTCACAACGCAACGAACCGAAAACGTCGCCGGTGAGGCACTCGGAATGCACCCGCACGAGGACGTTCTCACTGGTGGCCACTTCGCCCTTGACCATGGCCAGATGCTGTTCGCCGTCGAGCACGCTCTCGTAGCCATGGGCCATGAAGTCGCCCCAGCGGGTGGGGAGCTTGGCCACAGCCCCCCTGCGCACCAGCTTCTCGGCGCGCCGGCGGTATTCGATCAGATCGGCCACCGTCACCATCTTCAACCGGTGATGACGGCAGTACTCGATGAGGTCGGGCACCCGCGCCATGGTGCCGTCCTCGTTCATGATCTCGCAGATGACGCCGGCCGGGTTGAGCCCGGCCAATCGGGCCAGGTCCACAGCCGCCTCGGTCTGACCGGCCCGCTCCATCACGCCCCCGGGGCGCGCCCGTAAGGGAAAGACGTGCCCGGGCTGCACCAGGTCCTCCGGGCGCGTGCGCGGATCGATGGCTACCTGGATGGTGTGGGCCCGATCGGCCGCCGAAATCCCGGTGGTAACCCCTTCCCGGGCCTCGATCGATACGGTGAAGGCCGTCTGGAAGCGGGACTGGTTGTCCTGCGCCATGAGGTGCAGCCCCAGCTTGTCGGCCCTCTGGGTGGTCAAGGCCAGACAGATGAGGCCTCGCCCGTACTTGGCCATGAAGTTGATGGCCTCCGGGGTAATGAACTGGGCGGCCATCGTGAGGTCGCCCTCGTTCTCCCGGTCCTCGTCGTCGACCACCACCACCATGCGACCCGACTTCATCTCGTCAAGGGCCTCCTCAATGGTGGCGAAAGGTGACACTCTGGTCATCGTTCTCCTCCTGGTCGCCGCGTGCTCGCAGCGGCCTGTCGCCAGTTCCTTCTCATTCGAGGAACCCCGCCTCACGCAGGTACTCCTCGGTCAGTCCGTCCTCACGCGGGGCTGGCTTTCCCTGGCCCAGGGCCGTCATGAGCGCCCGGTGCGCGTAGCGCGCCAGGACATCGACCTCCAGGTTCACCCGCCGGCCCGGATCTACTCGGCGAAGCGTCGTGGCGGTCAAAGTGTGGGGGATGATGCCCAGGCCGAAGTCCCTCTCCCCCACATCGGTCACGGTCAACGAGATGCCGTCCACGGCCACCGATCCCTTGGCGGCCACATACGGCCGCAGGTCATCCGGCATTTCCACGCGGATCTCCCGCGCAACACCCCGAGCCTTCACAGAAAGGATCCGCCCCACGCCGTCCACGTGACCCAATACCAGATGTCCCCCCAGCCGGTCGCCCAGGGCCAGGGCTCGCTCCAGGTTCACCTGGTCGCCAGGACTCAGCTCCCCGATGGTGGAGCGCGCGAGGGTCTCAGGCATACAGTCGACCGCGAAGCGATCGTCTCTCAGGTCGACGACGGTTAGGCACGCCCCGTTCACCGCGATCGAGTCACCCAACCGCGTGCCCTGTAGCACCTTCCGTGCATCCACAAACACCTGCGCTCCCTCCGGCCGGCGCACCAGGCGCACGACCGTGCCCACCTCTTCAATCAGGCCGGTGAACATCAGACCGGCTCCCGCACGAAGCCACTCATCAAGACATCGCTACCGCTCGGTTCCACGCGCACATCGAGCAACCGCAGAGCGGCGTCCATGTGCGCATAGCCTAGAGAGGGCAGGGGTCCCGGAGAGGCAGCCCCTCCCGCCACCACAGGGGCGATGAACGCGAGCAATCGATCGATCAGCCCAACATCCCACCAAGCGGCGGCCAGCCGCGGACCCCCCTCGAGAAGGACGCTTTGCACCTCCCTGGCCGCGAGCAGCCGGGCCACAGCCATCGGTTCCGGATACCCGCTTGGCCCCGGAGGGACTGCTTCCACCTGGACGCCCCAGCCCCTGACCTCGGTGCGGCGGGCCTGGGGCACGCCCTCGCCACAAATGAGCAACACCGGGCCATCGGACGCCGACTGGATCAGCGCGGCTCGGCGTTGGACCTCGAGCCGGCAGTCCACCACAACGCGTAGAGGCTGCCGATGGAGAGGGACGTCGCGAGCCGTGAGACGGGGATCATCCTTGCGCAGTGTCCCCACTCCGACCAGCACCGCGTCGGACTGTGCCCGGAGCTGATGCACCCGCACGCGGCTCGCCTCGCCCGAGATCCACTTGGAGTCGCCCGACTCGGTGGCCACCCGGCCATCCATTGTCATGGCGTACTTGTACGTGACGAAGGGCAGGCCCTGGGTAGCGTGCTTGCGGAACGGGTCGTTTTGACGCCGGGCCTGATAGGAGAGGTCGCCTTCGGCCACTTCGACCACGACGCCGGCCGAGCGCAACTGTTTCAGGCCGTGACCGTGCACCCGCTCCGAGGGGTCGTCGGCCCCCACGACCACGCGGCCCACGCCGGCGGCGATCAATGCGTCGGCGCAGGGAGGGGTGCGGCCGTGATGGCAGCACGGCTCCAACGTGACGTACATGGTGGAGCCGCGGAGACGCTGGCCAAATCCAGCTGCGGTGGCAGCCTTCATGGCCACGATCTCGGCGTGGTCCTGGCCCGCGGCCGCATGGTAGCCCTCGCCAACGATGCGACCGTCGACCACCACCACCGCCCCCACCACCGGGTTGGGGCTGGTGAGCCCGCGGCCCCGTTCGGCCAGGGCCAGCGCCCGCTCCATGAAGTGCCGATCGACCTCGTTCAACGCCACTGAAGAAGAACCCCTTCCACCATGCGGGCTTCAGGGGTCGGCGGCACGCCGAGGCGCACTGCGGTCTTCTCCCTTCCAGACTGTCACTGTCGGCCCAGGAATCGCACCTGGTCTGCCCTCTGCGGGCTCGCGGGCTGTCACCGCCGGTAGGGAATCTCACCCGACCCCGAAGACCATGCTCTGCTTCTGCAACAGGCTGGGGAAATGTAGCACACGACCGGTCCGGAGACCAACCGGGGCTGCCGGTCCACGCCTGGTCGGACGGCCCGAGGACACCGCTTCGCACCGCCCAGGGCGGCCTGGGGGCCGGGGCTTCGTTTCGAGCCGAGCTCCCGAGCTCGGTTCGGAATGAAGCTTCGCCCTCAGGGTGCGCTGGGTGCGGGCGAGGCACGAAAGCAGGGAGCGGGCGTAGCAGCGCTACGGACGTGACCGAGGACACCGCATCGCCCCGCCCAGGGCGGCCTGGGGGCCGGGGCTTCGTTTCGAGCCGAGCTCCTACCTACTCTCTGTGACCAGCCCCCGCAGCACACCGGCCTGCACCTGGGCGTTCCCGCCGCCGAACACCGCAAACCCAGCCACGAGCCAGTTGGCTCCGGCCTCCCTTATCCGCACGATGTTCTCCCGATCCACTCCCCCGTCGACCTCAAGGGCAACCCTGGGAGGCATCATGGCCCGCAGGCGGCGGATCTTGTCCAGACTCTCCGGGATGAAGGTCTGTCCCCCGAACCCCGGGTTCACGCTCATCATCAGAACGTAGTCGGCGAACAGCACCGCCTCGCCAAGCGCGGCCAGACTGGTGGCCGGGTTGATGGCCACGCCGGCCCGCATGCCCAGGTCACGGATACGCGTGAGGGTACGGTGCAGATGCGCACACGCCTCGACGTGCACGCTCACCGCGTCCGCCCCGGCCTGCGCGAAGGCCTCCAGATACTGATCGGGCCGGCTGACCATGAGGTGTGCGTCGATTGCCGCCCCGGCGTCGTGTATCCGGGGAGCCAGCGAGGCGAGCACTGGGGGACCAATGGTGATGTTCGGCACGAAATGCCCGTCCATGACGTCCACGTGCACCATCTCCACGCCCGCCGCGAGCACAGCGTCAATCTCCTCTCCCAAGCGGGCGAAGTCAGCGGACAGGATCGACGGCGCCAGGACGGGCGCGCGCAGCAGTTCTTCCGAAACCGTCATCGTCGGTCTCCTCCCTCGAGGTCATGTGGTAGAGAGCGGGCACGGTCCTCCAGGTGCTTTCCGTATCCCCGCAGGAACTCGGCCGCACGCATGGGACGCTTGCCGGACGGCTGCAGCACCAGAACCTCCAGCGCCCCCCGTGCACATCCCAGGAGGATTCGCCCGTTAGCGACGGCCACGCGCCAGGGGCGATCAGTGACCCCGACCAGAGCCTGCTGGAAGGCTGGCGAAGCGTCCGGAACCCATCCCGGAGGATATGGCCAGGTTCTCAAGATCTTCACGTGGAGGCCAAGATCGATCGCGACGCCGGTGTCGGGGGCGAGGGCGCGCACCTGGTCATGGGCCCGGCGGGCGGGAACGTCCAGGTCGAGTACTCGGTCCGCACGGCTCAGTTTGGCCGCGTACGTCGCCGGGCCCACCTGCTCGGTCCAGGTGACCGTACCCTCCTCGAGCCCCGCGAGTACCTGCCGGGTAGCCAGCGCTCCCAACAGGGCCAGGACCCTCCCTGCATCGGCGGCGTCGTCTCGCAGGCTCAGGCCAACGCGTTTCTGGAGCGCCCAAGGCCCCTCGTCCAGCCCGGGAGTCATCCGCATGATGCTCACGCCCGTCTCGGTCTCGCCGGCCATGAGGGCGCGGGCGATGGGGGCGGCTCCCCGATACGATGGCAGGAGCGAGGCGTGCACGTTCAGACACGGCACCGCGTCGAGCAGGTCTCTGCGCAGCAGCTGCCCGAAGGCTGCCACGACCAGGGCTTCCGCGCGGGCTTCACGCAGAGCGCCGCGCACCTCCACCTCGTTGATGTCGCCCGTTGCCAGGAAGGGGATGCCGGAGGAGCGAGCCTGAGCTATGGCCGCGGGTTCCCGCAGATGACGGCCCCGGCCGGCGGGGCGATCGGGCTGAGAGACCACCAGACACGGCGCGGCGTCCGCCTCTACCAGGTCGCGCAGGACCCAAGCGGCGAACTGCGGGGTCCCGGCGAAGGCGAACTTCACGGCTCGAGCTTTTCTCGTATCTCCTTGAGGACCCGCTTGCGCTCCTCGGGGTCGGCCCGATCGAGGATCAAGTGCCCCTCCAGGTGATCGATCTCATGTTGCAGGATGCGGGCCAGAAAGCCGGTGGCCTCCAGGGTCACGGGCTTGCCCTGCAGATCCATGGCTTCGACGACGACCCTCTCGGCGCGCACGACCTCTACCGAGTGGCCCGGCAATGATAGGCAGCCCTCGGTGGCGGTGACCGTCTCCGCCGAACGCTGTATGATCCGGGGGTTGATAAGGGTGAACGGCTCCTCGGTCTCGGGGTGTTTCCAGACCATGATCTTGCGCTGGATGCCGATCTGTGGGGCCGCCAGGCCCACTCCCTCCGAGCGCTCCATAATCTCGAGCATTCGGGCCGTTAGGGATTCAAGGTCGTGGCCGAACTCCCGGACCTCGCGCGACTCCTGCTTGAGCACCGGGTCCCCGAACACCCTGATCGCATCTCTAGACACGGGCGGTTTCTCCATCGTCGTGGTCCTGTCCATTCGCCTGCAAGCTGTTTCGGAACGAAGCCCCGGCCGCCGCGGACGCACTGGGGCCGTAATCTACGCCAACCATTGGGGGTCGACGTCAACGATCACATCAACCCCTCGCCGGGCGTACGGTACCCGCAGGCTTTCGAGCGCCCGAGCAATCAACTGCCGGCCCCGGTTCTCATCACGCGTGGCCAGCAGGATCTGCCAGCGACCCCGACCGCGCAGGCTCGGAAGCCGGGCCGGTCCGCGTAGCTCGTCGTCGTCGACGTGACCGCCAAGCCGTTCCGCCACGTACCGGGCCCCCGCCTCGGCGCGATGCTCATCGCGGCACGCGAACACCACACGGATCAGACGGCGGTAGGGCGGGTACGCCAGGCGTTCTCGCACCTCGAGCTCACGCCGGTAGAAGGCCTCGACCTCACCGCCGACCGCCATTCTAATACAGTCCACCTCGGGATTCCACGTCTGTACCAGCACCCGGCCCGGCCGGTCCGCTCGCCCCGCCCGGCCGGCCACCTGCGTGAGCAGCTGGAAGGTCCTCTCCCCCGCTCTGAACTCGGGCACGAAGAGGCCGGTATCCGCGTCGGCCACCACCACCAGTGTGACCAGGGGGAAGTCGTGCCCTTTGGCGACCATCTGCGTCCCCACGAGCACGCCCGGCCGGGCTTCCGCAAAGGCGTCCAGGAGGTCGTGGACCCGCGTCCCGCTGGTGATCATGTCGGAATCCAGCCGGAAGAGCCGGTCGCGAGGCACCAACCTGCGCACCTCGTCCACTACTCGCTCAGTACCGGGCGACCCGCGGCCCAGCGATCCCTGTCCGCAAGTGGGACACACACCGGGCACGCCGCTCTGGTAGCCGCACTGATGGCAAAGCAGGCGGCGCGCATCGCGGTGGTAGGTCAGCGACACCTCGCAGCGCGGGCACATGATCACCTGGGCGCACACGTCGCAACGCAGGTAGCCGGCGAATCCCCGCCGGTTGATCAGGACGATGGCCTGTTCACTCCGTCCCAGCACCTCGTCGAGGGCCTGGCGGGCCCGCGGCGAGAGCACACCCTTCGCCCCCTCTCTGCGCATGTCGACCACGCTCACCGCCGGCAGCCGCCCTCCTCCGGCGCGTTCCCGCAGACGGATGCGTGTCGCCCGGCCCACGAGCGACTCTATTCGGGGCGTGGCCGTGCCTTCCACCAGCAGGCCGGCCGCTTCCTCCACTCGCCACCAGGCGACGGTCCGGGCGTCGTATCGAGGTTCCTCCTCCTGCTTGTACGAGGTCTCGTGCGCCTCGTCCATCACCACCAGCCGCAGATCTCGCACGGGTGCGAGGATGGCCGAACGAGCGCCCACCACGACGCGGGCCTCACCCCGGGCGATCCGGTCGTACTCCGCGGCTCTCTTGGCCGGGGGAAGCCCTGAGTGCACCACGGCTAGCGCCGAACCAACGCGCTCGTAGATCCGGCTCTGTAGCTGGACGGTGAGGGCGATCTCGGGCACGAGCACGATGGCCCCCGCGCCCTCTTCGAGCACCTGTTCCACCAGTCGCAAGTAGATCTCGGTCTTGCCGCTTCCCGTGACCCCCATATCAGAGCCCGCTCCGGACGCGATGAGCAGAGCGCCTGCCCGAGGCGGGCGACGGCGGTCGCCTGCTCAGGCGTGAGTGTCAAGGTGTCCTGGTGCGATGAACCGCCGGCGCTGAATCCGTCTACCGGCGAGAAGCCGCCCGGTTTCGGGGTCTGCCTGGGCCCTTCTCGAACTGCGAGAACACCGCGGGCCACGAGGGCTTCCACGACCGAGCGTGAGACCCCGGCAGCGTGAAGAACCCCAGACACGGGACAGCCATCGTTGGGCACGGCCGCCAGGGCCCTCTGCTGCTTCGGGGTCAGGGGCAGGTTGGTGAGAGGCGAATCGACGGGGAAGACCCATTGAACGAAGCGCTCTTCGCCACTGTGCTTCTCCCCGGGAGAGAGGGGCGGGGATACCGCTTGGAGGCAGGCTCCCAGCGGAGCAAGGTACTCGTCTGCAAGGCGGTCCGCCAGCCGGAGGAGCTCCTGTGGAACGATCAGATCGGTCACGCGGCGCAGGGGAAGGACCTTCTCGAGACTCACCTCTCCCGTCGGACACGTGTCAACCACCACGCCGCGGACATCCCGGCGCCCGAACGGGGCCCAGACCACCGAACCCACGCCCAGCCGGGCGGCCTGCTCGGCGGGGACCCGATAGTCGAACGCCCGACGCCCCAGCCGGCGCACACCCACGAGGGGTACCACTTGGACGATGTCGGGACCAGCCGTCTTCATGCCGCCGGCCGGTCGAGCCGCAGTCCTGTCTGGCGTGGCTTGTCTAGCCGAGGCCGGCTTCGGAGCGCAGGATGCTGGCCTTGTCTGTGCGCTCCCATGTGAAGTCGTGATCCTCCCGGCCGAAATGCCCGTAGGCCGCCGTCTTCTCGTAGATGGGCCGGCGCAGGTCGAGGTCGCGGATGATAGCCGCCGGCCTGAGGTCGAAGTGCTCCAGGATCAGGTCGCGGATGGTGAGAGTGGAGATGCGCTCCGTGCCGAAGCAGTCCACCATCACACTCACCGGGTGGGCCACCCCGATAGCGTATGCTACCTGCACCTCGCAGCGGTCCGCCAGTTCGGCGGCCACCACGTTCTTGGCAACGTAGCGGGCGGCGTACGCCGCCGACCGGTCCACCTTGGTCGGATCCTTGCCGGAGAAGCAACCCCCACCGTGGCGGCCAAAGCCCCCGTAGGTGTCGACGATGATCTTGCGGCCCGTCAGGCCGGTATCCCCCATCGGCCCCCCGATGACGAACTTGCCCGTGGGGTTGACATAGAGCTTGGTCTCGCGAAACTCCGGATCGTAAAGCCCCTCGGGCAGGATGGGCTTGACCACATGCTCGATCAGATCCGGCTTCATCAACGTGTCGATGTCGATGCCGTCCTTGTGCTGGCTCGACAGCACCACAGCGGTGACGAACTCCGGGCGGCCCTCGCGGTAGCGGACGGTTACCTGGCTCTTCGAGTCCGGGCGCAGGTACGGCAGCACCTCAGCCTTGCGCACCTCGGCGGCTCGATGCACGAGCCGATGGGCCAGATGGATGGGCAGCGGCATGAGCTCCTGGGTATCTCGGCAGGCGTAGCCGAACATCATCCCCTGGTCGCCGGCGCCCTGGCGGTCGAGCTCGTCCTCGTCGTCGGGGTCGGTGCGCGCTTCGTAGGCCGTGTTCACTCCCTGAGCGATATCGGGCGACTGCTCGTGGATGGAGGTCAGCACTCCGCAGGTCTCGAAGTCGAAGCCGTATTTTGCTCGCGTGTAGCCCACCCGCTCGATGGTCCGGCGGGCGATGCTGGGGATGTCCACGTAGGTGACGGTCGTGATCTCTCCCGAGATGACGACGAGCCCGGTGGTGACCAGCGTCTCGCAGGCCACCCGTCCCATCGGATCATCCTTGAGGACGGCGTCGAGCACCGCGTCCGAGATCTGGTCGGCCAGCTTGTCGGGATGCCCCTCGCTGACCGACTCCGAGGTGAACAGGAAATCGTGGTCTTCCAATGTCGTCCTCCATGCCGGCGTACCGTCTGATGCCGCCGGCTCCGCTTGAACGATCGTTTCAGCACCCACGCCCTCATCCGGCAGCCCGCGGCCGGCTTGACCGGGCGACGCTACCAGTTCTGCGAGCTCCCCGCCCCTGGCTTCTCCGCCGTATCCGCCTCGGTGCCCTCAAAGGGGATGAGAAGCTTGATGTCCTCGAGGCGGACCACCAGGCTGGAGCACCGCCGCGCGGGAGCCTTGTCGTCTCCGACCGGGCGGAAGGTCGCCTCGGTCAGCACCAAGAAGCGGATGGCCGGGTCGTTCACTATGTCGGAGACCCGCTCCTTGTACCCTCCGGGCTTGGTGTGCACGAGGCCGCTCACTACATACTCGTCGGTGTAAACCTTCACCTTGACGGGATTGGTCTTGACTCTGGATACCACCTGCCCCTCCGTCTCAGCCTTGGCGCGGCGCGCGGGCCTCGAGCTTCTTCATGAAAGCCTCGAGATCGACGACAAACCGCTCGTGCGTACCCTTTCCCACGAGACCGGCTTCGTCCTCGACAGTCACCCGGAAAACCAGGCGCCGCCCGTCGACGGCTTCTAAGGTAGCATGCGCGATCACGCGCATCCCAATCGGGGTGGGCGCCAAATGCTCGACATCGATCCGGGTGCCCACGCTGGACAGCCCCTCGCTGTCCAGCAACGGGCGCACGGCCTCGACGGCCGCTCCTTCCATCAAGGCGATCATCACTGGGGTGGCCAGAGCGGCTACCAGCCCCGAACCGATGGCCGAGGCAGTCATGCTCTCGTCCACCACCCTTTGCAGCTCTCCCACGCACCCCACGTCCAGCTCCACAGGCGTGTCCCTCCTCCTCTTCGCCATCCCGGCCGGCTACCTGCGGTCGATCACTCGGCGGGCCTTGCCGGTATGGCGGGGGACAGTCTTCGGCTCGACCAGCTTGACCCGCGCCCTGACCCCGAGCTCCTCCTGCAACCGATCCTCTACATGTCGCTCGAACTCGACCAGCCTCCGCATCGCGTCGGGGAAGAAAGAGGGCTCCACCTCGATCTGCACGACCATCTCGTCGAGCGCCCCCTTGCGGTCGAGGATCACCTGGAAGTGGGGTTCGACCCCCTCGATCTCCATGAGTACCTCTTCCACCTGGGAGGGGAATACGTTCGTGCCCCGCACGACGATCATGTCGTCGGTCCGAGCGTAGACCTTGGCGTGGCGGGCGAAGGTGCGACCGCAGGCGCAAGGCCGGTAGCTCACGCTGCTCAGGTCGCCCGTGCGGAAGCGCGCGACCGGGAGCGCCTCGTTGGTGAGGCTCGTGAAGACCAGCTCGCCCTCCTTCCCCTCGGGCACGCCCTCGCCTGTAGCCGGGTCGACCACCTCGACCAGAAAATGGTCCTCGTTGATGTGCAGCCCGTCCTTCATGATGCACTCCCCCGACATGCCCGGCCCCATCAGCTCGGAGAGTCCGTAGTTGTCGGAGGCGCTGATGTCGAGGCGCTTCTCCAGCTCTTCGCGAACCTTGTTGGTCCAGGCCTCCGCCCCGAAGAGCCCAATCCTCAGACTGAGGTCGTCAAGGTCGAACCCCAGGTCCCCGGCCGCCTCGGCGATGTACATGGCGTACGAAGGTGTGCAGACCAGCACGGTCGATTTGTAGTCGCGCATGATTGTGAGCTGGCGGCGGGTGTTTCCCGTCGAGGCGGGGATGACGCTGGCGCCGATGCGCTCCAGCCCGGCGTGCATCCCGAAGGCCCCGGTCTGGAGACCATAGCCGAAAGCCACCTGCGCGACGTCCTGCGGGCGAGCCCCGCCGGCGGTCACGACGCGCGCGCAGAGCTCGGCCCAGGTGTTCAGATCGCCGCGCGTGTAGCCCACCACCACCGGCCGGGACGTCGTGCCGGTAGAGGAGTGGATCCGGACCACGCGTTCCAGAGGAACCGCAAAGAGCCCGTAGGGATAGGCGCTGCGAAAGTCGCTCTTCGTCGTGAAGGGAATCTTCCACAGATCGTCGAGGGACTTCACGTCCTGGGGCTTCACCCTTTCCCGCTCCCACCGCTCGCGGTAGAAAGGGACGTTGTCGTACGCCCAGCGCAGGCTCATCTGGAGCCGCTTGTACTGCAGCTCGCGAAGCTCCTCGCGGCTCATGGTCTCGTACTCGCGGTTCCAGATTTCGTTCATGCGCTCTCCGTCCTCGAGTCGCGGCGGCCACCGTGCTGGCCAAAGTAGATAGCCTGTACGTCCGGATTGTTCAAGAGGGCCTGCCCCGTGTCCTCGAGGACCACCGTACCCCGCTCGAGCACCAGACCTCGGTGCGCCAGACTCAGAGCCAGCCGGGCGTCCTGTTCGACCAGCAGCATACCCAGACCGCGCTGGTTCAGCTCACCCAGGATGGTGAAGATCTCCTTGACGATCAGGGGCGCCAGACCCATGGAAGGCTCGTCGAGCAGGAGAACGCGGGGCTCGGCCATGAGGGCCCGCCCGATGGCGAGCATCTGCTGCTCCCCCCCCGAAAGGGTGCCCGCCTGCTGCCGGCGCCTCTCGCGGAGGCGGGGGAAGAGCTCGTAGACCTCTTCGAGCTTTGCGTGGGCCTTTCGCCCCGAACGTCTCTTGGCGTAGCCCCCCAGTTCGAGATTCTCCTCCACCGTCAGGGGGCCGAAAAGCTGGCGGCCTTCGGGGATCTGCACCACTCCGAGCGAAGCGATGCGCTCCACGCTCTTCTTGTGGATGGCCGTACTCCCCAGCTCTATGGTGCCCGACCAGATCCCCAGGATCCCGGAGACCGTCTTCAGGAGCGTGCTCTTGCCGGCTCCGTTGGCACCCACCACCGTCACGATCTCACCGTCTCCCACGGTGCACTCGATGCCGTGCAGCACCTCGATTCGACCGTATCCGGCTCTGATTCCCTGCAGCTTCAGCATCAGTTCAGGTCCTCTCCCAGATAGGCCCGGATGACTTCCTCGTCGTTCTGGATCATCAGCGGAGGACCTTCGGCGATCTTGCGGCCGTAGTCGAGCACGACCACCTCGTCTGAGATATCCATGACGAACCCCATGTCATGCTCCACCAGCAACACCGTGATCCCCTGGTCGCGGATGCGACGGACAGACTCGGCCAGTTGATCGGTCTCCTCGTTGTTCAGACCGGCCGCCGGCTCGTCGAGCAAGAGCACGCGCGGCTCCGTGGCGAGCGCCCGGGCGATCTCGAGCACGTGCCGCTCCCCCATGGGCAGGCCACCGGCCGGTTCTTCCGCCTTGGCTTCCAGCCCCACCCGGCGCAGGGCATGGTACGCGTGCTCGGAGATAGAACGCTCGTCGCGGCGATGCCGCGGGAGAGTAAAGAACGCCGAGAGCAGGCCCGCGGTACTCTTGGCGTGCCGGCCGACCTTGACGTTGTCGAGCACGGACAGGTCGTCGAAGACCTTGCTGTGCTGGAAGGTCCGGCCCACCCCCAGACGGCTGGCCTGGTGGGGCGCCAGCCTACCGATGTCCTTACCGCCGAAATAGATGTGGCCCGCGGTTGGGCGGTCCATCCCCGACATGAGATTGAAGAGGGTGGTCTTGCCTGCTCCGTTTGGGCCGATGAGCGCCTTGATCTGCCCATCGTACAGCGAGAAGGTGACGTCCCGCAGAGCCTCGAGCCCGCCGAACCGCTTGGTGACGGCCTCGACCTTCAGGATTGGCATCAGGCCGCACCCCCAGGGCGCCGGGCGTTACCTTCAAGGGAGCCTGGATCGCTTGTGTCGGCCGCCCGTCGGTCGCGGCCTCCGACGCGGGTGCGCAGCTTGCCGAGCGCCGAGCCCAAGCTGACCAGGCCCCCGGGGAGGAAGATCATGATAACGATGACCAGGATCCCGAAGACCAGGTTCGTGGCATCCTCGTACTGCTTGAGGTATTCGGGCAAGATCATCATGACGAGCGTACCCCACACGGCGCCCCAAATGGAACCCAGACCACCAATGACCACCCCGGTCACCAGCAACACCGAAAACGTGAGGGTGAAGCTGCCTGGGCTGATGTACTGCACATAGTGGGCCGTGAAGCTGCCGGCGATGCTGGCAAAGACGGCTGATATCATGAACGCCTGCACCTTGTGGAAGGTGGCGTCCACCCCCAGGGAGGTGGCAGCTACCTCCGCTCGGTGCAGACCTTTGAGCGCCCGGCCGACGCGGGAGTCGGCCAGATTCAAGGACATGCGCAGCATCAGGAGGGCCACACCCCACAGCAGCAGGTGCATCGCTCTGGGGTTGTACTGCGTGAACACGAGGTTCCCAATCGCCAGCGAGGGGATGCCGGTGATGCCGTCGGTCCCTTTGGTGATGCTCTTCACCTGGATCAAGAGTATGAGAACGATCTCGCCGAAACCCAGCGTCGCCATGGCCAAGTAATGGCCCTTGAGCTTGGTGGTGGGAATCCCGATGATTCCCGCCACGACCGCGGCCACCACCGCCGCGACGACCATGGCCAGCCAGGGGTTCATGCCGAAGCGGGTGGTCAGGATGGCCGAGCCGTAGGCGCCCATACCCACGAAAGCAGCGTGACCCAAGGAGATCTGCCCGGCCTGGCCCATGAGCAGGTTCAGACCCAGGGAGGTCATAAGCCGGGTGGCGGTGAAGGCCAGCACCGACAGGTAGTAGGTGTTGCTGGTGAAGAACGGCAGGCCCATCATCACCACGGCGAACGCCAGAAAAGCAACGTGCCTGCGCAGGAAGGCGACCATCGGCCTCACGCCTTGTCGACGATCCTGCCGCCCATGAGCCCTTGTGGACGGGCAAACAGGACCAGGACGAGGATCAGGAAGGCAACGCCGTCCTTATAACCCGAAGAGCCTCCCGGAAGCAGCCCCACACTCAGGGCCTCGATGATGCCCAGCAGGAGCCCACCGATCACGGCTCCCAGGGGGTTGCCCAGACCGCCCAGGATGGCCGCCGCGAAACCCTTGAGGCCGATCAGGCTGCCGGAGGCGTAGCTCATGAAGCTGGCCGGCGTGATCATGACCCCCCCGGCCGCGGAGATCGCCGCGCTCACGGCGAAGCTCAACAGCACCACTCGGGAGTACGACACCCCCATCAAGCGGGCGGCCATGGGGTTGATGGAGCAGGCTCGCACCGCCTTGCCGGTCAGTGTCCTCCTGTAGAAGAGCTGGAGCGCCACCACGATTACCAGCGTGAGCCCGAAGACCCAAATGGTCTGCCTGTTGAAGGTGGCGCCCAGGAGGCGGACAGGTGTCTCCCCGGAGAAGGACGGGAGAGGACGGGCGTCCCGTCCCCAGATCATCAATGCCCCCGTACGAAAGGCCAGCGAAGCCCCCACGGTTACGATGATTTGCGTAAGCACCCCCGAGCGGAGGAGGGGCCGGATGGCCAAGAGCTCGAACAGAATACCGACGACCGTCACCGTCAGCACCGCTCCGGCGAACGCCACGGGCAGTGGAGCCCCCGCTTCGTGCAGGCTGACCGCAGAGAGCCCTCCCAGCATTACGAACTCGCCCTGGGCGAAGTTGATGATGTCGGTGGCGTTGTAGATGAGGGTGAAGCCCAGGGCGGTCAGGGCGTAGATGCTGCCGTTCGTCAACCCGCTGGCTACGTATTGCAGGAGCTGCTCGAATGTCACGGTTCCCCCGCTGTCGGCGAGAAAGAAGAGGCGACGGCGGCCCTGCGGGCCGCCGTCGACAAGCCAGCGTCCAGGGTTACTCCGCGAGCACCCAGGAGCCGCCCTCGATCTTCACCACGATCATGTCGTCGATGGATAGACCGTCGTGGTTCGTGGGCGTGTAGTTGTAGACGCCGTCGGGGCCGGTGAACCCCGTAGTCTCGTTGAGAGCCGTTTGGATGGCAGCTGCGTCGGTGCTCTGAGCCGTGTCGATGGCGCTCAGCAGCAGGCCCAGGGCGTCGAATGCATGCCCCGCGAAGGTGGGTGGCGGCGACCCGACGACCGCTTCATACGCGGCCGCGAACTGATCGACGACCGCCTTCTGCTGCGGATCCACGATCGACGAAGGTACAAGCAGCTTGCCGGCCGGGAAAACGACGCCCTCGGCGGCATCGCCGGCCAAGTCGATGAACGTCTTGTTGGCGATACCGTGGCTGCCCACGTAAGGGATGTCCATGCCGAGTTGCTTCATGTTCTTGGCGGCCACGGCGGGACCCGGGTTGGTGCCCCAGACCACGAGCACCTCGGGATTGGCCCCCTTGATCTTGTTCAGCTGAGCCGTGAGGTCGGTCTCGTCGGTCTTGTACGACTCCTTGGCCACGATCTCAATTCCCCAGTCCGGGGCGGTCTTCTCGATCTCGGCCAGGCCCGAAGCGCCGAAGGCGTTCTCGTCGTGCAGGACGGCCACCTTGGTCAGCTTCAGCGTCTCGGAGACGTAGCTCAGCGCCTTGGCGGCGGCGAGGGCGTCCTTCGGCGGTGTGCGCCACATCCAGTCGATCGGGGGCTCATCGGTGATGGCGTTGGCGGCCGCCATGGCCAGCTGTGGGATCTTCGCCTGGTTCGTGATGGGTTTCATGGCCAAGGCAGAGGGCGAGATCGACGGTCCCACGATGGCGACGACCTTGTCCTGCTGGATCAGCTTCTGGGCGGCCGTGACCGCGTTCTGGGGATCGGACTGGTCATCCTCGATGATGACCTTGAGGGGACGGCCCAGGATGCCACCCGCGTCGTTGACCTGCTTCTCCATCATCAGAAGCGTGGCCTTCTCCGGCTCACCCAGAGGCGAAGCCGGCCCCGTAGCCGAGACGACCGCTCCGATGATGACCGGCTCGCCGGAGGGACCGGTTGCCGTAGTCTCGGTGCTAGCCGGAGCCGTGGTCTCGGTCGAGGCCGGCTCGACCGTGGTGGTCGTGGTCTCGTCTCCGCCGCAGCCGACGGCGCCAATCAACGCAGCCACGAGCGCCAAGGCAACCGCGAGGTAGACCAGGTATCGATGCTTCATGAGTGGATCCCCCTTCGATGGTAACAACCTTCTCGGAACTGCTTCATGACGTGCAGACTCCACCGTCGTCGCTTGGCCGCACCCCCTCTCTCCGGCTCGCCAAACGGCGAGACGCCTCTCGGACTGCACGGGCCCCACCGTAGACGACGCGGGGGCTCAACTATACTGGCCACCCGCCACCGGGGGAAGCCCCCTTACCCTTCGGAACATCTACGCTGTGCGTGCGCAGCGGGCCAGTCCTCAAAGTCCTCGGGCCATCATAAGCCCTGGTCGGATGTACAGTCAATAGCTAGCCAACTGTAAGAGGCGGAACCCGCGGGCCGTCAGAGTACGCTCCACGGCGGCGACGTCGTCAACTTTCACGACCACCGAGCGGTCGGCGGTGAGGTACATGTACTCGGCGTCGAAACCGCTTTCGGCCAGAGCACCAAGAGCGGCGGCCAGGGCACCGGGGACGTTGTTGAGCGCGATGGCAACCACGTCATTGACCACCGTGGTGAAGCCCTTCTCCTCGAGGAGCCGGTGAGCCTCATCTCCCCGTTCCACCAGCAGCCGGACGATGCCGTAGTCGCTCACATCGGCCACCGAGAAGCCGGAGATCGAGAAACCGGCCCGGCCGAGTGTCTTCACCACCTCGGCCACTCGCCCCTTCTTGTTCTCCACGAAGACCGAGATCTGCGGAACGCTCACGTCGACCCTCCCCGTCTGGTCGTTTCGGCTGCTTGTGCGGCCGTATTCTACGGCAGGCATGCCCTCCCGGCCCCGACGAGGCCGGCGGCCACGGCTGACGTCCGCGCACCCAGGCGCGCTGAGTCCGCCCCTCGCCTGTTGCCCATCCGGGCTCGCAGCGGTGGGCTACAATGAACCATCCCCTGCCCGACACAGGAAGGACACAGTGCCGATCGACACCCGGAAGGCCCTCATCCGCGACGTCCCCCACGTTCAGAGGCTCATCAACGACTATGCTGGACAAGGACTGATGCTCCCACGCTCGCTGACCGCCCTCTACGAGCAGCTGAGGGACTACACGGTAGCCGTGAATGGAGACGAGATCGTGGGGTGCGTGGCCCTCCACGTGGCTTGGGCCGATCTGGCCGAGGTACGCTCGCTGGCTGTGGCGGACTCGGCCAAGGGGCGTGGGATCGGCCGTCGGCTCGTGGAGATGGCGCTGGCCGAGGCCGAGGTCCTTGGCGCCCGTCGGGTCTTCGTCCTGACATTCGTCGAGGAGTTCTTTCGGAAGCTTGGCTTCCACCGGGTGGAAAAATCGGACCTGCCCCATAAGATCTGGCACGAGTGCGTCCACTGCATTCACTTCCCCGACTGCGACGAGGTGGCTCTCAGCCTCGATCTCCCTGTGGTCGGTTCGCCGCCCGAGAATGTGCCGGCGTCGACTTTCCATTGAGCGAAGGCCGCCCACTGCCGCCGTTACTCCTGGGTCTCGGGCTACTGTCGAGCCAGGGCCCCCTCGGTATAGCTGACGGAGGGGTCCCACAAGATCCATTCCCTGTAACCCAGGTCCTCGACCGCCCGGATCTGGGCTCGCACTTCCTCGACCCCGTACTTGGGCGGCATGTTGTCTAGAGAGAAGTCCTGGAGCCAGGGACGGACTATGGCTCCCGTGCCGTCCAGGCGGCGGCCCGCATCTTTCATGGCCGCCGTGATGATCTCGTAGGGTGCGGCGTTCGGACTCTTCTGCCCGTATGATCCGGTCTCGTAGTGTGAGGGGTAGATCATCGGTGAGACGATGTCCACGTTGCGGGCCACTTTGTCGATCTTCTGGCCGATGCCCAGATCGTCCTTGACGTAGACGGTGAGCCCGAAGACATCGGCCGAGACCCACACGCCCTTCTTCGCGAGACGCTCGCGGGCGAAGGCCAGGAAACCGGCGATGGCGTCCTCCATGGAGCCGTCCTTGTCCGGGTAGACCGTATTGGAGATCTTACCGTCACTGGGAAAACGGACATAATCGAACTGGATTTCACGGAAACCGCGGTCGGCGGCGTCCTCCCCGAGCTCGACCAGGTACTCCCACACCCGGCGGTCGTAGGGATTAACGTAGGCCCGGCCTTGGCGGTCCTTCCAGACGCCGCCGTTCTTGTCCTTCACAGCGAGGTCCGGTCTGCGCGCCGCCAGCAGCGGGTCCTTGAAGCACACGATGCGCGCTATGGGCACGATCCCGTGTTCGCGCAGCGTGGCGAGCAGCTCATCGATGTCTTTGATGCGCAGTTCCTCGAGTTCGAGCTCGTTGGCCAGCGACACATCGGAATCGTACGCCACGTACCCGTCCGCCTCCTTGAGATCGATGACCATGGCGTTGATCTCTGTGGCATCCGCCAGCTCCAGCTGCGCGGGCAGAAACTTCGACGAACCCGCCGCCCAGCTGGTGAGGTGGATGCCTTTCACCGGCACGTAGGAGAGGTCGCGAAAACCTGCGATGTCCACCACTGGGAGGTCGAAAGGTGTGTCGTCGGAGGGAACCGCAGCGATGGCCGCTTCCACGCTCCCACCCGGAAGATGCACTCCGGGCAGGCGCAGAGCAAGGCCATCGCCTCCGGCCACGCGGCTGCCGAGCATCCAGAAGAGCCAGAAGCCCGCGAGGAAGGCGACCACCGTGCCCATCGCGATGACCGCCACCGTCACCCCGGCGGCCCGCTTGCGCTTTCTACGCGAGATGAATGACCCTTTCATCGTTCCGACAGTCTACCAAACCGGCATGACAGAACGTGGTTCCGGCCGCCCGCTTCTGGTACCTTTCGTGGATCATGCGCTACGACAAAGTCTTCCGTCTCCTCATCCTCGCTTTCGCCCTGGGGGCCGTCCTCGGGCTGAGCGGCGGGCTCATCTTCGGGGGAGACGGACCGGGAAAGAGTGCAGCGTCGGGCGAAGTGGCCGGCGACCACAGCGAGCAGGCCACCTCGACCACGGGGGTGGCGGTCCCCATGACCCCGGAACGGGCAGCCGCCATCGGAGCCAATGAGATGGGCCTCATTCCGGTCATCGAGTACCACCTGATCGGTCCCAGCGAGTCGCGTTGGACCCGGACTCCCGAGAATCTCCGCAAGGACATCGCCCTCCTGAAGGCGGAGGGCTTCTACCCCATCAACTTGAGCGACCTGGTCGCGGGCGATATCGATGTCCCGGCCGGTAAGACGCCGGTGGTGCTCACCTTCGATGACTCCAGTCCCGGGCAATTCCGCTATCTGGACGACGGCACCCTCGACCCGGATTCCGCGGTGGGCATCATGCAACGGGCGGCGGCCGAGGGAGATTGGGCCTCCCGCGCCACCTTCTTCATCCTGCTTGATGTGCAGCCGGACGACCGGGTCGTGTTCGGGCAGCCCGAAAGCCGGAAGGAGAAGCTCCAGCAATTGGTGTCCTGGGGCTACGAGGTAGGCAGCCACACGGTCACGCATCTCAACCTGAAGAAAGCGACCAGGGAGGAGGCCACGAAACAACTGGCCGTGTCGAAGGCCACCCTCGAGGACTACGTGGGCGGCGGATACCAGGTGAACACGATCTCGATCCCCTTCGGTGAGTATCCCGAGGACGACGCTCTGCTGGCCTCCGGTCAGCACGAGGGGCAGACGTACGCGTACCGGGGAGCGGTCGAGGTGGCCGGCGGCCCAGCCCCGTCGCCCTTCTCCACGAGATTCAAGCCCTTGCACATCCCCCGGATCGAGGTCACGGGAACAGCCCTGTCCGACATGATCCGTACCTTCAAGGATAGTCCAGGGCTGCGCTACGTCTCCGACGGGGACGCTACGGCCATCTCCGCGCCGGGCGACCTCGCCGAGCGGCTTGGGTCGGTGCTGCCTGACCTGGGCCGCCCGGTCGTCACCTACTGATCCGTCCTCGGCCGAATGGCGGTCAGTCCTCGAGCTCGAGGTCGAGCCTGTCTCCCTCCGCGATGACCGTCAGAGCGGCGCCGCAGAGGCCGCAGTCCATGGTGTCGCCCGGTCTGGCCTCGAGTCCCAGGTGCAGGCGCACGTGGCAGTTCGGACACAGAGCATCGACATCGGGCTCCACGCCCTGGAGAGGCACCTTCTCGCCGACGATCTCCCACAGCGGATCATACTTCTTCGCCACTCTTAGCTCCTCTGGTCGAGAACCGGCACCGATCGCGAGCCCGGCTGGAGGCCAAACCGGCGTAGTCTTGCCCGTCAAGTCTCTCACAGCGAACCGGTCTGCCTCAAGACCACCGAACGACCGGTCCTTACTGGCCGACTCGCGGCGGTAGATGTACCCTTGGCGGGCGCGATCCTCGGAACCGGCATCCGCGTGAAAGGACCATCGGTGAGCGCAACCAGAAGCCCCTTGCCCGACTTCTCGGGCGAGCCGCTCATCCAGGTGTTCGACCTGGGTCTGGTGCCGTACCTCGAAACCCAGCGGCTCCAGGGGCGACTTCGGCGAGAGGTTGCGGGCGGCCGACGCCCGGGCGCCTTGCTGCTGCTCGAGCACCCACCGGTCATCACGTTGGGTAGCCGTGGAGGCCCGGGCGACCTCCGTGGAGATTCCGCCATGACTGCCGAACACGTGACCGTAGTGCGCTCCGAGCGCGGCGGCGCGGCCACACTCCATGCGCCCGGGCAGCTCGTAAGCTACCCCATCATGCCCATTCCGGGCCGGGACCTGCGCCGTTTCGTCTGCCGACTGGAGGAGGTCTTGATCCGCCTGCTGACCGAGTGGGGCATCGAAGCGCGCAGGCACCCGGGAAAGCCGGGGCTCTACGTTAGCTCAGACAAGATCGCATCGGTGGGGCTGCGCTGCGAGCGGTGGGTATCCAGCCACGGGACCTCACTGAATGTCTCCGTCGACCTGGCGCTTTTCGAGCTCATCGTTTCGTGCGGAGAACGGGAGCTGCAACAGACGAGCGTTGCGGCCCTGACGGAAACGGCTCCACCGATGGAGCGCGTCAAACAGGCCTATGCCGAGAGATTCGCGGAGGTATTCCAGGTCGGTCTCACGCCCCTATGCTCCGCGAGCCTCGAATCATTCCAAGACGAGCTCTGAGAGCCGCTCGCCCCGCTCCTTCAGCCGGGCGGGGTTCTTCGAAGCACTGCAGCTCTACAGGTAGCGGCGCGGGCCTGCCTGAAGCGCGGCCGGCATGGGCTCGGGCAACGATCGGAGAGCATTCCGGAGTTGCTCCGGGACCTGAGTCGGGAGGGGCCTATACGTCGGACATCCCCGGCCCTTTACGTCGAGGCAGCAGAGTAGCTCTACTCCGAAGAAACAGGTGTTGCACCCGGTTTCGGAGAGCGACCTGGACAGCAGCTTGCTCAATCCCCCTCCAGTTCTCAGAGCCTCGTGGCAGGCACCCACGATAACGTCGGCTGCCAGCTGAGGCAACGGGCCTCTGGACCGATGGTCGCAAATTGCAGCAAATACTTTTCGGCGAAGGACGGGACGGACCGGAAGCCGCCGGCATTGGAGCGACCGGCGCAGAGAGGTATCATGCTGTGCATGAGCGCGAAGACACAGCCCAGCGAAAAGCCCTGCAATGCCGATCGTTCCCAGCGTGACAGCTGCGTCTACTACCACGCGAAGACCGGCCGCTGCACCCAGGGCAACACCACCTGGCAAGAGAAGGCCGCCAAGAAAGGCTGACGGAGCACATCCGGCCGCCGCGCGTGACAACCTCCGCATCGCGCCGCCCAGTGCGCCCCGGGGGCCGGGGCTTCGTTCCGAATCGAGCGCTCACCAGAAGAAAGCCCCAACAGGGACTCCATCAGCACCAACCTATGCCCACGGCAGGATTCGAACCTGCGGCACCTGGCTCCGGAGGCCAGTGCTCTATCCCCTGAGCTACGTGGGCGTGATGGCTCGGGGCATTATACCGGTTTGGCGGCCTCCGGCCAGTCCTCTCGGGCCCGGGGGTGCTCCACGTCGGCGGCCCGCACTCTCTCGGGCAGACCCTTTTCCGGGAACGGCACCACGACGTGGTCCAAGTCGGACGGCAAGACGCTCCGAGGAAACAGCGCTCGTGCTTCCGAGGTCAATTCTCGCCATCCGTGACGAGAGCTGACGTGCGTCAGAACCAGGAGACCCACGCCGGCGGCTGCGGCTGTCTCGGCGGCCTCCCGGGCTGTGGAGTGCCGAGTCTCGACGGCGCGGGCCTTCTCGACTTCGGTGAAAGTGGCGTCATGCACCAACACGGACGCGCCGCGCGCGAGGTTGACGAGACTTCCGGTCGGCCTGGTGTCTCCCGAGATCACGATCTTCCGGCCGGGACGGGGTTCATCCATGACTTGCTCCGGCTCGACGACCGCACCCGAGTCGAGAACCACCGAGTGGCCCATCTGGAGTAGCCGGAAGTGCGGGCCTGGCTCGACGCCCAGAGCGATGGCCTTCTCCGGATGGAAACGACCGGGCCGCCATTCCTCCTCGAGGGCCCATGCCAAACTGGGTGTGCCATGCTCCGTGCGGATCGTTCGAAGTGCGTACCCACTGCCCTGCCAGGCCACGCCACCGTTGACCTCGGCTACGTCGACCGGGAACTGGACGCGACCGAACATCCTTTGTGCCACGTACAGCATCTCTTCCAGACCCGGCGGGCCGAACAACCGGAGTGTCTCCTCCCTCCCCTGCAGGCTCAGGGTCTTGAACAGTCCGGGCAACCCGAGGTAGTGGTCTCCATGGAGGTGGGTCAGGAGGACAGTGCCGATCCTCCCAAGACCAACGGAACGCATGAGCTGCCGCTGGGTCCCCTCGCCGCAGTCAACCAAAATGCGCTCGCCACCGCGGATGATGAGGAGACCACTCGGGCCGCGGTCGACAGTGGGTACGGCCCCCGCGGTTCCGAGGAAGACGAGGCGGAGGTCCAAGAGCTAGGCGGCCGCGTCGTTGCCGCAGCCCTCGACCAATCGTCTCACCGCGTCGGGGGCCCAGCTGGCTGGGGACTGGAGAAAGATGGGGTTGTGGCAAGCATGCCAAGTGTACTTGTAGGCGTAGGCCTTCTCGATCTGAACTCCGCACTCGGGCAGAGGCGTCTTGCGCGCCTTGAGTGCACCGTACACGTCACGGGTGGGTGCTCCGCGGTAGGCTGCCAGGTCCAGCTCGGCACCGAACACCTTCTCCACGCACCCGAAGTAGGTTACCGAGCCTTCCTCGAAAGCGTAGACATACCGGCACTCCGAGCGCAGGCAGTGCACGGGATGAATAACCCGCTCGCACACGACCCCACAAGCGCGGCACTCGACGCGGTCGTCCTTGGCGCTGTCATGACAGCTGTCATATGGTGACCATTCAGACATGTGCACGATTATACACCCGCGCACGGGTCAACTCCCTCTCATTCGCGCCGCGTGCCCGGCACGAGGCGGACCCGGGTCAACAGGTCGTACCGAGCCCAGGAATGGATATCGTCGGAATAGGCCACCCTTCCACTCATGCCCGCGTCCACCCGGCCCCCGACCAGCACGGCCCCGTGTACGACGGCTCCTTCTAGAAGGACATCCCCCTCGGGGGCCAGGAACACGCCGTAGAGGTCTCCCGCGCCCGTGAGATCGAGAGTCCCCCCTCCTGTGAGGAGCACTGCGGCCGGTTCTTCCCCGGACCGACCCAGCGGACCCGCCGGCAGGGCGATAGTGAGCCCAGGACGACTCGAAAGCACCACCACGGGGACCGGGCCTCCTCGTGACGCCTCCCGCTCGAGCGCCTTCTGAGTGCCTTCGTCGAGGGACCACTCGGGTGCGACCACGCCCCCTGGTGCAAGTTCCGGAGGCAGGCCCTCGCCTCCCACAGCGACTTCCACGGCCTCGCTCCCCGCGGGGAGCTCCACTATGGGTCCGCCACGCCCGGCCTGCCAAGACACGGTCGATGCGGCCAGGACACAGCGGGGAATCTCGATCCCGTCCTTGCCTCTTTCCAGATCGGCGCTCAGCTGAAGAGGCGGAGCTTCCCCGCGGGACCGGACGGAAGCATGCAGGATGGCGCCCGAAGACGGTTCCACCTCCAGGATGCCCTCGTAACCGGGTTCCAGCGCATAGGTTCCTGGAACCCAAGCCACCCAGGCCTGCTCGGCCAGCCGAGCGAGGGCTTCCTCCGCCGCCCGCAATCGCGCGCGTCCGTCACGTTCGCTGACGAGGGTGTCCGCTTCGACTGTGCCAACCACCGCCCACGTGGCCACGAGAAGAGCCGCACTGCAGCAGAGCACCAGCACGAGAAGAAGCGCGGACCCACGCTGGTCGCTCACCCGTAGACCGTCCCCTCGAGGCGCAGGTCGACGGCCCGGGACTGTGCGTCCCCCGGCAGCAGCGTACCCTCGAGCCTCACGCCTCGCACGAGTCCGAGTGCCCGGGCCTCGACGTTCGCGAGTCCCTCGAACCCGGCTCCCGAGTACGTGAACCGGGCTTCCACGCCCTCGAGCATGGTCTTGTGATCGAGGTAGTCGCCGTGCGGGAAGCCGGTCGGCATGGAGCCGGTCCAGGGGCCGCGGCGACGCATGAGAGACCCGCCGCTGACCTCCCACTCCACGATCTCGGGGACCTCCCCCGGACCCGAGCGGGTCAGAAGAACGATCTGGCTTGAGGTGGCCTCCAGTACCGCGACGCACTCGGCCCCGGCGCTGTCAGCCGCGGAAGCGGACCGCAGATCGCGCTCGAATCTAGCGGCGGCCACGCGAGATTGCCCGACGCCAATGGCGTGATCGACCTCTCCTACCGCGAGGGCCTGCAGTCCTTGCCATACGGGCAGGGATGCTCCGAGGAGGAGCAGCGTGAGAAGCATGGCAACCAGCACCTCCACGAGAGTGAAACCTCCCCGTCCCGAAGGAGAGTCGGAGTGCACAACCGACTCAGAAATACACATGCGTGCTGCCGCCCGATCGAGTGATGAGGTTCTGGGACCGACCGGCTGCGCTCACCTCGATGACCTCGCCTCCCGGGCAGGGACCCGCTGCCGGGCTTGCGCTCGACGACGTAACCATTTCTTCAGCGGCCCCAGCGACCCGGACGATCCCAACCCCGGCCGAGGGCAGGTGAACCACGAGCAGGCCGGGAGCGGAGGCTGCGTCGCTGGGCGGGGCAATCGTGCCGCCTGGCAACCTGGTTGCCAGCCACGCCACACCCCATGGTCCTCCGGGCCGGCGGGCGCGTACCGACACCTCGACCGGCCTCGTGGAGAGCGGCGGAACCTCGAAGACAAGCTCTCGCCCGCCGGTGGTTGACGACTCGCGGACCTTTCTTCCATCGACCCACAAGCCCACCATCAGTTCCCCTTCTCCAGATGTGGCACCGGCGACCACTCGGAGGGTCTGTTCCCCCACGTGCGCCTCCATGATCGTCGGTGATCCCCACGTCCAGCGGTCAGTCGACGCCGCGGAGATGGTGGTGGCAGGTGCGACAGCTTGCCTGTCGAGCCGGTATCCAATGTCCCGCAAAGAGGCGACGGCCTGGCCTAGGGCCACCAGCAGCAGCACCATGAGACCCAGAGCCAGTACCACCTCCAGCAACGCCGAGCCCCGTGTTCCGATCGGGGGCGACGGGGGCTGCCCTAGAGCGGGGAGGTGGGCCGTCATCTGAGCTCTCTTCGCGTGAGGCCGCTCTCCGCACGGATCACGACGGCCACGTTCCCCGCCGGGCCTGCGAGGAAGACTGTGCCCGCGCCATCTGGGGCCCCGAAAGAGGGGCCGAAACGGAGCTGGACCGATTCTCCGGATCGCCAGCGGGCGAGATTGGTCCCCACCGGCACCGGCCCTCCAGGCCCGTCGTACGCACCGGCGACGGCGAAGGCCGGCTGGACGCGTACTCCACGCGTGGTCAGAGAGACCGCAGCCGAGCCTTCCCCCCAGAGCGCCGCCGTCTGGGCCCGGACGGCCGCCATCTGGAGGATCTGAGCGGTCCCCCGGGCGGATATCTGCTCGGTGGCGCGGACCAGTCCGAAGGCGGCGCCGGCGGCCATGATGACCAAGATCGCCAGAGCCACCACAAGCTCGACGAGCGTATGGCCTCTGTTGCTACCGGGGCCGGGTATGGTTCGTGATCTCCTCATACCCGCATCGTAGCGGCAGGCCCAGCCTGGCACACTCATACCTTGGGTGCAGCTTGGGCGAGGGGTTAGGCCCCCCGGCGGCCATCGCCCGACCCGTCATTTGACACCCCGGATGGGAGCTTCTAGTCTTTGGTGCGCTTCACCCTGTCATCCTCCGGTCGCCAAGGTGGTCTCGATGTCTCGAACGCCGGTAGCTCTGTCTCTGGCTCTCGTGGGAGCTGTCGTGGTCGTCTTTGGGGCGCCTCTGCTCTACAGCACTCTCGTCTACCACCCATTCTCGAGCCCCAAGATCCTCGCGCTTGCTGTGGCGGCCGCTCTGACCGTGGTGGCGGTGAGCACACTGCCCGGCTCCGGAGTGCGCCTGCCGCCAAGAGCCCCACTCTTGGGCATCGCGCTTGCGCTCGCGCTAGCCGGGATCTCCTACGCCCTGAGTCCCCTCCCCGGGGTCTCTTTGTGGGGTCGGCCCAACCAGGAGGTTGGCCTGCTCGTCATGACGTACACCCTCGTGATGTACCTGCTGGGGATGCTCCTAACCGAGCCCCTCGATTCCGCCTTCGACCCTGTTCGGGCTACCGTTTGGGCAGCACTCCCGGTGCTCTTCCTGACCGGCTGGTCCCTTGCCGGACTCCCGCTATCGGACAACCTCACGAGCGCGGCCAGCGGCCGGCCGAGCGCCACTTTCGGCAACCCCGTCCATCTGGCCGCCTATCTGGCCGCGGCGGCGGTCATCACCGCCGGTCTTGCTCTGCATGCGGAACGGCTGCGACGAAGGCTCCTGTTCTCAATCATCGGTACGGTGTGCGTAGCCGGAGTGCTCGTCGCCGCTTCCCGAGCGGCCCTTCTGGGCCTGCTGGCGGGTGTTGCAGTGCTGGCGGTCGCCGGAGGAAGGCGCCTACCCCGCCGGTGGCTGACCGGCGGAGGGATCGTGATCGTGCTCGGCCTCCTGGGGGCCGCCGCGCTGAATCCGGGCGAGTCGATCATGCACAAGCTGAGCAGTATCACCGATCCCACCTTCTACGGGGCTCGCTGGCACGCCTGGGGCATGGCCGTGACCGCTTTCGCAGATCGGCCCCTGTTCGGAGCCGGCCCGGCCAACTTCGAGCGCATCTTCTACGGGGCCCTGACTCCGCAGCTGCAGCACGACTACTTCGCCTTCGAGAGATTCTCCGATGCCCACAACTGGGTGCTGGAGCTGGGCTCGACATACGGCATCCCATTCCTGGTCGTTTTCGGCTGGCTCGTGTTGCGGCCAGTCAGGCGCTTCCATTCGCTGCCTCCTTCCCGCCGGGTGGTCTACGCCGGCGCCGTCAGTCTGATGGTCTCGTACCTTTTCAACCCTCTGGCTCTCAGCACCCTGCCTCTTCTGGCGCTGTACGCCGGTTTGGCCGGAGGGCTCCCCCGCGCGATCGCCAAGAAAGACCCGCTGACTCGGAGACGCCGCTGGCGCGCGCTCGTGATAGGAACCGGTGTGCTGGTGGCCGCGGCCCTGCTCGTCCCCGGCCTCTACTTCGCGCGGGCCGATTTCGAGCTCCGACAAGGCAGTCGCCTCGACGACCTCGACCGCATGAAGGCGGCCGCCGACGGTCTGCGCCCGGGTCTGCCGTCGTTCTACTATCCTCCCGGCCGCAAGCTCTCGTACGAAGCAGATCGGAATCCGACTCCCGAGATGGTGCGGGCGCTCGACGAGTTCTACGCGATTCCGCAAGAGCTGGATCCGCAGGAGCCAGATACCGAGCTGCAGTGGGCGGTGGGGCTGCTCGGGGTCAAGGAGTACGATCAGGCGATCGCGCACCTGGACCGTGCCCTCGAGATTTCGCCCCAGGCGCCCCACACCTTGAGCCTGATGGCCGTCGTCTACATCGAGAGGGGCGAGCCGGAGCGGGCCATTCCCATACTGGTCGAACTGCAGCGCGACTACCCCCGATGAGCAGGGGGTCCAGGATCTCTTGGACGAAGCCGAGGCCGCCGAGAGCCGCTGACAGCGCCTGGCCCGATGGACGGCCACGAACCGGTCGGGAGTCCGTTTCAGAATGACACTTCGCCGTCAGGCCGCGACGGGTGCGGGCGAGGCAAGGACGCGACCGAGACACCGCATCGTGCCGCCTAGTGCAGCGGCGGCGGCCAAGGCCTCGTTTTGAAACGAGCTCTACGCGCGGATCACCAGCCCTTGCTGCCGCTCCCGTCGATGACCTTGACCTTCACGTATCCGGTGTCGCCCAAGGTCACCGTGTTGATCTGGATGCCGAAGATGTTTCCGCTCTCGCTCTTGGTGGCGATGTCGACCACCGACGCCGATTCCGGGTAGAAGGTCACCTGATGCAGGGACGCGAGCGTCGTGATGCCGTTGCTCACCCAGGCCGGAGTGGTCGTGACCAGATCAACGTCGCTCTGCGTCCACGTGATGGTCGGTTCGAGGACACCGAGCTGAGCCTCGGTCAAGGTGGAGTAGCTGCCGCTGTCGACGAAGGCCGTTTGCACCACGGTCAGAGCGTTCCGCACCAGCACCATGGCCGCGGAATCCATGGCCTTCTCGCGTTGGGAAAGATAGGTGGGGATGGCTATGGCGGCCAGCATGGCGATGATGATGACGACGACCAGGAGCTCGATCAAGGTGAAGCCGGCGTCGGCGTCTGTCGAGGTGAGCGAGCAATGCTGCCGGTTCGGTTCAGGCATTTCGCTCCCTATCGTACGTGCTTTCGACCTCGTCTCAAGACGAAGCCCCGGCCGCCGCCTGCGCCCGCACAGCTGCCGCTTCGGCCGCCCTCCCCATCGACTCGAGGAGCTCGGCCAGTTGGTCGTACGCCCGCGTGTACGTCGCGTCTCTATCGATCGCTTTGCGCAGCGCCGCCTCCGCAGCAAGCAGATCTCCGGCTTCCCTCAGGGCCTGTCCCGCGAAAGTCCAGTGCTTCCCGCTCGGCTCCAGCTCAGCCGCCTCTTTCAGGACTCTGGCGGCGTCGTTCGCACGCTGCTGGTGGTTCAGGTAGTTGAAACCGAGTTCCACCCGTATCTGCACCTCATGCGCGTCCAGGGCCACGACCTGCTCCTGGAACGGCAGCGCCTCGTCGTACCGCTGGACCACCCAAAGAAGGGAGGCCGCCCCGCGGAGCGCGTCCAGGTCGCCGGGATGCTCCTGCAAGATGGCTGTATACGCCGCCACTGCCCCCTGCACATCCCCCCCTGCTCCAGCGACCTGGCCTCCGACAGCTGCTGCGAGCACCCCCGAGGACACCCACCATCAGAAGCAGGACCGCGGCGGCTGCGAGAAGTGCCGGTGCAGACCTCCGTGGGGCAGTGGTTGTCACTGAGATGGTTCGCATGGGGACATCTGATCCCTTCGGATAGACCGCGGGCGGCGGCCAAAGCCGCCGCCCGCGCCCGGATCTTCAATGCTGATAGCCGGATTACCAGTTGGTCGCCGTCGTGCCTTTGTAGTAGGTCACGCCTGGATCGATGCCGGCGACCGCCGTGGCGCTCTTGTTGACCCGCACGCCCCAGTGGTTACCGGAAGCAGCCAAGCTCCCCATGCCGTACGTGTTGTCGTTCCCGCTGAAGAAGTTCACCTCGTTGCTCGAGGCAGCCCCCGTACCGCTTTCGGCGGCAATGGCCTCGGTCGTAGAAGCGGTGAAGGTAATAGCCGGCTCGATTGCCTCCAGCATGGCCTTGGTGATGGTGTCGAATTGCCGCTCATCGACAAAGGCCGACTCCATGGCGGTCATCCCGTTCCGCACGAGGGACTTGGCGGCCGCGTCTTGCGCCTTCTGCCGTTGGCCGAGGAAGGTAGGAATGGCGATAGCTGCCAGGATGGCGATGATGATGATCACCACCAAGAGTTCGATGAGGGTGAAGCCGCCTTCGCCCTGCATCCTGTTGCGAATCTTGCCCAACATGTGTGCCGACCTCCTTAGTCGAAACGCCTTCTGCTCGACACGCAACAGAAAGGGTCTGCAGCGTGCCAGGCAAACCACAGACCCGATGGTCCGGTGGCAGTCCAGCCGGCCCGAGGGCCCTGTGACTTTGCGCCCCACCCTCTCGAGTGGTTTGCCCTTTGCACCTTCGCTCCTAGTATGCCCGCGGATTGCTTTCTTAGACAATTTTAATGCGCAGTAGTGCAACTTGGACCTCATGCGTGCAACCATGGGGCTCTTGGAGCGTCGCTACGGGCTATCGGCAGCGTAACCGGGAACTTTAGGGCTTTCCCATGGGACCTTCGGTGGAGATTGGAACGGCCCGCAATCGGGCATGGGCCAGTCCTCAAGCCGCCCCGAGACCCGAATCTCCTCACACCCACCCATCCCGCACCCCTTCGAGTAAGATGGCTGAGCAAAGACAACGTGACGCATGGTGAGGACGAACCGATGCCTGACGAGCAACCCGGGATGCGCCCCGAACCCGACCATTTGCGGCCCGTGGTCCGGGCTGCCGCCTTCATCGAGCGTGGCGGGGCGGTGCTGCTGATACGGCAGTCGAAAGGGCCGGCCACCTACTGGCTCCTCCCGGGAGGGCGTGTCGACCGGGGCGAAAGTCTCGCAGACACAGTGATCCGCGAGCTGGAGGAGGAGCTGGGCATCCACGTGTCTCCCCGCACGCCCCCGCTGGGGCTCATCGAGAGCATCCCTCCCACTCCCGGGAGCGGCAAGCACAGCATCATGATCATCTTTGCCGCCGACCTGGCGCCGGGGGAGGAACCCCGACCCGCCGATCCGGCCGTACAGGAATGCCGGTGGGCGACCGCCGGGGAACTGCAAGAACTAAAGCTGCATCCCCCGATCCAAGACATCCTCGCCGGCTGGCTGCGGGAGCCTCGCGGGCCGGGTCGGGAGGCAGTCGCCCCCTTCACGCATCCGGCTCCCCGCTGGGCGGACTGACAGCCCCACCCAGCGCCTCTCTCCGCATCTTTCTCATCGCCCAACCGTTAGTACCTTGGTGTGGTGCGACAGCCGACGGCTCAAGTCGAAGGGCACCCCTGTCGATATCGTAGTAGCGCGCGCAAGGCGAGCGGCGGTCCCCTCCGCGACAGAGAGGTCAGGAAGATGAGGCGGGAGTCTTCGGAACACGGGTTCACGCTCATCGAGGTCATGGTGGCCGTGCTCCTGCTGGTGGTTGCCCTGGCCGGTTTCGTGCCCTTCTTCTTGAGCGGACTGGACAAGGCGAGCGCCGCCCGCTACAAGAGCGCCGCCACCAACATCGCCCGCGAGCGTATGGAAGAGGTGCGCCAGCTGGACTACCGGGAGATCCAGGAAGACGGGACCGATCCCACAGATCCCATGAACCTGAGCAACCGGCTCGGGACGACGGCCACCCTCCGCGGCACCACGTTCACGGTGTCCTACGTGGTGGAAAGCTCCACCTCGGGCGGTGGCGCGCTCAAGAAGGTGACGATCACCGTCGACTGGCCCAGTCCGCCCGCCCCCTCGGCGGCCGTCATCAGCAGCCTCATCCATCAGCAGTTCCTGGGGCCGCGAGGCGCCCAGCTCGAGCTGATCAAGATCCTCCCTTACGGGGACATCCTCGCCGATCCACTCGGGACCCCATTCCCACTCCTGCAGGGTACGGCCGGTAACAACAACATCCGGATGCGGTACCACGTAGCCCAGGCCGACTGGGATCTAGTCTACGACGACATCAACCAGCCAGGCATGGCCAAGCGGAATGTGTACATGCGTGCGGGCTTCCTGGACGACGCCGGCGCCTTCATCCCCTTGGGGAGCCTCGCGGACGACTACAAGATCGATGCCACCTACCTGACCTACACCACCGGGGCCGATGGCATGGTTGACGACATCTTCTTCCAGTACGACTTCGACGTGACCACCGTCCCCGACGGCTACTGGACCATGCAGGCCGTCATGTTCAACGAGTACGACCAGCCCGGGAACCTTTGGAACCTGCGGATCAGGGTCGAGGTTGGAGCTCCCGATGCACCGCCCACCTTCGAAGCCCAGGGCCAAGACGACATCACTATGCGGCTCACTTGGGTCCCCGGCTCCGAGAGAGACCGGGAGTCCTGGGTCATCGGGCGGATGAAGCAGAACAGCGACGGGACGTGGCCGGACACGTATTCCCCCCTGATCACGCTGCCCGGTACGGCCGCCTCGTACACCGACGTCGGAGAGATTGGGGTCACCGACCCCTGGGGGGACAGCAGCACGGGCACGATCAACTACTACGGCTACCAGATCTACGGCATTGACATCGCCGGCCAAGCGGGCTCTCCCGCCTCCGTGACGGCCCAGCTGCCGCCGCCCCCACGACCACCACCACCGATCCCTCCGGCACGACCACCACGACCACCGCCAGCTCCACCACCACCACGGGGGCGCCCACGACCACCACCACAGCCCGCTACGACGTCACCCTCAACAACAACGACTCGAGCGACCACGCCGTGCTGGTCAAGGACTCCAGCGGAGCGACCGTCTATTCCACCTCTCGCCTCAAGAAGAACAAGTCGGAAACAGTCACCAACCTGTTCGCCGGCTCTTACAACATCTACCTGGACGGCGCCGGGTTCCCACACAAGTCCTTCACCCTGCCCGGCGTGACCAGCGTCAACCTCTTCTGAGTGGGGATGGCCGTGACCACGTACCCGAGACGCCGCTCGCCCCTCGACCGCAGAGGGACGAGCTCAGATGGGGGCTTCACCCTGATCGAAGCCCTTATCGTAACCATGCTCGTGGTCGTGGTGATGGCCGCCACCTTCACCGTATGGAGCCGGCTCGAGAGCACCTACAGCTTCTTCCAGGACGACGTCGACGCTCAAGAGCAGGCCCGTTACGCCCTGGGCGAGATGATCGAGTACATCCGCACCGCCCGGCTGCCGGAGTCGGTACCGTACGAGTATCTGGACACGGTTATCCCGCGGGCCGAGCAGAACGAGATCTGGATCTGGACCGACGCGGATCGAGATCCCGACCATGACCTGGAGCTGGTCCGTTTCTTCGTGAACGACCAGCGTCAGCTCATCCGCCAGGAGTCCTTGACGGCCGACGGAGACTGGAACGGAGCAGCCGTGCGCATCATCAACTCGAACATCGACAACAATTCGAGCAAACCCATGTTCCTGTACTACGACGCCAACGGAGCGCTCCTGCCGACCGACGCCAACGGTCGCACGCTGGAACCGCCCAACATTCGCGAGGTGGCCATCGACCTGCGGGTCGACATCGATCCTTCCCGTTCCCCCGTTGTACACGAGCTCCAGTCCGTAGTCCAGCCCCGGAATCTCCGGCAGTACTGACGCGGAGGTCAGACCATGAGCAAGCGCATCAGAGCGGCCGGCGTTGCTCCTGGAGAGGAAGGGTCCCTCATCATCTTGGTCATGATGTTCGTGCTCGTCTTCCTGGGAATGAGCGTGGCCTTGCTCTTCCTGGTGATGAACACCACCAGCGGCACCGAGCTGGAACGCAAAGAGGTCAAGGCCTTCAACGTCGCCGAAGCCGGCATAGACGCGGGCATGCTCGCCCTGATGTACCACTGGCCCGACTCCGCCGCCAACCCGACTACCGTCGACGAGACCGCCATGCGGGCGGACTTCGACGCCCAGCAGTTCCGCGACCCGGCGCGCTCGCCGGCCGACGAGTTCATCCAGGTCGCAATCTACGACAACTCCGCCGGCAGCCCGGACTACGACGCCAACGGCGACGGCAAGATGTACGTGGACAGCGAGGCCAACGTGGACGACGACCGCCACCGCATCATCATCCTGGCGGAGCGCAAGACGTGGCAGCTCAACTTTCCTCTGGTCGCCCTGTACGCCAACGTCGTGGGCTCGAACGGCAAAGGGCTGGAGGTGCGGGTCGACCCGGCGCAGACCGAGCCTCTGCCGGGGGGCACGTATGTGGCGGCCTACTACAACGGCGAAACGGGCAAGGGCATCGACCTGCCCGCCGACGGCAGCGTGGCCCCCAATCCAGACTCGAGCAAGACGTTTGACGAGTTGGTGAACTCAGGACTGATGGGGGCCCTGAAATCGATCGCCACGTCCGAGAACACCTATTTCACGAACGCTTCGGCCGCCCAGACCTTCCTGCTCTCGGCGGACGCCCCCGGCTCGATCATCTATTTGGAGACCACCAGCGCGGTGGAGATTGCCGGCAACACACAGATCGGCACGCCCGAGAACCCGGTGGTCCTGGTCATCGACGCCAACGGCAGCGACGTGGGCCTGGACTTCCGGGGCACGGCCGACTTCTACGGGATCGTGGTGATCAAGGGCAACCCGATCATCCGGGGGACCAGCAGCTTCTACGGCTCCTTCCTGGCTTCGGGCGCCATCGACAACAAAGGCAATGGGAGCGTGCCCGAGATCAGGTACAACGGGAACATCATCAAGACCATCAACCGGGCCTATACCATGAGCGTGAACATCGTGCCGAACACTTGGGAGGAATACACGGTGCCCGATACGACCACTACGACCGTCCCCTGACATTCCCCCACACCCCCGTCCCCTCGAAGCGCCCGCTGCGGGCGCTTCGGCGTTGCGGGGGTGTGGATGAGCGGCCCCTTCGAGCTCAGCCTGTGCTGCCGAAGCCTCCGCTGCCTCGCTGGGTATCCAGCAGGGTCTCAACGGCCCCATACTCGGGCGTCTCCACCCGCTGCACCACCAGCTGGGCGACGCGGTCGCCGGGAGCGATGCTGAACGGGACGTCACCCGAATTGTAGAGGCAGACGCGCACCTCGCCCCGGTAGCCGGCGTCGATGAGCCCGGGGGCGTTCACCACCATGATGCCGTGCTTGAAGGCGAGCCCCGACCGCGGTTGCACCAGGCCCGCGTACCCCTCGGGGATGGCCAAGGCGATGCCCGTGGGGACAACACGCCGCTCCCCCGGAGGAATAACGATCGCCTCCACCGCGTGCAGATCCGATCCGCCATCCCCGGATGGGCCCGCCAGGGGAGCCTGGCGCGGGGATGCAGCAGCTGGACGGGTATGCGCACCGAGCCTCGCCTCCTTAGTAGGTTCAGGCTGCTGAAAAACGAAACCTCGGCCACCGGACCGCACTGGGCGGCGCCGCCGTCAGCACCGTCAGATGGTCAGCGACCTCTCGATCCGCGCGACGGCCTCGTTGATACGTTCGTCGGGCACGGTCAACGAGAGGCGCACGAACCCTTCACCGGCCGCCCCATACCCGTTTCCGGGAGTCACCACCACGGCGGCCTGGTCGAGCACGTGCTCGGCGAAGCTGGTGGAGGTGTATCCGCTGGGTACCGGTACCCACAGGTAGATGGTGGCTTTGGGCTTCTCGGCGTTCAGTCCGATGGCCTGCAAGGCCTCGATGAGCACGTCGCGCCGGCGCTGGTAGATGGCGTTCATCTCGTGGACGGTATCCCAGGGGCCGTTCAAGACGAAGGCCGCCGTTCGCTGCGCGGCCTCGAACATGCCCGAGTCGAGGTTGGTCTTGAGGCGCCAGAGATGCTCCAAGATCTGCTCGTTGCCCACGCCGAAGCCCACGCGCCAGCCTGTCATGTTGAAAGGCTTAGACAGGCTGAAGAACTCGGCGCCCACGTCCTTGGCCCCAGGAGTGGCCAGGAAACTCGGGGCCACGTAGCCGTCAAAGGCCAGCTCGGAGTAGGCGTTGTCGTGGATGACGGCGATGTCGTACTCCCGGGCGAAGGCCACCACCTTCTCGAAGAAGGCACCGTCGGCCACGGCGGCCGTAGGGTTGTTAGGGTAGCTGATGAAGAGCAGCTTCGCCCGGCGGGCCTCCTCGGAGGTGATGGCGTCGAGAGCGGGCAGAAAGTCGTTCTCCCGCTCGAGGGGCAGCAGCTTGACCTCGGCCCCGGCCAGGAGAGACGAGCCCCCGTACACCGGATAGCCCGGGTCGGGCACCAGGGAGAGGTCGCCCGGGTCGAGGGTTGACCAGCAGATGTGGGCCAGCCCCTCTTTCGAGCCCATGAGCGGGAGGAACTCCTTCTCCGGATCGATGTCCACCCCGAAGCGGCGCTTGTAGAAGGCCGCCCCCGCTTGGGCGAACTCCTCCACCCCGGCGTTGGTAGGGTACCGGTGGTTGCGCGGGTCGGCCACCTGGCGCTGCATCTCCTCCACGATGTACGCAGGGGTGGGCAGGTCAGGGTCGCCCATGCCCAGGCTGATGACATCCACGCCCGCCTTCTTCTTCTCGGCGATCTTCCGTTCGATCTCCGCGAAAAGGTAGGGAGGCAGCTTGTCCATACGGGTTGAGAAAAGCAACTACGACTCCTTCCATCCCAGCTTGTGCAGCATCTCCGTGCTCAGCCAACCCGAGAAGGCTTCCTCGGCCGGGCCGGTCATGACGACGCGCCAGTCTTCGGCCACGTCGATATCGAGGTCTCCGCCCAGCAGGTGAATCCGAACCGGGCTGCGGGCCAGTCCCAGCCGGACAGCGGCTGCACCCACGGCGGTGGCGCCGGTACCACAGGCCAGGGTCTCCCCTACTCCGCGCTCCCACACCCGCATGGTGATGGAGCCGTCGTCCTCCTTGCGGACGAACTCCACGTTCACCCGGTTCGGGAAGAGCGGCAAGCGCTCGATGAGGGGACCCACCTGCTCGAGGGGCAGGTCGACCACATCGTCGACCGCGATGACGCAGTGGGGGTTGCCCACGTCTACGAAAGTGTAGGTGTAGCGCTCTCCCCGGACCTCTAGCTCGCGAGCCACCACTTCCTGCGCCTCGCCCACGAGGTCGCCGGCGATGCTGTCGCCCTGGAACCGGGCCGTGCCCATGTCGACGCGCACCCGGCCGTCGGGCAGCAGGCGCGGACCGATGGGGCCAGCCAGCGTCTCGACCACGAACGCGTCCGCCTCGACGACGCCCGTGCGCCTCAAATACTTGGCGAACATGCGGATACCGTTGCCACACATCTCGGGCTCGCTGCCGTCGGGATTGAAGATCCGCATGCGGGCCACAGCCCCGGGCACCGCCCCGCTAGGGACATCGCGCAGGAGGACCCCGTCCCCGCCGATGCCCAGGTGCCGGTCGCAGAGCAGAGCAACCGCTTCGACGCTCAGCGTTCCAGGCAGGGCGGACGCCTCCACGATGATGTAGTCGTTGCCCAGCCCCTGCCATTTCTCGAAACGCATCAGTCTGCCTGCTCCTTGTCCGCGGCCAGCTGCACGATCTGGGCAGCCACATCGTCCGGGTCCCGGCCAGAAGCATGAATGATAACAGCGTCCTTCAGCCTCCGCATCCAGGTGAGCTGGCGGCGCGCGTAGTGACGGGTAGCTGTGGCCATGCAGGAGGCGACCTCGTCCAGGGGAAGGCGGCCCTCCAGATACCCGGCGATCTCCTGGTACCCTATTGCGCGCGCCACCCCGCGGACGCCGGCGGGCCCTGTGCGGCCGGAGCCGGCGGCGGCGGTCCTCGGTCTGCTCACTCGATCCTCCCGGTCCCTACGGACCTCCTCCACGGCACCCTGAGCCAGCATGCGGCACGTACGGCGGTCGATGCGCCCCTTCAGCTCTGCTCGCTCCATGGTGAGGCCAACCAACAGGGTGGGATGATCGTACTCGGGATCCCATAGGTCGGCGCGGTCTGCCCAGGCGCCGGGACCCAGGCTGAGGGTGACCTCCAGGGCTCTCACCACCCGCGGGCCGTTGGCCGGGTGGATACGGGTCGCGGCTTGGGGATCGAGGGCGGCCAGCTCGGCGTGCAGTACAGCTGGCCCCTCCTCCGCCGCTCGCCGCCGCAGGCGCTCGCGCAGCGCGGGGTCGTGCGCCCGGGGGATGGCCAACGGAGCCAAGGCGGCCCTCATCCACAGGCCTGTCCCCCCGGCCACGAGCGCCCGGCGGTGGCCGGCCAGGTCTTCGGAAATAGCCGCTCGTGCCTTGTCCCCGTACTGGGCGGCGCTCCACTCTTCAGCCGAGTTCGCAACTCCCACGAAGAGATGAGGGGCCGCCGCCCGCTCGGCGGCGGAAGGCTGGTTGGTCAGGATGGGGAATCCCCGGTAGATCTGCATCGAGTCGCAGGAGAGGACACGGACTTCCAGGCGGGTGGCCACCGAGACGGCCACGGCCGTTTTCCCCACCCCCGTGGGCCCGAAGAGAGCAATGACCACACCCGTGGACCCTTGCTCCCGGACCCCTACCACGCCGATGCGCCGGGCGGCCCCCCGGCGGGCTGGGGTCTCATGGCACGGCGACTCCGACCAGGCTCGTGGAGCTGGCCGATCGGATCAGCACCTGCACCAGCTCGCCGGGAGGAAAGTCGCCCGGCACGTTGACAGTCTTGTGCGTGCGCGTGCGTCCCTTGACCATGCTTGAGTCGTTCTTGCTCCGTCCTTCGACCAGGATCTCCTCCACGGTTCCCACAAGCTTCTGATTTCGGTCCGTGGCCAGCCGCTGCGCCAGGGCGACCAGCCGCGCCAGGCGCTCCTCGGTCACCTCGCGGGGCAGCTGGCCGGGCAAAGAGGCCGCCTTGGTGCCGCGGCGAGGGGAGTAGATGAAAGTGAAAGCACCGTCGTGGCCAACTTCCTCGAGCAGGGAAAGCGTGTCGGCGAAGTCGGCCTCGGTCTCGGAGGGGAAGCCTACGATGATGTCCGTGGTCAGGGCCAGCCCGGGAAGCCGGCTTCGCAGCCGGCCGACCAAGTCCAGATAGGTCGCCCGGTCATAGCGCCGCCTCATGGCCGCCAGGATGCGGTCACTACCGGACTGCAGGGGTAGATGCAGGTGCTCGCATACTGGAGCCAGCTCGGCCATGGCTTCGAGCAGGCGGGGCGAGACATCTTTGGGGTGTGAGGTCATGAAGCGGATGCGCTCGATCCCGGAAACGTCCGCCAGGGCCTCGAGTAGAGCTGGAAAGTCCTCGGCGCCGGCGAACCCAGGTTCCCGGCCGTAGGCATTGACGTTCTGCCCCAGCAAGGTGACCTCCCGGACTCCCGCTGCAGCCAGTTCCCGGACCTCGCGGGCAATATCCGCAGCCGGGCGGCTCGCCTCCGGACCGCGCACATGGGGCACGATACAGTAGGTGCAGTAGTTGCTGCACCCGGTCATGATCTGTACCCAGGCAGAAGGGCCTGTGCGACGCACTCGCGGCAGGTCGGCGCTCCAAACGGTGGTTCGCCGCTGGAAAGACCCGGCGTGCCGGCCGGTCTCGAGGCGCTCCTCGATCAGCAGAGGCAGCTCGTGCAGGCTCTGCGGCCCCACCAGTACATCGACGAAGGGAAACTGCTGGAAGAATCCCTCCTGCCGGCTCTGAGCCAGGCACCCGGCGACGATTACCAGGCGTCTCCGGTCCTCCGCCTTGAGCCGGCGGGCTTCCCCCAGGTGACCCGTGAGGCGGGTGTCGGCCTTCTCTCGGATGGAGCAGGTGTTATAGACCAGGACGTCTCCCCGCTGGGGTCCGTCGACCGGGCGCAGCCCCATGCCGGCCAGGAGGCCGGCGATGCGTTCCGAGTCGTGCTCGTTCATCTGGCACCCAAAGGTGCGCAGGTAGTAGGTCTCGTAGGTCCGGGTGCTACTCATGGAAGGAGCCTTGCCCCTACTTGGCGTACTCGACCGCCCGGCTCTCGCGGATGACCGTCACGCGGATCTGCCCGGGATAGTCCAGCTGCTGCTCGATGTCCTTCGCGATCTCGCGGCAAAGCAAGGCGGCCAGGTCGTCGTCGACCTCCTCCGGCTTGACCATCACCCGGATCTCGCGGCCGGCCTGGATGGCGAACGACTTCTCCACCCCCTTCTTGGCGTCGGCGATCTTCTCCAGCGCCTCCAGGCGCTTGACATAGGTCTCGAGCGTCTCCCGACGGGCGCCGGGGCGCGCACCTGACACCGCGTCGGCCGCCGAGACCAGCACCGACTCCACCGTCTGCGGCTCCACATCGTTGTGATGCGCCTCGATTACGTGCACCACCGCCTCGGCCTCGCCATAGCGTCGGGCCAGGTTGGCCCCGATCACCGCGTGCGAGCCCTCGACCTCGTGGTCCACGGCCTTGCCCAGGTCGTGCAACAAGCCTGCGCGCTTGGCCAACTTGGCGTTGGCTCCCAGCTCGGTGGCCATCAGGCCGGACAGGTAGGCGACTTCCAGGGAATGCGACAGCACGTTCTGGCCGTAGCTGGTGCGGTACTTGAGCCGCCCGAGCAGCTTCACGAGCTCGGGAGCCAGCCCATGGATGTCGGCCTCGAATGTGGCTTGCTCTCCGGCTTCCTGGATCTCTTTGTCGACCTCCTCTCTGGCCTTGGTGTACATCTCTTCGATCTTGGCCGGATGGATGCGCCCGTCGGCCACCAGCTTGGAGAGGGTCAGCCGGGCGATCTCCCGCCTCACCGTGTCGAAGCCCGAGAGCACCACGGCCTCGGGTGTATCGTCGATGATGAAGTCGATACCGGTAAGGTTCTCGAGGGTGCGGATGTTGCGCCCCTCCCGGCCAATGATGCGGCCCTTCATGTCGTCGGAGGGCAGGGGAACCACGGAAACGGTCGTGTCGGCCACGTGGCTGGCTGCCGTACGCTGGATGGACAACGACAGGATGTTGCGCGCTCTGCGATCGGCCTCCCGCTTGGCCTCCTCCTCGACAGACCGCACCATCTTGGCCATGTCGTGGCGCACCTCATCCTCGGTCTTCTTGAGGATCACCTCGCGCGCTGCGTCCTGGGTCAGGCCGGAGATGGTCTCGAGCTGACGCTGCTCCTCGTTCCTCAAAGCCTCGGCTTCCTCGAGCACATGCTTGTAGTGGGTCTCCCGATCGGTGGCCGACTGCTCGCGTCGAGTGATTTCCTTCAGCTTCTCGTCAAGGGTCTCCTCCCTTTGCAGCACCCGCTTCTCCAGTTGGGTGAGCTCGTTCCTGCGCTCCTTGAGCTCGTCCTCGGTCTCGGTGCGCATCTTGTGCAGCTCATCCTTGACCTCGACCCGAGCCTCACGTTTGATCGCCTCGGCCTGACGCTCCGCATCCTGCAGCACCTTCTGCGCCTCGGCCTCGGCCGATCTGATCTTGGCCTCTCCCAGGGTCTTCCGCAGGAAATACCCCACGGCCACCCCGATCGCCCCCAGGGCTAGGGCGACTCCGATCCATGCGCCGTCCATGTAATCTCCAGTTCATCGCTCGAGCAGCGGTTGATAACTTGCTGTGACGATCGCGACGGTCAATGGAACGAAAAAGGCCGAGCTTTCGCTCGGCCGGGCCTCGTGTCGTCCCTGCTGTCGCGCCAGCCGAACTCAGCGATTCAAGAGAGCGGAGTCTCGGGGAGACCCCTAGCTGCACGCACAGGCTCGTCTTCAGACTGAGTTACGGCTCTCTGCGACCTCAAAGCATAACCGCTGACTTGCAGGCAATCTATGGCTACGAGCAGGACCACGATACTCGTCGTCGACCGATCGTCACATACGTTGCCAGTGTACCGTTTTCACGCGGAAAGTGTCAAGAAAGCGGCGCGGAACGAAGCCCCGGCCGCCGCGGCCGCAGCGGGCGGTCCGATGCGGCGTCCTCGGTCGTGACTCAGTCGTTGGGATCCCAAGGCTGCTCGCAGTGCGCGGGTGACACCCCCTCACGATACACTCGCCCCATGATGCGCTCGACGGTCTCCCAGTCGTGACCCCGGCGCTGGAGATAGGCGACCGCCCGCCGCCGGCCGGCGATTGGATCGGAACGGAGAAGCACCCCGAATCTGCGCCCCACCATCTCAGCCAACCGCGCCAGCCGCGCGTCTTCCCCGGCCGGGTCCCCCTCAACACCACCCGCGACCTCGCGGACCACCCCTTCGTCGATGCCCCTCGCGAAGAGTTCATCGCGCACCCGGCGTATCCCCCACCCACTCGCGTACCGAGCCCGAGCCAGTGCCTCGGCGAAACGACGGTCGTCGACGTATCCCGACTCGACCAACCACTCCACCGTCCCAACGACCAGAGACTCCGGGTACCCGTACCGGCGCAGCCGCTCCCGTACCTCGTGGCGACTGCGCTCCCGGGTAGTCAGGTAGTGTAGGGCCCTCTCCCGCGCCTGGCGGCGTTCCTCCCCACCTTGGATCGCTTCCAATCGGGGGTCGTCGAGGTATGTGCCCACCCGCACCCCGAGCTCTTCGAGCAATGCGGCGTCGACCGCAAACGCGAAACGGCCTTCGATATACACGTTCGTCCGGCCGGGTCGACGCGCCTGGGGCTTCAAACCGGTGACCTCGCCCCCGTGTAGCGGCCGCGGTCCCGATTGGGGAGGACGCCCACCGAACAAAAGTTCAGACCTCGACGGGCTCATCCTGCTCCGCCCCTGCCCGGTCCGTCTCCGCCGGCCGCACCAGCCACTCGGGCCGGATGGCCTCGACGATCTCACTCCGGAGCTTCTGCAGCAACTCGGGGTTGTCGCGCAGGAACTGCTTGACGTTCTCCCGGCCCTGGCCCAAGCGCACGTCGCCGTACGAGAACCAAGCTCCGCTCTTCTGGACCACCTTCTGATCGACGGCCAGGTCGAGGATCTCGCCTTCGGTGGAGATCCCGAAGCCGTACATGATGTCGAACTCCGCCTGCTTGAAGGGCGGAGCCACCTTGTTCTTGACCACCCGGACCCGCACGCGGTTGCCCACGGCCTGGTCGCCATCCTTGAGCGTCTCGGTGCGCCGGATGTCGAGACGCACCGAAGAGTAGAACTTCAGAGCCCGGCCCCCGGGGGTCACTTCGGGATTGCCGAACATCACCCCCACCTTCTCACGCAGTTGATTGATGAAGATGGCCGTGGTCTGGGTCTTGTTGATGGTACCGGCCAGCTTGCGCAGCGCCTGACTCATGAGGCGGGCCTGCAGACCGACATGGGAATCGCCCATGTCTCCCTCGATCTCGGCTCGGGGGGTGAGGGCCGCCACCGAGTCGATCACCAGCACGTCGAGAGCGCCGCTCCGAATGAGCAACTCGGCAATCTCCAGGGCCTGCTCGCCATGGTCGGGCTGCGCCAGCAGCAGGTCGTCGACCTTGACTCCGATCTTGCGGGCGTACATGGGGTCCATGGCGTGCTCCGCGTCGATGAAGGCCGCCTTGCCTCCAGTCTTCTGAGCCTCAGCGATGATGTGGAACGCCAGGGTGGTCTTGCCGCTCGACTCTGGGCCGAAGATCTCGACCACCCGCCCTCGTGGTACGCCACCCACACCCAAGGCCAGGTCTAGACCCAGCGACCCTGTAGGGATGGCCGGCACCCGCACGGCCGCCGCCTCGTCGCCCATGCGCATGATGGCGCCCTTGCCGAACTGCCGCTCGATCTGGGTGACGGCCATATCCAGCGCTTTGTCCTTTTCCACTGCTCCTCCTAGGCTCGCATGGTGCCCGTCGTTCTCGTGGCTTTCGAAGCGAGCACAGTGTACCGCGCTCCGTCGTGGCCCAGTTCGCTCCTGTATAGCTGCACCGACTCTACCGGATACGCCGCGCGGACGCACTCCGACCTTGGTTGCACCGAGGTGGGTGGATTCAACCGGGCAATGGTGAGGTGAGGCCGGAACGGCCGCGTCTCGCGCCGCGTCAACCCGTTCGCCTCCAGGCCCACCATCACCGCGTCGTGAAGGCGCGTGAAGACGTGTTCCGGGTCGTCGATCTCCAAAGCGATCACCCGCGCCCGCCGTGGCGATGGGAGAGGCCGGACCCCTCCCAGAAAGGTCAATCCCCCCACCTCGCCGGCCAGACCCTCGACCACCAGCCGAGCGGCTTCCCGCCGGGAGGCGTCGACCTCGCCGATGAACGCCAAGGTCACGTGCAGCTGCTCTGGCCGCATCAGACGCAGGCCGTCGATGCCGAGCGTCGAGAGCTTGGCTTGCTCGGATTGCACCCGCTCGAGCACGGCGGGAGGCAGGGGCACGGCCACGAACAGCCTCTCCAGACCCGGAGACGGTCCCTGCTCACTCCGCCTGTCCGAGCTCGTCTCAATACGAAGTTCCGGCCGCCGCGGCCGCACTGGACGGCGCGGTGTGGTGTCCTCGGTCACGTCCGTAGCCCCCGTCGTTTCGCTCTGGTCGCCGCCGGAGCCCGGTAGGTGGAGGCGCTCCCGGGCTTTGACAAAGTAGTCCACGCCGCTCCCGACGGTCAACACCACCGCCAGACCGAGCAGGTACGAGGACACACCGTATCCGCCGACGCGCAAACCCGGCTCGAGGATCACCCCGACAATGGCCGCCATCTGGCTGACCGTCTTGGCCTTGCCCCAACGGCTGGCCGGGATGATCACGTTCTCAGCTGCAGCCACCATACGCAGCCCCGACACGGCAAACTCCCGCGCTATGATCACCATAGCGACCCACGCGGACAGCTTCTGCATCTCCACCAGGGCCAGCAGGGCGGCCGAGACGAGCAGCTTGTCCGCCAGGGGATCCAGGAGGGCGCCCAGCACGGTCACCTGCCGGCGCCTCCTGGCGAAGTACCCATCCAGAGAATCGCTGGCCGCCGCCACCGCGAAGACGATCACCGCCAGCACAGCTCCCAACTCCTGGGCGCTGCGGGCGTTGTCGGCGAAGGGCACGTTGCCCAGCAGAAAAGCCATGAACACCGGGATGAGCAGGATGCGGAAGATCGTGATGGAGTTAGGAAGGTTGGGCCGCATCCCACCTCGCAACCAGATCGTACCCCAGCGCTCCCGTCACCAAGGCCGGGACTCGATCCCCGCGCGCCGTCCCGGGGGGAAGGCTCCGCTCGAGGTAGGTGACCCCGTCGACCTCCGGGGCCTGTCCGCCTGTCCGGCCGACCGCCCTCACCCCTGCTGGACCGTCGATGTCGCCAACGGCGTCGACAAGCACCTCGACCCGGGTGCCCAGCAGTCGCGCGATTCGCACCTCGGAGACGGTGACGAGTATATCACTCAGCCGTGCCAGCCTCTCCCGGGCCACCTCCGGCCGCACCCGGGGTCGCAGATGGGCGGCAGCTGTGCCCTCCTCAGGTGAGAAGAGGAAGGCGCCCGCGTGGTCGAAGCCGGCTTCTGTGACGAAGTCCAGCAGAGCCTGGAAGTCAGCCTCGGTTTCGCCGGGAAAGCCCACAATGAAGGTGGAGCGGAGAGAGACATCCGGCATCACCCGGCGCGCCCGGTCGAGCAGGGCTAGGTACTGGACGGCGTCACCCTTGCGGCCCATGCGGGCCAGCAGCCGCCGTGACGCGTGTTGGAACGGGATGTCCAGGTAGGGCACCACCTTGGGGTGTTCCGCGACCAGCTCCAGCAGATCGTCGCCAACGTGCTCGGGCTGCAGATACATCAGTCGGATGCGCCACAGACGCTCGTCGCCCCCCAGCAGGCCGACCAGCTCCGCCAGCCCCGTGTGCCCGTCCCGCCAGATGGCGGTGTCCTGGCCTACCAGGACGAGCTCCCGCGCCCCCGCATCGAGGTAGGAGGTGGCCTGGGCGAGGATGTCCTTCACAGGAAGAGCCGCGTAGGGACCCTTGATGGCCGGGATGGCACAGAAGCTGCACAGGTGGTCGCAACCGTCTGAGATCTTGACGTAACCGTAGGCACCGGGGAGGACGAGGCCGGCGGTGATCGCCGCCGGCCTCGTCCTCCCGAGAGCCGTGATGAGGGCGTCGGTCTCGGACAGGCCGAACCAGCCCGCTACCTCGGGGATGCCGGTCTCGAGCTCTGCCCGATACCGCTCGACCAGGCAGCCCATCACCAGGACCGGCGTCCGGGGGAAGGCCGAGACCGCCTCCAGGATGGCGGCGATCGACTCCTCCTTGGCGTCCTGAATGAAGCCGCAGGTGTTCACAACGATGTGGGTGGCCTGGGCGGCCTCGGCGGCCAAGCTCACCCCGAGACGGGACAAGCGGCGTTCCAAAGAGTTGCTGTCGGCCTCGTTCTTGGGACAGCCGAGTGTGTGAAGGTAGACCCGGGGGGAAGCGGACACCGGAGCGGCTACTGCACGCGCTCGAGGCCGGAAGCCGAGACCAGGAAGGCGCCGTAGGGCTCGGGCACGTCGACCGCCGCTCCGTCGATCGTCAGCTCCACCACCGACGGGTCTCCAATGTTCAGCCAGTACCGGTCCGCTCCGGAGTACGTGAGCTCCTTCCCCTCCTCGAGCGTGCCCGAGTACAGGGTGAGACCGTCGGCCGAGTCCTCGCGCGCGATCACCCAGCAGCGGTTCTCGGTCACCCGCAGCACCAAGGATAGGCCCTCGCCGGTTGCAGCCGGGTTTCCAGCGGACTCGGCGGGGCTGTCGGTTCCCACCGGCTGCGCCTCGACGGCCCCCGAGATTTCGGTCGTGGTGGTGGACGAGGTGGTCACGGCGCCCGGGTCGATGACCGCCGGCTCGCCGCCCCGGCGGCCTACCAGGAAGATAAGGATGAGGATGACGATGATGGTCGCCACACCAACGAGCACATAGTTGGGGCGGCGTCTCGGCGCCCGGGTCTTTGGCCGGGGTACGCCTCGCAGGTTGGCGCCGTGGGGGTCGCCCCGATTCAGGTCGAAGCGTGAGACGTACTCCCCAACCAGGATGGCCGTGTCCAAACCCAGGAACTCTCCGTAGGTGCGCAGGAAGGCCTTGACGAATGTCGGACCGGGGATGACCTCGAAGTCGTCCTGCTCCAGGGCCTGCAGGTACTTGCCCCGGATCTTCAGGATATCTTCGACATCCTTGATCGCCAGGCCACGACGTACACGAGCCTCTCGCAGGGTGTCGCCTATCTCGAACATCTCACGCGTTCAACCGCTTCTCGATGAGGGGGGTCAACAGAGCCGCCAGAGTCCGGGCCTGCCGAGCAGGATCCGGCTCTGCGCGCAGGGTGAGGGCGAAGTCTCTACCCTCGACGGAAGACCGCTGGTAGAGCGGGTCGTAGTAGGCTACCAGAAGTCTCTCGACGACGTAGTCAAATCTACCATCATCGAAAGCCCTTCTCAAGGAACGCAGCTCTCCCGGCGAGAGCCGCTGGCCGATGAGTTGCAGGCCCTTCTTGAAGCGAAGGACGTCGCTGGAGCTCCACCGGTCGGGCGCGTACTCTCCCAGAATGCGCCGGGCGCGCATCCCCACGTCGGCGGTGAGGTGCACCGGGATGCCGCCTCGTACCAGCTCGGCTGCGCTCGCCGGCAAGAAGAGACGCCCGATCTTGGCCCCTTCGCCCTCCACCACCATGTAGTCGCCCTGCGGCCGGCGCAGGGCGTTCCACAAGAGAGCATCGAAGTCCTTCTGGGTGCGTTGTCCCGGTTGGTGGAGACCTCCGAGGAGGGAACCCCTGTGGAGGGCCATCCCTCCAGGTCGATCACCCAGGGTCGAGGCGGTGTCAGCTGGGAGGCGATCTCGCTCAGGGCGCGCAGCAAGGCGGTCTTGCCAGAACCCGTGTGTCCGAAGAGGGTCACGACCGGACGGTCGGGGGTCCACGAGGACAACCCGTCCAGCACCCAGCGACGGTAACCCTTGTAGCCACCGTCCACCTGGGCAGCGTGGATACCGATGAGCGCGAGCAGCAACACGACGTTCCGGCTCCGCTCTCCCCCGCGCCAGCACATGACCGCCAGCCGGCGCCCGCCTCGCGCCAAGAGGGCCGCGCTCCTGAGGTAGACCGGCAGCCCGGCGCTCACCTCGTCCATGGCCACCACCCGGGCCCTCTGAGCGCCCGCGGTCCGGTACGCGGTGCCCACGCGGGCGCGCTGCCTATTATCCAGCAGAGGCAGATTGACGCTCCCCGGCACATGTCCCTCCGCGAACTCCTTCGGAGAGCGGACGTCGAGGACGACGTACCCCTCATCCACCGCTTGGGCGGGCGTGATCCGGGGACTTCGACGCTCGTCATGGCTGCCGCTTGGTGTACAAGCGCTCGCCAGCGGTCACGGTCACAGGTCTTCGAGATCCAGCGGCAGAGGCGCCTGACCCCGGCGGGCCTCCTCCCGCAGAGCCTCGAGCATCCGCTCCACCTCTTCGGGCTTCACCATGACCTGCCGGGACTTGCTCCCTTCGTACGGTCCTACGATTCCTCTGCGCTCGAGCATGTCGATGAGTCGCCCCGCCCTGGTGTACCCAACCCGCAGGCGGCGCTGGATCATGGAGACCGACGCGCTGCCCGTGTCCAGGACCAGCTCGGCCGCGTCGGGCAGGAGCTCGTCCTGATCGGGATCGAACCCGGCCTCCTCGCTCCCCCCCGGGTGGACTTCAGGCGCCTCCAGCAGCTCCTCCCGATATTCCGGATGGGCTTGCCGGCGCACGTGAGTGACCAGTTGCTGGATCTCCTCTTCGGTGATGAAGGCACCCTGCACCCGTTGCAGCTTGTTGGAACCCAGGGGGCGGAAAAGCATGTCGCCCATCCCCAGGAGCGCCTCCGCCCCGTTGGTGTCCAGAATCACCCGGGAATCGGTCTGGCTGGACACGGCGAAGGCGATCCGTGAGGGGATATTGGCCTTGATCATGCCGGTGATGACGTCGACGGAAGGCCGCTGAGTGGCCACCACCAAGTGGATGCCCACAGCCCGGGCTTTCTGAGCCAGCCGGATGATGTACTCCTCCACGTCGGCCGGCGAGACCATCATCAGGTCGGCCAGCTCGTCGATCACCACCACGATGTAGGGCAGAGGCCTCTCGCCTCGCCGTGCCCGCGTCTTGTTGGCCTCGTCCAGATGACGGGCCTTCTCGAGTTCCATGAGCTCGTAGCGGTTCTCCATCTCCTTGACCACGTTGTGCAGAACACCGGCGGCGTTCTTCATATTCGTCACCACCGGCACCAGGAGATGAGGGATGTGGTCGTAGTGGGATAGCTCCACCTTCTTGGGGTCGATCAGGATGAGCCTCACGATTTGAGGCGTGGCGCGCAACAGGACAGAGGAAATGATGCAGTTGACGCAGCCGCTCTTGCCCGAGCCGGTCGTGCCGGCTATGAGGAGGTGGGGCAGCCGGGCCAGGTCGGTGTACACGGGCTTGCCCGAGATGTCTTTGCCCAGCCAGACCATCAGAGGGCCGGCCGAGGCAGGAAAGTCACGGTAGATGTCGCCCAGGGTGACGAAGCTCGGGCGCTGGTTGGGGACCTCGACTCCCACGGCCTGCTTGCCCGGGATAGGCGCCAAGATACGGATCTCGGTGCTCGCCAGGGCGTAGGCCAAGTCGTCCTTCAGACTCGAGACTTTGCTCACCTTGGTCCCGGGAGCCAGCTGCAGCTCGTAGCGGGTGACCCGCGGCCCCACGACCATGCCCACCACTCGGGCGTCGACCCCAAAATGCGACAGGGTTTCGACCAGCAGAGCGGCCGTCTCCCGGTCTCCGCGCCCTGAACTCTCGGTGCGGATGCTGCTCTTCTTGAGGATGGAAGAGGTGGGCAGTACGTAGGGAGCCGGAACGTCGGGGGACCCCGTCGCGCTGGCCATGACTGACCTAGGCTCTTCCCCGAAAGAGCCGCCGTGCTGCTCGGCCCGGAGCTGGCCCTTGTGAGCCGACTCCCCGCGATTTCCGCGGTCTCGGAGCCTCCGGGCTCCGAGACCGCGGAGGTGCTCGAGCTGTCCCGCGGCCCCCCACCGTCAACCCTCCCGTGGGCGTCGTACAGATCGGGGAAGGCCGCGGCCCCATCCACCAGGTCGGGTGGGCGGGCGGGGGCGCCGGGCCCCGGCGCCTGCCACGGCCCTTCCGGCCAGACATCGTCGAAGGCGGAGTCAGGATGCAGGCCCGCTTCTTGGAGTTCCTCTGAGGTAGGCGGCGGTCCGAAGCCAGAGAGGTAGGGATCGTCCAGCGGCCCCGCTCGGCTGCCCTGGTCCAAAGCCGCCCGGCGCTCCCGCAGGCGGTGCGCCTTCTCCTGCGCCCCCGCGGTGGCCGCTTGCGCGGCCTTGCCCGTGCCCAGCACCGCCCGCCTCACGGTCAGGCCGCTGGCGAGGCTGCCTCCGGCAACCAGCAGCAGCCAGCCGGTGATGGCTACGCCGACCTCTCCCCCTAGTCTCAGCCCCGCGACATAGGCGACCTCACCCACCCAGCCGGCGCGCAGCCTGTAGGCTTCTCGCACGAACGTCAGGGGGCCGTGCTCGTCACCCAGGGGCGGAAAGCCAGCGGACACCAGAAGGAGCAGTCCAATGACGAAGAGCGCCGCGCCGATGGCCCAGACACTTCGCCACCGCAGGCGCACTTCGAAGACCAGCAACACGGCCGCGGCCAGCAGCCCGAGGGGCACGAGGAAGGCCAGCCTGCCCAGCACGACCCCCAGCCCGTCGCCGGCCAGCCTGCCCACCACACCTCCGCGCTCGCCCGCCAGCAGCACGAAGATGAGGAAGATCGCCAGGCCCAAAGCCGCCAGGCCCACGAGTTCCGACGCGTGCTCCCCCCAGGCTCCCGGGGAAGCACTCACGGACCTCCCCCTGGGCGGAGAGCTACGCTTGCCTCCGGCGCGGCCCCCGGGGCGGACCTGGGTCTTGGTGGTGCCGCTGTCGCGCTCGCGAGCCATGCGGAGTGGTCACACCTCCACGATGACCGGTACGACCATGGGTCGCCGCCGGGTATTCTTGTAGATGAACCTCTGCAGCACGTCGTGCACGTGCTGCTGCAGAATGCTCGTGTCGGTGATCTTCTGGACCTCGTCGGAGTGGAGGGACTCCAGCACCCTGGCCTTCGCGTCGTCGGCCAGCTCGTCGAGGTCGCCGGCGTGGACGAAACCTTTGAATGCGATCTCGGGCTCCACCACTACAGCGCCGTCCTGGGAGCGCACGGTCACGACCACGATGATGATGCCGTCGGTGGCCAGATGGTGCCGGTCGCGGAGGACCACCTCCTGGTCCCCGATGGCGAGCCCATCCACCAGGATCATACCCGCCTGGACCTTCTCGGCGACGACGGCGCTCTCCTCGTCCAGCTCGAGGACGTCGCCGTTCTCCATGATAAAGATATGGTCGTCTATTACCCCGGTCTGCCGGGCGAGCTCCGCATGGAAGTGCAGATGCCGCACCTCCCCGTGCACGGGCATGAAGAACCGCGGCCGCACCAGGTTCAGGAGCATCTTGAGCTCCTCGGCTGCGGCGTGCCCCGAGACATGCACCTGAGCCAGGGGCTCGTAGATCACCTCGGCCCCGGCCGCGAAGAGACGGTTGATGGTGCGGTTCACGCTGCGCTCGTTGCCCGGCACCGGGCGGGCGGAGATCACCACCGTATCCCCCGGCTGGATGTTCACCAGGTGGTGGTCGTGGGCGGCCATGCGGGTCAGTGCCGACATGGGCTCACCCTGACTGCCTGTCGACAGGATGACCAGCCGGTCGGCGGGAATGTCGGCAATGTCTTGCGGACGTACCAGCGTCCCTGCGGGGATCTCGAGGTATCCGAGGCTCGAGGCAATATTGACGTTCCTCACCATGCTCCGGCCCACCACGGCCACCGAGCGGCCCTGGGCGGCGGCCATGTTCATGACCTGCTGCAGCCGGTGGATGTGACTGGCGAACGAGGCCACGATGACTCGGCCTCGGGCTTGGGCGAAGATGGTCTGGAGATTGCGGCCCACCGAGCGCTCCGGCTGGGTGAAGCCGGGGGTCTCGGCGTTGGTCGAGTCGGAGAGAAGCAGCAGCACGCCCCTTTGGCCGAGCTCCCCGAAGCGGTGCATGGCTGTGACCCGGCAGTCGACCGGGGTCTGGTCGAGCTTGAAGTCGCCCGTATGGACCACGAGACCCACCGGTGTCCCCAGAGCCAGGCCCACGCCGTCGGGGATGCTGTGACACACCTGCAGGAACTCCAGATCGAAAGGGCCCAACCGCAGCTCCATCTCCGGTGCGATCTCGTGCGACTCGATCTTGCCTTGAAGGCCGTGTTCGCCCAGCTTGCCGTTGAGCAGACCCAGGGTGAGTCTGGTGCCGTAAACCGGAACAGGCAGCTCCTTCAGCAGGTACGGCAGCGCGCCCACGTGATCCTCATGCCCGTGGGTGAGGATCACACCCCGCACATTGCGGCCGTGCTCCAGCACGTAGGAGAAATCGGGCAGGACAAGGTCGATGCCGGGCATGGACTCGTCCGGGAACATGAGGCCGGCGTCGACCACGATCATGGCGTCCCCGTACTCGAACACGGTCATGTTCCTACCGATGGCCCCCAGTCCGCCTAGGGGAATGACTCTAAGAACTCGTTTCATATGACGCTTCGCCGTCAGGACGCGATGGCCGAGTGGGAGGCGAGGACGCAGGGAGCGGGCGTAGCGGCGCTGCAGGCGCGACCGAGGACAACGCATGGTGCCGCCCAGTGCTGCCCCGTGGCCGATGTTTCGTTTTTCAACAGCCTCCTAGGCTTCATTTTGAAACGAGTTCCAAGTTTGTCGGTCGATGGCGTCATGGATCATCCGGGCAGCATGCCCGCGCCTCCAGGGTTGACTGATCGGCCCGGCCCCCAGAAGACCGGACTACAGAATGTTCTCCAGGCCCACGGTGAGTCCTTGCAGGCGATCGATCGACCGGATGGCCAACAGCACCCCCGGCATGAACGACTCCCGGGACATGGAGTCGTGCCGGATGGTCAAGGCCTGCCCCAGGGCCCCGAAGATGACCTCTTGATGCGCAACGAGGCCAGGCAGCCGCACGCTGTGGATGGGCACCTGACGCCTCAAGCCCTTGGACTCCCATGCGGCCTCGATGATCGCGCCCGTACGTGCGGCGGTGCCCGAAGGAGCGTCGAGCTTGCGGTCGTGGTGCAGCTCCACAATCTCGCAGGCGTCCAGGTGCCGGGCGGCCTGCTCGGCCAGGAGCATCATCAGGACCGCCCCCAGCGCGAAGTTGGGAGCGACGAAGACGGCCACCCCACGTTCCTCCGCCGCCCGACGGACCTCGTCGAGGTCGGTAGGCTGCAGACCCGTGGTGCCCATCACCACCGCCACCCCGGCGGTCACGCAGGCCAGGATGTTGCCGAGCGCGGCCTCCGGCCGGGTGAAATCGACCACGACGTCCAGCCCTCCCACCTGGAGCGCATCCAGCAGCGATGGGTAGGCCGGCAACTCGAAGTCGCTGGTCACGCCGCCCGCGAAGGCCGGATCGACCAGGGCAGCCAGCTCCAGATCGCCGGCCGCGGCCACGGCCGCGCACACCGTGCGCCCCATGTTGCCCAACGCGCCGCTGACGGCCACCCTCCTTCGCACGGGCTCGCTCACTTCCGGCTCCCCTGCTTCACGACAGAGCGGACGGGCGGTGGGACCGTTTCCCGGAAGATGTCGTCGTCGGCTCCGATGCCCACCACGGTCAGGCTCCCCGGGTCGAAGACCTTCCGGGCCAGTTCGCGCACGTCATCCTGACTCACGGCGTCGACCCGTTCGGCAATCTGATCGAGCGAGAGGATCTCAGAGTCGGTCAGCAGGGCCTTGCCCAGGCGGGTCATGCGGCTGGCCGTGCTCTCCAGTCCCAGAATCATCCGACCTTTGAGGTGCTCCTTGGCCCGCTCGAGCTCGTCCAACGGGACGACCTCCCGGCCCACACGCTCCAGCTCGGCGGTGACCGTCTCCATGACCTGACCGAGGCGGTCCGGCCGGCAACCGAAGTAGACTCCGGAGAGGCCTGTCTCCCGGTACATGTTGGAGAAGGAGTAGATGCTGTACACAAGACCTCGCTTCTCACGGACCTCCTGGAAGAGACGGGAGCTCAGCGACCCTCCCAGAAGGCTGTCCAGCACGGAAAGCACGAAGCGCCGCGGGTCGTTGCGCGAGAGGCCCTCGCCGCCCAAGCAGACGTGCATCTGCTCGGTCTCCTTGGTCACGAAGGCCCGGTGGGGGGAGAACTCCAGGGCCATGCTCGTGCGGGGCAGGCCGGCGCTGTCCCGCTCGCCATGCTCGAGCAGCAGGAGCTCCGCCAGGCGATCGTGATCGATGTTGCCGGCCGCGGCCACGATCATGTCGGAGAAGCGGAAGTGGCGCCGGTGGTAGGCCCGGATGCTGCCTTCGGAGACGGCGGCTATCCCCTCCCGGCTCCCCAGCACGGGGTGCCCTAGAGGATGGTCGCCGAACACCGTCTCGGCCAGCACATCGTGGATGAGGTCCTGAGGTGAGTCTTCGTACATCGCGATCTCCTCGAGCACCACCTCCCGCTCCCGGTCCAGGTCGGCGAAGGTGGGAGTGAGCAGCATGTCCACCAGCACGTCCATAGCCGTGGTGAGTTGCTCGTCGAGAAAACGGCCGTACACAAGCACGTACTCCCGCGAGGTGGCAGCGTTGAGCTCGCCCCCCAGGGTGTCGAAGATCTGCGCCGTCTGCTCGGCCGTGTACCTGCGGGAGCCCTTGAAGAGCAGATGCTCGATGAAGTGGGTGACTCCGGTGAGCTCCCCCACCTCGTCGCGGGAGCCCACCGGGATCCAGAACCCCAGGGTCACCGAGCGCAGGTGATCGAGCCGCTCGGTGATGAGCTGCTGGCCGTTGGGAAGCTCGTGCAGGCGATAGTCCTGGATCGCCCGCCTCCTACCTAGCCCGCCACGTCCGCGGCAAGCTTCTCAAGCAGCTTCAGGCTGATCTTTTCTTTGCCGTTCTGGATGGCGACGTCAAGAACTTCGACCTTGACCATGTCACCCTTGGTGACGACCTCTTCCACCGTAGCCACCCGGCCCGCACCCAGCTTCGAGATGTGGATCAGACCATCGGTACCCGGCTTCAGGTTCACGAAGGCGCCGAAGTTCGTGGTCGAGACCACCCGGCCGACGATAATCTCGCCCGGCTCGATCTCTTTGGTGATGCTGCGGATGCGCTCGATGCAGGCATCGCCCAGGCGCCCGTCGGTGGCGAAGACCTTGACCAGGCCTTCGTCGTCCACCTCGATGGTGCACTCGAATTCCGCCTCGAGCCCGCGTATGGTCTCCCCGCCTTTCCCGATGAGGGCCCCGATCTTCTCGGGATCGATGCGCACCGTGCCGATGCGCGGGGCGAACTCCTTGAGCTCACCGCGGGGCTGGGAGATGACGGCGCCCATGGCGTCCAGTATGAAGAGACGGGCCTTGCGGGCCTGTTCCAGGGCATCGGTCAGAATCTGGAACGTGACGCCCTTGATCTTGATGTCCATCTGGAGGGCCGTGATACCGTCACGCGTACCGGCCACCTTGAAGTCCATGTCGCCCAGGTGGTCCTCCACCCCGGCGATGTCGGTCAGCACGATAAAGTCGTCCTTCTCCTTGACCAGGCCCATGGCGATGCCGGCAACCGGTCGCAGAATGGGCACGCCGCCGTCCATCAGAGCCAGGGTCGACGCGCATACGCTGGCCATGGAGCTCGAGCCGTTGGACTCCAGAGTCTCGGAGACCAGCCGAATCGTGTACGGGAACGTCTCCGGATCCGGGATCATCGGCGCCAGCGCTCTCTCCGCCAGAGCTCCGTGCCCGATCTCGCGGCGGCCGGGACCGCGCATGAAGCCGGTCTCCCCCACGCTGAAAGGCGGGAACTTGTAGTGGTGCATGAACCGCTTGGACTCCTCCACGCCCAGACCGTCGATGCGCTGCTCATCTCGGCTCGCGCCCAAGGTGAGCAGACTCATGACCTGGGTCTGGCCGCGCGTGAAGAGGCCGGAGCCGTGAGTGCGCGGGGCCACGCCCACCTCCACGTTGAGCTGCCGGATCTCGACCGCGGCCCGCCCGTCGGGCCGGACCTTCTCCACCGCTATGCGGTGGCGGATGATCTCCTTCTCCACGGCGTCGAAGGCCTTTGCGACGGCCGCGGCCTCAGCGGCCGGGTCCTCGGCGCCCTCGGCCGGAGGCCAGGCGGCCAGCACCTGCTGCTTCAGCTCGGCCACGGCGGCCGAGCGCTCGTGCTTCTCCAGCTTCGAGACCGCCGCAACCACGTCACCCGCGAAGCGGGCCTTGATCTTGTCCATCAGGAGCCGGTCGGGCAGGCGTTCCTCGAACTCCATGGTGGACACACCCACATCGGCCGCCCAGTCCTCCAGGACCTCGACCTGCTTCTTGATGGCCGCGTGCGCCACCTCGAGGCCGGCCAGGATCTCTGCCTCACCGACCTCCTCGCAACCGGCCTCGACCATGCTGATGGCGCCGGCGGTACCGGCCACGATCAGGTTGACCGGGCTCTCCTCGATCTCGGCATAGGTGGGGTTGACCACCCAGGAACCATTGACCTTGCCTACACGCACCGCCCCGATGGGGCCAAGGAACGGGGCTTCCGAGAGCGTCAGGGCCGCCGAAGCGCCCAGAATGGCCAGCACGTCGTGGGGGTTCTGCTTGTCCACCGAAAGCACGGTGGCGACGACATGAGTCTCTTTGTTGAAGCCCGCAGGCCACAACGGCCGCACCGGGCGGTCGATCAGCCGGGCCGTCAGGATGGCCCGGTCGCTGGGACGCCCTTCCTTCTTGATGAAACCCCCGGGATCTTCCCGGCCGCATACATTCCTTCTTCGATGTCCACCGTTAGTGGAAAGAAGTCGACGTTCCGCTCTGACTTGGAGACCACCGCGGTGACCAGGACCATGGTGTCGCCAGACCGGACCAGCACGGCCCCACTGGCCTGCTTGGCCAGACGGCCAGTCTCCAGGGTGATGCGCTTGTCACCCACCAGGATCTCGGTGGTGCTCACCGGGTGCGCTCCGACTACTGCTTGCTCAGACATTCTGTCCTTGACCTTTCCTCGCGACGTCTCAGGACCCTCCCGAGACGCACATGAACAATTCCGCGTCGCCCGCCGGCGGCGGGTTCACGACACGACGGAGGCGGCGCCGCTCTCGGCACCGCCTCCCCACTTCTCCCTCGACCCCTACTTCCTCAGACCCAGCTCTCTCACTACCGTCCTGTACCGTTCCACCTCCTGCTTCTGCAGGTAGTTGAGAAGTCTCCGCCTCCTGCCCACCATCTTCAGGAGACCCCGGCGCGAATGATGATCCTTCTTGTGGATCTTCAGGTGCCCGGTCAGGACATTGATCTGCTCCGTGAGGATAGCGATCTGGACTTCCGGGGACCCCGTGTCCCCTTCGTGCTTCTTGAACCTGTCGATGAGTTCGCCCTTCCGTTCCTTGCTCAGCATGCTCAGCCTCCTCGGGCTCCGTGTCCCCAGCGTGAATGCGTTCGATCCAAGCCGAGAAACAGGTCAGAACGGGCGCTTTCTTCCAGCGCCGGTACTAGATTACCACAGTGGCGTTCTTCCGATTGACTCCCTTGATGCGTGTTTGTATACTGAGTTTATAGACATGAAGCGGACCCGGCGGTGGCCGTGATCCGCGCGGTAGTGAGTCTGAGAGAACCGTGCCTATCCTTCGCCCATCTCACCGACGTCGCCCGGGGTGCCGTGTTCGCACGGACCCGCTCTGGAGCCCAAGGAGGTGATCGATGAGGTGACATGACCCTCTCCAAACAGGCCGGCCCACCTCGCCCAGCCAGGCGGGGATGGCCTGCGAGGACTCATCCAACCTCACAACGGAGGAAGGTGCATGCCTGTGTATGCTTCGACTTTTGCTCGCCGGCACGGAGGTCCGGGACTCTTTGTGACTTGTGGCACTTTTCCAGTGCCGGGGGAGGGATCGGCATGAACTCCCCCACCGCAGAGCGCATCCTGACCTTCCTGCTGATGGTGGCCACCGGAGTGGCCGTTACCTGGGCTTTCTTCTACGTGTCCCCTGATCTTACCAGTGCGACGCTCTTCTCAGCCGTTCTCGCCTACTGGATCCTGTTCTTCATCTTCTTCTACGGCCCCTTCCTTGGAATGGGCCTGGAGGGAGAGCGCTCCGAGCGGGCCACGCTCCGCAAGGCCGTCGGGACCGCCATCGCCTTCATCGGCACGGTGACCTCCGTGACCCTGTCCATGACCCTGACCGGCGACGGTGCTTTTGCCACGAATCAGGAGATGGTCCTTTCTCTGCTGCCCCTGCACTGGGGCTTCGCGTGGTTCGTGCTCGTCCAACACCTAGGCCTCGTCTGAGGAAGGGAGGGGACGGGCATGTTGACGCGCAAACTGGCCGTTCTGGCGGCGGTGATCGTACTCGCCGCCGTGAGCGTCTTCATCATGTGGCTGCTGGACTGGAACCAGAAGGGGACCCTGGGACTGGACATCGACCTGTGGCTCATCGCCTGGTTCCTCGCCCTCACGGCCTACTGGGGACTTCCCAACACCGAAGGGCTGCGGGTGGCCAACAAGCTCGTGGGAACCGTGCTTTTTCTCGCCCTGGGGCTCGGGTTCACGTATCTGTTCAAGTACGCCACCCCGAGCATCGTGGGTGGCTCGGTCGACGAGTACCCGCTCATGTCCCTGACGTACGTCGCCTGGGTGCTGGTCTTCATCATGCTCTTCATCTGGCTGCGAAACTTCATACGCGGCCTGTGATCAACCGGTGTGGCAGCGGCTACCCAGGCCTGTCGAAAGGAGATTGCCGGTGGTCTTGAGAAACAAGATTATTCTCGAAGTCCTCGTCGTGGGGGCGGCCACCACGGTGACCACCCTCATCCTGCGCGCCCTGGAGATCGGTGACGTCGCGTCGTCGGTCGTGGCGCTGTGGGGCCTCTTGTACCTGCTTGTTTTCGGCTACCTCGTGGAATAGGTGCGGCGCTCGATCCGAGCGAGGACCGAGTGGACCGGAGGCTATTGACCTGTATGGACAACCGATGTATAACCAAAGGGCGGGATGCTTCGCCGGGAAACCGTCAGGCTCCCGAGCCAGGCTGCTGCAGGCCTGGTGCTCGATGTAGATCCCTGGACTCTACCCACATGCTCTCATCCACCCTCGAGGGCTCGGCCGCCGGCCGATTCTCGCGACCGTTCGGGAGGTGATGCGTATGGTGTGACGCCCAGCACTCCCTGCAGACCGGCCCAACGCGGCACATCGCCTGCGGAGGTCTGCGAGGTCCGACCCGCCATTCAGCAACGGAGGGAGACGCATGCCTAAGTATACTTCGATGGCCTACAAGAGCTGGGATGACATGATCTTCGGCACTGCCCCGCACCCGGTCTCGATAGGCATCGGTCCAATAGAGCTCGGCAAGAAGCACGTCTACCCGCAGATCGTGCCCCATCCCCGTCCGGGGAGTGAGGCGACCAAAGAGAAGATCCTGCGCGAGTACCAACGCATGACCGACGACGCCCTGGGCCGCTGCGTGGCTCTTGGCTTTCCGGGCCTGGTCATCGAGTTCGAGCACATCTACCAGATGACCAGCCAGCCCGAGTGGGCGGCCGCCATCTTCACCCAGGCCAAGGGCCAGATGCAGGACTACTACGACAAGTACGGCCTCAAGAGCGCCCTGGTCTCCACGGTAGCCGACCTCCGCAAGCCCGACATGGTGCACATGCGCCACTCCCAGGAGCTCGACTGGATGCTCGCCTCCTTCGAGTCCACCGCAGCCGGCGGAGCCGACGTGCTCTCCATCGAGTCCATGGGCGGCAAGGAGGTCTTCGACTACGCCGTCCAGCGCCAGGACATCAAGGGCGTCATCTTCGGGATCGGCGTACTCTCCAGCCGGGACATGGAGTGGCTCTGGCAGAAGATCGTAGCCACCGCCAAGAAGAACAACATCACCCCCGGGGGCGACACCGACTGCGCCCGCGGCAACACGGCCATGTTCCTGGCCGGCGGCTATACGGCCACCGACCTGCCCCACACCTTCGCCGCCCTGGCCCGGGCCTGCTCGGCCGCCCGTTCGCTCGTGGCCTACGAGCAGGGAGCCACCGGCCCTTCCAAGGACTGCGCCTACGAGGACCCCATCATCAAAGCCATCACCGGGGTGCCCATCTCCATGGAGGGCGTGGCCTCGGCCTGTGCCCACTCCGAGATGCAATCCAACATCGTCTCGGCGGTGGTGGACCTGTGGAGCAACGAGGCCGTGGAGTACCACGACATGTTCGCGGGCTCCTCGGTGGAGGTCTTCACCGAGATCCTGGGCTACAACGTGGCCCAGATGAACGCGGCCATCGAGCTGGGCACGGCCAAGGAGCTCCGGGACATCAACATCGCCAGCGACAAGTACCGGGACGTGCACGGCTTCATGCTCTCCCCGGACAACGCCTATGAGATCGGCAAGGCCATCGTGAGCAAGGTCGACAGCTACTACCTGCGCTCCAAGGCGGCCGTGCTGAAGACGGCCGACTTGATCGCCGCCGACAAGAAGCTCGTCCTCACCGAGCACGAGCGCGAGGCCCTCGACAAGGCCCGCAAGGAGGTGGACCAGCTGCCGGACAACGAGGGTGACTTCGTCGATATGTGCCTGAGCGAGTACAAGAAGGTGCCGGGCTTCGACCCCACCTCTTACGGCTACTAGAGGCCGCAGGGACCTTCCCCGAGGGGAGGCCCGAGCAGACGAGGTTAAGAGACGAGGCTGCGGTGTCCCGGCGAGATCCGGGTACCGCGAACGACCCTCGACAAGGAGGAGCAATCCATGGCAAGGACCGTAGCCGATATCGCCGACTTCACCCCTATCTTCGTGCGCTACGACGTCAAGATCGCCCCCAAGAAGCGGGGCGCGGAAGACGTGAGTGCCGACCCGGTATTGCAGGCCATCGCCCGCGGGGTGGTGGATGGTGACGAGGACGTGGTCTCAGATGCCACCGACAAAGCCATCGCCGCCAAGGGCCCCGAGACGGTCATCGATACGCTGATCGCGGGCATGCGCGAGGTCTCCAAGCTCTGGGACGACGGCGTCTACTTCTTGCCCCAGGTGATCCTGTCTTCTGACGCCCTCATGGTAGGCCTGACCAAGGCCGAGGACGCCATGGGAGGCAAAGCCACCAAGAAGGGCACGGTGGTGATGCACTGCGCCCACGGCGACATCCACGACATCGGCAAGAACATAGCCGCCGCCCTCATCCGGGCCAACGGCTTCCTGGTGATCGACCTGGGCTCCGACGTGCCCGAAGACACAGTGGTGAAGGCTATCAAGGACAACAAGGCCCACCTGGTCACGGGCACGGCTCTCATGACCACCACCATGTCGGCGTTCGCCAAGATCTCCGACATGCTGAAAAAGGAAGGCGTGGAGCTGCCCTTTGTCTGCGGTGGGGGCGCCGTCTCCGAGGAGTACGTCACCAGCTACGACATGGGCGTCTACGCCGACGTAGCCAAGGACGGCCCCGGGTTCGCTGCCGATGCCTCCTCGGGCATGAGCTGGCAGGACATGCGGGCCAAGTGGAACCTGGTGGTGTAGGTCCGTAGGCACCAGCCAAGGGCTGGCCTGTTTCCGCCCACGATTTGCCGAGGGGCGGCCCGTCCGGGCCGCCCCTCGGCTTGCCTTCAGGGAAGCCGGCGCTTCATTCTTCAACGGCCTGATAGAGTCCAGCTAGAGGCCGCAGGCCCTGGAAGTACTCCGCGGTCTGGCGCACATCCTCCTCGATCTGCCGCATGAGTGCGCTCGGGTCGGAGAACGGGCGCTGATCGCGCAGTCGCTTGAGGAACTCCACCCTGATGGGCTCGCCGTACAGGTTCCCCCGGAAGTGCAGCAGATAGGTCTCCACGCGTACCACGTCGTCGGACTCGAAGGTGGGGTTCGTGCCGATGCTGGTGACTGAGGCCTCCATCCGGTCCGGCCCCAGCATCGTGCGGGTGACGTAGACCCCCACGGCGGGGACGGCCACCTGGGGCGAGACCTCCATGTTCGCGGTGGGGGTGCCCAGGTCTCGTCCTCGACCGGCCCCCGACACGACCATGCCTTCGACAACATGCGGCCGGCCCAGCAGGGCGGCCGCCCGCTCCACCTCGCCGGCGATCAGCAGGCCGCGGATGCGAGTGCTCGAGACCGCTCCCTCGCCCTCGGAGACCAGCCCGATCGCGGTCACCGCGAAACCGTGCTCCCGGCCGTAAGCCAGGAGGTCCTCCGGGGTACCGCCCCCCCGGCGGCCGAAACGGAAATTCTCACCCACCATCACCTGCCTCGCGCCCAACCGGCCGGAAAGCACGACGCGGCAGAACGCCTCAGGAGACAAGGCGGCGAACTCACGGGTGAAGGGAATGACCATCACCTCCTGCACCTGGGCCTGTTCCAGTAGGTGGAGCTTGAGGTTGAGCGGCGTGAGGATGAGGGCGACGTTTCCGGGCGCAGGACCACAGCCGGGTGAGGCTCGAAGGTCAGGACGGCCGACACCCCTTCCATATCCCGCCCGGCGGCCACCGCCCGGCCGATGATCGCCTGGTGCCCTTTGTGGACTCCGTCGAACGTGCCAATGGCGACCGCCCGGGGCCGTCCTCCCAGATCGGCGATCTCATCCATGGACCGGTAGATGCGCACAGCGGATCCTCGAGCGCTCAGTCCTGGGGGGTAGGAAACACAACCATGGGACGGGCCCGGCCCTTCGGTCCCCGATACACGGCCAGCAGACCCGCAGGGCCGTACACCCGGAACAGACCCGCCGGACCCCCTTCCAGCTCGCCCCCGTTCGCCACGCGCCCAGCCACTTGGGCGTCGACGTCGTGACGGGGCAGGTGACCCAGGGCGGCCGACAGGGACAGCACGGCCGGTACAGCGGGCGCAGAGAGCACGTCCCCCGCCAGGGTCTCCGGCTCGATCGCGTCGGAGACCGACAGGTGCCCCACGCGGGTCCGGCGCAGAGCAGCGGCGTACGCGCCCACTCCCAGCGCCTGGCCGACGTCCTCCACCAGGGTGCGTACGTAGGTGCCCTTGGCGGTGCGTGCGATCAACGTCGCCTTCTGTCCTTCGGCGTCGAAATCGACCAGCGTGAAATCGTAGACCGTCACCTCACGAACCGGCGTCTCCACCTCCTCGCCTCGATGGGCCTTCCGGTAGAGGGCTTCACCCCCCACCTTGACCGCCGACGTCATGGGCACCCTCTGCCAGAACGTGCCCCGGAAGCGGTCCAGAACCGGAAGAATGTCACCGGCGCCCACCGGGTCCCCTCCGGTCGGCTCGACAACCCCGGTAGGATCGCCCGTGGTGCTCCGTGCGCCCAGCTGAGCGGTGACCAGATACTCCTTGGGCAGGTCCATGAATAGGGCCGATAGCCGCGTCGCCTGACCCAGCAGCACTACGAGCAGGCCGGTGGCGAATGGATCGAGGGTGCCCGCGTGGCCGATCTTGCCCCCCAGATCCCGCTTGGCCTGGCGGATGACGTCGTAGCTGGTCCACCCGGGGGGCTTGTCCACCAGGACCACCCGTGACAACCCGGTCAGCCGCGGAGATCCGGTGGTACTCACAACCGCGTGCCCACCTCGCGCACGAGCCATTCCAGGAGGTCTTCCAGCGGTCCCGCGGCGGTGAAGCCGGCCGCTTGCAGGTGTCCTCCTCCTCCGCGTTGATGGGCCACGGCCGACACGTCGATGGAGCCGTCGGTAGAGCGCAGGCTCCCCTTGTACTCACCCCGGGCCCCGTTGAGCCGCTCCCGCAGCAAGGCCGCCACCCGGACACCCTTGATCATGCGCAGGCTGTCGATGACGCCTTCCGTCTGGCTCTCATCGGCGCCCGCCTCAGCGAAGTCCTCGGCTGTCAGCCAGCTGACAGCCAAGCCGCCGTCAAGGTGGAGCTGCATCCGTTCGAGGGCGCGCCGGATCAGCAGGACCTTCGACAGGGCCATGCTCTCGTAGATCTCGTGGGCTACGGCGGCCACGTCTGCACCCATCTCCTGGAGCCTGGCCGCCATGCGGTGGGCGGCGGGGGTGGTGTTCGAGTACTGGAAGCGACCGGTGTCCGTGGTCAGACCCACGTACAGGGCCGTGGCAATACGGGCGTCGATAGGCAGGTTGCCCGACATGAAGATGTCGAAGAGGATCTGCGTGGCGGAGGCGGCTTCAAAGTCCAGCAGGTTGAGGGTGCCGAAGCGGGTGTTGTCGTGGTGATGGTCGATGTTGATGCAGGCCCCGGCACAGCGCAGCCCCTCTACATCCAGCCGGTTAGCCGTGGCGCAGTCAAGGACGTAGGCCGTGGTCGTGGCCTCCATCTTCGGCATGGGTCCGCGCAGGGCGCGGTCAAGACCGGGCAGAAAGGTGTACTCGGCCGGGAGCGGAGCCCGCCCGGGCAGATAGATGCAGTGGGGGATGCCCAGGTTCTGGGCCATGAGCGCCAAAGCGACCACACAGCCCAGGGCATCACCGTCGGGGTTCTCGTGGGCCATGATGACCATCTGCCGCTCGCTCCGCAGGCGGGCCGCCACTTCGGCATGGGTGATATCGCCCGTCACCGGTCAGCTCCGTCCCGGTCGGAGGTGTCTTCGGAGCCCCCTGCCGGGCCAGCGTCGGCTTGCTCCCCTTCGGGGGCCGCCAGGTCCAGACCCAAAGCCTCCTCCTGACTGCGCAGCAGAGCCTGGATCTTCATTCCCCGGTCGATGCTCGTGTCGTAAACGAACTCGAGGGCGGGCACCCGCTTCAGATGAAGCTCCTGGTTGATCACTCCCTGCAGATGCCCCTCGGCCGAGCGCAGCCCGGCCAGGCTGGCCTCCTTCTCCTCCTCCTTGCCGAGGACGGACACGAAGACCCGGGCATGGCGCAGATCGGTGGTGGCCTCCACGGCGGTCACGGTCACGAAGCCGATGCGGGGGTCCTTCAACCCCGACTGAATCGTCTGGCCCAGGACCTCCTTCAGCGCCTCGTTCACGCGCCTCATCCTGTAATTCTGTTCACGCATCGACTTCCACCACCTCTTCGTTCACGCGCACCAATTCCCAGTCCTGGGAGTCGAGGTAGCCGACCGCGGCCGCCAGCGACGCCTCGAGCACGCGCGGGTCTGAAGCGCAGAGAGCCAGCACCACCTGCGACCGCTGCCACAGGTCCTGATAGCCCACCTCGGCAAAGCTCGCTCCATGGCGGCGTGTGAGCGTGTCACGCATCCGCCGCAGGTGCATCCGCTTGGACTTCAGGGAGCCCGCCTCCGCGAAGTGGATCTCAGCCGAGACGATCCCCACATAACCCCGCGGCGCCTTGTTACTCGGTCCGGGCAACTTCCTTGATCTCGTAGGCCTCGACGGTGTCGCCTTCCTTGATGTCGTCGAAACCGTCAAGGTGCAAACCACACTCGTAGCCGGCGAGGACCTCGCGCACATCGTCGTTGAACCGCTTCAGCGAATCGATGGTGCCCTCGTGGATGATCTGCCCATTCCGCACGACGCGGATCTTGGCCGAGCGGGTAAGCTTGCCGGTCTGGACGTAGCACCCGGCGATGGTGCCGACCCGCGAAGCGCGGAAGATCTGCCTCACTTCGGCCGTACCCAGCTCCTGCTCCACATACTCCGGTTCGAGCATGCCGGCCAGCGCCGCCTGCACGTCCTCGATGGCCTTGTAGATAACCCGGTAGGTCCGGATGTCGACCCCTTCGCTCTCGGCCAGTGCCTTCGCGGCGACCGAGGGACGCACATTGAACGCGATGATGACCGCGTCCGACGTGGACGCCAGCATCACGTCGGATTCGTTCACCCCACCGACGCCCGAGTGGATGACCGAAACCTTGACCTCGGGATGGCTGATGTTGCTCAAGGCCTCTTCCAGAGCTTCCACCGAGCCGCCCACGTCGCCCTTGATGATCAGGGCAAGCTCCTTGACCGCGCCTTCCTTGAGACGGCGGTAGAAGTCGTCCAGCCCGGTGGCCCCGGCTCCGCCCTTGGCCTGCTGCTCCTGCCGCAGACGAGCGGTGCGGCTCTCGGCCCGATGTCGGGCCTCGCGCTCGTCCTTGACAGCCATGGCAAACTCGCCGGCCATGGGCACGCTGTTGAAGCCCAGAATTTGCACCGGCATGGCCGGGCCGGCTTCGTCAGCGGCCTCGCTCTTGAAGTCGAACATGGCCTTGACCTTGCCGTAGGCCTCTCCGCTGACGATGGCGTCGCCCACGTGCAGGGTTCCGCGCTGGATGAGCATAGTGGCCACCGGCCCCCGGCCCACGTCCAGCTGCGATTCGATCACCACCCCGCTGGCCGGCGCCTTGGCGTTGGCTTTTAGCTCCTGCACCTCCGCCACCAGCAGCAGCATGTCCATGAGGTCCTCGAGGTTAAGACGTTGCTTGGCAGACACCTGCACCATCACGGTGTCACCCCCCAGGCTTCGGGGACCAGGCCCTGATCGCTGAGCTGCTGCATGACTCGATCGGGGTTGGCGTCTTCGAGGTCCATCTTGTTGATGGCAACCACGATCGGCACCTCGGCCGCCTTGGCGTGGTCGATGGCCTCGACGGTCTGAGGCATGACCCCATCGTTGGCCGCTACCACGATGACGGCGATGTCGGTTACCTTGGCCCCTCGGGCCCGCATGGCGGTGAAGGCCTCGTGGCCGGGCGTGTCGATAAAGGTGACCATCCGGTCGTTGTGGTGCACCTGGTACGCGCCGATGTGCTGGGTGATCCCGCCGGCCTCCCCCTTGGCCACCTCGGTCTCCCGGATGGCGTCGAGCAGAGAGGTCTTGCCGTGGTCAACGTGCCCCATGATGGTCACCACCGGGGCGCGCTCCACCGTGTCGGCCGGGTCGTCGACGAAGGTGGGTTCGGCCGACTCGTCCTCGGCGTGCTGGATCTCCACCTGGCGCTCGAACTCCTCGGCCATGATAAGAACGGCTTCGTCCGCCAGCGACTGTGTGATGGTGACCATCTCGCCCAGCTTCATCATGGTCTTGATGATCTCACTCGCCGGGATCTCGAAGGCCTCGGAGACGTCCTTCACGGTGGCTCCGCTGTGGATCGTCACCGGCGATTCGGTGCCAGGGGCCGCCTTCTTCTTGACGGGAGCCCGCTCGACCTCGGCCACCGGGGTTCCCTTCCTGTCCCGGCTGGACGACTTGCCCTTGCGTCCGGCCTGCGAGTCGATGACCACCCGGCGGCGGGTAGGCCTGTCCGACGGCTTCCAGGTGCGGGCTGCACCCGGGGTCGCCTCGCCCCCACTCCGACGCCTGGGCGCTCCCCGAGCAGCGGTTCTCTCGCCCGCATCCGGAGCGGCGGCCGGCGTAGGAGCCGGCGCCGCGCCGCTGGGAGCGGCGCTGCGCGGCGGCCGGCCGGGGGGCGCACTCGGACTCTTGCCCCGGGAACCGGGCGTGGGCCCGCCGGAACCCGCCGGCTTGGGCGGCGCCGGCTTGGGTGCCGGCTTGGGTTCCTCGCCCTTGCGTAGTACGGTGCCCGAAGGCTTCACCCCTTTGCGCACCGGGACGCCGGGGCCGACCACGGTGGGCAGGTCCTCCAGACGTGGGCGCCGGGGCCGGCCTTTGCGGGCGGCCCCCCCGGGGCGGGCGCCGCGAGCCGCCTGCTCCTTGGCCCGCAGCTCCTCCGCGGTGGCGACGATGCGCGGTCCGACGGCTGGCTTCGGGGCTTGGCTCTTCTTGGAGGGACGCCCGTCCTCAGTCTCCGACTTGCCGGCTGTTGGCTGGGAGCCGGCAACGGCTTCAGGGTGGGGCTGGGCCGCAGGGCCGTCACCCGCCGCCTCCCCGGCCTGCTGCTCCCTGGCAACCGGCTTCGTCGCCGCCTTCCTGGGGGCGCTCTTTTTCTTCTCCTTCGTTCCCTCGGCAACGCCGGTAGAAGCGGAGGCGAACAGGCGGTCGACGTCGGACTCCTCGACGCTCGAGAGGTTGCTCTTGACCTCGACGCCGGCAGCCCGCAGCCTCTCAGCCAGCTCCTGGGTCGTGATTCCTCGTTCCTTCGCTATCTCGTAAATCCGTCTCTTCGCCACGATTCACCTGCCATCGGTCACGTTGCTTCGTCCACCTCCGTCTCGAACTTCGAGAGGAGCTCCTCTACTTCTACCGCCACGGGCCTTCGGAAGGCCCGAGCGAAGGCCCGCCTGCGCGTCGCCTGGTCCAGGCACACCCGCCGGGGGCACAGATAGGCGCCCCGTCCCGTACGCGCCTCGTCCACGTCCACCACCACCCGAGCGGGAGACCGGCTCGGATCGAGCTTCACCCGGATGAACTGCTCCTGAGGCCCGCGCCGGCCACATGCAATACAGCGTCGCTGCGGTACTCGAGTCGCGCGGCCGGCTCCCATGGCGTTCCCTCCGAGTCTACTCCCCTTCCGCCCTGTCTAGAGCAGCCAGCGCCTGGTGGCCCGCGATGCCGCAGTACAGGCTGCCGGGCAGCGCCGCGTTGGGGCAGCGCTTGCCGCCCGATGTGAGCGCGTGACACCGGCCGTCCATGACCTTAGCGTCCGCTTCGGAGACGGAGAAAGACTCCTCTTCCTCGGCCATCTCGGTCTCGGACCTGATGTCAATCTTCCAGCCTGTCAGTTTGTTGGCCAGGCGGGCATTCTGGCCGTCCTTGCCGATGCCCAACGAAAGTTGATCGTCGGGTACGACCACGGTGGCTTCTCGAGCCTCGTCATCGAGCAGCACCTCCCGCACCCGGGCCGGAGACAGGGCCTTGGCCACGAAGCGGGCCGGCTCCTCGTTGTAGGGGATGATGTCGATCTTCTCCCCCCGCAGCTCCGAGACAACCATGCGCACGCGCGAGCCGCGCGGTCCGACGCAGGCGCCGACTGGATCCACCCCGTCGCTGTGCGAGATCACCGAGATCTTCGAGCGGTAGCCGGGCTCGCGGGCCACACCCACGATCTCCACCAAGCCGTCGGCGATCTCGGGCACCTCGAGCTCGAACAGCCGGCGGATGAGATCCTCGCTTCGCCGCGACAGGATGATGGGCGGCCCTTTGGGGTTCTGCGAGACCTCCTTGATCACCGCCTTGATGCGCATGCCGTGCTCGTAGCGTTCGATCGGCACCTGCTCGCTCTTGGGCAGCAGGCCCTCGACCCGGCCCAGGTCCACCAGGGTATACCGGTTGTCGGACTGCTGCACGATGCCCGTGACGATCTCGCCGACGCGGGTGGAGTACTCCTTGAAGAAGAGATCCTGCTCCGCTTCGCGGATGCGCTGATAGATCACCTGCTTCGCCGTCTGAGCGGCGATGCGCCCGAAGTCCTCGGGGGTCACCTCCCGGCGCTCCGCGATGGAGTAGTCGACCTCGGTCTCCTCGTCCTCCAGATCGGGCTCCATTCCCGGAGGAAAGATGAGCTCGAAAACGTGGATCTCACCCGTTTCGCGGTCGATCTTCACCTCGGAGTACGGCACGTGGGTGCCGGTCTTGTTGTAGGCGGAATGGAGGGCGTCCTCGAGTGCCTCGATCAGAACCTCGAAGGGGATGCTCTTCTCCTTCTCGATCTGGCGGAGGGCCTCGATAGTCTCTCTGTTCATTCCCTCTCCCCTACTCGAACTCGAATACCAGGTTGGCTTTCGCGATGTCGCTCAACCGGATCACGACCCGCCGCCCCGCGTCCACGACGACCAAGCTGTCCTCACCGACCTCCGCCAGAATGCCTCTCCAGACCTTCTGACCGTCGATGGGTGCGAAGGTCTTCACCGAGACCTTCTTGCCCACCTGAGCGCGGAAGTGCTCGGGCTTCTTGAGCGGTCTTTCCAATCCGGGCGAGCTCACCTCCAGGGTGTACGGCCCGTCGGCGAATCCCTGCTCGTCGAGGGCGGCACCGACAGCCGTCGATACGCGTGCGCACACCTCGTGTGACACGCCGCCGGGATGGTCCACGTAGATCCTGACCACCCGGTGCCGCCGGCTGCCGGCTTCCTCGACGTCGACGATCTCGACGTTCTCCAGCTGGTCATCGACGACCTCTTGCACCCATGTCTCGGTCAGCTTCACCACTCGACCCCGAACAAAACAAAAGTGGGCCCGGTTGCACCCACTTCCCCGCACGCTCCTTTTGAGTTGATTTCGCTTGGCCGAATTATAACACAGGGTTCATCCTACCTACAACAAACGTAGCTATATGCAGGCATAGTCCGTGGCCCCCGGAAGCGCCGTGGCCCCCGGAAGCGCCGTGGCCCCCGGAAGCCCCGTGACCGCCGGCGTAGCCCGAGGCTACAGACGCGACCGAGGACGCCGCATTGGGCCGGTCAGTGCGGCCCCAACGACCGCGGCTTCGTTGCGATCTTTCAACGGGCCGCCTCCCAAAGGGCCGCCACTCGCTCCGCGACCGTGTCGGCCGGCACCTCTTCTCGGGTGCCTCCGATCCGGGGCTCGACTTCCACGATGCCGTCGCCGGCCTTCTTGCCCACGGTCACCCGCACGGGACACCCGATCAGCTCGGCGTCCTTGAACTTCACGCCGGCCCGCTCATCACGCTCGTCCCACAGGCACTCCCAGCCCTCTTCGTTCAACCGCGTATAGACGGACTGAGCCACCCCGGTCTGGGTGGCGTCTGCCGCCTGCACCTGGACCAGGTGGACGTCGAAGGGGGCGATAGCCTTGGGCCAGACGATCCCCTTCTGGTCGTGGCCGTGCTCCACCGCGGCGGCCGCGATACGGGCCGGCCCGATGCCGTAGGAACCCATCACGATCGGCCGCTCCTCCCCCTTCTCGTCAAGCACGCTGGCACCCAACGGCAGCGAGTACTTGGTTCCGAGCTTGAAGATGTTGCCCACCTCGATGACCTGCTCGATGTGCAGTGCGTGCCCGCACTGCGAGCAGCCGTCTCCCTCTGCCGCCTCTCGCAGATCGGCCCACTCCGGTCGAGAATCCCGGTCGACAACCACGCCGCGAAGATGTGTGTGGGCCCTGTTGGCCCCCGCCACGTAGGCCCTGCGCCCGCCCGGCCCGTCAGGAGCCAGGCTCTGGTCGGCCAAGGTGCGCAGCTCGAGCCCCACCGGACCCACGAAGCCGACCTCCGTGCCAAGCAGGCGCTCTACCTCCTCGGGGTGCGCGGGACGCACAGTGCGGCCCAAGTACCTCTCCAGCTTGCGCTGATGCAGCTCCTGATCGCCCCGTACCAGGGTCAGGACCGGTTCGTCTCCGGCCATCCACAGCAGCGACTTGATGAGCGAGGAGGCGGGCAGCTCCAGGAAGGCGGCCACCTCCTTGATGGTGCGCATGTGGGGCGTAGCCACCTCTTCCAGCACGTCGGGCACGCGACCTTCCGGAGGCGTAGCCACCGAGCGGGCCAGCTCTACGTTGGCGGCGTAGCCGCAGGCGTTGCACAAGGCCACTCGGTCCTCACCGGCAGCCGAGGGCGACATGTACTCGTGGGCCTGGGCCCCGCCCATCATGCCCGGGTCGCTCTCCACCCGGTAGTAGACCAGGCCGCAGCGCTGGAAGATGCGGTCATAGGCCTGGATGTGCTTGTGGTAGCTCACCTCCAGACCCGCGACGTCCACATCGAAGCTGTAGGAGTCCTTCATGAGAAACTCCCGTACCCGCAGAATGCCCCCCTTGGGTCGGGGCTCGTCGCGGAACTTGATCTGGATCTGATACCAGATCTGCGGCAGCTCCCGGTACGAGCGCAGCTCCCGCGAGGCCAGCCAGGTGAAGACCTCTTCGTGGGTCATGGCCAGCACCATGTCACGATCCCCCCGGTCCTTGAGACGGAACATCTCGTCGCCGATGTCGTGCCAGCGCCCTGTCTGCTGCCACACGTCGGCCGGGTGCATGGTGGGCATGGAGAGCTCCAGAGCGCCGATGGCGTTCATCTCCTCCCGGATGATGCGGTTGATGCGCTCCATCACGCGCCAGCCCAGCGGCAAGAAGATGTAGATTCCGGCGGCGAACTGCCGCACGAATCCCCCTCTGACGAGGAGCTTGTGACTGACCGCCTCGGCGTCGGCCGGGTCTTGCTTCAGCGTGGGCATGAAGAGCTGCGACGCCCGCATCCCGTATCCTCCTGGTCACGATCTGGATGGGCAGCCGCGGATCGGGCCCTGCCAGACCGCGACGGTCCCTCATGTTCCCCCACGCTGGGCCGGCGCGCAAGAGTCGGGCCATGGGGTGCGGGCGAGGCACGGACGCAGGGAGCGGGCGTAGCAGCGCTACGGGCGGGACCGAGGACACCGCATCGCACCGCCCAGGGCGGCCTGGGGGCCGGGGCTTCGTTCCGAATCGAGCTCCTACTGCCCGCGCTCCGCCATCCAGGCGGCGATGTGAGCGAAGAGCTCGTCGACCAGCTGACCCTGGGGGACCTTCTTGACGGGCCGGCCGGCGACGAAGACCACGCCTTCCCCCTTGCCCCCCGCGATGCCGAAGTCGGCTTTGCGCGCCTCCCCCGGACCGTTCACCACACAGCCCATGACCGCCACCTCGAGCTCCTGGCCCATAGCCCGGAGAGGCTCCTCCAGGTCTTGGAGGCGACGCTCCACCTCGAGGGCCAGCGACTCCAGGGCCAGCTGGGTCCGCCCGCAGGTGGGGCAGGAGATCACCCGGGACCCCCCTTGAATCAAATCGAGGCTGCGCAGGATCTCGCGGGCTACCCGCACCTCTTCCACCGGATCGCCGGTCAGCGAGACGCGGATCGTGTCGCCCACCCCTTCGGCCAGGAGAGTGCCCAGGGCCACCGCACTGCGGATGGAGCCCGCCCAGGGGGTGCCCGCCTCGGTGACGCCCAGATGCAGCGGGTAGGGGATGCGCCGCGAGAGCCGCCGGTTCGCGTCGATAGTCACCAGCGGCGACGACGACTTCACCGACACCTTGAGCGCCTGGAAGCCAAGCTCTTCGAAGAAGGCGCAGAACCGCGCCGCCGACTCCACCAGCGCCCCCGCCGGGTCCGTCTGCTCGAGGTCGCGTAGCTCACGCTGCAGGGAGCCGCTGTTCACCCCGATACGGATAACTGCCCCGTAATCGGCGGCCGCACGCGCCACCTCCGCCACTCGCTCCGGACCCCCTATGTTCCCCGGGTTGATGCGCACCGCGGCCGCCCCCGCTCCAGGGCGCCCACGGCCAAGCGGTGGTCGAAATGGACATCGGCGATCAAAGGTACGGGGGCATCGCTCGCCAGCTGCGCGAAGGCCTGGAGGGCCTGGGCGTCGGGAACGGCCACGCGCACCAGCGCTGCCCCGGCCGTAGCCAGAGCCCGCACTTGGGCAGCCGTCGCCTCGACGTCGCCGGTGGGGGTATTGACCATGGACTGGATGACAACCGGCGCGTCGCCCCCTACGGGGACCCCGCCCACCACGACCTGCCGCCGGCTGAACACTCGCGCTCGCTCCCGTTCAGAACCCGACGGTGCCGGAGAAAAGGCGTCCCAGGTCGTTGCCGGTAGCTACCAGGAACAACAGCAGGAACAAGGCGATACCCACCACCGAGACGCTCTCGAACGTGCGGAGCGAGAGAGCCTTGCCGGTCACCTTCTCGATGATGCTGAAGAGCACGTGCCCACCGTCGAGCGGCAGCAGGGGGAGCATGTTCAAGATGGTCAGCTGCACGCTGATGAAGGCCAGCAGGCTGAGGAAGTAGCCGCCCCTGAACGCTTCGGAGGAGATGGAGACGATACCCACCGGCCCGGCGATGCCTTGCGGCCCGGTGACAGGCGCCTCTCCGCTCAGCATCATGCCCCAACCGCGGAAGGTCAGACGGAAGAGCTCCCCCGTTCTCCCGCCGGCGAAGGTGACTGCCTGCCAGACGTTCGGCTTCACCTCGTCCACCTCCGGACGGATGCCCAGGACGGGAGAACCGTCCTCGCGCGTGCCGATGGTCGCCCTCACCGTGACCGGCCGCGCCGCGCGCTCCACCACCACCGTCACGGTAGCGTCCGGGTTCGCCAGAATGATCTCCTGCACATGGTTCCAGTCGTCGATCGCCTGGCCGTCGATACTCAACAGGCGGTCGCCTTCCAGCAGCCCGGCGGCCGCCGCCCCGCTGCCCGGCTCGACATTTGAGATGACCGTGCTGGGCACGAAGTACCCGCGCACTCCCAGGAAGAAGAGGATCACGAAGGCCGCGACCACGTTCATGCTCACACCGGCCACGATGAAGAGGACCCGCTGCCAGACCGGTTTCGCGTAGTAGCGGTTCTGCAGAGGAGTCTTGATGATCTCCTCGTCGGAGAGGGCCGAGCGCCCGGTCATGCGGGACTCAGCGTCGCGGCCCTTGTAGGTCCGTGCCTCCTCGACCGCCTCCACCCGGGCCTGGAAGTCCTCTTCGTGCATGCCGGTGACGCGCACGTAGCCTCCCACGGGAAAAGCCGAGATACCGTAGACGGTATCGCCCACGCGCCGCTTGACCAGATAGGGGCCGAAGCCCAGGCTGAACTCCTCCACCCGCATGCCGGTGAGCTTGGCCACCACGAAGTGCCCGAACTCGTGCACCAGGATCAAGAGACCCACTCCCAGCACCGCCACGACGACACTCAGAACACCGCTCATGCGAACCCTGCTTTCTCGACCACTACCTCGCGCGCCTTCACGCGTGCCCACGCATCCAGGGCGGCCACCTCACTGTAGCCTGCCGGGGATGCCTGACCGGTGAGCTCGAGCACGCGCTCGATCACTTCGGGTATACCCAGGAAGGGGAGTCTTCCATCCAGGAAGGCGTCCGCCGCCACCTCGTTGGCCGCGTTCAGGGCACAGGTGGCGGCGTCGCCCGCCAGTCCCGCCTGCCGGGCCAGCTCCAAGCAGCGGAAGGCGGCCGGGTCCGGCTCCAGGAACTCGAGGGGGGAAGCCGATGCCAGGTCGAGCTGGGGTACCGCCCCCACCCGGCGCTCCGGGTGATACAGAGCGTAGGCGATGGGAACACGCATGTCGGGCACCCCTAGATGGGCCAGGAGGGCGCCGTCCACCAGCCGCACGAGCGCATGCACCAGAGACTGAGGGTGGATCACCACCTCGATCTGGTCGTACGGCACGCCGAACAGGTGGTGGGCCTCGATCACTTCCAGGCCTTTGTTCATGAGGGTGGCCGAGTCGATGCTGATCTTGGCTCCCATGCTCCAGGTCGGATGGGCGAGGGCGTCCTCCGGCCCCACGTCGCGGAGCTGTCCCAGGCTCCGGCCCCGAAAGGGCCCCCCCGAAGCCGTCAAGATCAGGCTGCGTACGGCCGCGCGCTCCTCGCCGCCTAGCAACTGATAGAGCGCGGAGTGCTCGGAGTCGACGGGCAGGATATCGACCCCACGCTGGGCGGCGAGTCCGGAGACGACCCGGCCCCCGCTCACCAAGCTCTCCTTGTTGGCTAGAGCCAGAGGCCTCCCCTGCTCCAGGCAGGCTACCGTCGCCTCGAGGCCGGCGAAGCCCACGATGGCATTCAACACCAGGTCGGCTTCCACCTCCCGCACCAGGCGGGCGGCGGCTCCTGCGCCCGCCCGCACCGTGAACTCCGGAAAGAGCCCGGGGGATATGCCGGCCGCGGCCGCCTCGTCGGCCACCGCCAGCTCGGTCACTCCGAAGGCCATGGCCTGCTCCACCAGGGTCTTGACCTGCCGCCCGCAGGAGAGCCCCACCACCGTGAGGTCGCGGCCGGTGGCCACCACCTCCAGCGCCTGCAGGCCGATGGAGCCCGTGGCCCCTAGGATGATCACCCGCTTCACGGCAGCACCGCCCCCACGCCGTCGATCTTCCGCTTCACGGCAGCACCGCCCCTACGACCTCCTTGAGCAGCAGGGCGGCCGTCCAGTAGGCGGCCAGTCCGGCGAACAGCACCGAGTCGAAACGATCCAGCACCCCTCCGTGCCCGGGGAAGAAACGTCCCGAGTCCTTGACCTGCAGGTCGCGCTTCACCGCCGACTCGTACAGGTCGCCCCATTGGCCCACCACCCCGATCGCGACGCCCAGAACAGCCGCCTCCCCGCCAGGGCAGCCAGGTGGAGTAGATCTTGACACCCAGGGCGAAGATCACGGCGCCGATGATGCCCGCCACCGCTCCCTCCACGGTCTTCTTGGGCGAGATACGGGGAGCCATGCGGTGGCGGCCGAATACCCGTCCCCCAAAGTAGGCGAAGGTGTCGTTGGTCCAGGTGGCCCCGACAACGAGCACGGTCAAGCCCAGACCGTGGTCCAGCGCGCGCAGCAGGACCAGGTACGAGAAGCCCAACGCGATCCAGACCACCCCCAGGCTGGTCACGGCCATGCGCCCCACCAGGTGGTGTCCAAGCCTCCCCCATACCCCAGAAGAAGAGCAGAGCGACCAGAGCGGTGAGACCTCCAAGCAACCCGGCGAGCCCGGCAAAGTACGTGCCGGCCATGATGCCCAGAGCGGCCAGGTACCCAACCAGCAGATTAGGACGGTACGCACGGGTCAGGGTGTAGAACTCGTGCAGACCCACCAGTGTCATGAGCCCCAAGCCGAGAGCGAAGACCGGCCCACCCAGCGCCACCAAGGCCACCCCGACGGGGATGCCCACCAGCGCCACCAGGAGGCGGGCTCTAAGCAAGGTCGCGGCCCCCGCGCCCTCCGAACCGGCGCTCACGCGAAGCGTAGTCCCTGAGGGCGCGCGCGAACTCAGCCTCGTCGAAGTCGGGCCACAGCAGGTGGGAGAAGTAGAGCTCGGAGTAGGCCGACTCCCACAGCAGGAAGTTGCTCAAGCGCCGCTCCCCCGAGGTGCGGATGATCAAGTCCGGCTCGCGCATGTCGGGCGCGTACATGTGGGCGGCTACGACCTCCTCGGTGAGTTCCTCGGGGCACACCCCCTCGGCCAGAGCCGCCCGCACCGCATCGACGATCTCGCCGCGTCCTCCGTAGTTGAAGGCCACATAGAGAGTCATGGTCGAGTTATCCCTGGTGCGCTCCTCGGCCGCGGCCAACTTGGCCTGAAGGCCGGCCCCGAGCTCGTCCCGGCGGCCCACGAAGACCACCCGCACGCCTTGCTCATCGAGCTCGGGGACCTCGGTGTCGATCATCTCCCCCAGCAGATCCATGAGGCCTTCCACCTCGTCCCGGGGGCGGCTCCAGTTCTCGGTGGAGAACGAGTAGATGGTCAGCTGCCTCACCCCGGCCCGCAGTGCCGCCTTGACCGTGGCCCTGAGCGCGCGTGTGCCCGCGCGGTGTCCGGCCAGCACGCCTAGATGCCTGCGGGCGGCCCAGCGCCCGTTGCCGTCCATGATGACGGCCACATGCACGGGCACCCGACCGAGCGGCAGGCGCTCGCCGTCAAAAAAAGAATCTCCCCGGCCGCGACCGCGAAGATCCATGAGCCGGGTCAGGAGTCCCATCAGACCTCGAGTATCTCCTCCTCCTTGTTCCGGAGAAGCTCGTTGATACGCTCCACGTGCGAATCGGTGAGCTTTTGGGCCTCGTCTTCGGCCCGCCGCTCGTCGTCTTCCGAGATCTCGCCTTCCTTCTTGAGCTCCTTGAAGTCCTGGATCAGATCCCGGCGCACGTTGCGCACGGCCACCCGGCTCTCTTCGGCCATGTTGCGCACCAGCTTCACCAGCTCCTTGCGCCGTTCCTGAGTCAGAGGCGGGATGTTGAGACGGATGACGGTGCTGTCCACGTTCGGGTTGAGGCCCAGATCCGACTCCTGGATGGCCCGCACCACGGCGTTTACCGAGGACTTGTCGTACACCGTGATGGAGAGCAGGCGCGGATCGGGAGCGGCCAGGTTGGCCAGCTGCTTGAGGGGCGTGCGCACACCGTAGTAGTCCACCACGATGCGATCGAGCAGAGCGGTGGAGGCCCGACCGGTGCGCACCGTGTTGAACTCGCTCCGGAGCGCTTCGATGGCGCCGTCCATGCGACGCCGGCCGTCTTCCAGCAGCTCGTTGACCATGCTCCGTCTCCTTCGTCGAGATTCGGGCAGCCTCACCAGCCAAGGAGAGGACGGTCCTTCAATCGGCGCCCCCGTCGGCTTCACATGATACCACTGTGCCCACGAGCTCGCCCCGAATGGCCAAGCTGATGTTGCTGGGCACCCCCATGTTGAAGACCAGGATGGGTAGGCAGTTGTCCATGCACAACGACAGGGCCGTAGAATCCATGACCTTCAAGCCCCGTTCCAATGCTTCCCGATGGGTGAGCCGGGGAATGAGTACCGCCTCCGGGTTGGTCTCGGGATCGTCGTCGTAGACCCCGTCGTATTTCTTCTTGCCCATGAGGATGGCGTCGGCCCCGATCTCGAGGGCCCGCAGAGCCGCCGCTGTATCGGTGGTGAAGAAAGGGTTGCCCGTCCCCGCTGCGAAGATGACCACCCGGTCTTTCTCCAGGTGCCGGATGGCCCGGCGCCGGATGTAGGGCTCGGCCACCTCCTGCATGTGGATGGCCGACTGGATACGGGTGATCACCCCCACCTTCTCCAGGGCATCCTGCAGGGCCATGGCGTTGATGACGGTGGCCACCATGCCCATGTAGTCGGCCGTGGCCCGGTCCATGCCCGTGGCGCTGCCCGCCACTCCGCGGAAGATGTTCCCGGCCCCCACCACCGTGGCCACCTGTACACCCAGACCGACCACCTCGCCGATCTGCGCGGCCACCTCCTTGATCCTCCCCGCGTCGATGCCGTAGGCGCCGTCGCCGACCAAGGCCTCTCCGCTCAGCTTGAGCAGGACCCTCCGGTATCGCGGCTGTTGCAGGAGGCTCACGCCAGGTCTTCACCCAGTTGGAAGCGGGCGAAGCGCCGGATCTCGACATTCTCGCCGATCTTCGCCACCAGCTCGCGTCGCAGCTCGTCGATGGTCTTCTCCGGCTCCTTCACGAACGCCTGCTCCAGGAGGACGGTCTGCTCCATCCACTTGCCCAGCTTGCCCGCGGCGATCTTCTCCAGCACCTGCACCGGCTTGCCCGTGTCAGCCGCCTGGGCCATGTAGATGTCCGTCTCGGCGGCCAGCACGTCCTCCGGGACGTCATCGCGCGAGACCCACCGGGGGCTCGCCGCCGCGATGTGCATGGCTACGTCGTGCACGAAGGCCTTGAACTCGTCGTTGCGGGCAACGAAATCGGTCTCGCAGTTCACTTCCAGCAACACACCGATCCTGCCGCCCTGATGGATGTAGGCGTCGACCAAGCCCTCGTTGGCGGCCCGCGACGACTTCTTGTCGGCCGCGGCCATCCCCTTCTTGCGCAGCAGCTTGATGGCCGCCTCGATGTCGCCCCCGGTCTCTTCCAGGGCGCGCTTGCAGTCCATCATGCCCGCGCCGCACTTCTCGCGCAGCTCCTTTACCGACTGTGCACTCACACTCATGGATCTTCCTCCACCAGCCTCCAAGCGAGGCCCAAGTTCGTTCTCAGCACGTAGAGCTCATTTCAAGACGAAGCCTTGGCCGTCGCGGCCGCACCGGGCGGCGCGCCGGCCGCCCGGTCAAACATCTCTCAATGAGAGGGTCTCACACCTCGATATCCGCGACGCCGGCCTCGGTAGCCTCGGCGGGAGCTTCAGACGCCCCTTCGGAGGCGACCACCGGAGCGGGCTGGGCTGCTTCCGCCGGAGCGGGCTGGGCCGGCGCCGGCTCCGCAGCCTCGAACTCCTTGAGACCCACCTTGCCCCGACCTTCGTCCACTGCCCGGGCGATAGTCTTGATGATCAGGCTGCACGAGCGGATGGCGTCATCATTCCCGGGGATGATGTAGTCCACTTCGTCGGGGTCACAGTTGGTGTCGACCAGCCCGATGAGGGGGATGCCGAGCTTGAGCACCTCCCGGGTGGCGATGGCCTCCCGCTTGGGGTCGACGATGAACACGGCGGCGGGCAGGCGGGTCATGATATCGACGCCGCCGAGATTCACCTCGAGCTTCTCCAGCTCGCGCTCCATGTTCATGCGTTCCTTGGTGGGCAGCAGGGCCAAGGTGCCGTCTTCCTTGCGCTTGCGCAGCTCGTGAAGGCGGTTGATCCGGTCGTGGATGGTCGTGAAGTTCGTGAGGAGCCCGCCCAGCCAGCGGTGTGACACGTACGGCATGCCCGCGCGCCTGGCTTCTTCACTGATGGAGTCCTGGCACTGCTTCTTGGTGCCCACGAAGAGCACCGAGCCGCCTCGCTCGCTGACGTTGCGGGTGAAGTCGTAGGCCCGGTCGATGAGCTTGGTGGTCTTCTGCAGGTCGATGATGTGGATACCACCGCGCTCCGTGAAGATGAACGGCTTCATCTTCGGGTTCCAACGGCGGGTCTGGTGTCCGAAGTGCACCCCGGACTCCAGTAGTTGCTTCATGGAGACAACCGGCATCGAGAGATCCTTTCAACGTGGTTCTGTACTCGGCCTGAAGGCGCCCACGGAACCGGGGATATCCGGCACCACCGTAAGCTACGCCCTCCAGGGTCGTCTGGACGAACGCGGTGATAGTAGCACACGAGGCCCCAAGCGCCGCGATGAGGCGGGCCACCGGCAGCGACGGGGCCGCGCAGCGGCAGGCGGCGTCAGGAAGAGAGCGCCCCCGGCTCGAGCTCCTCCTTCATGCGCCCCTTCAGGCGCAGGATAGCCTTGGTGTGCATTTGCGACACCCTCGATTCCGTTACACCCAGCACTTCGCCGATCTCCTTGAGGGTGAGCCCCTCGTAGTAGTAGAGACCAATGACGATCTTCTCCCGCTCGGGCAGCCGCTTGATGGCATCGGCAAGAAGCTCCTTGACGGCGCGGATATCGAAGGCCCGTGAGGGATCGGGGGCCGAGGAGTCCTCGATGGTGTCGATGAGGCTCACCTTGTCGCCGCTGGACCCGCTCAGGGTCCAGAACTCGTCGAGCGCCACGATGGAGGCGCTGCTGATCTGCATGAGAATGTCCTGGAACTCCTCCAAGGTGACCTCGAGCTCGGCGGCGATCTCGTCGTCCACCGGGGCCCGGCGCAGCTCGTTCTCCAACTTGGTCACCGACCTCTCCACCTGGCGGGCCCAGCTGCGCACCGAGCGGGGTACCCAATCGAGGGCGCGCAGCTCGTCGATGATGGAGCCCTTGATGCGGGAGATGGCATAGGTCTCGAACTTGATGTTCCGCGAGGGGTCGAAGCGCTCGAGGGCGCCGATCAGACCCAGGAGCCCGTAGGAGATCAGATCCGACTCTTCGATGTGGGCCGGCAGACCGGTGCCCATGCGGCCGGCGACGTACTTGACCAGAGGCGAGTAGGCCAGGATCAGCTCGTCGCGGGCCTTGGGATCGGCCAACTCCTTGTAGCGCTTCCAGAGCGCCTCGACGGCGTGGTCCTTCTCCTTCTTCTTCTGCTCCACCGACATGCTCAGGCCCTCGGATGCGCCAGGCGGTACGCGCGGCGGAGGTGGGTGGCCGATACATGTGTGTAGATCTGGGTGGTCCTGAGGGAGGCGTGGCCGAGAAGCTCCTGGATGGAGCGCAGATCCGCTCCCCCTTCCAGGAGATGCGTAGCGAAGGAATGCCGCAGCGTGTGCGGCGAGATCCCGGCCTGGACGGCCGCCTGCCGGAGCCGTGTCTGGAGCCGCCGCCGGACGTCAGACGGCGAAAGTGGACGCCCGCGCCGACTGACGAAGAGCCGCCGCTCGCCCGAGGCGTGGCCGGAGAGGAGAGAGGGACGAGCCTCGCGGAGATAGCGGGCAGTCGCCTGGGCCGCCTTATCCCCCACCGGCACGACCCGGACCTTCCTTCCTTTACCCCTCACGCGGACCTCTCGTCTCTCGGGATCGAGATCCTGCACGTCCAGATCCAGGATCTCGCGACTCCTCAGGCCGCACGAGTATAGCAACTCGAGAAGCGCGCGGTCCCTGATATCCAGGGGATCCCGCCCGTCGATGGCCTCCAGGAGGGCGGCCGCCTGCTCCTGCGTCAGGACCTGCGGCAGGTGCCGGGGAAGCTTGGGCGCAGTGATCTCGACCGCCGGGCTGGCCGGGAGGACGCCTTCATCGACGCAGAAGGCCAGGAAGCGGCGGACCGAGGAGAGCTTGCGGGCGATCGAAGCGCGGGCGTACGCGCCTGGGTGTCCGGCCGCCCCGCCTTCCGCCAGGCCGGCTACGAACGCACGTACATCCCGCGGCCGGATGTCGCTGACCCGGTCGATCTCCCCCCGCCGCAGGAACTCCCCGAACTGACGGAGGTCGACGCGGGCCGCAGCGAGCGTCGACGCGCTGTATCCGGCCGCCACGAGACTGCGCAGGAACGCGGTCACCAGTCGATCTAGGCCGGCGGTGCTCTCCGGCCGCGTGGGGGCTTCAACCCTCTCCGTCTCCAGGACTTCAACCCCCTTTCGCCGGTTCTTCCCGTCCTCACGATACAAGCCCGTAGCGCCCCGGGCCAGCCCGAACGGCCAGTCCTTGCAGCTCCAGGAGGGCCAGGGCAGCGGCCGTGTCACCTACGGCCAACCCCGTGGCGGCCGCCACCTCGTCGACGGTCTGCGCTCCTCGCGCCAGCGCCAACAACGAGAGACGGGCCGCCGGCCCCAGGTCGCCGGCGGACCGCGCCGGGCCGTCCTTCCGCGGCCTGCCGGTGACGCCCTCCAGGGGGCCATCCCCACCGCGCCCGTACCTTTCCGTTCGGGTCATGGCGAAAAAGTCCTCCACCGTCTCAGCCGGCCCCAAGCAACATGCCGCTCCCTGATGAAGCAGCTTGGTGCTGCCCAAAAAGGTGGGGCCGTTGATGGGGCCCGGCACCACGAACACCTGCTTCCCCAGATCCAGGGCCCAGTCGGCCGTGCTCAGGGCGCCGCTGCGGGCCCCGGCCTCTACCACCACCACCCCATCGCCCAAGGCCGCCAGAAGCCTGTTGCGCAAAGGGAAGGTCCAGGGAGCCGGCGGCCAGCCCGGCGGGAGCTCGCTGATCAGCGCTCCGTTTCCGGCGATCCGCCGGTGAAGGTCCCGGTGCCGGCGCGGGTAGGGGCGGTCGGCTCCGCATCCCAGCACGGCCACGGTGAGCCCCCCCTGGGAGAGGCAGCCCCGGTGAGCCTCGCTGTCGATCCCCAGGGCCATACCGCTCACCACCACCACTCCCGCCTGAGCGAAAGCCTCTCCGAACGAGAGCGCCAGGGCGCGACCGTAGGCGGTCGGCGCCCGCGTCCCCACAATGGTCACCCGGGGAGCATGCAAGAAGGTCTCGTAGGCTTCCGGCTCCGCCCGTACGTACAGACCGGCGGGCGGCCAGGGCAGGTGCCGGAGCACGGCCGGGTACCCGCCGTCGCCGTAGGGCACGAAGCGCAGGCCACTGGCGCGCAGGGCGGCTCGGGCCTCGGCGGGCACAAACTGAGAGCGCCTCTCCAGGAAGGCCAAAACCCAGGACCCCGAGTCGCTCCACCGGCGTAACTCGGACGCGCCCGCCCTCCAGACCGCCTGAACCCCCCACCTCTCGAGCAGCCCCAGAGCGGGCCGACCGGCGGCGGCCGTAACCCAGCTCAGACCCAGAGCCGCCTCGGTCAGGCTCACGACCTCCACCCAACCATCGAAGGAATACGGAAGGCCAGAGCCTCAGCCACGTGAGCCGCCTTCACCTGGACGACCCCTTCCAGATCGGCGAGTGTGCGGGCCACCGCCAGCACGCGCATGTAGCCCCGGCCCCCGAGGGCCTGATGGAGCAGCGCTTCGCGCAGCAGAGCCCGGGCCTCCTGGGTGACCGCATAGCGCAGCTCGACTTCCCCGGGATGGGCACCCGTTCGGCTCACTGGGCGGGCCCGCAACCCGTTGCCGCTATGCCCCACCTCGCCGCCTGCCTCTCTCAGAGCCCGGAAGGCCCGGGCGGCCAGGACCCGCGCCTGCACCGCGGCGGAAGAAGGGCCTTCCCCTCCGTCGAGCATGGTCGTCGTTAGGGGAGGAACCTCGATCATGACGTCGATCCGATCGACCACGGGACCGCTGAGATGCTCCCGGTGCCGGGCCAGGGCCTCCCCGGAGCAGCGGCACTCACGCTCGGGATGGCCCCAGTAGCCGCACGGGCACGGGTGCAGGTCGGAACTACGCCATTCTGCGCCGGGTGATCGAACTGCCCTCCGGGCGGCAGGCAAGGAAGCGCTGATGGGTTGGGCGGCGCCGCACACTAGACCTCTTGGGGACGCGACCCCGCCTGTGCCGCCCCAGCGCGTACCCAACCGGGAGCCCTTCGTCCACTTCCCCACCGACCTCTTCGACGCTCTTCTCCTCTCCCCCATGCCCGCCACGCACAAGGAAGTGGTGCTAGCCGTCATCCGCCGCACCTACGGTCACTTCGCCCAAGAGCAGGCCTCCATCTCCTTGGCACTCTTTCAGGGCATGACCGGGAGAGCCGAGCGGGGGATTCGCGACGCTCTTTCTGATCTTCTCCGGGAAGGCGTCCTTCGCCGGACCCGGCCGGCCACCAACCGCAGGGCCGCCGTCTACCAAGTGGAGACGGAGACGGCCCATTGGGGCAAGTTCCGGCCGAAGACGAGGAGGGAGGTCGGGCCCCAGGACGAGCTGGAGCGCGAGCCTGCTACCACTCCAGGGTGCGAGCAGGCTACCACCCTAGAGTGCCCCCCTCCTACCACCAGAGAAGATAGTAGATACATAGAAGAATCCCTACCTTCGGTAGGGGCGTCTGGCCCGCCAAGAGCAGCCGTACCGCTCTTCACGGTTACGACCCCCAGCAAGAACAAGGAGCCCGCCTCAGGAGCGGTGCGGGACCTGGTGGCCTACGCCGCCCGCCTGGCCGATGATCGCAGGCTCACCCTCACCCCCGCCACCAAGGCCCAGCTCGGACGAGCTCTTAAGGATCTGCTTCAAGGTGGGGCCGATCCGCAGATGCTGCTCTCGGCACTCGACACCTTGGTCCTCGCGAACCGCAGTCCCTCCCATCTGCGCTACATCCTCGGCGACCTAGAAAGGGGGCACGCCCATGGGCGAGCTCGCACGAGTAGGCGACATCATCTCGACGACGGCCGCAGCAAGAACGGTGAGTTCCTCTAGGCCATCTGGCGATCTCACCTGCCAGACCTGCGGGGAGAGCTTCGGTTGGGAGGCGCCCGACCTTTGGCCCTTCGGCCCTCCCGCGGTGTGCCCCCGCTGCCGGAAGATCCGCCAGGAAGAAGAAGCCGCCCGGCTGGAGGCCGAGTGGCAAAGGCAGCAGGCCGAGTTTACCCGTGAGCGGGAGCTGCGCGAAGTCACCTTCTACCAGGAGCGCGGCCAGCTGGGAAAGAGACCGGCCGGCCTCACCTTGGCCGACTTTGACCGGGCCCCCCACAACGAGGAGGCCTTCGCGGTGGCAAGCCGGTGGCTCGAGGATCCCGACCGCTCCAACCTGATCGTGACTGGGCCGGTGGGCGCGGGCAAGAGCTTTCTGGCCGCCTGCCTCTACGGGGAGCTCATCGGCGAGGGCCGGCTCATCCCGACGTTGTGGCTCTCTGCGCCTCATCTCCTCTCCCGGGTCAAACGGGGCTTTCACAACAAGAGCGACCGGGAGGCTACAGACAAGCTCATCGGCCTGGCCCAGCGGGTGCCTGTCCTCATCCTCGATGATCTCGGCAAGACCCATACGGCCAGCAGCGCCTCCTGGGTGGAGGACCAGCTCTACGACATCGTCGATGTCCGCTACGGCGAGTGCCTGCCCACGGTCATCACCACCGAATGGCGGGCGGAGGCGCTTGCGGAGCTGGTGGGCACCTCGGTGGTGAGCCGGCTTGTGCACGACGCCTCCCTGGCCGGCCTCAAGGAGCCCACGCACGCCTACCGCCGCCCCAAGGAGGCCTCATGACCAAGACCACTGCCAATAAGACCGCCACACAGAAGGTCGTTGGTCTTCCGAACAACGAAGTGTCCAAAAGCCTCCTCTATATGGACAGTTCGTTCCTGGGGCCGGTCCGATCCGGAAAGAAAGGTTCCGGAGCGTCAGTCTCGGCGCCTGACGGTGATCTCGTACTCGGGCCCCTGGCTGAAGCGCAGCACCAAGCCCTCCTGTCCGCTGCCGGATACCTCCTCAGCCAAGGAAGTGAGACTGAGCGGAGTGAGACCCGCCCAGGCAAGGTCGGCCGCCTGGTAGACCACGTCAAAGAGCCAGTCGGCGAACTCTCTCTCGCTTCCGGGCGGGCGGCACGAGCTACTTGGCCTCGAAGACGAAGCTCGGGGCCGTAGGGAGTGTCATAGACCTGGCCCCCAGAGACGATCCAGACGAGGGGCGCGGCAAGCTCGTCCGCCTCCTGGCTCTGGACGGCCCCGCGCACGTGATCTTGCAGCGGGTAGCTCTGCTGGTAGGCCAGGCGCACCTCGGCCTCGGGGTCGAAGCGCTTCAGCTGCTCCATGAGTTCGTAGACGATCATGGCTCTCGGTTCCTTCCTGGGGTCAGCAGGGACAGGGGCAAGGCCTCAGCCCGAGACGACCTTGATGTGCTCCACCTGGTCGGGGGTGAGGGTGTCGGTGACGAGGTTCACGGCCCGCCGCTCGGCGTCCTCCGCCGAGAACCCGTAGCCCTCCCCGAGAACATGGCCGTCCAGCCAGGCCGACCACAGGAACGAATAGCGCAGGCTGGTGCGCGGGGCGCTCGTCTCCGTGGTGCTGATCGTCAACTGGCCGCTCATTGCTCGCCTCTTACTGGTCGTTTGGCTACGTCCATTACTCCCTCCCCCGGCCCCAGAAGTCAACAGCCTGCCGGCTGCATCACCCCGTCTCCCCGGAGGTTCTCATGACCAAGACGACTGCCCCCAAGACCGCCCCTAGGGCGGCCGGCCCCGCTCTTACCATCGAGCAGGTGCCCCTCGACACCCTGCGACCGGATGCGGCCAACCCGAGACGAATCACTGACTCAGAGCTTGAGGCCCTCACCCGCAGTATCCAGGAGTTCGGGATGGTCGATCCCGTGATCGCGAGACGCGAGGACCGCACGGTCATCGGCGGACACCAACGTATGTCGGCCGCCCGCAAGCTGGGGATGAAGGAAGTCCCAGTCATCTATCTGGACTTGGGCCAAGAGCAGGCCCGCCTCCTGAACGTAGCCTTGAACAAGATCTCTGGCGACTTCGACGAGGAGCTACTCGCTCGTCTGCTCCAGGATCTCGAGCAGGATACGGACCTCGACCTCACTCTCTCCGGTTTCGCCGAGGACGACATCACCAAGCTCCTCCGCCCCCTGGAGGTCAGGGAGCGCCGCGAGCGGCCGGAGAGCTTCGACCTCGACGCCGCCCTGGAGGAAGCTCAGTGCCAGCCCCGGGTCAAACCAGGGGAGCTTTGGGCCCTGCGAGACCACCGGCTCCTGTGTGCTGACGCCACCAAGGCCGAGGATGTCGCGAGGCTGCTGGCCGGGACCCAGGCCGCCCTCTGCGTGACGGATCCACCGTACGGAGTCAGTCTGGGCAATCACGGCGGTCAGCAACGAGGACAGCGTCGTCGTCGACTCAAGAACGATGATCTCCCGCCGGAGCAGTGGGAGACCTTCTGTCGAGGGTTTCTGCGCAACCTGCTCGAGCACACCGACGGCGCCATCTACTGCTTCATGAGCTCCAAGGAGCTCCCCACCCTCACCCGCATCTTCACCGAGGCGGGTGGGCACTGGAGCGACTACATAATCTGGGACAAGGGGCAGTTCGTGCTCGCCGAGCCCCGTATCAGAGAATTTTCGAGCCGGTCCTCTTCGGCTGGCGGGAAGGCACCACGCCCTATTGGTGCGGGGACCGCAACCAATCGGACGTCTGGCAGATCCCCCGTCCCTCGGCGTCTGAAGCCCACCCCACCATGAAACCTCTCCCCCTGATCGAGCGGGCCCTGGAGAACAGCTCCCGGCACGGAGATGTGGTCCTCGACCTCTTCCTGGGCTCGGGCTCCACGCTCATTGCCTGCGAGCGCACCGGCCGCACCTGCTACGGCCTGGAGATCGACCCACACTATGCGGCAATCGTGCTGGCCCGCTGGGAGAGCTTCAGCGGGGAGCGGGCCCAGAAGGTGATCGAGTAGTGATGACCGTGACCAGCAACGCCCGAGACCAGCAGAGGTAGGCGAAGCTAGGCCATGCTAGGCCCCAGTCGCACCTGCAGCGCCATGACCGAGAGAGGCGAGCCCTGCCGGGCCACCGCTCTTCGCGATGAGCCCTTCTGCTTTTTTCACTCTCCCACTCATCAGGAGGAAGCCGCAGCCGCCCGCAAGCTGGGCGGGCAGCGCCGGCGCAAGGAGCAGACGGTGGCCGGGGCCTTTGACTTTGCAGGTCTCTCCACGGTGGCTGATATCCGCCGCCTGGTGGAGATCGCCGCCTTTGACGTCCTCAGCTTGGAGAGCAGCCTCTCCCGGGCCCGCACCTTGGCTTATCTGGCCCAGACCGCCGTCAAGCTGCTGCAGGCCGGGGAGATGGAGGAGCGACTGCTCGCTCTCGAGGAGGCCGTCTCCTCCCGCGAGCTCTCTCCCACCCCGATCTTTGACCTTGAACTGGAAGCAGAAGATGTCGAGGAGGACGAATCATGAGAGATGATGAGCGCCGACTGAAGAAACTCCACACTGAACTTGAGCCCCGGGAGATCTTTCTCCTGTGGCTGAACGAGGTGCAAGAGTTCCCCAGCATGGAGGACTACGTCCGCCGGCTCATGAAGCAGCCCGACTCGAGCTACCCGCTGGTCAAGATGCCCCAGATGGTGAAAGACGCAGCGGAAGAAGCCTTGAAGGGCCGTTCGCGAGAGGAGATCTTTGCGGCCATCCGCCGGGGGAGAGGGACATCCTCTTCCTCTACTTCCTGCATCAGGCGGTGAACCAGGAGGTGAGCGGCCGGCAGAATGAGCTTCGCCTGCGTGCCGTGCTCTTGGCAGAGAGGCTGTACCGCCTGCTGGCCGAGCTTGAGCTGAGCCGCGATCTTGCCCATTCCATCCAGGAGATCTCCGCCTCTCTCCCCTATCCCCTGGATCCGGAGACAGCCGCCTGCGTGCGGGCCGCCAAGGAGCACGGTGTGGAGAGCTGGGAGAGCTTCACCGATTCGGACACGGTGGGCTTCTGGGTCTGCGCCCACTGTCTGCGGGAGGGCAAGACCCCCATCCCCGAGGAGGCCTACCTGGTGCGAAGAGACGAGGATTCCCCGCTCTTGGATGACGAGGTGCGGGCGGAGGTCCGCGGCTCCTTTCCGACGGACGAAGCCTACCATGCCTTCCTGGCCGGCGAGAATTTCTCCTTCGGCCTGGCCGATCTCACCGACGACGAGTTCGTAGCCCGGTGTGACGAGCTGGAGGAGGCCTTCCGGGCATTGGTGGAGGAAGGTCAGGTGGCAGAGGCCCGGGTGGTGCATCTAGAGACCGTCCCCTGGAGTACCTGCGGGAGGCGCCCTTGGTGGAGGGAGAGTGGCTCGACCGCGAAGTCCTGGGGCTGGCCTGAGTGGGGCGCGCTTCTCGGCAAGCGAGGCTATCAGATCGGTCACTGCCCAGACGACCATCCCCTGGCCTGGGACGAGATCCTGGCGGTCGACCACGTAGGCGGTCGAGAACCGGCGGACCCGGAGCTGCTCCAGGAGCTGCGGACCGACGCCCGCGGGCACCTGGCCAAGTTCGTCGGCCGGGTGCGGGAGATCGACGGCCGACCCTACCTCCACTTCGACGACTACCGCCGCTGGCGGGGCCGCTGGGTGAAGGGCGATCTGCGTAAGAGTCTGAAGCCCGGGTTCCTGCGGGCAAGCTGCAACCGGTGGGTCGGGGGACACGCCGGGGATCTGGTGGCCGCGGAGGGCGGTGCGGCCGTGGAGCGCGTCACCAGCTGGGCCGAGGGCGCAGCGGTGGAGGAATGCCTGTCAGTTGAGGCAATGGCCAAGCTGGCTGCTCGGCGCAAGCTCCTCGACTCTCTGCGCAGCTGGACGGTGAGCGACTTCGCCGGCGCCGGCTTCTGGGGCCGCACCCTCCCCCACTGCCGTGAGTCGTTCCTGGAGATGGTCAAGGAGTGGGAGGAGGATGTGCGGGACTTTGCCGCGGAGGTTGCCTCTCTTCGTCACGCAGCCGCTCTTGTCTCCGAGCGCTACTTGGCCGGGCAGGAGGTGCTCTCCGCCGACTCTGTGCAGCTGCTCGACAGCCTCGAGGGAGATGATGGAGGTCCTGGGCAACCTGCATCGAGTGGACTTCGTGGACGGGTGGGACCGAGTGAGAAGCCTGTTCGCGGCGGAGTCAGCCGATGCAGAGGATGGTCAGGTTGTGGGTCCGGTTCGGCTGGATCGAGAAGGCTTGGCCGATGGCGGTCGTGACGCGGCCTCTTACCACGCGAGCTATCTGGTTGACGTGGCCAAGGCGGAGGCGCTACAGCTTCATGGAGAGCGGGAGGCGGCGGAGGGTATTCTCGCAAAACCTATGCGTCGTTGATGGATCCCGCGCCAGCATCCGCCTTGCTCAGCTCAGCACTAATCAGCGCCGCGCCACCGTCCCAGATTGCCCCCCGATCTCGCCCACCAGGTTCACTAATTCTTCGCGGCTCAGTGTCTCATGTCATGTTGGCAGAGAAGGATCTTCAGTAATAGGGTAAGCACACCGGGGGCCAGGCAGAACCTGGCCCCCACCCTATGGGTCCTTTGGACTAGCTACCAGGGGTCTGTGCTTTCGCTATGTCGAGGGATTCGCGAAGACCGGGACACACTATCTCGTACTCACGCTTCTCTTGTCCTGCTGCTTTGGGAGGGACGGCAACCAGGAGTGCATGATCAGTTGGATATTCTGGCGCAAAGTGAAAGTAATACCTCCACCCGTTCCTCAGCTCCACTACGACCGACCACTCCGGGGTGGTCTGCACTCCTAGCTGGCTCGGCTTACTTCTCTTGTAGGCCTCAAGGAAGGGACGGAGGTCAACCGACGAACCAGACATCGGTTTGTCGCCAGAGGGCATATTGCCCATCGGTCCAGCATACGATGCCACCACATCGTCTACTGGAATGGTGGGCAATGGTCGATTCTCGGAGGAGCAACCCGCGGCAACAAGGGCCACGGTAAGGAGCACTACAGCTGCCTCGGTGACCAAGAGGCCAAGGCGACCGACGTCCTTACTCAGCTTGCGCATCAACAAACCAAATCTCCAGCGGTCCGCTGGTTCCCTTCTCCCTAACCTGAAACGCATAGACCGGCTTCCAGAATGAGGGTCCACTGGCCAGCGGTTCAGCGAAATACCGCATGTCAACGTCCTGGACCTCGACGCTCGCCAATTCGCCCTGTGCGGGAGGCAAGCCTTTGCCGGCGCGGATATCATCAAGGGCGTCCGCAACTGGTCGGATGTTTACCGCATTTGAAGGTCGAGTTTCAGGGACCCAATGGAAAAACGAGAGAAGGGTACCTTGCTCACCGAAGACCACCACGACTTTCGCCCCTGGACCTTCGACCGTCATCCCGTCAATCTGCGGCCTGAACACAGCGGCTACACTTGTCGGAATGATTCGAACACTACCGGTCTTGGGGTCCTCAACGTGGGCACTCGTCTTGACATGAGTCCGTGCCAAGACCAGCCCTTGGCCCAATCCGATTGACTTCAAGTAGTCCGTAGCAAGCTTCGCGATCTCACCTGCTTCAGGCAGCTGAGGGATTCTGCCGTTCTCAACATTCGCGTCACATCCGCCGCTGAGAAATGACCGCGACTCAAATGAGAAACAGTCCGCCATCTCCGGCACCACAAAGGACAACTCCCATTCATTATCTGCCGTTGCGGCTCGCCCGTCTTTCGTCACCGTCTGTCGTACATCAGCCATTCCGAGAAGATTTGCGGTTGCCTCAACAACGCCATTGGTCACAGGCTTCCTGACAATCTCGATCGCGGGAAGTGTAGCGGGACCAGCGAAGTTCGTGACACCGTTGGCCACTGCAACTTCCTGAGGGGGCGGTGCCGCTGCCGGCACTCCGAAGTCAACTGGCTCTGGCCTCTCGACTCGGATGCTTGTATCTCCCGTTCCCTTGACAGAACCGCAGCTTGTAAGCCCTATTAACGCTATGACACTCCCGATGGCGGTGAGCATTAGCCCCATCCTGATTCTGTGTCCCACGTGCTCTTCTCCTTCCTCTAGCTGGTGGTGTAATCAACCAAATACACTGCAGAGGTCGGGTAGGGGGAAGGCTCGGCTCCGTGAGCCCCATACCCCGGCAAATACTCGTTGGCATTCCCGGGTCCGTACATCGTTCGAGCAACCTTTCCCGTAGCCTGAAAGGCCTCCGCTGTGTTGTTCCAGGCATAGCGAAATGTTCTTGCCTCAGTCTGAAATAGCCCGATTAGGGTCTGTCCCAGCCATCTGCCAGAATCGCGATATTCCGACATCCTCGTTTCGTAACCTAAGATCTCGTGGGCGCCGGCCATCATGTATTTGAGACGCGACAGTTGCGTGGAGGAACCGAAGTAGTTTAAATACCTACAAGTAGATAGTAGGACCCAATCCAAATCGTAGTTACCCCACCGTACTTCTGTCGGATACACTTCTCTATCATTATTGTACAACACGTCAAAAAGCAAGTAGCCACTATCAGGATTCATGGATTCATTTACAGGGCCATGACCTACAAATAGACCGACATCCGACTTATCGAAAGAATACTGGTCGTTTCCACCGAAAGATGGATCCTTCAGATGAACCTCTTTGGCATCCGCATCATATCGTTCGTCTACTGTGTTGTAGGAAGTATAGATACGTAACGTATCGGAAAATCCCCACCCGATGTCATCAGCGAAGGTTAGATCGCCAGCTCCAGTAATAGAATAGTCGCCGATTGCCCATACCCCGACTTCGTCTATTGAGTCGTCGCCAGCTGCGGCATTGAGCTACCATCAAACGGTGTGTAAATAGACCAAAGGCGACGTAACCTTCTTCCTGCCAAGGAAAACGCCGGGGAACCCGGCGGGGAAGGAGACATCGCCGGGCAGAAGGATAGACGAGATGGCCAAGATGTACCAGCTCCGGAGTGGGCCACCCTGGAGGGGTGGGCCCGCCTGCAGGTACAAGAGTTCCTGCAGAGGCTCCTGGAGGAAGAGGTGACCGCGCTCCTCGGCCGGCAAAGATCCGAGCGCCGCCGCGAGGTGGACGCGCCCTCAGGGTACCGCAACGGCTACCAGAAGCCCCGGCGCCTCTGCATGCAGGGGGGCACCATCACCGTGCGCCGGCCCCGAGTACGCAACCTGGAGGAGAAGTTCGAGAGCCGCATCCTGCCGCTGTTTCGCCGCCGCACCGAAGAGGTGGGCCGCCTGCTCCCGGAGCTCTACCTGCACGGCCTGGCCCTGGGGGACTTCGAACTCGCCCTGCGCGGTCTGCTCGGGGAGGGGCGCCCCTCTCTGCCTCTTCCATCGCCCGCCTCAAAGCGGATTGGCACACCCAGTACGAGGCCTGGTCACACCGTCTGCTGGGTGACCGGAAGCCGGTCTACCTGTGGGCGGACGGCATCTACGTGAAGGCCGGCCTGGACAAGGAGAAAGCTGCGCTTCTGGTGGTGATCTGCGCCCATGCCGACGGGCGCAAGGAGGTCCTTGCGCTGACCCCCGGCTTTCGGGAGTCCCGCGAGAGCTGGGCAGGGGTGTTCCGGGATCTGCGGGATCGTGGTCTCATCCCGCCCCGCTTGGTGCTCGCCGACGGCAACACCGGGGTGTGGGCGGCGGTCGCTGAGATCTGGCCGGAGGCAGCGGAGCAGCGCTGCTGGAACCACAAGATAGTAAATGTCCTTGATCGCCTCCCCAAGAAGGTGCAGCCTGAGGCCCGCCAGCTGCTCACCGCCATTCCCTACGCGAGGAGCCGAGCCGAGGCGCAGAAGAGAAGGGACGCCTGCGTGCACCGTTTCGGACAGTGGTACCCGCAGGCGACAGAGCCGCTGCTGAGGGACTTCGAGCGCATGCTCCCCTTCTACGACTTTCCCAAGGAGCACTGGCGCCACCTGCGCACCACCAACCCGGTGGAGAGCCCCTTCTCCGCAGTCAGGTTGCGGACCGGGGCGGCCCGGCGCTTCAAGAAGACCGAGAACGCCACCTGCCTCATCTGGAAGGTGCTCATGGTGGCCGAGAAGAACTTCCGCCGAGTAAACGCCCCGGAGCTAATGGCCCGGGTGTGGGCCGGAGAGGAGTTCAAAGACGGGCTACCCGTCGTGACCCAAGGAACCGAGGAGAAGGTTGCGGCCTGAGGACTTTTACACACCTATTGACAAGGACTCGCGGCATTCGCGATTCCTCCAAGGGCCGCTAACACCGCCAGGATTACGAACGGAAAGATCGACCACAGGCTAACTCGTCTGTTTAACATCCCGGCTCCCTTCTGGCTCTCTATTGGTGGTCACAGCGACGCGGTGGGGCCACGGTGACTCCTTTTGCGCACGTTTGGGCACGCCTCCTTCCCTGGTCGGCTATGCTACGAAGCCCTGTAGCCCGGCCGAAAACCTGACGCTATTTGAGTCTATGAGAAGACCCGCCCTTGGCAGATGACTCCCCGCTGTTCCCGATGACCCACCGCGGTCATACGTCCATTCGTACTTCAATAGAACCCTCCATTCCTCGTCTGTAGCATCCCTGAGGTCTGGTGCGCCTGTCTGCCACTCATCACTGTTGGACGAACGTATCGGTCTCGTTCAATCCTCCCTTCCGTCGTTCCTTGGGTTAGGCTGCTGGCTTGTTCCGGCGAAGACTGCATTCGCACTCTACTCTGTTAATGGCCGGCACCCCGAATTCCTTACAGGTATCCGGTGTTTTTTTTGAGAATGCCGCAAATTGCGAACTCTAGTTTCGCGCCTTTGGCGCCCGTTCTCATGCGTAGCGTTTCGGTCCGTCCGCCACAGACTGCACTCGTCCTCTATTCGTAAGTCTCCGGACACCTCGCTATCGTTACACCTTGGCGCACAGTGCTTCGGCGGGATTTCACAGAATGGCGAGCTTCTTCTCGGGGGCAAGGGGGTAGCGTGCAGCGCTGCCGTAGCCCCCGTCGAGGGCACGCCGGCGGACCGGTGGAAGAGCGGGGTCGAGGGGAATCAGTGCATCGAAGACAGACGTCCTGGCGTCGAAAGCTGGGGCTGCGAGATCACACCATTACGAAGTAGCGTCTCCCCCGCCTAAAGAGACGTCAGCAGCGAAGCCGTCAGGGTCCCTGGGTTCGCCCAGACGTATGGCCCTGTGCGGGCGAACCAGTCAAGCTCACCGTCATTCCGCGCCAGGGCGAGGGAGTCGGAGATCTCAGACGCTTCATCAGATCTGGTTAGGATTACATCACGTACTCTCTGTAGCGGAGGGTGTCCTCTTGCGGTGAAATATCGCCTGGCATTGATTGCTCAACTAGCAAGCAAGCACAGCATTACTCACCTTGCCCCGCTCCCCGAGTCTTCCCGGCAGGCAAGAGGGTCCGCCGAAATCCATTCGACTGCGACGTGAAGACGATCCATCTTCCGTAGAATGCTCCGACCATGAATACCGGCAGCCTGCTTGCAGATGCCCAGGCCACAGCGCCAGCTACGAATAGGACGCCTAGATACACGACCATAGCGATAGAGCGCCTGCTCAACAACATCTCCACATGTCGTGCACCTGGCTGGCCGATGAAGGTTAATAGGCCAAGTATTCCTGTGAAAGCTACTGCGCCCCATTCGACACTAGGAGTGGTGTCAAGTGCGACCAGAAGCGCCATGAAGAAACTCATGATGATTGAGACTATCAATCCAATCATAATCCCCATCCACTCTAAAAGTAGACCTTGCCTACATATACACGATGCTTATAGGATACATCTACGTAGCGCCACCAGGTGCCATCCCTCTTTACCGGTCCAACGCCCTCCAATGCAGCAGCTGCTCCCCATACAGCATATCCGAGTTTTCTCGTAACAAGACCGACTGCCGTACCAGCAAGGTAGTATAATACGTGAAAGCCAATATAACGATGATAGTAATAATCATGGTACTTAAAGCCGTAATATGGGTTAGAAGATTTCACTATTACGATTTTGCCGCCATAAGATCTTGCCGCTCCGTAGTAGATCCCATACAGGGTGTACCGGTACCAGGGTCCAAGGTGCGTATGACTTCCAATGACGCTGGTATGCAGGCCACCGGGATCCGCCTTCCCCACCGGGTCCCCCCCGCAATACTGGTAGGGGCTCTCCTCCCCGTCGGCTTTGCCCGGGTCCTTGGTGGTGAACTGGCGGGTGGCAGGATCATAGTAGCGCGCCGAGAGGTAGTAGAGGCCGCTCTCCTCGTCCCAGAGGTAGCCTGCGTAGCGGAGGGGTTGTCTTTCTGCGATCGCGGCGGCCAGGGCGCTTGAGATGAGGTTCGTTCCTTGTGTCCAAATCCCAGTGGCAAGACTCCCCTGACCCTGGGGGTTGCCCCAGGCGTCGTAGCGATAGGCGGCAAAGGGCTCCCCTTCTGCGTCAAGGAGGGAGAGGACGTCACCGCGGTCTGAGGTGATGACCCCAAAGACAGTGGCCATGCTGCTTTGAGCCGGGGAGCGGTAGACGCCGGCATAGGGCTTGCCGTACTCGTCGTAGAGATAGGTGATCTGCCAGCTGCTGGGATCCGTCCCTCCCGTCTGCGTGGCCGAGAGGCGCAGCAGGGTGAGGCCCTCGTAGGTGAAGCTGGTGGTGGTGGTCTGGCCACCTATGGTCACCAGCTTCTGGGTACGCTGCCCCAGCGCGTCGTAGCTGTAGCTGGCGGTGGTGCCGGTGCCGGGGTTGCTGTAGGTAGCCAGGCGCCCGGTGCCCGTGTAGGTGAAACGGATGCGCCCGGGGTCGTTCTCATCGGAGCTTGCCCCTTGGGAGGTGCGCCGGCCTTTCGTGGTGTCGAAGGAGAAGTAGGTGGTGGTGCCGGCGGTAGTGGCCGTCTGCAGGCGGTTGGCCGCATCGTAGGTTGAGGTGGTCTGGACGCCGCCCTGGGTGAAGGCGGTCAGGTTGCCGGCCGAGTTGAAGGTGTCCTGCTCGGCGATGCCATCGACAGTAGCCGTAGCCAGGCGGCCATCGGCGGTGTAGGTGTAGCTCGCCACCACGGGCCCGGCCGTGCCTACGGCGGAGAGGTTGAGGTTATCGGCGCTTTTTCGGCCGCTCAGGGCATCGTAGGTGTAGGCCTCGGTGGTCTCGGCCGAAGCCGCGAAGCCCGAGCCCCCGCCCGAGGCGCCCCATTGCCGCTTCAGCCTGCCGGCTTCGTCAAAGAGGTAGTGGCTCTCGATGGAGCTCGGTTCTCCGGCGGCTATGGTGGCCCCGGTCACCCTTTGGCCCGCATCCCGGGTGGTGACGGTGCGCAGGACATCGGGGAGTTGGGGAGTGGAGGCGATGGTGGAGAGGCGGGTGGTCTCCAGGCCGTCGGCGCCCACAGTGAGGGTGCTCTGCACGGCGTCGCTGCCCGTCTCACCCACGGTCAAGGTGTCGGTGGTGGTGCCCGGAGTGTTTAGGGGGTAGGCGAAGTGGTGGGTCACCTGGCTGAGGTTGTCGGTGACGTCCACTGGGCGGCCGAGGGCGTCGTAGGTGGTGGCGCTGTCCTTGACGCTCACCCGGGGGGAGCCGGGCAGGGTCTGTAGCTCCCGGTTTGCCCGACCGAGAAGGTCGTACTCGAGCTCGAGCCATTTGTCGTTCGGATCTACTTGGCGGGCGAGGTGGCCCGCTTGGTCGTAGGTGCTGGTGGTCGAAAGGCCGGCGGTGGTCTCCTGAGTCGCGCGGCCGGTGGTGTCGTAGACCGTGGTTGAGCTGATCCCGTCGGCATCGGTGCGGGAAAGGAGCCAGCCCAGCGTGTTGTAGGTCTGGGTGGAGGCGGGCGAACCGGCCGCTCCGGCGCTCAGCTCTTGCCCCAGGCAGTCATAGGTGTAGGTGGTGGTCTGGTTGTTCTCGTCGGTGGTGGAGACGAGCCGCCCGCCCAGGTCGTAGGCGGAGGAGGTGCTGCCCCCGTCCGAGCGGGTCTCTCCGGTGCGGTTGCCCGCGGCGTCGTAGAGGTAGTCCGTGTAGCTGCCGTCGGGCCGGGTCTCGCGACTAACCTGGTCGTCGTCGGTCTAGGTGTAGATGGTGGGGGAGGTTTCACCCGGCTCGGTCGTGCGCAGGAGCCGGTTGACTTCGTCGTAGGTTCGCAGGGTGGCCTTGTCCTCGGTGTAAGCCGTGACTCCTGCGTCCCAGGAGGCAGCCACGTTGCCCGGGGCGTCGTAGGCCTCTAGCGCGGGTTGGCCGCTTGCGGTGCTGTCCGCTCGGGTGATCTCGCGACCGAGGCCGTCGTACCTGTAGATCACCTGGCTTTGGGTCTGGGTGCCCAGGTAGCGAGTCTCCACCGAGGGCCGCCCCGAGGCATCGTAGGCGGTGGTCAGCTGGTCCGCCGTCTCTCCCCCCGAGGTTGCGTAGCTCGCGGTCTCATGGCCCCAGAGGTCGTAGCCGTGGTTCGTCACCACTTGGGTCTGCTGTCCTTGACCCCCGACAGTGGCCGTGAAGGGAGCTCCGGTGGAGGTGAGCACCCTGCCGGCCAGATCGTAGGTGTTGGTCTGGGTCAGCTGGCCGCCCGTGTCCGTCTCTGAAAGCCGGTTACCGAAGGCGTCGTAGGTGCGGGTGACGGTGAGGTCGACCGGGCTTGGGGGTGGGGAGGGCGGCGGGTTTGCCGGGTCGTAGAGGGCCACCTCCCGGTAGACGGTCTTCTTGGGCTCGCCGCTTGCGTAGTAGAGGTCGGTGTTGAAATCGGTGGTGGCCCAGCTGCTGCCCGTGACCAGGTTGCGCGCCTGAGTGAGGGCGCCGTGGAAGGTGGCGCTCCCCACGGGGAGGTCGGCGTAGGCGTAGGTGGTGCGGGCCTCGCTATCGGTGGGGTTCTGGTTCAGAGCCCGCACGACCTCGGTGGGGTTGCCCTGGGGGTCATAGGTGTAGGTGGTGACTGCCCCCCGGGGGTCGGTGACGGTCAGGGGGAGGTCCCGGTTGGGGTCTGTGTCGCTTGTGGGGTAGGTGTAGGTGGTCTGGTGGAGAAGCTCGTCGGTCTCAGTGAGGACGTTCCCCCGGGAGTCGTAGGTCCACTGGCGGGTCTTGGAGAGGGGCGAGGTCTCGGTGAGGAGCAGGTTGGTGCCCGAGGTGTAGGCGTAGATCCAGGTCTGGCCGGGCTCCTGGTGGGTGGCCATGGTGCCGGAGAGGTTCCAGGTGTAGGTGTGCGTCACTTCCGAGCCGGTGGTGCCCGTGGGGACGGCCACCACCCCGGAGCGACTGGCAATGCGGATGGAACCCCGGCGGGTAACGGTGGCCTTGCCGGCAACAGGGTAGGTGATGGTGGCCCGGGCGTCTGCGTTACTTGCGTTGTAGAGGGGGATGGTGGAGGCGTAGTCGGGGAAGCGGACCTCAGTGAGTTTGCCGCTTGAGTAGAGGAAGGCCTCCTTGGCGTCTCCGGCGGCCGCGGTGAAGTTCTGGGCCTTGAGCTCCGTGAGCCGGCTTCCGGCGTCGTAGGTGTAGAGGGCCGTGTGCTCCAGGGAGGTGCCGGGGAAGTAGGTCACCTGCCAGGGGGCGGCCGTGGTGTAGGCGACCTGGCGGGTGCCCTCGGCCGTGGCGATGCTTGCGGAGGTGATCTTGCCACTGGCGTTCAAGGTAACCTGGATCTCTTGGCCGTTGGCCGCTGTTAAGGTGAGGGAATTCGTCCCCCAGGCGTAGGAGACGGTGTTGCCGTTGCGATCAGCTTCGCTGGTGAGCCTGCCCGTGCTGTCGAAGGAGAGCACGCTTCGATCTTTGAAGGTGAGCGTCCAGTTCGAGCCGAGCTGGGCCAGGCTGGCAAAGAGGCCGTTGGGGGCGAGCCAGGCCGTACCCGTGTAGAAGAAGCTATGCACCTCGCCGGCTTCATCGGTAAAGTCCACCTGGCTTGCGTTCGGGAAGCTCAAGGAACGCTCAAAGGAAAAGCGCCAGCCGGGAGCAAAGGTCCCCGCCGTGGTCGTCCCTGAAGAATAGTGGCGGTCAAGGGCCGCCCGGGGCCCCAACTGGCGATGGCCAGGTCGGTGGTGGCTAGGTCAAGACGAGACTTGTCCAGGATGGCCTGCGCGGTGTGGCCGGCAAACTCCCCCAGATCGTAGGTGGTATGGCGGGGGTCCCCGGCCAGGTAGATGATGGTGAGCTTGGGCCTGAAGGCGGGGTCTTGGTATTCCGAGGAGCGAAACTCCCGGGCGCTGCCAGTCACTCCACCGGTGCTCTTGAGCACTATGCCGTAGTTGGGGGCCGCGCCCGTGTACCACTGATTGGCGCTGGCCGTGATGTCGAAGCTATACCAGCCCCCAGGGCCGTCTGCGGAGGTGGCCGAATCGGCCACTCCGTAACCACCCCTCCCCCCAGTGGTAAAGGTGCTATAGGTGACCGCACTGGTCCAGTTCGCAGTAATGCGGTAGGCCTCGATGGTGTTCGTGCCCGTCTCCTGGCCCGGGTACTCTTTGTAGAGGGAGATGTAGGCTTCCTGGAACTGGGGATACTCGCTCAAGGTGGGCAGCGGGAACTTAAGCAGGCTCTGCGCCAGGCCGTAGGTGGGATCGTTGCCCACCCGCAGATACGGATAGGAGGAGTAGCTTGAGTCGGGGAAGGTGGGGCTGATGAAGGTGTCCTGGGAGGCGGGCTGCACCTCTATGGTGGGGTCGATGATCACCGGGAAGACCCGGGCCGGATCGGCGAGCCAGGCGGGGTCGAGGCTCACGGTGAGGACGTAGCCCTCCCCGTCGGGGCGGATGGCCTGGGTGAGGTGGACCACCTCGCCCCCGGGCCTGAGTCTTTGGCCCAGGGCCGAGGGAGGAGAAGCTGGGGTGTGCCTTCTTGGTCCAGGAAGGAGATGCTGCCGTCCTCGGATTCTTGGGGGACAAGGCCGCTTGCCTCGAGGCGGAACTCATAAATGGCCGGGGTGGTGGCGTCTTTGAGGACAATGGCCTCCTTCACAGCCCCCGGGAGGACCGTGTAGGCGAGGGTGGCCCCGGGGAGGGCGTCGAGGTAGGTGACCTTGTTTGCCAGAACCTGGGCCGCCGGGAGGGGTGAGGCGGGGCTGGGGGCAGCGGAGAGAGGGGGCGCATCTGCAGGCTGAAGCCATCCTTCTCCACCCGGACGGCGCCGCCAGTGTCGGTATCAGGGAAATAGGTGACCAAGCCGTTCCGGGTGTTCTCATAGGCGAAGCCGGGCTTCTTGCTCGCGAAGACAGCGTTGTCGATCGCCTGCCACCTACCGGTGGCATCCTGGTAGTGGATGGGGTCGAGGTACACCTCCACCTGGCGGGAGCCGTTTGGCAGAGCGAACTCCCGGGAGTAGGCCGTGCGTTTCTCGGGGAGCTCTTTGGGGGCGGGGGAGGAGCGGTCGCCAAGTGGGGATGCGCTCAGACTTCCTGGCTGTGGCTCCTCGGCCTGGGCCACCGCTAGAGTGATCGGTTCGAGCAGGAACAGGAGGGTCAGGCAAGCGGCCAGAAGACGGAACACGGAGTTGCGGGCGAAGGCGGCCATCTCTCCCCTTTCGTCGAACCCAATGGATCCGAGCCCGACGAGACGGCCTTTGAAAGACCGCATGGGGCGTCTCCGGCTTCGTGGCCTACTATCTTAGGCCACCGATTACCTAGGCGCAGTAGCTAATATTCCTCAATATGCTCGGGAGGCCAGCACCCCGGGCAAACCAGAGCCAGCGTCGGCCTTGACAGACTGGGTACCGCAATGGCCATGGCGAAAAGGCCTCTTGCTTCCTGCGGCGCTGCGCACACCGTGGGGATATGGTGTGGGCGGTTACGGGCGCTTGACACCCGGCCCGCAACGTGGGATAGATTTACCAGCACTTGTTGACATCTGCTGGTAGATCTATCCGAATGACGAGCCCCACTATACAACGCGCCACAAAGGCATTCCGCGAAAAGGGTGGAACCCTGCGCACCAGCGAAGCCATCGCGGCAGGCATTCACCCCCGTACCCTGTACCAGATGAGGGATGCCGGACTTCTGGTCAAGCTGAGCCGCGGCCTCTACCGTCTTAGCGATCTGCCGCCGCTTGGGAATCCCGATCTAGCGCTGGTCGCCGCCAAGGTACCCCACGGGGTGATCTGCCTCATTTCGGCGCTCGCCTACTACGAGCTGACTACCCAGATACCGCACCAAGTCTACCTGGCCCTGAAGCGGGGATCCGAGCCTCCACGCCTCGATAATCCGCCCCTTCGACTCTTCTGGTTCAGCCGGTCCATGTTTGAGGCGGGCATCGAGCACCACGCGGTGGACGGATTCAAGCTGCAGGTCTACGGCCCGGCCAAGACGATGGCCGATTGCTTCCGCTACCGCAACAAGCTTGGACTGGACGTCCCTCTTGAAGCCCTGCGTCTCTATCGCGAGCGGAGCTCTTTCGACATAGAGGAGATCCTTCATTACGCCAGGATCTGCCGGGTGGAGCAAGTCATGCGGCCCTACCTGGAGGCGATCCTCTGAAACGCCAACCCCGAAATCTGCCCGCTTCAGTGCATGACCGCCTTCTCGCGCAGGCGCGAAGGACTAATCGCCCCTTCAACGAGCTGCTGCAGTACTTTGCCATGGAACGCTTCCTGTTTCGGCTCTCGTGTTCGCAACATGCCTCAAGCTTTGTACTCAAAGGTGGTCTGATGCTGCTGGTCTGGCGGGCTCCGCTTTCGCGGCCAACCATGGACATAGACGTGCTGGGCATGCTCGACAACGACGTGCACGCGGTCGAGCAAGTGGTCAAGGACATATGTATTCAGGAGGTTGAGCCTGACGGCCTGGCCTTTGATCCGGGGAGCGTGCAAGGGCAAGTCATCGCCGAGCACGCGAGTTACGAAGGCGTGCGTGTCCGCTTCCGGGGGTTCCTGGGAGGGGCACGGGTCACTCTTCAGCTCGACGTTGGCTTCGGCGATGCCGTTGTTCCCACTGCAGCTCCGATTGACTACCCCGCCATCCTCGACTTTCCAGCACCCTCGCTGCTTGGATACAGCCGTGAGAGCGTGGTCGCCGAGAAGTTCCACGCCATGGTCAGGCTGGGCACCGTCAGCAGCCGCATGAACGACTTCTTCGACATCTGGCTTCTCGCCCGGCAATTCGATTTTGACGAGGAGGACTTAGGCACCGTCAAGCAACAACTAAGCGGTCATGCGGACGGATCACGTAGTTCCATTCGGGGTGGAACTCATCCCGGGTGAGGTTGACCGCCGCCAGCTGTGCGTCTGAGACCTTGATGCCGCGCTGGTAGGAGCGCTCGTCGAGGCGGGCATAGACCTCAAGCCCGGCGCTCGAGGTGGGGGCGCCGATCAGCGACACGATCGCCTGGCGCGAGACGAGCGGCTGCCCGCGCCAATTGCGGGTGATGAAGCTGAACAGGCGGTGTTCGATCTTGTTCCACTTCGAGGTGCCGGGCGGGAAGTGGCAGACTCTAATGGCGAGATTGGTCTCGTCGGCGAGCCGCTGGAGTTCGGTCTTCCACAGGCGCAGACGATTGCCGTTGGAGCCACCGCAGTCGGCGGTGATCGTCAAGGTCGTGGCGGTAGGGGAGCGCTGCCCGCCGAGGTGCTCCCACCAGCTGCGGATCGCCTCGACCGCAAACTCAGCGGTATCGGCGTCGATGCCGACGCTCACCCAGCCCGCGTTGCCGCCGATGTCGAAGACCCCGTAGGGGTTCACCTTGCCGAGCCCCTCGTCTTTGAAGTCGTGTACGCGGACCGGCACCGGAGAGCCCATCGGGCGCCACTCGCGTCCGGCGTTCTTGAAGTCTCCGACGAGCTCCTTCTTCTTGGTGTCGACGGAGATCACGGGCTCGCCGGCCTCAAGCGCCGCCGAGACCCTGGTGTTGATATGGTGGAACTGCGCGTCGCGGTCGGGGTGCGAGGCGCCCTCCTTGGTCTTGCGGTTCCCCTGCAGGCTGTACCCCAGTCGGCGCAGCTGCTTGGCGACCGTCTCGTGGCTGACCCGATGGCCGCGCTCGCGAAGCGCGCCGGCGAGTGTGCGCACGCTCTTGGCCGTCCAGCGTAGCGGCGACTCGGGGTCGCCGCGGGCATCGTCGTCGACGAGGGCCTTGAGGTCGGCGAGCAGCGTCGGATCGGTCTCGGCGAGGGGCTTGCGGCCGCCTCCCGCGCGGCGCACCCGGCTGGCGGAGAAGCGCACGGGAGAGTCCAGGTCGGCGAGGCCGCGCCTGATGGTACCCACCGAGATCCCCGTGGCCCGGGCTACGGCGGCGGTCCCGCCATACCCGCACGCGCGGGCCTCCGCCGCCGCCCAGAGGCGCCGGCGTCGCTCATCGAGTTCCCCGCCAGCGCCCGATAACGTTCTCCGATGGCATGTTCGTCGATCACAGGACACTACTTCGCCACCCTCAGCCGATATCCTACTTGTTTGTTGACGGTTCCTTAGCGCGCGCCATCAAGGCCACCTTCGACAGACGAAGCAGCGCTATCCCAACCCACCCTGCGGTCCTCCAGGGCGGCTTCCAGACCGATCCCGGCAAGCAAGCCCAGTGGCGCGCCTACCTGCGAAGGAACGCAATAGAAGGCGCACCCGAGGACTTCGCTGCAGTCATGAGCACAATCCAAGGTTTCCTTGCGCCCGTCACGACGGATCTCGCTCGGGCAGGCACCTCCCAACGCATCTGGAGACCGCCTGGGCCCTGGCAGCCGCGCGAATGAGGAGATGACCTCAAGGACGCCGACGGAATATCGGGCTACAGGACTGGCCCGCCAGACGCAGCTGCTTGCGTTGGGCCGGCAACGTCGTCAGCACCATCACGAGATGGTGACGGCACCGGGTGCTACTCTCGCAAGAGGAACGAACGTCCGAGGCAAGGAGCGGCAGTGATCAGACCGGTGCGCGTGCCATCTCTCGGGGATCTCGCCTTCACCTCGTACGTCTTCCCCGCTCTCACGAGCTACGACGAGTCCCTGAGCGTCTTCCAACGGGCGGTCGGCGGTGTGCCGGACCTCACCCTCTATGAGGATCTACATGCACTCCATGCCTGGCTAAACGCCTGGCGTTGTCGGCTCCCACTCAGTGGGCGAGAGCATGCGCTGGAAGAGGTTCGGGCCTGGTTTGAGCTCTATCGGAATTCCTTCCCAAGCGCCGAGGTTGGCCTTCACCAAATCGATGACGCGGCACTTGCGTCCGTCGCGCAGATTTTCGCGGACCTGGCAAATCGACCGGCGGGGGATGATAGGAAGTTTGGGGCCACGGCGACATCGAAGACCCTCCATGCCCTACACCCCCACGTCTTCCTCCCCTGGGATAGGGCCATTCGCGCAGGGTTTCAGTGTGATGGCAGCGGGGAGAGCTACGTACGCTTCCTCAGGCACGCTCGCGGCCACCTCAAGGCCATCGAGCGCGAGTGTCGGAGCCACGGCGTGGCTCTCGATAACCTCCACCGCGTCCTCGACCAGGGTGGCTGGACTTTGGTGGATCTCCTGAACCAGTACTACTGGGTGACCATCACCCGGGGGTGACGCCGCCGGATACCAGCCTACTTGAGCAGTGGCTCGCCTGGAGTCGATAAGGGGCAACGTCAGGACCAGTCACCTCCGCCCACTCTCCGCGATTCTTTCCATGCGGGAATGCATGCTATGTTCGGATGGTGGGGGGACTGGGCAGGAGAAGAAGGGCAGCGTTGACCGGCCTACCGGCCAGGCATCATTCAGTTGCGGGGCCAATTGGCCCAAGAGCGCAAACCGCCGCCTCCAGCTTCTGGGCGGCGGTCATGAGATCGCCCAGAAGTCGCTCGTCGATCTCCGCATAGCCCTCGTATTCGGACAAGTTGCGAACACCATGGCACTTGTCCAAGACACGCCATACTTGCGGCCCAAGTCCAGCAGTGTGGGGAAGCACTTGGAAGACCAGATAGCGACTCTCAGACCGGAATCCATGCCGGCGCAACGCCGCCAAGGCCAGTGCGTGGGACGCGTTGTAGGCGAGGTCGAAGCGACTCTCGAGCGCAAGGTGAGGATCACCGGCGTCCCGCAACCGTGTCCGCCCGGAACGGACAAGACCGTCGAACTCGGCCTGAGTGGTGTCCTCGCGCTTCAACTTGCCCGCGCGACCCAGGTTCTCGAGTTCATTCAAGGTCATCGTCCGATCCCAGAATGAAGATCTTCGGTTGGGCAAAGACATTGGTTACGAAGTGGCTCTCCTCAGCCCGTCGTTTTCGCCACTCCTCCAAGGTCATCAGAATCGGATTGACCTTCCTCCCGACCTGCTCCTCTGCCCCCTCCAACGCCGTGAACATCTCTGCATAGGAGAGCGAGTCGCTCAGAATCAGAACGTCCACGTCGCTGCGAGCGGTGTCGGCACCCTTGGCGACCGAACCGTAGACAAAGGCAGCCACGATCTGTTCGGCCAAGGGAGCCAGAGCCCTGCGCAGGGGTTCGGCTAGCCCCACCGTCTTGAGGATCAGACGGTGCAGCTCCCCAAAGACCGGGGAGCCACGATTGGCCTGGTAGTGTTTCTGCCGCCCCATCGGGGTCACCGTGACCAACCCACTGGTGACCAGCTTGCCGAGTTCGCGGTGCACAGCACCGGTACCAACCTTGGCTCGGTTGATCACTTCGGTCGCCAGGAAATCCCGATCTGGCTCAGCAAACAGCAGGCCGAGAACCCGTTGCTGCACCCGGGTAAAGAGCGCGTCTGCCAGACTGGTGTTCTGTTGCGCCTGACTTCCCATATTGGGAATAGTACGACCCAATATGGGAATGTTCAAGCGGATACGCCACTCCGCCTTTCCGATGCCTCTTCATCGTGCATTCGCTCTTCACCGCGGCAAGTCCACACTATCGTCGAATGTGAGCTCGACGCCGAGAACCTGCCGCGGTCCCACCTGGGGGAAGGCGCTGGGCACCCCCATGGTGAGAGAGGCCCAGAGGAGAGCCGCGCGCTCCAGGTCTTTGAGGGCCTGCAGGACCAGTAGAGGAAGTTGCCAGAGCCGCAAGCCGGATCGAGTACCCGCACGGCCCGCACATGATCGAGGAAGCGGTTAAGACAGCCTGAGGGTTCCTGTGGGCGGGGGTGCGGGCGGTGCTGCGTTTGCCTTCGGCTAGAAGAGCTACGACCTGCTCCTCAGTCTCTTCGAAGTCTCTGTGCAAAGGATCGAGGTGCACCGGCTCGATAGGACGCAGAGCGGCGCACCGAGGAGAGCTTGCGGGCGATAGAAGCGCGGGCGTAGGCTCGGGGCAGCCCGGCCGGCCCGCCTTCCGCCAGAGCGGCTACGAACGCACGGTGCTCTCCGGCCGTATGGGGGCTTCGACTCTCTCCGTCTCCAGGATCTCGACCCCCCATTTGCCGGTTTCTCCGTGGTCACGACACGAGCATGTAGCGTCCGAGCCCCGCCCGAGCGGCCACTCCCCGTAGCTCCAGGAGGGCCAGGGCAGCGGCCGCGTCACCTACGGCCAACCCCGTGGCGGCCGCCACCTCGTCGACCGTCTGCGCCCCTCGCGCCAGCGCCAACAACGAGAGACGGGCCGCCGGCCCCAGGTCGCCGGCGGACCGGGCCGGGCCGGACTTCCGCGATTTGCCGGCGACACACTCGGGTGGTCTATCCCCACCACGCCCGTACCTTTCCGTTCGGGTCATGGCGAAAAAGTCCTCCACCGTCTCAGCCGGCCCCAAGCAACATGCCGCCCCCTGATGAAGCAGCTTGGTGCTTCCCATGAAGGTGGGGCTGTTGATGGGCCCGGGCACCACGAACACCTGCTTGCCTAGCTCCAGGGCCCAGTCGGCTGTACTCAGGGCGCCGCTGCGGGCCCCGGCCTCCACCACCACCACCGCATCGCCCAAGGCCGCCAGGAGCCTGTTGCGCAAAGGGAAGGTCCAGGGGGCCGGGGGCCAGCCCGGCGGGAGCTCGCTGATCAGCGCTCCGTTTCCGGCAATCCGCTGGTAGAGGTCCCGGTGCCGGCGCGGGTAGGGGCGGTCGGCTCCGCATCCCAGGACAGCCACGGTAAGGCCCCCCTGGGACAGGGAGCCCCGGTGAGCCTCGCTGTCGATCCCCAGGGCCATACCGCTCACCACCACCACTCCCGCCTGAGCGAAGGCCTCTCCGAACGAGAGCGCCAGGGCGCGACCGTAGGCAGTCGGCACCCGCGTCCCCACAATAGTCACCCGAGGAGCATGCAAGAAAGCCTCGTAGGCCGCCGTCTCGGCCCGCACATACAGGCCAGCCGGCGGCCAGGGCAGCTGCTTAAGGGCGGTCGGGTACTCACCCTCCCCGTAGGGCATGAAGCGCAGGCCGCTGGCGCGCAGGGCGCCTTGGGCCTCGCCGAGCATGAACTGAGAGCGCCTCTCCAGGAAGGCCGGAATCCAAGACCCCGAGTCGCTCCACCGGCGTAACTCGGACGCGCTGGCTCTCCAGACCGCCTGAACCCCGTGCTCCTCGAGCAGCCCCAGAACGGGACGACCGGCAGAGGCCGTAACCCAGCTTAGACCCAGAGCCGCCTCGGTCAGGCTCACGACCTCCACCCGGCCATCGCGGGGATCCGGAAGGCCAGAGCCTCAGCCACGTGAGCCGCCTTCACCTCTACGGTCCCTTCTAGATCGGCCAGGGTGCGGGCCACCGCCAGCACGCGCATGTAGCCCCGGCCCCCGAGGGCCTGATGGAGCAGCGCTTCGCGCAGCAGAGCCCGGGCCTCCTGGGTGACCGCATAGCGCAGCTCGACTTCCCCGGGATGGGCACCCGTTCGGCTCACTGGGCGGGCCCGCAACCCGTTGCCGCTATGCCCCACCTCGCCGCCTGCCTCTCTCAGAGCCCGGAAAGCCCGGGCGGTCAGGACCCGCGCCTGCACCGCGGCGGAAGAAGGGCCTTCCCCCGTCGAGCATGGTCGTCGTTAGGGGAGGAACCTCGATCATGACGTCGATGCGATCGACCACGGGACCGCTGAGATGCTCCCGGTGCCGGGCGAGGGCCTCCCCGGAGCAGCGACACTCACGCTCCGGGTGGCCCCAGTAGCCGCACGGGCACGGGTTCACCGCCGCCACCAGGGTGCAGCGGGCCGGAAAGACGCAGGTGCCGCTCCGCCGGGTGATGGTCACCACTCCCTCCTCCAGCGGTTGCCGCAGTGCCTCCCGCACGTCGCGGGCGAACTCGGTCAGCTCGTCCAAGAAGAGAACCCCGCGGTGGGCCAGGCTCACCTCGCCCGGGCGGGGCACCGGACCGCCGCCTACCAGACCCGACCGCGAAACCGTGTGGTGCGGGGCCCGGAAGGGGCGGTTCCGGAGCAGACCGAATTCGGGGGGGTGGAGACCGGCCACGCTCCAGATGCGCGTCACTTCTATTGCCTCGTCCCTCTCCAGGGGAGGCAGGATGGAGGGCACCCGCCGAGCCAGCATGGTCTTGCCCGAACCGGGGGCTCCAACCATGAGCAGGTGATGCCCGCCAGCGGCCGCCACCTCCAATGCCCTCTTGGCGTGCTCATGGCCGGCAACATCGGCCATGTCGGGCTGTCCGCCCAGGACCAGCCCGCGATTCTGCCGTCGCCGCCGGGTGAGCCAGCGCCGGCCACGCTCCTGCAGCCGGGCCCGCAGGGTCGGATCCCGGCATGCCGCCACTGCTTCACTCAGATGGCGGACCCCCACCAGGTCCACCCCACCCACTTCGTGAGCCTCGGGCAGAGCCCCCAGCGGGAGGATGAGGAACTCGGAGTCGAGGCGCCGGGCCGCCTCGGCCACCGCCAGCGCCCCGCGCACCGGGCGCAGCAGCCCATCTAGAGCCACCTCGCCCACGGCGCCCACGCGGCGGAGCGGCCCCGAGGGCATGTAACCCGAGGCCGAGAGCACGGCGAGCGCCATAGGCAGGTCGAAGCCCGGCCCCTCCTTGCGGACCTCCCCGGGAGAGAGGTTCACCGTGATGCGCTGGCTGGGGAGGGGCAGGGCGCTGCTGGCCGAACCCGAGCGGACCCTCTCGCGGGCCTCCCGCACAGCGGCGCCGGGAAGCCCCACGATAGTCATGCCCGGAAGGCCCGGGCGCACGTGTGCCTCGACCCGGACCGGTAGGGCTTCGGTGCCGAGGAGGGCGAAGCCATAGACGAAGGCCATGCCCATAGTCAGCCCCGGTTGCCGAAGACGTCCCGGATATGGGCCAGGCTGTGCAACGAGCCGTCGGGCAGGAGGGCGACCACCACCACATCGAACCGCAGGCGAAACTCACCGCCGTGCTCCGCCGCCCACCAGCCCGCGGCTGCCCGCAGCCGCCTCTCCTTGCGGGGCCCCACGCTCTCCAACGCCTCGCCGTACAGATTGCCCGAACGGGCCTTCACCTCCACCATCACCACCGCCTCACCCTCCCGGCAGACCAGGTCGAGCTCCCCCACAGGGGTACGCCGGTTGCGGTCCAGGATGTGCCACCCTCGCCCCCGCAGATACCAGGCGGCGGCGTCCTCCGCCATCCGGCCGCGCTGGGTGCTGACCATTCCCATCGACGTCTCCCTTCCCTTCGCCGCCTGCTTGGAACTCCTGCGCAGACGGTACGCCGCGTTTCCCCCGCGTCCCATGGCACCTTGGTCGCAGCTTGGAGGCGTCGCGCGTCGCAGCTGGGTTGGCGATGTCGCCGAGCGGGGCATCACTTCGGTGGCCCGGGCCACCGAAGAGCGGGCGCCTCCGGCGGGTTTCCTGCCCCGGGTAGTGACACCGCCTAGGCGGGTATGCTTCAGACGTAAATGACCAAGCGAAGAGAGGCGTCACCGTGCCCTACATCGACGTGCTGCTCGTGGCAATCCTCATCACGATCAATGCCGGCTTCGCAGGAAGCGAAATCGCGCTGATCTCGCTTCGGGAAAGCCAGGTGCGGCGCCTGGGAGAGCGCGGCGGTGCGGGGAGCACCGTAGCCCGCCTGGTCGAGAACCCCAACCGTTTCCTCTCGACCATTCAGGTCGGCATAACACTGGCGGGCTTTCTCGCCTCGGCAACCGCGGCCGTAAGCCTGGCTGAGCCACTCGCGCACACTCTCCCCATCACGGAGGGCCTCGCCGGACCAATGGCCGTTGTCCTGGTCACTCTGGTCCTCACCTTCCTCACTCTGGTGTTCGGTGAGCTGGCGCCCAAGCGACTGGCCATGCAGAAGACCGAGCGGTGGAGCCTACTTGCCGCCCGCCCCCTTGCCCTGGTGGCCCGGCTGGCCGCTCCGGCGGTTGCCCTCCTCGGGGCGGCCACGGACTTGGTCTTGCGTGCGCTCGGCGCCGACCCCCACCAGGCTCGCCAGCCGATCACAGAAGAGGGGTTGCGGGACATGATCACCGCCCAAGCCTCGCTGACACCCTTCGAACGGCAGATCGTCTCCGGCGCCCTCGACATCGGGGAGCGCACCCTGGCCCAACTCCTGCGACCCCGGGCGGACGTCTTCTCGGTGGCAACGGAAGAACCCGCCTCCGTCGCCCTGGCGGGCCTCCTCTCCGCAGGCTACTCCCGTGCTCCGGTCGCCGAAGGCGGAGACCTCGATCGCCTGACCGGCATCGTCCACCTGCGTGATCTACTCGGGGCTTCGGGAACCGCCGGGGAAGCATCTCACCCAGCAATGATCCTGGCCGAGACGCTTCCCGCGCTTGACGCTCTTCGCCGGCTCCAGCAACAACACGAGCAGATGGCGATTGTGCTGGATGAGCACCAGGCTGTGGCCGGCATCGTCACCATCGAGGACCTCATGGAAGAGATCGTCGGCGAGATCTACGATGAGAGCGACAGGGACATTGTGACGGTCCGTCGCGTGGGCAGGCAGCAGTTCGTGCTGCCCGGGTCCTTCCCCGTGCATGACCTCGAGGACCTGGGAGTGGACGTTCCCAGGGGTCCGTACACCACCGTGGCTGGACTGGTCATCGAACAGCTGAGCGGGCTCCCCGAAAACCCGGGGGCAGCAGTCACCGTGGCCGGCTGGCGCTTCCAGGTAGTCGGGCTTGGGCGCCGGAGAATATCGTGGGTCCGTGTAACAAGGGCCGGCGACTGACTCCAAAGCGAGCACAAGGTGGGCGGTGGTCCGCTGCTCCCCTGAAAGAGCCGGGCTCACGCTCGAGGGACCGCCAAGGGCCTACCGGGCCCCTCCCTCCTGCCCCCGGTCCCACAGGGCCAGCTGGGCGTCGTCGACCCCGGCGAAGCTGCGCCGGTGAAGCACGCTGGGACCGTGGTCCAGCAGGGCTTGGCGGTGTCGCCGGGTGGCGTACCCCACGTGCTCGCAGAACCCGTAGGCCGGGTGCAGGGCGTCCAGACCGCGCATCAGGCGGTCCCGGGTCACCTTGGCCACCACCGAGGCCGCGGCCACGGCGGCGCTCTTAGCGTCCCCACCCACCAACTGCTCGGCGCGCAGATCGGGACGCCGAACATCGAAGCCGTCGACCAGCGCCAGCGCGTAGGTCCCGTCCAGACCCTGGATGGCGGCGATCAGAGCGTTCAAGTTGCTGCGATGCAGGCCGACATCGTCGATTGTCCGCGGTGAGACCACGGCGATGGAGATACGCCGGGCTTCAGAGAGCAAGAGCAGATAGAGCTCCTCCCGTCGCGCCCGCTGCAGGAGCTTCGAATCGGTCAGCCCCGCGAGCTCCCGGTACCGGGAGCGGCCGTAATCGAGAGAGACGGCCGCGGCCACCAACGGACCGGCCAGGCAGCCTCGGCCGGCCTCGTCGGCGCCGGCCAGCACTCCTTCGGGCGCCCCCGCGGCCACCAGCCGGCGCCGGTCGAAACGAAAGGGGTCCCAGCGTGGCCGAGGCCGGCTGCCCGTGCCTTTGGGACTGCGGCCGCTCTCGCTCACTCCATGCCCCCTATCGTCCGTCGCGAATACGGACCCTTGTCTAACAGGCTGCTGAAGAATGACGCTTCGCCGCCGGGGTGCGCTGGGAACGCGCCAGGCAAGGACGCAGGGAGCGCTCGTAGCGGCGCTACGGGCGCGACCGAGGACGACGCATGGCGCCTCCCAGTGCTGTCCGGCGGCCGAGGTTTCTTTTTCAGCAGCCTGCTAAGGCTTCATTCTGAAAAGAGCGCCTACAACCCGCCGATCTTCCCCGGCGGCCAGTACACCATGAAGGCCTTGCCCAGGATCCTCGACTCCTCTACCGGCCCGAAGACCCGGCTGTCGCCGCTCTGATTGCGGTTGTCGCCCATCATGAAGACGGAGCCCTCGGGTACCTCTCTTTCCGGGAAGGTACCGTTTATGCTCGGGTTCTTCACGTACGGCTCGTCCTGAGGCTCGCCGTCGACGTAGAGCTTGCCGTCGTGCACGGCCACGGTCTGCCCACCCACGGCCACGATACGCTTGATGTAATCCTCTTGGGGAGCGGTGGGCGGATGGAACACGACCACGTCGCCCCTCTCGGGTTCGGAGAACCGGTAGATGAAGCGGTTCACCAGCACCCGGTCACCCTTCACCAGGGTGTCCTCCATGGACTCCGAAGGGATGTAGAAGGGCTTGACAACGAACTGCTGGATGAGGAGGGCCAGGATGAAGGCCGCCCCCACGATGACGACGATCTCGACCAGAGAGCCGAGAAGTGACGACCCCTCCTGTCGTCTGGAGCCAACCCGCGAGAACCTCACGACGTGTCCCGCGTCCCTAGAGGCTGTTGAAGAATGACGCTTCGCCGCCAGGGCGCGATGGGCGAGTGCGAGACAAGGACGCAGGAAGCGCTCGTAGCGGCGCTACGGGCGCGACCGAGGACGCCGCATCGCGCCGGCCAGCGCGTTCTGGTGGCCAAGGCTTCGATCTTCAACAGCCTCCTAGACCCGCTTCTCCTTGACCCGGGCCTTCTTGCCCAGCTTGCCGCGCAGGTAGTACAGCTTGGCCCGGCGCACATCGCCGATGGCGGTGACCTCGATCTTAGCGATCTTGGGCGAATGCACCGGGAAGGTCCGCTCCACGCCCACGCCGAACGACTGCTTGCGCACCGTGAAGGTCTCGCGCACGCCCTGCCCCTGCCGCTTGATGCAGATGCCCTGGAATACCTGGACCCTCTCCCGGGTGCCCTCGACTACCTTGAAATGCACCCTCAGAGTGTCTCCCGCCTTGAACTGCGGGAGGTCGGTGCGAAGCTGCTGCTGCTCGATAACATCGATAACCGTCATTCTCAAGTCCCTTGCACTCTTGTTTCCGCGCCGACCCAACTCATGAGAACTCGTTTCAGAATGAAGCCTTGGTCGCCGCGGCCGGACTGGCCGGCGAAGCGTCATCATGAAACGAGCTCCAACAAAGAGGACAGCAGAATTTAGAGCATCGCCGCTCAGATTACAACCGGCCCCACCCCGACCAGCCGGAGGCCCGCGCGTGCTCCCGCCGCCAGCGGGCGATGGCCGCGTGGTCGCCGCTCACCAGGACCTCGGGCACCTCGAGGCCCCGGAACTCCCGGGGGCGGGTGTAGTGCGGGTACTCCACCGCTCCCCCGAGCTCCTGGCTGAAGGACTCCTCCAGCACGCTCCGCTCGTTGCCCAGGGCTCCGGGGATCTTGCGCACGACCGCCTCCAGCACGGCCAGCGCGGCCACCTCTCCCCCGGCCAGCACGTAGGGACCCACGCTGAGCTCTCCACTGGCGAACAGCTGGACCACCCGCGCGTCGAAACCCTCGTACCGGCCGCACAGCAGGACGACCTCCTCCGGTCCCAGGGCCAGCTGCGTAGCGACGCCGTCGTCGAAGGGGCGTCCGCCCGGGGCCATCACCAGCACCTGCCGCTCTTGCCGGACCGCTTCCGCCGGCACCCCGAACAGCTGCTCCAGGACCGCGGCCACCACATCCACCCGGATGACCATCCCCGGACCACCCCCGAAAGGCGTGTCGTCCACCTGGCGGTGCTTCAGAGGCGAATGATCCCGCATTTGGTGGATGCGTATATCCACCAGGCCGGCCGCCTGGGCGTCGGCCACCGGATGCTGCCGGAGGAACCAGTCGAAGGCCTCCGGCACCAGGGTCAGGACGTCGAAACGCCTGCCGCCCACCTCACACCTCCGCGGGCGGCTCCAGGAACCGCGCCTGGACCACCAGGTACCCGGCGGAGACGTCCACCTCGGGGACGGCCTCGGCCACGAAGGGCACCAAGATCTCCCGCGGTTCCGCGTCGCCCTCAGCGGCAGCCTGCACGACCAGCAGGTCGTGGGCGGGCGACTCCACCAGCTCTTCCACCACGCCGACCGCGCGACCGCCGGGGATGCGGACCTCCAGGCCCTCGAGCTCGAAGGGGTAGTACTCCCCCTCGGCCAGCTGGGGAAGCTCGCTGCCGGGCACCTCGAGCACATGGCCGCGCAGAGCTCCCGCCTGATCGCGGTCGTCCACGTGAGTGAAGGCCACGATGGGCTCTTCAGGCAGGCCGCGCACGCTGGCGATGCGCAGGAGCGTCCGCTCATCCGCGGCTCCGAGCAAGCCGCGCCGCGCCGGACGGGCGTATACGAGCGCACCCGCGACGAAACGTTCGGGGTTGTCGGTGCTCGAAGCTACCCGCACCTCGCCCCGCAGGCCGTGGGGTCTCTTGATCCGCCCGACCTCGATCCACTCGGGGCGTGCCATCAGCCGTCCGCTCCCCTCCCGGGCTCCCGCCCGACCTGGAGCGGACCGGGGACGCCGCATCGCGCCGGCCAGTGCTGTCCGGCGGCCGATGCTTCGTTTTTCGACAGCCTCCTCAGTCAACGATCTCGACGATCGCCCGCTTGCCGTTCTTGACGGCGCTGGCCTTCACGACCGTCCTCAGGGCCCTGGCAATACGACCTTGCTTCCCGATGACCTTGCCGATGTCTTCCTTGGCCACGTTCAACTCGAGAACCACCGTGGTGTCGGTCTCGGTCACCTCCACTCGGACATCGTCCGGGCTATCCACCAGAGCCTTCGCCAGGTACTCGAGCAGCTCTTTCAACTCAGCATCCATTGTCCAGAACCCCCCTGTTCCCGCTGTCGCCTGAGCCGCCGTGTCTTGGAGCTCGTTTCAAAACGAAGCCTTGGCCGCCGCGGCCGCACTGGCCGGCGCGATGCGGCGTTCTCGGTCGCGCCCGTAGCGCCGCTACGCCCGCTCCCTGCGTCCTTGCCTCGCCCGCGCCCATCGCAACCTGGCGGCGAAGCGTGATTCTGAACCGAGCTTTTGGAGCTCCTTCTAGACGATACCCTTTACCGCCAGGAGCTTGCGTGCCGCGTCGGATGGTTGAGCCCCGTTCGCCACCCACTGTTTCGCCTTCTGCTCATCGACCTCGATGGTCGATGGGTCCGTTTGCGGATTGTAGAAACCGATCGTCTCGATGAACCTGCCGTCACGGGGCGAACGCGAGTCCGCCACCACGATCCGGTAGGTGGGGTGCTTCTTGCTCCCACGCCGCGCCAATCTGATCGCCGTCGCCATGTCTCACCTCCTCTCGTATCTCACGCTGGTCACCGGCATGTACAACGACCCCCGATCACATGCCGAACATCTGGAAGGGATTCTTGGGCATCCGGCCGGAGCCGATCTGCTTCATCATCTTCTGCATCTGCTTGAATTGGTTCAAGAGCTGATTGACGGCTTGGATGTCGTTGCCCGAGCCGGCGGCGATGCGCCTGCGCCGGCTGCCGCTGATGACCTCGGGGTGCCGCCGCTCCTCCAAAGTCATCGAATGGATGATGGCCTGCACCTTGTCGAAGGCCTTGTCGTCCACCTGCAGGCCTTTGAGCTTGTTGGTGGGCAGCCCGGGGATCATACCCAGGATACTCTGCAAGGACCCCATCTTGCGGACCTGCTCGAGCTGGTCGAGGAAATCCTCGAAGGTGAACTGCGATTTGCGCAGCCGCTGCTCCAGCTCCCGGGCCTTCTTCTCGTCGACCGCCAGCTCGGCCCGCTCGATCAGGGAGAGAACGTCCCCCATGCCCAGGATGCGCGAGGCCATGCGGTCGGGATGGAACTGCTCGAAGCTGTCGAGCTTCTCTCCGGTGCTGGCGAACTTGATGGGCTTGCCCGTGACCGCGCGTACCGACAGGGCCGCGCCGCCGCGGGCGTCGCCGTCGAGCTTGGTGAGCACCACCCCGTCGAACTGCACTTTCTCCTGGAACTGCTGGGCCACGTTCACCGCGTCCTGGCCGGTCATGGAGTCGAGCACCAGCAGGATGTTGTGGGGCTTCACCGTCGCCCGGATGCGCACCAGCTCGTCCATGAGCCGCTCGTCGATATGCAGGCGGCCGGCGGTATCAACGATGAGCACGTCGCGGCCCTGGGCCCGCGCCCAGTCGAGACCGTGCTTGGCGATGTCCACCGGGTCCGCGTCGGTGCCCTCGTCGTAAACCGGTACCTGGAGCTGCCCGCCCAGGGTCTTCAGCTGGTCGACGGCGGCCGGGCGGTAGACATCGCCCGCCACCATAGCCGGGCTCTTGCCCTGGCTCATGAGCAGGGCGGCCAGCTTGCCGCAGGCGGTCGTTTTGCCCGAGCCCTGCAGACCCACCATCATGATCACCGTCGGCGGGCGCGGCGAGAAGACCAGCTTGGTGGAGGCCGTGCCCATGAGCGCGGTAAGCTCCTCGTTCACGATCTTCACGAACTGCTGGGCCGGGGTGAGGCTCTCGAGCACCTCCGCCCCCAGGGCCCGTTCCTTCACCCTGGCGACGAAGTCCTTGACCACCCGGTAGTTGACGTCGGCCTCGAGCAGCGCCAGGCGGATCTCCCGGGCGGCTCGCTCGATATCCTTGTCGCTGAGCTTACCGTGCCCCTTGAGGCCGTCCAAAGCTGATTGGAGCTTGTCTGAGAGTGAGTCGAACATGTCTCCACAATACCAGGGACCGGCGCTTGCGGTCCTAAGAACTCGTTTCAAAATGAAGCCTTGGCCGCCGCGGCCGCACTGGCCGGCACGATGCGGCGTCCTCAGTCGCACCCGTAGCGCTGCTACGAGCGCTCCCTGCGTCCTTGCCTCGCACTCGCCCATCGCGCCCTGACGGCGAAGCGTCCTTCTGAAACCAGTTCCTATTCGTCTCGCGGGCGCTCGTTCCGCGGGCTCGTCAAGAGGCGTAGCCTTCGCCGCGGCCGCACTGGATGGCGTTAAGGCGCGTCCTGTGTCACGCCGCGAGTGAGGGAGTTTACCGCCCCGGGGGATACGTCGTCAAACGGTGCGGCGCGGATGCAAACATGGATTACAGCATGCGTCAGAGGAATGATAGCATGTTGGTATCGCAGGACTCGAAGGAGATGACGGTGATCCGCACCCAGATTCAACTGCGGGATGATCAGGCCCGGGCTCTGCGGGAGATGGCCGGCCGCGAAGACGTATCCCTGGCCGAGCTCATTCGCCGGGGAGTCGACCGCTTGCTGGCTGAAGCTCAGGCCGGCTCCGGCCGGACCCGCCTGGACGCGCTCCGCATCGCGGGCCGCTTCGATTCCGGCACGCCCGACGTGGCCGAGCGGCACGACGACGAGCTCGCTGAGGCCTTTCTCGACTGGTGAGCGCCTGCGCTGAGAGCCTCAACCCCCTGGCCATCCCGGTCTGCCGCACCGACCCTTGCTTCCTCGACACCTCAGCCCTGTACGCCGTATTCGATCGTGCCCAGAGCCGAAGCGCCGCGGCTGTGGCCGCTTGGGAGGAGCTCGTCCGCTCTGAAGCTCCTCTGGTCACGAGCAACTACGTCCTCTGGGAGCTCACCGCCCTGCTCCAGCGCCGCCTGAGTCTGGAGGGGCTAGCCGCTCTGCAGGAGTTCGTGCTCCCCTGGGTCGAGGTGGCGTGGGTCGACCCTCACCTTCACGATCTGGCCAGCGGGGTTCTACTTTCCGCCCGGCGTCGCGATCTCAGCCTGGTCGATTGCGCCAGCTTCGCCCTGATGCGTGCTCGGGGTCTCCGCCGAGCCTTCACTCTGGACCGACACTTCGCCGAGCAAGGCTTCGCCTGCCTGCCGGATGTGCTCCGTCTCGACTAGACGCTCGTTTCAGAACGAAGTCTTGGCCGCCGCGGCCGCACTGGCCGGCCCGATGCGGTGTCCTCGGTCGCGCCCGTAGCGCTGCCGAAACAACATCCGCCGCCACAACTGCATGCTTGCCGTTGGGATGGTCGCTCGGGCTAGCCGATCAGGCTGTCGTCGAAGAGCAGCTCGGCGAATCCGGCCGCGTCGAAGGGCTGCAACGCATTCATCTTCTCACCCGTGCCGATCAGCTTGATGGGCAGGTCGAGCTCGTGGGAGACGGCCAGAGCGATGCCGCCTTTGGCCGTACCGTCCATCTTCGTCAGCACCACCCCGGTCACGTCCACGGCCTCCTTGAACAGGCGCGCCTGGATCAGACCGTTCTGGCCGGTAGTGGCGTCGATGGTCAGCAGAGTCTCGTGAGGAGCTTCAGGCAGCTGCTTCTTGATGACCCGCACGACCTTCTCGAGCTCCTTCATGAGGTTGACCTGAGTGTGCAGGCGGCCGGCGGTGTCGATGATGACCACCTCGGCCTGGCGGGCGCGGGCGGCCACGATGCCGTCGTACACCACGGCTCCCGGATCGCCGCCCCGCTGGTGGTGGATCACCTCGCATTCCACCCGCCGGCCCCACTCCACTAGCTGCTCGACGGCCGCCGCCCGGAAGGTGTCGCCCGCCACCAGCAGGGGCTCTTTCCCCAGCTCCTTGAGATGCCAGGCGATCTTGCCGATGGTGGTGGTCTTGCCCGTGCCGTTCACCCCGGCCATGAGCATCACGGCCGGATCGTGGGCCACGTCGATGCGGGTATCCTCCGCACTGAAGTGGGAGGCCGCGATCTCCCGCAGCTTCTCCAGCAGCTGCTGCGCATCGGCGATGCCGCCGGCATCGGCCGCCTGCTCCAGCTGCTCGACTATGGAGATGGTCGTATCCACGCCTACGTCGGCGAAGATCAGAGCTTCCTCGATACGCTCCCAGAGCTCCTCGTCGAACGAGTCGAAGAGAATGGCCGAGAACTGCTGCTGCAGGGCCTTGCGGCTCTTGGTGAGCCCCTCGCGCAGCTGCGTGAACCAGCCCCGCCTTCTCTCCTGCTTCTCTTCGAGGGTAGAGACCACCGCGCCGGGATCGACACCCAGAAACACCTCCGACCAGTTGTACGACAACGAGGGGACCTCCTGCTTCTCTCACCGGGCTGCGCGGAGCACCGGGCATGATAGCAGAGGGCACGCCGGCCCCCGGTCCGAGCTCCTTTTCATCCCCTGCCGTGCAAGAGAGGTCGTTGGCAGACCCCCTTCTGCCCTTCAACATCCGCTAGGCTGAGCCGGCGGCCGGTCCCGAGCCCGGCGCTGCATCGCCGAAGGCCGCTTCCCGACCGCGATCATCGACCGGTGTGAGCCGCCGGGAGAGCACCCGCGAGGTGCCGGCGGCGTCCAGCGCCACACCGTAGAGGGTATGAGCCACCTCCATGGTCCGCCGCTGATGGGTGATGACGATGAACTGCGTCTGGTCCTGGTACCGCCGCACCAGGGAGAGAAAGCGCCCCAAATTGAGGTCGTCGAGGGCCGCCTCCACCTCGTCGAGCAGGTAGAAGGGGCAAGGCCGCGCCAGGAAGAGGGCGAAGAGGAAAGCGATGGCGGAGAGGGCCTTCTCTCCACCCGAGAGCAGGGTCATGCTGCGGGGGCCTTCTTCGGAGGCTTGATCTCCAAAGCGATGCCCGGAGCGGCCCGCGGCGCCGCAGCCCCCTCCTCGAGGTCGTCGCTGTCCGGCTCGTCTTCGACCAGACGAAGCAGGCCCTTGCCCCCCGGGAAGAGCACCTCCACCATCTCGGAGAAGTTCGCCCTGGTCGTCTCGAACACCTGGGCGAAGGTGCTCTGGATGTGCTCCTCCAGGTCGTCGATGACGTGCTGGAGCTCGGCCATGGAGGTCTCCAGATCCTTGCGCTGCTCGGCCAGGAAGCGGGCCCGCTCCTCGGTCTCGCGGTACTCCTGCGCGGCCAGGGGGTTGACCGGCCCGATGCCCTCCAGCCGCTTCTCGAGGCGCCTGACCGTCGCCTCCAGATCGCCCGGGGGGACGGCGCGCACGTCGTCGGGCGTGACCGAGCGGGGAGCCAGGTGCCGGCGGCGCAGCTCTCCCAGCTCCCGCTCCTTCTCGTGCGCGCTATCCTGCAGGTGAGCCAGCCGCACCTCCACCTCCACGAAGCCTTCGCTCAGGCCGCTCAGACGCTGCTGCAAGTCGGCCTCCCGGCGACCGTGGTCCTTCAATGCCTCGCCGAAGCCCGCGCCGGCCTCCCGGGCCCGCTCCATGGAGCCCTCCATCCCCGCCAACCTCAGCGCGAACTCCCCGGCCAAGCCCTCCACCACCTCGTGGAGGGCACTTAGATGGGGGGCAAGCGCGCCGTAGAGCGCCTGCTGGCGTTCGGCCTGCTCCAGCCCCGAATGCGCGGCCCGCGATGCGGCTTCCGAGCGGCGCATCTCTTCCTCGCCTGCGCGGGCCTGCTCGCGCAGCCGCGCTTCCAGGAGAGAGGCCTGCGCACGCTTGCCCTCGAGCCTCTCCACCTGAGTACGCAGCCCCTCCACCCGGTCGCGCACCACCCGCAGGGCGGCCCGGGCCGTCTCGAGCTCGCCCTCCACCACCGCCGCCCGCTCCACGACGGCCTCGAGGTCACGGGTGAGGTCGTCAGCCAGCTGACGGTCGCGGCCGGCCCGCGCGCGGACTTCGGCCAACTGGGCGGTGCCTTCCTCGAGTCGCCGCCGGAAAAGATCGACCTCGTCCGCCAGGCCGGCCGCAGCCCGGCGGGCCTCGCGCAACGCCTGCTCCGCGCCGCGGGCCCGCTGCTCGGCGGCCGCGACGGCTGCTTGCGTCGACGCGGCGGCCGCCCGAGCGCGCGCCAGCGCCTCCGCGCTCTCCTCCGCCCGCGCCGTCAGGGCCTGGAGCTCACTCCGGGCAGCCAGGAGCGCCTCGGCGCCCGGCTCCTCCCGCACGGCCGCGTGCACCTGCCCGTGGAGCACCTGCCCCCGCCGGGTGACGGCCCGCACTCCGGCGGGTCCGTCCCACCCGCCCACGTCATCGAGGACCGCCGTCGGGGGCAGCAAGGACCGCAGGGCCGCCACCAGGTCCTGCGGTCCCTCGACCACGCTCCAGAGATCCACGCCACCCCGGCTCCGGACCTCGCCCTGGGAAGCCGCCGTCTTCACTACCAAAGGCCATACCACCTCGAGGGCTCCGCCGCTCTCCGTCACCACGCGCAGATCGCGGGCCCCGGGCACCACGACGCCCGCGGCCAGAGCACCCAGGGCGGCCGCCACCGCCCTTTCGTACCCCGGGGCCACCCTCAGGGCCTCGACCACCAGAACGGCGCCGGGCTGTGACTCCAGCAAGGCCCGGGCGGCCTGAGGGACGCCTTCCCGGCGAGCGCAGACCTGCTCCAGCACCCGCCGGCGCGAAGCCAGGGCAGCCAGCCCTTCCTCGGACTGCCGCTCGAGCGCCCGAGCCTCGGCCGCCTCAGCCCGCAAACGGGCGGCCTCTTCGACGTGGTAGGCCAGCGCCGAGGCGGCCGCTTCCGAGGTCGCGTCGGCCGCCCGCCGCTCCTGCTGCCGGGCGGCCAGTTCCGTCTCCAGCATGCGGATGCGGGCGGCCGCGGAGACCTCCTGCGCGTCCATCTCCTCCTTCCGCCGCAGCCTCTCGGCCACCTCTCGCCGAAGCAGCTCCCGCTCCTGCGCTCGCCGGCTGCGCTCCGCCTCCAGCTCGAATACCCGGTCCTTGAGCTCGTCCTCCTCCTCGATCAGCCGTCCGAGGTCGGGCTTGGCCGTCTCGAGGGCGGCCCGCGTCGCCTCCCCCGCGGCCCGCACCCGCTCCAGGCGCCGGCCGCCGCGGGCGGGGGCGCGCCGCAGCTCTGTCAATCGCTGAGCGGCCGCCTCCGCCTCGCTTTCGGCCAACTCCCGGCGCCGGGCCGCTCGGGCCAGGTCCCCTTCGGTCCGTGCCAGCCGCTGCCGAAGGGCGGCTCCCCGCGACTGCACCCGCTCCAGGTCGGCGCGCGCCTGGTGGTAGAGTCCCGACAACCGCTCCCGTTCACGTAGAGCGGCCGCGAACTGCTCCTCTTCCCTGGCCCGCTCCTCGCGGAGACGGGTCAGTCCCTCCTCCGTCTCCACCCGCTGCCGGCCGATCTCTCGCCGCCGTGCCTCCAGGGTGTCTAACTCCGCCTGCAGGTCGAGCCGGGCGCGCAGAGCAGCCCGGCCCCGGGCTCCGGCCAGCTCCTCAGTGAGTTGGGCGTGCCGCTCGGCGGCAGTAGCCTGGAGCTTCAGGGGGCGCAGGGTGTTGCGCACCTCGCGTTCCAGGTCGCAGACCCGCCGCACGTTCTCACGCACCCTCTCCAGCTTGGCCTGACTCCGATCGCGCCGCTTCTTGTAGCGACCCAAGCCGGCGGCCTCTTCCACCAGGGCCCGGCGGGTGGCCGGAGTGGAGTTGATCAGCTCGTCGACCTTGCCCTGGCTGATCACGCTGTGCATCTCGCGTCCCAGGCCGACGCCCGCCACCAGCTCCTGCACGTCGAGCAGACGACGAGCCGACCCGTTGATGCGGTACTCGGAGGAACCGTCGCGCAGTACCCGCCGGGTAATCTCCACCTCGGAGTAGTCGATGGGAAACTCGCCCGCGTGGTTGTCGAAGGTGAGCGTCACCTCAGCCATGGCTGCCGGCCGCTGGCCATCGGAGCCCGAGAAGATGACGTCCTGCATGCTGCGGCCCCGCAGACTGGTGGGGCTCTGCTCGCCCAGAGCCCAGAGCACCGCGTCGGCGATGTTGCTCTTGCCGCTGCCGTTAGGGCCGATGATGACCGTGACCCCGGACTCGAAGACAAGCTCGGTGGCCCGGGCGAAGGTCTTGAAGCCTTTGAGGGAGATGGAACGCAAGAAGGCCACGGTCAACCCCCGCCATCGGCGGCGCCAACCGCCGAGTCGGGCTCGCTCTCGTCTTCGGCCAGCACGCCCAGGTGGATCAGGGCCTGGCGGGCCGCCGCCTGCTCGCTTTTCTTGATCGAGCGGCCCCGCCCCCGGCCCACCACCTTCCCGGCAACGAGCACCTCAGAGGTGAAGACGCGCTCGTGGGGCGGGCCCTCTTCGTCCGCGAGCACGTACGAAGCGGTGAGCTCGGCGGTGGCTAAATGCTCCTGCAGACTGCTCTTGAAGTCGATGTACTCGTTCAACCCATACTCCACCTGCTGCAGGAAGGCTCCCACGATCGCCCGGCAGGCCGTCTCGAAACCAAAGGTGCGGTAGATGGCCCCGAAAAGGGCTTCCACGATGTTCCCCAGGGCGGTGGTGCTGGAGGCCAGTTCCTCCCGCTGCTCCTGGGTGCCGGGGGCCTCGGTGCGCACCAGCTCGTCGACGCCCACGCGGCGGGCCACCTCCGCGCAGCTGCGCCGGCTCACCACGAAGGCCTTGAGCTTCGCCAGCCCCCCTTCCTCCTCCTGGGGGAAGCGCTCGAAGAGGTACGCAGCGATGGCTAGGCCCAGGACGCTGTCGCCCAGGAACTCCAGCCGCTCATAGGAAGCCGTGCGCTCTTCGACCCATGACGAGTGTGTCAGGGCCTGCCCCCGGAGAGGCGCGGGCAGTCGCCCGACCAGCTGCATGAACAGGCCGCTGGAACCCTCGGCGCCCATGCATGCCGTTGACACAGGCGGCGCCTAGGTCGAGGGGCCTATCGCCCCCGGCGACAGGCCCCCCATACCCACACCCGACGTTCCCCTGGGGCGGAGCGGCCTCATGGCGCTCTCCCTCGAGTTCAGACCCGCGCGGCTATGAAGTCGACCGCGGCGCCCACGGTGGTGATGCTCTCGGCCTCCTCGTCGGAGATCTTGATGCCGAACTGGTCCTCCAGCTCCATGATCATCTCCACCAGATCGAGGCTGTCCGCGTCCAGGTCGTCCTGGAACGACGCCTCCATGATCACCGCGTCCCCCTCCACGCCGAGTTGCTCCACCAGGATCTCACGCACCTTGGCGAGGATCTCGTCCTTGGTCATCGACACTCCTATGGTCAGGGCCCTGTGGGCCGGATTCGAGCGACGCCATTGTAGCAACGCCGGGCCCCGGGGCAAACGACCCGACCCGTAATCCACAACCACCAAATCATACGACAGAAGATGCCGGTCGTAGTTACGGCCCGGAAGAAGAGACCGGCATAGCAGGCTGCTGAAAAACGAAGCCTCGGCCGCCGGAGCGCACTGGGCGGCGCCATGCGTCGTCCTCGGTCGCGCCCGTAGCGCTGCTCCAAGCACGCAGCGGTTCAAAGCCCGCCGAGCTCCTCACTCACCGCCTGGACGATGCCTCGCCGCACCGCGCCGGCTCCGAAGAGCAGAGCATTGGCGATGGCCTTGCGGGAGGAGTTACCATGACAGATCACTATCAGCCCCCGCACGCCCAGCAGATAGGTGCCGCCGTACTCCTCGGGGTCGAGCACCTGCCGTACGCGCCGGAGCGCGGGCCGGAGCAGCAGCCCTCCCACCTTGGAACGCAGATCGCCCTCCGCAGCGGAGCGCACCCGCAGGAGCAGCGCTCGGGCGGTCCCCTCCAGGAGCTTCAGAGCCACGTTGCCGGTGAAACCATCGGTGACCACCACATCGGCCGTGTTGAAGAGCAGATCGCGACCCTCCACGTTGCCCACGAACCGCAAGCCCCGCGCCGGATCGGCGAGCAGAGGATACGCGCCCAAAGCCAGTTCGTTCCCCTTGGTCTCCTCCTCCCCGATGTTCAACAGGCCTACCCGCGGTTTGGCCACGCCCAGTGCGGTGCGGGCAAAGATGGAGCCTAGCACCGCGAATTCGAGCAGGTGCTCGGGGCGGCAGTCCGCGTTGGCTCCCGCGTCGAGAAAGACCAGAGGGCCCTCCATCCCGGGGAGCACGGTGATGATGGCCGGTCGTTTGACGCCCCGCACCCTTTTCACCACCAGCAGGCCGGCGGCCAGCATGGCCCCGGTGCTGCCGGCCGAGACGAAGCCCTGGGCCCGGCCCTCGGCCACCGCCCGAGCTCCCACGACTATCGAGGAGTCCGCCTTCGAACGCACCGCCATGGCGGGCTCGTCGTGGGAGGAGATCGCGCTGCCGCTGGGTACAAGCTCCACATAGCGGGTGTCGGCGTCCACAAGGTGAGGTTCCACGACCTCGGGCCGCCCCACGAGGAGGACGCGCAGCTGCGCGGAGGCCGCCGTCAGGGCCCCCGCCACCACTTCCCCGGGAGCCTGGTCGCCGCCCTCGGCGTCGAGGGCCAGCGTCACAGTCTGCGCAGCCTCCGGAGCCACCCTCACCTCCCCATCGCGTGGTCGCCCGCGGCGCCGATGCGCTCCCCCTCGGCGCCGCCGTGCGCGCGGGCTTCCCGAGCGCCGTGCCGCAGGACACGATAGCAGATGGCCCGCGTCCCGAGGGGCTCCACGAGCCGGCCCTCCGATTTGCCGTCCGTCCGGTGGGCTACAATCCGGGAACATGGCAGTCTTCCGTCGCATGATGCAGACTTTTCTTCAGGGGCACTGGACCGGCCTGATCGTGTCCCTGGTGCTGGCCGTCGCCACCATTGGCCTGGGACTGGTCATACCCTGGCTCATCCGCACCACCGTCGACCGGGCCCTCTTGGGGGATCGTCCAGATCTGCTGCGACCGCTCGCCCTGGGTATCCTGGCCGCCGGCGCCGCGCGCATGGTGACGGCCTTCCTGCGCCGGTTGATCTCCGGTCGCGTGGCTCTGGCGGTGGAGAAGGACATGCGCGACCGCCTGTTCTCCCATCTGCAGCGCCTCGATTCGGCCTTCTATCTGCGCTCCCAGACCGGGCAGCTCATCTCTCGGGCCATCGCCGATGTGCGCGCCGTGCGCATGTTCCTCTCGTACGGCCTCATCTTCACGATCACCCACAGCCTGACCCTGGTCTCGGTCACGGTCATCCTCTTCATCTTGCAGCCCCGCCTGGCCGCCCTCACCCTGGTGCCCATGCCCTTCATCCTACTCGCCGCCCTCTCTTTCAGCCGGAAGCTCCATCCCTCGCTCTACGCCGTCCAGCAGCGCGTGGCCGAGCTCACCGCCGTGGCCGAGGAGCGCATCACCGGCATCCGCGTCATCAAGGCCTTCGCGGTGGAGGACCTCCAGCAGGAGGCCTTCGCCGAGGCCAGCGATCTTATCTACCGGCAGAACTTGGAGGCGGCCGGCATCCGCAGCCGCTACGTGCCTCTGCTGGGAGCCCTGCCCAGCCTGAGCCTCATCGTCATCCTGTACTACGGAGGTCGCCTGGTGGTGGCGGGGGATCTCAGCCTGGGCAGCCTCATCGCTTTCAACGGCTACGTCATGCTGCTCATCTGGCCCATGCGCATGCTGGGCATGCTCGTGAGCTGGGGCGAGCGGGCGGCCGCCTCAGGCGAGAGGGTCCTGGAGATTCTCGACCAGGAGCCGGCCGTCGCCGATCGCCCCGGGGCCCGACCGCTGGGACCGGTGCGGGGCGAGATCGAGTTCCGAGCCGTCCGCTTCGGGTACGGGGGCGCCCCACCCTGGACGGCATCGATCTCCTGATCGAGCCGGGCGAGACCGTGGCCCTCGTCGGTCCCACGGGCTGCGGCAAGACCACGCTGGCCCTGATGGTCCCGCGCTTTCACGACCCCCAGGAGGGGGCCGTTCTGATCGACGGGCACGATCTCCGCGCCGTCACCCTGGCCTCACTGCGCCGCCACATCGGCTTGGTGGACCAGGATCCCTTCCTCTTCAGCCTGCCGGTGCGGGAGAACATCCGTTACGGCGACCCCCAGGCTTCCGAGGAGCGGGTGGCGGCGGCCGCTCGGGCGGCCGCCGCCGAGGACTTCATCCTGGACCTCCCCAACCAGTACGACACGGTGATCGGCGAACGAGGGGTCACCCTGAGCGGTGGCCAGCGGCAGCGGCTGGCTCTGGCCCGGGCCCTGCTCGTCGACCCCCGCATCCTCATCCTCGACGACGCCACCTCGAGTGTGGACGCCGACACCGAACAGCGCATCCTGCACGCCCTGAGGAGCCTGCGGGGCACGCGCACCACCCTCATCGTGGCCCACCGTGCCTCCACGGTCTTGCTGGCGGACCGAGTGGTCTTGCTGGAGGCCGGGCGCATCGCCCGTGTGGGACCGCCTGCACAGGTTCCTTGGCAGCAGCTCCTGGTGCACGAGGCCGAGCTGAGCCTGCAACGTGAGCTGGCCGCCGCCCAGCGTGACGAGCACGGACCGGCCGGTCTGCCCGCTCGCACGTCCACCCAGGGGGCCCAACCGTGACCACCCGCCCCCGCCGCCACGCTGCGGGCGAGGAGGGCCGGGCCTCGGACCTGCGGGTCTGGCTCCGCGGCCGCGCCCTCCTGCGCCTGGCGGGCTTCGTGAGGGTCTACCGCCTGCAGGCCGCCGGCACGATTCTCGCCATGATGGGCCTCACCGCCACCGGCCTCGCCGGCCCCTACCTTCTCCGGCTGGCCATCGACCGGGGCATCTCCCGGGGGGACCTGAGTTTCCTGGGCCTGGTCGGCCTGTTGTATCTCGCTTCCAGCATCCTCGGAGCCCTGGTCAACGGCCTGCAGACCTACGGTGTGAACTGGGTGGGCGAGAGGGTCATCCGCGACCTGCGCGACACGCTCTTTCGGCACCTCACTTCCCTGGACATCTCCTATTACACCCGGCAGCGGGCCGGTTGGGTCATCTCCCGCCTCACCAACGACATCGAAGCCCTCGAGCAGCTGCTGGTGGAGGGCGTAGCCCAGCTGGTAACCAGCTCGCTGACCCTGGCGGGGGCCGTGGTGATCCTCTTCAGCATGGATCTTCGCCTGGCACTGGTCACCATGACCGTTCTCCCGGTGCTCTTCGTGGGCACCGCCCTCTTCCGGGTGAAGGCCGTGAGTGCCTACCGCCGGGTGCGCAACGCCATTGCCGACGTCACCGCCGCTTTGCAGGAGTCGCTGGGCGGCATTCGGGTGGTGCAGGCGTTTCAGCGCGAAGACCTCAACGAACGGCACTTCAGCCGCGTGAACGAAGAGAACCGGCGGGCCAACATGTCGACCGTCTACATCTCGGGCACGTACTTCCCCGGAGTGGAGTTCCTGAGCGCTATCGCCACCGCCATCATCCTGCTCTACGGGGGCCGGCAGGTCGCTCGGGGCGAGCTCACCGTCGGCATCCTGGTCGCCTTCATAGGCTACTTGTCGAGCTTCTTCGACCCGGTGGAATCGCTTTCCGAGCTCTACAATACCTTCCAGTCGTCGGGAGCGGCCCTCGAGAAGATCGTCACGGTCCTCGACACCGAACCCGACGACACCGAGCGGCTGGGGAGTCTTTCCGCCCCTCTCCTGCGAGGGGAGATCGAGCTGCAGCAGGTGTCCTTCGCCTACGAGCCCGAGGCGGGTGAGGTGCTCGACCGCGTCAGCCTGCACATCCCGGCCGGAGAACGGGTTGCCCTGGTCGGCCCCACCGGTGCCGGCAAGAGCACTCTGGCCCGCCTCCTGCTGCGCTTCTACCATCCTACCGGCGGTCGCATCCTGGTCGACGGCGTCGACCTGCGCGAGTACGACATCCGCGACTTCCGCCGGCACGTCGGCTACGTGCCTCAGGAGCCCTATCTCTTCTCCGGCACCATCCTCGACAACATCCGCCTCGCCCGCCCAAGGGCCTCGGAGGAGGCCGTGCGGACCGCCGCCCGGGAGCTGGGAGTCGACGACCTGCTGACCGCCCTGCCCGATGGCTACGCCACCCAGGTGCAAGAACGGGGCACACGACTCTCCGCTGGCGAGCGGCAGCTCGTGGCCTTCACCCGCGCGTTCTTCGCACAGCCCGAGATCCTCATTCTCGACGAGGCCACCTCGAGCGTCGACCCGGGCACCGAGCACCGCGTGGAAGCAGCCCTGACGCGACTGCTCGCCGGCCGCACGTCACTCATCATCGCCCACCGCCTAAGCACAGTAGAGAGCTCCGACCGCATTCTGGTGATGGAAGGCGGTCGCATCGTAGAGGATGGCACGCACTCCGGGCTCATGGCCGGCGACGGACCCTACGCACGACTCTACCGCTCGCAGCTGCTGCCCGCCGGCGGTGTCTTCACAAAAAGCTGACAGATGCATCACAACTCCTTCGCATTGGCGGGTCATTATCGCGCGGGGACCACCCTCGCAGCGGATCCAGGGCGAACCGCCGCCCCATGACTGTGGTACGCAGGTCGGAACCGACCAGGAGTCCACGGCCGTCCAAGGCCTGTGGCCGCTCACCCAGCGGATGTGGCTATCCGAGTGCGATCGCTATTGCTCTACGAACGTTTGTTCGTTACACTGTGGGTAGTCAGGCGCGTTTTGAGCGAAACAGGTCTGGACATTCCTTGAAGTGGGCGATACAATGCGCGGGTTTGCGTGAATCAGGCGAGGTTTGCAGCATTGGCATGTTGTAAAGAAGAGTGAGAGAGATAGGTTGAAGCCAACGATGACGATGCACCCAGAGACGGAAACGGCAACGGTGGACCCGCGGGTCATCACCGACGTGCAGGAGCTCCTCCATATAGGTCAAGAACGCGGGTACGCGACCAGCGACGAGATCATGGGCCTGGTAGAAGAACTCGACATGAGCACCGACGAGATCGAAGATCTGTACTCGCAGCTCTTCGACCTCTCGATCGAGGTGTACGAGCACAGCCCCGAGGCCCACGGCGTGCTGGAGCAGCCCGAACCTACTCTCGACCTCTCCATCGAGACGGTGAACCACGATCCCCTCCGTCTCTACTTGAAGGAAGCCGGGGAGATCCCCCTGCTCACCAAGGCCCAGGAGATCGAGCTGGCTAAGCGCATCGAGCTGGGCGACAAGTCCGCCAAGGACCGCATGATCCAGTCGAACCTGCGGCTGGTCATCTCCATCGCCAAGAACTACTACACCCAGGATATGGACCTGCTCGACCTGATCCAGGAGGGCAATACCGGCCTCATCCGCGCCGTTGAGAAGTTCGACTACCGCAAGGGCTACAAGTTCTCCACCTATGCCACCTGGTGGATTCGCCAGGCCATCACGCGGGCCATCGCCAACCAGGATCGCAACATCCGCATCCCGGTGCACATGATCGAGAAGATCAACAAGATGGTGCGCACCGAGCGCAAACTGCTGCAGGAGACGGGCAAGGAGCCCAACGACGAAGAGCTGGCCGACGAGCTGGGCATCGAACCCCACGAGGTGCGTGAGATGCGCAAGATCGCCCAGCGCACCACCTCCCTCGAGACGCCCATCGGCGACGAGGAAGACGCCGAGCTGGGCGACTTCATCGAGAACAGCAGCACGCCCGACCCGGCGGAGGTCGTGCAGACCATCCTGGCCAAGGAGAGCCTGGACAAGGTGCTCAAGTCCATGGACGAGCGGGAGCGCAAGGTGGTCGAGCTCCGCTTCGGTCTCAAGGGCGAGCATCCGCGCACGCTGGCCGAAGTCAGCTCGCGCTTCAACGTAAGCCGGGAGCGCATTCGGCAGATCGAAGCCAAGGCTCTGGAGCAGATCAAAAGCGCCGAGGATGTCCAGGCGATGCGGGAGACCGCTTGAAGAGAGTAGGGAGGGCCCCTACCCATACAGGACAGGAGCTCGGACCGCCGCTCTAGCAGGCTGCTGAAAAACGAAACCTCGGCCGCCGGACCGCACTGGGCGGCACCATGCGTTGTCCTCAGTCGCGCCGGTAGCGCTGCTACGAGCGCTTCCTGCGTCCTAGCCTTGCGCGTACCCAGTGCACTCCGGCGGCGAAGCGTCATTTCTCAGCAGCCTGTTAGTGACCGGCAGGAACTCCTCCCGCCTCGAGCGTAGCTCGCGGGCGATGTGGTCGAGGATGATCTCGGCGATGGTCTCTTTGGGCGCCCGCTCCACCCTCGTCTCTCCCCGCGGCGTGAGGATGACCACCTCGTTGTAGTCGGAGTTGAAGCCGATATCGCTGCGCGAGATGTCGTTGAAGACGATCATGTCCAGGTGCTTGCGGATCAGCTTCATGCGGGCCCGCTCCAGACCCGCCGCCCCGTACTCGGCGGCGAAGCCGACAATGAACTGCTCCTCGCCCTTCTCGTTGGCCACCTCGCAGAGGATGTCAGTGGTAGGCACCAGGTTCACCGAGAGGTCCTCCATACTCTTGCCGATCTTCCCGCCGGTGGGATCGACAACCGAATAGTCGGCCACCGCGGCCGCCATGATGAGGATGTCGGTTTGGGGCAGCAGGCGCATGACCTCAGCGTACATCTCGCCGGCGGTGGGCGTCGCGACCTCGGTGACCCCCGGTGCCAGAGCCAGGTCGACGTTTGCCTTCACCAGGTGGACCGCCGCCCCCGGTCGAAGGCTCCCCGAGCCAGGGCGGCGCCCATTTTGCCCGAGCTGCGGTTGCCGATGTAGCGCACGGCGTCAATGGGCTCGCGCGTACCGCCCGACGTGATGACCACCCGAAGCCCGCGCAGGTCGGTCTTGCGCTCTACCTGGAGACGGTACTTGACCTCGGCTACGATGCTCTCGGGGTCGGCCATGCGCCCCGAACCGTACACGCCGCAGGCCAGCTCGCCCGCCCCCGGTTCGATCACGTAGACCCCATGCTCCCGCAGCGCGGCCACATTCTTCTGTGTGGCCGCGTGATTCCACATGTTGGTGTTCATCGAGGGGGCTACCACCACCGTACCGCTGTAGGCCAGGTAGGTGGCGGTCAGCAGATTGTCGGCCATGCCGGCGGCCATCTTGGCCAGGGTGTTGGCCGTGGCCGGAGCGACCACCATGATGTCGGCGGCGTTGCCCTCCTCGATGTGGGCGATGGTGGAGTCGGCCCGGAGGAGGTCCCCCACGTGCACCTGATGACCGGAGAGGGTCTCGAAAGTCAGCGGCGTGACAAAGCGGGTCGCCGCCTGGGTCATGATGACCCGTACGTCCATGCCCGCTTTCTGGAGACCGCGGAGCAGCTCGGCCGACTTGTATGCGGCGATCCCCCGGTGACACCCAAAAGGACGGTTGGCTGGCCGGTCATGCGCTGGCGGAGTCCGGAGTAGGCCTCAGGAGCTGGGAGCTCGTTTCAATACGAAGCGTTGGCCGCTGCGGCCGCATTGGGCGGCGCGAAGCGGCGTCCTCGGCTGCGCCCGTAGCTCTGCTACGCGCTCTCGCTGCGGATCCGGTAGGCGATCTCACCGCGGGCCACCTCTTCCATGGAGATGGTGAGGTAATTCCGCGAGGCGGTGGTCACAAGTGGTGGCGCGATGTCTTCGAAGGCCCCACCCTCGCCCAGGCTACGGTAATAGCTGTTGATCTGCCGCCCGCGTTTGGCGACGACCATGACGGCCGCGTAGCGGCTGGGTTTCTCGGTGGGATCTTCTTGCGTCATCATCATGCCCTTGATGATGTCTTCGACGGTGGGCTTGTTCATGCCCGCGGCCACCTCTCCGGATCGTTCGCTCGGATATCTTCGATGACATCGCGTAGCGCCTCTCCGGCGGCCTCGACGTCGTCGTTCACTATAACATAGTGGAACTCACGCGATTTGCGGACCATATCGCGAGCCAGCTCGTCCATCTCCTCGCGGGCATGCTCCATGCGCCGGGCGATGGCATCCTGCGACTCGGTGTTGCGCCGGCGGAGTCGCTGCTCGAGCTCCCCAAGATCGGGAGGAGCGATGAACACCAGGAGGGCGTCATTCACCCGCTCCTTCACCTGACGGGCTCCCTGGAGCTCGATCTCCAGGATGACATCGCGCCCGCTGGCCAGATAAGCCTCCACGGCCGCGGCCGGTGTGCCGTACAGGTTGCCCCCGTACTCGGCCCACTCCAGGAAGGCCCCTTCTTCCACCCGGCGGACGAAGTCCTCTCGCGACATGAAGAAGTACTCTCGCCCCTCGCGCTCGCCGGCGCGACGAAGGCGGGTAGTGGCCGACACCGAGACTACCAGGTCGCCGAAGAGAGGCAGAACGCGCGCGATGAGCGTGCCCTTACCGGCACCCGAGGGTCCGGAGATGACGATGAGCCTGGCGATAGTCGCCTCGCCGGTCAGTCTTTGAGGATCTCGACGAGCTCCCGGCGCTGGCGCGGAGTGAGGCCGATCACCGTCTTCGAGGGGCTGACCCGGCAACGCTCCAGGACCCGCGAGGTCTTGACGCGCCCGAACTTGGGGACGGCCAGGATGATATCGAAGACCTTGGCAGTGTGGAGGTAGTCGGGCGGATCGGTCAGGACCTCGTGAATGGAGACCTCGCCTTGGCGCAGAAGGTCCTTCAACCGGGCCCTCTCTGTGCGGATGCCGTTGGCCCTATGCAGCGCTTCGATGCGCTGCTGGCGACTACGTTCCGGCGTCTGCGTCGATGTGGCAGAAGGCTTGTTCATAGACGGGATTATTGCGCACCGAGTCGGCGGACGCAACAGGTTTCTGCTGTTTCTAAGGATTGGGGACCGGAATCGTCCGGGCCTCAGCGCCGATGGGCCCGCCCGACGAGGTCGGAAAGGCTCCATCCGCGACCCTCCAGCGCCAAACCCAGCTCCGCGGCCAGGCGGGCGGGCAGCCAGGGATCGCGGAACCCGGCTGCCCCCACGGCCACAGCCGACGCGCCGCAGGCCATGAACTCCAGCACGTCCTGGACCGAGGTCACGCCGCCCATACCGATGAGGGGCACATCCACGGCGGCCGCCACCTCGTAGACGAAGCGCAGGGCCAGCGGCTTGATTGCCGGGCCGGAGAGCCCACCGGTGACGCCACCCAGGTAGGGTCGCAGCGTCACCCGATCGAGCACCAACCCCTTGAAGGTGTTGACCAGCGAGATGGCCGAGGCCCCCGCCTCGGCCGCCGCCTGGGCGACGGGCACCACGTTGGTGACATTGGGCGTGAGCTTGACCACCAGCAATCCGGGCCACTCGGCCCGCGCACCCTCGACCGCAACCCGAGTCTCTCCCGGGTCGGCGCCGATGGACATACAGCCCGAGTGCACATTGGGACAGGAGACGTTGAGCTCCAGACCGACGCGGGCCGTCCACGCGGGCAGATCGCCCCCCACGGCCGCGCGAATCTCATCGCTCGACGGCGAGGGTCCGTCCGGCGGCCCCCCACCCAGGTGAAGCTGGAGGGCCCGGCGCAGCCGGGCCGCGACCAGGGCGTACTCCCCGGGCGCGAAGCCGCCCACATTCAGGATCAAGGGCCGCGGCAGGGCCAGAAGGCGCGGCAGCTCGTCGGCCACGAAGGCCTCGACGCCGGCGTTGGGGAGGCCGATGGAGTTCAGCATGCCCGCCTCCACCTCGACGATGCGGGGCGGATCGTTGCCCGGCCGAGGCTTCAGGGTCACCGTCTTCGGTACGTAGGCCGCCACGGGTGGATCTGCCAGGATGGCGTCGCCCAGACCGGCGGCCACCTCGAAGAGGTCGAGGGTGCCCGAGGCGTTGATCAAGGGGTGGCTCAGGCGCAGGGGTCCCAGGCTGACCGAAAGATCGATCACCGGTCGCCTCCGGGCACTGCGCACGGATGGCGGCTTTCGCCGAAGACCTCGCCGGCGCCGAAGACCGGCCCCCGGCGGCAGACCTTGGCCAGAGATCCGTCGGCCAGGCGGATGACGCAGCCGTGACATGAACCCACGCCGCAGGCCATGCCCGCTTCCAGACTGAACCAGGCGCGCACGCCGCCGGCCGCGAGACCGAGGTCCCAGACGGCCTGGCACATGGCGTGGGCTCCGCAGGCGAGGATAGCGTCACCGGCGCTGAGGCCGACCTCCTGCAGCAGCGTGGTGACCAGGCCGGCCCGGCCCAGGCTGCCGTCCTCGCAGATGGTCTCGAGCTCGACGGCGGCCCCCCGAGCCCTCAAACGGTCGACGGCCGGCTCGAAGGCCGCTAGACATTCCGCCTGGACGTCGTCGCGAAAGCCGAAGAGGACGACCACCTCGGGAAGAGTGGCGGCGGCGTGGGTGGTCAGACGGTCGAGCAGCAGGCGGAAGGGGGCCACACCCACGCCGCCGCCGACCACGACCAGCCGCCTGGGCGTGCCAGCCAGGATCTCCGTGAGGTCGAAGCCGTGGCCCAGCGGGCCCAGAACGTGGACGCCCTCCCCTACGCCTGCCTCGGCCAGCTCTTCGGTTCCCGGGCCGACGGGAGCGATGAGGAAGGAGACCAGCTCGCCGTCTTGAGCGTGCAAGCTGAAGGCCCGGGGCAGGAAACGAGCCGAGGCCTCGTGCCGTAGCAGGGCGAACTGTCCGGGCGCGCCTCCGGGCCACCCCGGTGCGCGCAGGCGAAGAACGAACATGGAGCCCAGCTTCTGCCGGGCGGCCACCCGGGCCAGGCGGCAGCCGGAGTTCGGCGGCGTGCGCGGCGAAGGTTGGAGTTCCGGAGCCGGGTTCACGTGCGCCCTCGCGGCCAAGCCGACCTCAGCGGCCACGGCCGGGGTACAGTTCCTGCAGGCAGGTGACCGTCACCTCCCCGCCGAAGCTCGCCTCGATCGCCTGGACGGCCGCTTGAGCCGCGGCGATGGTGGTGATGGCGGGTACGCCGCGCCGCAGCGCGGCTCGGCGGATCTCGTAGCCGTCGGCCCGGGCCCCGCGGCCCCGGGGGGTATTGACCACCAAGTCGACCTCACCGGCCTCGATCAAGTCGACGATCGTGACGATATCATGGCCGCAGTCCACCCCGCCGTTGCGCTTGGCCCGGGCGGTGGCCGCCTCTCGGGCTTGGAGCCCCTGGCTGTACCTGAGCACCAGCTCAGGCTCGATGCCATTGCGTCCCAGCGTCAGGTAGGTGCCCTCGGTGGCCAGCAGCCGGAAGCCGAGCCGGGCCAAAGTGCTCGCCACCCCCACCGCGGCTTCCTTGTCCGCGTCGCAAACCGAGATGAAGACCGTGCCCTTGGACGGAAGGCGGTCGCCGGCGGCCAGCTGGGCCTTCTCGAAGGCCACTGGAAAGCTGGGGCCCACCCCCATGACCTCGCCGGTGGATTTCATCTCGGGACCCAGCGTGGTGTCGACCCCGGGGAAGCGCGGGAAGGGGAGCACGGCCTCCTTTACGGCCACGTGGGTCAGGTCGCGGCGGCGGGGCACCCGCCCCGCCGCCACCGACTCCTCCCAGCCCGGCAGGTCCAGGTCCCGCAGCCTGTGCCCGGCGATCACCTTGGTGGCCACCCGGGCCAGAGGCACGCCGGTGGCCTTGCTCACGAAAGGCACCGTACGGCTGCCCCGGGGGTTGACCTCGAGCACATAGATGGTGCTACCCTCGTCGGTCTGCTGCAGCGCGTACTGCACGTTCATGAGGCCTATGACACCGAGCTCCAGGGCCAGAGCGGCCGTCTGCTCCTCGACGCGACGCACGACCTCATCGCCCAGGGTCACCGGAGGGATGACGCAGGCCGAGTCGCCCGAATGCACCCCGGCCTCTTCCACGTGCTGCATGACCGCCCCGATGTAGACGTCGTCACCGTCGCAGACGGCGTCGACGTCGATCTCCATGCTGCGCTCCAGGAAGCGGTCGATCAACACCGGGTGGCGGGGCGAGGCTTTGACGGCCGTATGGATGTAGCGCTCCAGGGAAGCCCGGTCGTAGACGATCTCCATGGCCCGGCCGCCCAGGACGTAGCTGGGCCGGGCCAGAACCGGGTAGCCGATGCGGTCGGCGATGGCCAGAGCCTCCTCGGCCGAGCGGGCCGTGCCGTAGGGGGGCGCCTGCAGGCCCAACTTCTGGAGCACGCCGCCGAAGCGCTCCCGGTCCTCAGCCAGATCGATGGCCTCCTGACTGGTGCCCAGGATGGGCACTCCCGCCTCGTGCAGCTGCTCGGCGATCTTGAGCGGGGTCTGCCCCCCGAACTGCACGATCACCCCCTTGGGCTTCTCGTTCTCGACGATGTTGAGCACGTCCTCGAAGGTGAGAGGCTCGAAATAGAGGCGGTCGGAGGTGTCGTAGTCGGTGGAGACCGTCTCGGGGTTGCAATTGACCATGATGGCGTCATAACCCTGCTCGCGCATCTCCATGACCGCGTGCACGCAGCAGTAGTCGAACTCGATCCCCTGGCCGATGCGATTGGGGCCCGAACCCAGGATGATCACGCGTTCCTTCTCCCCGGGGAGGGCCTCGTTCTCCTCGTCGTAGCTGGAGTAGAAATAGGGTGTGTAGGCTTCGAACTCCGCAGCGCAGGTGTCGACCGCTTTGTAGGCGGGGGTGATGCCGTCCTCGAGACGACGGGCCCGCACCTCGGGCTCGGTGCAACCCAGAAGCTTGGCGATGCGTCCGTCGCTGAAACCCAGCCGCTTGGCCTGCCGTAGCTCCTCGCGGGGCAACGTAGCCAGAGCGGCCGAGCCCTCGGCCGGAGGTCCCGAGGCGGCGACCGCGGACAGATTGGCCCCCGCGGCGGCCTCGCCGGCGAGGGCGGGCCCCATCTGTGCCTCGTGGCGGGGACCGGCGGTGGGCGGCAGGGACTCGGCGAAGGCAGGGCGAACAGCGAAGGACTTGAGACGGTTCTCGGCCTCGATGATCTCCCGGAACTCCTCGAGGAACCACTCGTCGATCATCGTTGCGCGGAAGATCGACTCCAGGGTCACCCCGCGGCGGATGGCTTCCAGGATGAGATCGTAGCGCTCGGCGGATGGGATGGCGATCATGGCGAGCAGGGCCCCGTTGTCATCCGGGATGTCAGGGCGCACGTCGAGCTCCCGGGAGCGCATCGACTTCTGGAAGGCCTCCTTGAAGGTGCGCCCGATGGCCATGTTCTCCCCCACGCTCTTCATGTGCGTGGTCAGGCGGGCGTCGGCCAGCGGGAACTTCTCGAAGGCCCAGCGGGGCGTCTTCACCACCACGTAGTCGATGGTGGGCTCGAAGCAGGCCGGGGTCTTCTTGGTGATGTCGTTAGGGATCTCGTCGAGCGTGTAGCCCACGGCCAGCTTGGCGGCGATCTTGGCTATGGGGAAGCCGGTAGCCTTGCTGGCCAGGGCGCTCGAACGGCTGACCCGGGGGTTCATCTCGATGACCATGAGGTCGTCGGTCTCGGGCGAGTAGGCGAATTGGATGTTGGAGCCGCCGGTCTCCACGCCGATGGCTCGGATGATGTCGAGGGAGGCGTCACGCAGGCGCTGGTATTGGACGTCGGTGAGGGTCTGCTGAGGGGCCACGGTGATGGAGTCGCCCGTGTGGATGCCCATGGGGTCGACGTTCTCGATGGAGCAGACGATGACCACATTGTCCTTGAGGTCGCGCATGACCTCCAGCTCGAACTCCTTCCAGCCGATGACTGACTCCTCGAGCAGTACCTGGTGCGTAGGCGAGGCGTCCAGGCCGGCCTTGACCACCATGTCGAAAACCTCGCGACTGTCGGCGACGCCGCCTCCGTGGCCGCCTAGAGTGAAGCTGGGGCGCACAATGAGGGGCAGACGCAGGCCCGACGCTAGGGCAGCGTGGGCCTCCTCCAGGCTCCTGACCACCGCCGACTCCGGTACGCGCAGACCGATGGAGGCCATGGTGGTCCGGAACTCGTCGCGGGCCTCGGCCCGGTGGATGGCGGCGTAGTTGGCCCCGATGAGCTCCACCCCGTAGCGCTCCAGGGTGCCGTCCTCGGTCAGGGCCACCGCTAAGTTGAGGGCCGTCTGCCCCCCCAGAGTGGGCAAGAGTGCGTCCGGACGCTCCTTCGCGATGATCTTGGCCACCACCTCCGGCACCAGGGGCTCGATGTAGGTGCGGTGGCTAAAGGCCGGGTCGGTCATGATGGTGGCGGGGTTGGAATTCACGAGGACAACCTGGTAGCCCTCTTCCAGCAGCACCTTGCAGGCCTGGGTGCCGGAGTAGTCGAACTCGCAGGCCTGCCCGATGACGATGGGGCCCGAGCCCAGCAGCATGATCCTGTGGATATCGGCGCGGCGCGGCAGCTTCAGCTCCTTTCGGCCTCACGGGGCACGATTAAAGGTCAGGAGGGATGATACAGGAGGTTGGGCGGGACGCGGAAGCGGAGCTAGGGGCGATAAGCGCCAGCCTTGGCGAGAGTCCGCTTGGCTTCGCCCGGCGCACCTGAGTTTCAGGCGCTCGAAGCCCCCTGGCTGATCTCGAAGAGGTTGCCGTCGGGGTCGCGGAAGAAGCAGCGGATCTCAGGACCCCAATCGTAAGGAGGGGTGAGGAACTCGGCCCCCCGCTCCTTCAAGGTCTCATACGCGGCCCGACAGTCGGGCACACGGATGGTGAAGGAGTGACTGACCGTGCCGGGATCGCCAGGCGCCGCGAAGGTCACCCCGGGCTTGTCGGGAGTGGGGCCACCCCCGGTCACCAGGAGCAACCAGGCGCCCTGGAAGTCGAACACCGCGGAGGTGCCCCCGTATTCGCGGTAAAGACGGGCGCCCAGAACCTCCTGGTACCAGCGTCGCGAAACCTCGAGGTCTCGCACGACCAGGATGTGGGTGAGCTCCATCCCGGATTCGGGGAATGCCGCCATCTGCATCTTCCTTTCCTGGCCTGCGATGCAACGAGGCGACTTCGCTCCTTCCACGGTCGCGGGTGGCGATCCAATCGCGGAAGGCCGCGGTCGCCGTGGTCCCTACGCGCGCGAATGCACGCCCACCCGATTTCCCTCGCTGTCGAGGAAGAAGGCGATGTAGCCGATCTGCTCACCCATGAAGGCCTTGGGCTGCAGGACCTTGCCACCGGCGGGCTCGACCCTGTCGAGCACGATCTGCAGGTCGGGACCGCCGTCGAAGTAGACGGTGGCCCCCTGCGTGCCGGGCACGGTGGTCAGGCCCTGTGCCGGCTCGTCGGCCAAAGCAAGGTCGCCGCCCACCTCGCCGTCGGGATCCATGGGGAATAGAGCTACTCTACCGTCGCTGCCTTCCATGAGGGGCACCTCGGCCCCCAGAACTTCGGCGTAGAATCTGCGCGCCCGCTCCATGTCGGTCACGGGTAGATCGAACCACACGATCGCGCTCCTCGCCATGTCCACGCCTCCTCTGATCTCTGTGTCCCATCGGTGCGACATGCTGTGGGCCGCAAAGCCCGGACTTCGCGCCTCGCGCCTCCGACATATGTGCATCTTGTACCCGTGCGCCCCGCTTACGCACGCCCGCTTCTGAGATTCTTTGGATCGCGGGCCGCCAACGCGGCGCCACGCTCTTCCGCCCGTGGGCGGGGGTCGGGCGCAAGGTTTTCCGACTGGCACCCGCCACGGCCGTCAGCAGGGCCGGGCAAGCCCAACCCGCGGGTGTATGCAGTCCCCGCACAGGGAAGAGCACGCAACGGAGGTGATCTCATGGCTGCCTTGACGTTCGAAGGCTTTCCCCCGCGCTCCCTGACGCTGCTGGCGGAGCTGGCCGTAAACAATAACAAGACCTGGTTCGACGCGCACAAGGGCGAGTACGAGTCGAGCCTCAAGGAACCGGCCCTCGCCTTCGGGGAGGAGATGGCCGAACGGCTGAGCGCGATCGCGCCCGGGCCGCCGCTGCGGGCCTCGCTCTTTCGCATCTACCGCGACCTACGCTTCAGCAAGGACAAGACACCCTACAAGACCCACGTGGGCATCCCCTTCACCGCCGGCGAGCGAAGCAAGGGAGAATCCCCCGGTTTCTACTTCCACCTAGAGGCCCACCAGCTGATGCTGGGCGGCGGGCTGCATGCCTTTCCCAAACGAGTGCTCGAGGCCTATCGCAAGGCCGTCGTCGGCGAGGAGCTCGGCCCTCGCCTGGCCCAGATCATGGAGGCACTGCGGAAGGACGGCTACGACGTCTGGGGCGAGACGTACAAGAGGGTGCCCCGGGGATACGACCCCTACCATCCCCGAGCCAAGCTCCTGCGCCATAGCGGGCTATTCGCCGGTGTGACCCTTGCTCCGCCCTCCGAGCTGCACAGCCCAGAGCTTCTGGACCTCTCCTTCGGCTACTACCGGCCCCTGGTGCCCTTGCTGGAGTGGCTACGACATCTCGACTCGGCACCCTGAGCCGGTGGACCGGCGGAGCCCGAGGGTCACTCGATCCGGATGGCATCGAGCACCCTCTCGCGGGCCACGGGCGCCACCGTCCGATCGTAGATGAGAACGATGAACTCATCGGGAGGCTCCGCCCCCGTGCCCGGAGCGGGGTTGTCGGAGAGCCCTTGGTGCTCGGCCAGCCCCAGCCGGCGGCTGTCCATCTTGGGTCCCAGCCAGCACTGGCCCCAGTCCGCGTGCTCGCTGCAGGGCCCCTCGACCAGCTCATTCAGCCTCGTTTCCACCTCACCACGCCCTTCGAGGATCGAACCCCGGCCTGCACGCATCCGCGATCTCTCCTAAGGCCTCGTATTGAAACGAGTTCTACTAAGGCCGGTTCTAGTTTTCGGCTATCATCGGGGGCGACGCAACCAACCAGGAACGGGAGCGGCATGCTCGCCCTCAAGGAGCTTCTCGGCAGCAAGCTCAAGTTCAGTCTGATCGCCCTGATCATAGGCCTGGTGGTCTCGTTGACCATGCTGATGTCGGCCATGTCGGAGGGCTTGGTCACCGGGATGACCGGCGCCAAGGGCACGCTCGCGGCGGACGCCCTGGTGTTCCAAGGCGACACCCAACTGGCCCTGGAGCGCAGCCTTCTGACCACCGCCGACATGGAGACCATCCGCCGGACTCCGGGGGTACGGGAAGTGTACGGGGTTGGCCACGCCATGATCTCCGTCGAGGCCGGGGGCGAGGTCTTCGACGCCCGGGTCTTCGGGCTGGGCGGCCGCTTCGACCAGCTGCCTATCGTGGCCGGATCGAGCGGGCCGCCCGGCCCCGGCGAGGCCATCGTGGATGTGACCGCCGAGGCCGAAGGCCTCGCGGTCGGGGACACCGTGCCCCTCACCCCCATCGATCGGGAGCTGAAAATCATCGCCTTCACCGAAGGGCGGCGCTACGTCATGACACCCGCCTTCTACGTCGACATGGTCACTTGGGCGGACCTCTACGTCGCCTCGGCTTTGAGGGGCGAGGTCGCAGAAGACTCAGGGGGATCCCCAGCCACTCAATCCGCCAGCCTGGAAGGTGGAGCCTCGATCGCAGCGGTCGATCTGACCGCAGGTACCACGGTGGATGATCTGGCCGCCGAGCTTGAGCCAGCCTTCGAGGTGACCACTCCCGCCGAGGCGGCTGAGGCGGGCAACGGCATGCCCGTCATGGTGCTGGCGGTGAACGCCATCCAGGTCGTCTCGTTGCTCATCGGGGCGCTGGTCATCGGTGTGTTCTTCTACATCATGACGCTCAACAAGACCGGCCAGATCGCCGCCGTCAAGGCTCTGGGTGCGTCGGATGGGTATCTGTACCGCCAGCTTCTCCTGCAGATCATTGTGCTGGTTTCCGCTGCCGCCTTCATCGGCATCGCCCTAGCGTTGGGATCCGGGAGCTCCATGCCGCCGACGATGGCCTTCGATCCTCAGGTGGGCCGCTGGCTCATCAGTCTGGCGGCCGTCTACCTCATGGCCTTGGTCGGAAGCCTCTTCTCGCTCCGCAGCATCCTCTCGATCGACCCGGCCACCGCCCTCGACCGGGCCGAGCATTAGGCATCGTGATGCGCATGTTGGAGGTCAGAAACATCAGCAAGCACTATGGGCACGGCCGTACGGCCGTCAGAGCCCTCGACGATGTGTCGTTCTCTCTCGAACCAGGTCAGTTGCTGGCCGTCCTGGGGCCGTCGGGCTCCGGTAAGACGACGCTCCTCTCCATCATCGCCGGACTCCTACATCCCACGGAGGGAGAGATCGTCCTCGGCGGCCGGCCGATCCACCTGCGGTCGCCCCGGGAGGCCGCCGCTTTCCGGCGGCGGTACGTGGGCCTCGTCTTCCAGGAGCACCATCTACTCCCCTATCTGACTGCCCGCGAGAATCTGCTGCTCGTGCCACACCTCTCCGGTCGCATCACCGGTCGGGATCGTACCCGAGCCAAGTCGCTGCTCGCGGAATTCGGTCTCGAGGAGCGGGCCGGGCACCGTCCTGCCATGCTCTCGGGGGGGGAACGTCAGCGGGTGGCCGTCGCACGAGCGCTGATGAACGAGCCCGAGATCATGCTGGTCGACGAACCCACGGCGAATCTGGACACGCAGCACGGCAACCAGGTGCTGGAGCTGCTCCGCGCACAGATCCACGCCCGGGCCATGACCTGCGTCATGGTCACCCACGACACACGCATGGCCGAGCAGGCCGACGCGAGCCTGCGTCTGATCGACGGGCGTACGGCGCCGACCGGCGCGTGACCCACAAGCCCGCACCGCGCGCACTGGGAGGCCCGGGACGACCTGCGACTTGGCGCAGCGACTCATGGGCGTGTCGGCTGGCCGCGCGTGCCGCTCGTGCGCTGACCTGCTTCGTCTTCTCGCGGACCTTGGGAGCCGACTCTTCCGCTTTGCGCAGGCGATCCTCGGCTCGATGGCCGAGACTGCCCAGTCGGCCCTCCAGATCGAGCTCCGACCGATACTCAGCCGCCCGCCCGGATCAGTCCGTGTCCTTCGGGGCAGTCTGGAAGAAGCGTCCGGTCCGTAGGCCATATCGGTGCCGGGGCCCGGCTGTCTCCAGGAGCATCGCGGCCAGCACGGTGAACGCCGCCACGCCGGCCAGGATGCCGGCCGCCCGTCCATACGGCTCCCTCAACGCTCTGCGCTCGCCAACGAGCGAGAGCGCGGAGATGACCCACTCCAGCGACCCGAAGAAAAGAGCCGCCTGGACAACCCGGACCGCCCAAGACCGGCGCACCAGAAGCAGGACGGGCAGAAGCAGGTACAGGACCATGAAGGGGGGCGCGAAGGAACGCAGGTAGTGGCCCGCCAGGATGAGGAGCGCCACGACGGCCGGGGTGACGGCCAGGGCCGTCAGCGACTTCCGATGACCTCCAGACAGCGCTCTACACCTCGCCCTCGCCGCGAGGGCCCCGCAGACGCTCCGCCCGCGCGGGAACGCGGAGGTCCGGCTCGATCAGTTGCGTCACCGTGTCGCTCCTCAGTTTCACCCGTCTCCGCCCTCGTACGGAGGGTACGCCCGTCGGTCTGGGATTCGAACCCGTCGCGGCTCGGCACCTCCTGGCATACCCAACCGCACCGGAGCCAAGCCAGATCCAGACCGGCCGCGAAACGCTCATGATGCTGTCGTTCTTCCCGTGGCGTCAGGCGCGGAACCCCCGGCTGCACCCGGGCGCCGCCGGGCAGACAACACGAAGGGACCGCCACGTCGCCCCCATCTCTTCAACGAGCTGCCGCGTGCCGTTCGCGAGGGCGGGGCGCCCGAGCACTACGCACGTACGGCGGAGAGATCGGCGACCTCCATGACGATGTTATGCCGGGCCAGATTCTTCACGAGGGGCTCCGGATCGAAACTCTCGCAAGGATAACAGCCCGACGGCATCCTGCCGCCGATAGTCAGCTCCCCTCGCGCGAACAGCTCCGCCACGGCCGCCGGCGGCCGGCCTGTCTGGTAGGCGACGGCGGTAGCCCCCAGCTCCCGGCGACAATCCTCGTAGGAGTTCTTGACGTAGTAGAAGAGCTTCTGCTCCTGGCCGTCTTTGCGCCCCTCGATCAGCGTCCCGATCAGACCCCAGCCAGTGGCCTCACCCTCCACCTCGGCCGGGTCGGGCATGAGAGCCACCACCACGTCGCGAGGCGCCACCATCTGGCCCTTGACGTTCACCGGCCAGGGGGAGTTCAAACCGAGCTTGCCCAACACCTTCATCACGTCGATGAAATCAGCGTCCAGCTGATACTTGAACTCGCAGCGCTTGAGGCCCTTCTCCTGGATCCCGGGGAGGTAGAGGGGAATTGTCTTGGCTTCCTCGTGGTCGACCGTGTAACACTCTTGGGGCCCCAACGGCTCGGGGAACGGGAAGATCTCGGCCTCCTCGAACACCCCGATGCGCTTGTGCTCGCCGTCCTCCCAGATCATAGCGGGCATCAGGCACTCCTCGATGGCGATGGCGGGGCTCCAAAGTGTGAAGAACGTCCCCTCCATGCCCGGCACGACGGCGTTGTCGCCGTCGCGCACGCCAATGTGCCAGACCTGGTCCATGCGGTCGGCGCCGTAGCGGGCCAGGACGTTGGTGACCCCCGGGTCCATGCCCATGCCCAGAATGCCGAGCAGGCCGATGTCCTTGAACTGCTGGCTCCACCCCAGGAACTCGAAGCTGTCGGGGGTGCCCGTGTGGTAGCGGGGACCCCCTTGCGCCAGATCCATGTAGTTGGCCCGCGAACGAAGACAGGCCTGCATGACGCTGACGTTGAACGATGGCTCCAGGGCGTTGATCACCAGGTCGACATCGCGGAAGGCGGCCTCCAGTGCTGCCCCGTCTCCCGCGTCGATCTGCTGGTAGGTCACCTTGGACGGCTCGCCGACGCGGGCCTTCACCCGTTCGATCGCCCGCAGGCTGAAGTCGGCCAGCGTCAGGCGGTCGAAATCGGCTCCGGCCGCCAGGTCTTGTGCGGTCACGAAACCGATGGCTCCCAGACCCAAGAGATAGACGTGCATCGGTCCTCCTCGTCCGCGGCTAATAGTAGATCTCCTTGACGATGTCCAAGATGACGAGGGTCTCCGAGTCTCGCACCCCGTCTATGGCATGGAGCTTCTCGGAGAGGAAGGCCAGCAGATGCTGAGTGTCCTCGCAGTGGACCTCGGCCATCAGGTCGTGCGACCCGGCGAGCACGGCCAGATAGACTACCTCGGGTAGGTCAGCGACGGCCGCAGCTACCTCACGCACCCGGGCCAGATCGACCTTGAGGCCGACATGGGCCATGAGGGCCCGACCGGTCCGCGCCGGGTTGGTGATGGCGGTCACCCGCAGGATCCCCTCCTGCACGAGACGCTGGTAGCGCATGCGGATCATCCCGGGAGACACGCGCAGATTCCGCGCGATCTCGGAGAAGGCGGTGCGGCCGTCCTCGCGCAATGCGGCTACGATCTGCAGATCGACCTCGTCGAGCCCCCCCGGTGCAGGCCTGTCCTCGTGGTTCATCCGTGCCCTCCCGGCGGGTATGGCGCCCCGTGAGACTACTTCTACCACGTCGCACTCTATGCGTGTTGCGCACCCATTACAAGGCTTCTGTGACTATTTGGCATCATTGCGGTTAGTTCTGTGCGGATCATGCACGGCAGGCCGCTCGACTCGTGACCCCCAGACCGGGCGGTACGGGAAGGGGGCGCCCGGAAATCACCCGAGCTCAGGGAAGTGTGACCACCAGCATGTTGTACAGAACCTGGGCAACCTCTTGCCGATCGGCCGCGCTGTAGACATCCCACCCCTGCAAGGGCAGACCCTCGAGCAGTCCGTTGTACTCCGCTCGGGAGATGTTCGCCCCGTGGGTGGGATCGGACGTATCGGCCACGCCGAGCCAATCCTCCGGCGGGTCCTGGAGGACCCCCGGGTACACGGCGTCCACCGCTCGGACGACCATGGTGATCACCTGCGCCCGAGTGATGGGGGTGTACGGCTCGAAGGCACTGGCGCTTATGCCTTTCGTGATGCCGTACTGCGCCGCCACCGCCACGTAGTCGTCGGGGTAGAGGTCATCGGCCGGCTTCTCCACATCGACGAAGGGACAGGGAACCGCCCCCTCGGATACCGGCAGCCCGAGCGCTCCCACGATCATCTTGGCGAACTGGGCGCGGCGGACGGGATCCGCGGGCCGGAAGGTGCCGTCCTCGTAGCCCCCGATGACCTGTTCCGCAGCCAGCACATTGATGGCCGGTTCGTAAGCCGTTCCGGCGATGTCGGAGAAGGCCGGCTCGGTGGACATCTCCACCCACACCGGTGAGGACCAGGCCCGCTCCTGGACCATCGAGCCATCCCACCCGGGTGTCGGCTGCTGATAGACCTTGACCCGGTAATAAGCCCAGTCCTGGGCGATGTCGGTCAGATCCAGTGCGTCGGCCTCGACCTCGGTCAGCACCTGACCGTTCTTGACGAGGCGGATGCGGTCGATGCCCGCCGTGTCGCCCGAGGTCGTGACGCGCAGCCTGACGGGGACCGCCCCCTTCGGGGTCTCGAGCGTGCCGCCCATGATGGTCGCCGCGCGGCCGAAAGAGGCCGTGAAGGAAAGCGCGATGCGGGGACCCGACGTGCCATAGGTGCGCTTCTGCTTGAGGGCCGTAAAGACGGCCTCCCGGGTCCGCTCGGTGGCCAGCACCGCAACCAGGCCCCCGGTGTAGTCGCCCTCGAGCTTGGGGACGACGTGCGAGGCGTCCTCCTCGACGGCGCCCGGAGTGGCCAGGTGGGTATCGGTCGAAGCCAGGATGCCCAACTTGTAGCCCGGATCATGGTCCTCCAGCCACCGCTCGAGCGCGGCCTCCACGCTCCGCTCCGGGCGGAAAGCCTGCACGGGCTCTTCCTCTCCATAGGCCTCGGAGTTCCCGTGAGCCGAGTAGATCTCGACCACCGGCATCAACGATGCGTTCACATAGTCCCAGTCTGTGCTCATGGGCGCCAAGGCGACCGCGTGCCCCTTCGCGGGATGATGCGGAATGGTGAGGGCCTCGTAGCCCGCCAGTTGCTGCCACAGATCCACGGCGGTGTTCTCGCCATCGAACCCTATCGGAGCCGGGGTGACCGTGTCCGTGGCGAAGATCACGCACTTGTGTCCGCAGCCGGCGTCGCGACTCGAGTTGGTGTACTCGAAGCCCGGGAACACAACGAACACCCCAGGTTGGTACGCCTCGGCACACGCCTTCTGGATGCCGGTCCACTCCTCGGCCGACAGGAACTCGGCGTGATCGGTGATGGCCACGAAATCGAGCTTGGCTGCGTCACGCGCGTAGGCCAGGGCCTCGACCGGACCAGCGGTGGTCCCGATCTCTGCGGCATCGTCGGAGTAGACGTTGTGGGTATGGAGGTCACCCCAGAGAACGGAGTACGCCGCGTCCGGGACCGACAGAGAGCGCACCAGTGACGCCGCCGGGGCAGCGGCCGCCCTGCCGATGCCCGGCCCACCGAGCAGCCTTGGGACCGCGCCCGGGCCCGCGGGTACGAACGCCCGCACCGCCGACAACCCGGTCACCCCAACCAGCTGTAAGAACCTGCGCCGGCCGACCCGTAAGGCCCACACCCTGGAGATCCGTGCCTTCGCGTTGAGGCCTTCCATGATCTTGCGTCCCCCTTTTCCGGGCCACGTCCGTACCTGCCTTCCACCTTGAGCAAGCATCGGCCGGATGGCGACGTTCCATGAGCTCCTCGCGGGCCTGGCAGGATTGAGGTGCGGCCCCGAGCCCGCAGGCCCCGCCTCGACGGCGTGCGTGTGGAAGGCGCGCTCAGCGATGCCGGATGTGCTGCAGCGCGTCCCGCACCATCTCCCGGGCAGCGGACACAATCTCACCGTCGACACCGGGTCCCGGGACGAGTCTCCTGCCCCAGCCCTCAGCCGCCAGTACCGGGAGTCCCCGTTGCTGCACGATCCAGGTGGAAGGCACTCGGGGGACCGTGAGACCCGACGCCTCGGACGTCACGGTCTGGTCATCAGGCTCGCTGCCACCCAGGCGCCCGGCGTACAGGTTGGCGGGGTCGCAGGCGTTGAGCACCAGCAGGGGAGCCTCCTCCCCGCGCGACGGGGCGCCGGCCAGCGACCGCAGCTGCTCCACGACTTCTGGCAGAGCGAACTGCGCCCCGGGAAGCCCCCGGACGAAATAGCCGCGCCGGACCTCGCCCCGCATCTCCATGCGTTGTAGCTGCCGGTAGAGCTCCGCCCACTCCCAGGGCCCTTCTTCACGCCTCAGGTGAGCCCGGGTCACGAGCCCCCAGCGCAACAGAAGCTGCCGTGCCCTGCGGGATGCGAGCTCGTCCGCGGACAGCTCCGGTCCGAGCACCCCCACCCGATGGACGAGACTCCAGCGGCCGAACACCTCGTCGCCGGCGCCCTCTCCTCCCAGGCGGCGCCGTACCCGCTCTTCTGCGGCGCGGAAAGCCGCCCGGCCCGGCCGCACACCCGGCCCGTGGTGGTACGGATACGCGGGGTGCCCCGACGGCCCCGCAGCCGGCCGGCGCGGCCGCGAGCCTCGCCGCTCTCGGAGCTGGTCCTCGAGCGAGCTGCGGAAACGCTCGCGCGCGAGGGCCGCCTGCCGCGGGCTGCCCTGGTGCACGAGCCGTCGCAGATACCCGACGCCGTCGTTGGTAGCGAGCCCCGCCAGGGCGAGCTCCATCAACGCTGCTTCGATCGCCGGCGCCTCCACTCCGAGCCCGTCGCGCAGGTCGGCGAAGAATACCGCCCCCTGTTCCCGCAGGAACGCATGCACCGAACGCGTGACCGGGGCCAGCTCGTCGAGGTCGGCCGGCGGCACATCGAGGAAGACCCGCCCCTCGCCGCGGAACAGGAAACGCACCCGCGCGCGACGCGGGTCGGCCCCCCGCCAAACACCCACACGAGCTCCCCGCCCTGGACCAGGGCGTCAAGATCGGCAGGGTCGTAGCGCCGCAGGCGAGCGGGCAGGACGTCCCTCTCCCAGACCTGGGCCGCGATCGGCGCCGCCCGCAGCTGCTCCAACACACTGCGCAGCCCCTCCAGGCCGGAGAGCCTCTCGGCGGGTGTGACGTGCTGCCAGCGGCCGAGTAAGTCGGCGTAGACGGTATAGGGCACTGCCTGCACTTCGCGCCGCAGGATGCCCAGGGTCCGCCGGTGGAGCTGTTCCAGGGCGGTCACTTCCACGTACTCCGCGGCCTTCGTGCCCTCACCGGAGCCGCCGCCCGAAGCATCGGTCCGCTCGGCCGGCGGGACGGCTCGGCTCGTGCCGGGGGTGAAGCTGCCATGGGCGAGCCGGCGCTCGTCCACCAGCCGCTCGAGCTCTGCCTGCAGCCACGGTCGGGGAAAGGCGTAGCGGGCGCGGATGGCGTCGACCGTCACCGGACCGGCCACCCGCAGGTAGCGCTCCAGGATGCGGGAACACGCCCCCCGGTCGCCGGTGAAGGCATCCCGGTACTCGGCAGCATATTCCGCCGCAGCCCAGCGTTGCTCGACACCACCGGCCATGCGGACGGCGACGCGCGCCACGCGGCCCTCCGACTCCAGAGCGGCGAGCCACGCGGAGGCGCACCTGGTCGTGCGCTCCTCGACCTCCTCCAGCGTGAGGTCGCCCAGATCTTCCAGCGCCAGGACGAGTTCGTCGGGTGTGCGCGCCCTGGCTGTAGCCGCTATGTGTTGGAGATGCGCGCGCAGGTCGTCGAGGGCTTCTGGGCGGAGGAGTTCGTCGAAGGCCACGTCCCGCAAGAGATCCTGCAACAGCTCGCGGTTGACCGACAGGCTCTGCAGCTGACGTTCGGCCTTCGGGACGTCCCACTCGTACATGTAGATGTTGATGAAGTCCCTGAGCAGGCTGTGCGCCACCGGGGAGGGCACGGCGGACTCCACCGCCACCACCTCGATTTCCCCCCGTTCGATGCCGCCGAGCACCTGCTCCAGATGGGGCAGGTCCATGACGTCTTCCAAGCAGTCGCGGTAGGTCTCGGCAACGATGGGGAAGTCCTCGAACCCTCTAACCGCCTGCAGAAGATCGCGGGCCCTCAGCCTCTGCAGCCAGAATGGTGTGCGCTTGCCCCCTTTTCTGCCGGGCAGCAGCAGGGCCCGTCCGGCGTTCTGGCGGAACCGCGCCCCGAAAACGGCGGAGTCGGGTAGCTCGCGCAGCACCCGCTCTCGGGCCTCAGCGGGACCGAGCCCTCCGACGATATCAAGGGGGAAGTCGGCGTCCGCTTCAGGGAAGCGCAGCAGAATGCCGTCGTCGTTGGTCTGTACTTCGACCTGCACGCCGGTGCGCTCTCGCAGCGCTCCGGCCAGAGCCAAGCCCCACGGTCCGTTCACCCGGCCGCCGAACGGCGAGTGCACCACCAGGCGCGGATCGCCCAGAGCGTCGTCGAAGACCTCCACCAGCACCGTACGATCGGTCGAGATGGCGCCCGCACCATCGAGCTGCCCGGCCACGTAGTCGAGCAGGACGGCCGCCGAGTTCACGTCGAGGGCGCAGCTGTCCCGCAATCCCGCCACCGCTCGCGCGACCGCGGGGTGGTCGGAACGGTTCAGGGCCTCGCGGAAGGTCGCGGTGCCGGTCGCGGCCCGCAGCGCCTGCAGCTGCTCGACCAGCTCCCGCCGAAGGGCCCCCACTCTTTGGCCGAGCTCGAAGGGGCGCCAGGGGAAGTCGCCGTGCCAAAAGGGCATGCGCGGCACCGCCCCGGGAGCTTCCACTACCACCACGCGGTCCTGGTCGATATCGAGGACCCGCCAGACCTGCGACCCCAAGGCAAAGGTGTCCCCTGGCCGGGTCTCGAACACGAACTCCTCGTCAAGCTCGCCGATGCGGGTCTTGCCGTCGGGGAGGTACGCCCCGAAGCTGCCGGTGTCGGGGATGGTGCCCCCATCGAGCAGGGCCTGAAGCCGTGAGCCAGGCAGGGCCAGGAGGCGTCCGTTCACTCGGTCCCAGTGGATGCGCGGACGCAATGTGCGATGCACCTCGCTCGAGAAGCGGCCGCTCACCATCTCGAGGACGGCCTGGTAGGCCCGGGGAGTCAGGTCTCGGTACGGGTAGGCCCTGCGCACCACCGCGAGCAGCTCGTCGACCTGCCATTCCCGCGCCGCCACCATGGCCACGATCTGCTGAGCCAGCACATCGAGGGGGTTTCGAGGTGTGGTGGTGGCCTCCACGTCGCCGGCCAGCATGCCTCGGACCACAGCCGCGGCCTCGACCAAGTCCTCCCGGTGGGTGGAGAAGATCCGCCCCTTGCTGGTCTGGCCAACCAGATGGCCCGACCGGCCCACTCTCTGCAATCCCTGGGCTACCGCCTTCGGCGACTGGAGGTGGACCACCAGATCGACCGCGCCGATGTCGATGCCCAGCTCGAGGGAGGCCGTACCCACCAGCGCGGGGAGAGCACCCTCCTTGAGCTCGCGCTCCATTTTCAGCCGGGCCTCGCGCGACATGCTGCCATGGTGGGCCTTGATGGCGCCTTCCCCAGTCCCCGGCCGAGGGCGAAGATCCCCTGCCCCGTGGCCACGCCGTCCTCCATCAGAGCGCTCCCCTCCTCCGACTCTTCGCGCACATTCCGGTAGGCGTTCAGACGGTCGGCCGTGCGCTCGGCCAGGCGGCGGTTGTTGGCGAAGATGAGGGTGGTGGTGTGCTCGTCGATGAGAGTGCTCACCCGAGGGATGATCGCGGGCCAGACCGAGCCACCGGGAAGCTCGCGGAAGTCCTCCACTACCGTCTCGAGGCGGAGGTCGAGCGGCTTGCGGTAGCCCGCGTCCACGATGGTGACCGGCCGGGGTTCCAGCTGTCCTGCGGGGGTCCAGGCAGCGCCGCCCAGGAAGCCGGCCACCTCTTCCAGAGGCCTGATGGTGGCCGAGAGCCCGATGCGCTGCACCGGCTCGTCCGCCGCCTCCTCGAGCCGTTCCAGGCTGACAGCCAGATGCACCCCTCTTTTGCTGCCGGCCAAGGCATGCACCTCGTCGACGATAACGGTCTTGACTGTGCGGAACATGGCGCGGCCCTGGGCTCCCGTGAGCAAGATATAGATTGACTCAGGCGTGGTGATCAGGATGTCGGGCGGCTTGCGAGCGACGGCGCGCCGCTCCCGCGGGGGTGTGTCCCCCGAGCGAACGGCCACCGTGATCTCAGGCAGCTCCAGACCCAGAGTCTCGGCCGTCCGGCGGATCCCGGCCAGCGGGACGCGCAGGTTCCGGTGGATGTCGTTGTTCAGCGCCTTGAGGGGCGAGATGTAGACCAGCCGCACGCCCGGCTCGGCGCCCTGCTGGTCCGGCCCGGCCGCCTCGGAGGGAGGGCCGGATATCCCCCGCCGGAACAACCGGTCGAGCGCCCATAGAAAGGCCGCCAGGGTCTTACCCGATCCGGTGGGGGCCAGGATCAGCGTGTGCTCCCCCCGCTGGATGGCGGGCCACCCGCCGTCCTGTGGGGGCGTGGGTGTGCCGTAGGTGCGGGTGAACCACTCACGGACCGGAGGGAGAAAGCTGTCGAGGACGCCGTTCATACCCAAGAGGGAAGATACCACCCCCCTCCGACAGAAGGTTTCGCGCCGAGGCTCCACCGGGGATGAGCCACGCGCTACAATGGCGCGGGATACGCACGCGACCGGCGCGGACCACAAGGGAGCACCCGATAGCATCGACACTATGGCGAAGGTCCTCCTGATCCATCCCGGCCTTGGCCGGATACGCGGGTTCGATGGCCTTTCCCGAGTCGAGCCCCTGGGTATCGAGTGTGTGGCTGGAGCTCTTCGGGGTCACGAGCTGCGCCTTGTGGACATGCGCCTCCGCGATGGACGTGCTCGCCTGGATGAGATCGTGGCCGACTTCCGCCCGGAGGTATGCGCCCTCAGCTGCTCGTTCACCACCAGTGTCAGCGCGACCGTCGCCGTGGCCGGCCATCTGCGCCCCCTCCTACCCGCAGCAACCATCGTCGTGGGCGGCATGCACCCGAGCGTATGCCCACGCGACTTTGCTTGCTCCGGCATCGACGTCGTCGTGAAAGGCGAAGGCGAGGAGACCATACGGGATCTCGTCGATACCCTCGAGAGCGGCGGGGACCTCCGCGAGGTGCCCGGAGTGGTCCTCAACACCGAAGAGGGGCAGGTTTTCACGCGACGCCGCCCCTTGGCGGCCCACCTGGACACCCTCCCCCTGCCGCGGAGGGACCTGGCGCCCTCCCAGCACGCGGACTACTGCTTCAACTTCTGGCGGCCCTTCGCGCTGGTCGAGACCGCCCGCGGCTGCCCGCACCGCTGCAGCTTCTGCTCGGTGTGGCGCTTCTTCCGCGGGCGAACCCGGGTCAAATCGGTTGATCGCGTGCTCGAAGAGCTCGCTTCCGTGCGGGCGGACCACATCCTATTCACCGACGACAACTTCCTCACCGATGTCGAGCGCAGCCGCGAGATCGCCCTAAGGCTCCTCGATGCTGGGATCCGCAAGACCTTCTCCTTCCAAGCCAGAGCCGACACGCTGGCCGCTCACCCGGAGATTATCGACATCTGGGTACAAGCTGGCCTGGGCAACGTATTCGTGGGATTCGAGGCTGTGACCGAGGAGCAGTTGGCCGCCCTGCGCAAGGCCAGCGGACTGGGGAAGCCGAGCAGGCGCTCGCCGCCCTGCGACGGCACCCGAAGCTGTCCATCACCGGGGCTTTCATCGTCGATCCCGCTTTCACCCGGGAGGATTTCGCCCGCCTGCGCGAGTACGTACAGCACAACGGCATCACGCACCCTCAGTTCAGCGTGCTCACCCCGCTGCCCGGCACCCGGCTCTTCCGGGAAAGGAGCGCGGAGCTCGTGACCGGAGACTACGACCTCTACGATCTCGTGCACGCGGTCCTGCCCACGCGGCTGACGCTGCCGGAGTTCTACCGGGAGTTTGCCCGTCTCTACCGCCACAGCTACCCCGTGACTCGGCTGCCATTCGGCCGCTTGGGTCGGTTGGCCAAGGGTCTGGCCAGCGGCCGCTACTCGCTCGATCAGATCCGGTCGGTCCTGGGGACCATGCGCAAGCTCGCGGACGGCGAGGCCTACCTGCGGGAGCACGAGAGCATGGCCACCCAGTCCTACCTGGAGCACGGCCCCGTGTGAACGGATGCTGGTCCTTTGGCCATGAGCTTCACCGCGGGCTCGGGGCTTCGTGGTACGGTGGTCACGACCGTTCAGCTCAGTATGTGAGGTTCAGCCGGTGCCGATGATTCGACAGAGCTCTCTCTCCGCCTCCGATCGCGAGGCCCTTTTCGAAGTGGTCGAGCGGGAGTGGGGCGCCGTCCCAGCTCCCACTCCCACCACGGAATTCGACAGCGTCTATAGCCTTGGCCCGGACCACCTGATGTTCACCGGCTTCTTCCCCGAGCCTCCCGGACCGCCTGTGGAACGAGCCCTCGTACTAGCCCGCTGGCCGCGCGGCCTCCTGGGTGATCGGGGGAACCTCGTCCCCCCTCTCGGCTTCTATCACGACCATGACGCCCTGCTCTATCGCTGCGCCCTGGCCTACCACCTCAACGCTCCCTTGGCCCTCCACGGGCACACTGGGGTCGGCAAGACCGAACTGGTGCGCTACTTCGCCGCCCTCATGGGAGCTCCGCTCTATCGCATGAACCTGCACGGCCTCTCCACCACCGACGACATCATCGGCAAGCTGCTGCCCGCCGGGAGCGGCCAGGTGGTCTTCCAGGACGGCTTGGTGACCGCCGCCGTGCGCCGCGGCGGGATCCTGCTCCTGGAGGAGATGAACGCCACCGGGCAGGAGGTCTGGTTCGCGCTTCACGGGTTGTTGGACGGCTCCCGGGCCCTGGTGCTGGTGGAGAAAGACAACGAGGTGGTCCACCAGCACTCATACTGCCGCCTCTTCGCCACTTTCAACCCGGCCGAATACCCGGGGCTGTACCCGGGGACCAAGGAGCTCTCGGCCGCGTATCTGCGCCGCTGGACCTCGGTGCGCATGGGCTTTGTCTCGCCTGAGATCGAACGAGCCATCCTGCAGGCGCGCTTCCCCGCCTACGCGCAACCTCCCCTGGAGGCCCTGCTCGACACCATGTTGGAGGTAGCCCGGATTTCGCGGGAGATCCTCCAGAGGAGGGTGCACGCCTTCAATTTCGTGCTGAGCACGGGCACCTTGGAGTCGTGGGCGGCCCTGGCAGTGCACGTGGGTCCGCTGGCCGCCGCCCGCATGTGCTTCTACGACCTGCTCGACGACCGCATGAAAGCCCTCTTCCGGGAGCAGATCTTCGCCTACGTCACCGACTGGGACCTCTCCCTGCTGGAGGAACACTCCGAACGCGTCGGCGTCTAGGCCCTTGTTCAGCACCAAGCCCCGGCTTCCGCGACCGCACTCGGCAGCATTCCGAAGCGAGCTCTAGTAGGCCGTTGAAGAATGACGCCTCGCCGCCGGGGTGCGCTGGGTGCGGGCGAGGCAAGGGCAGCGCTACGGACGCGACCGAGGACGAGGCATGGCGCCGCCCAGTGCGCTCCGGCGACCGAGGTTTCTTTTCCCGACAGTTCCCCTGCCCGCCGGGCGGGCATACTCAGACGAGTGAAATGCTTATTTCCCATCAGTTCCCCATGCCGCCCTTGCGGCGGCACCCGCAAACCATGAAGATGGGTGGGTCCGGTCGCTCGTGGCGACGTCGGGAACTCTGTGGTGCCGCGAGCCCGTTAATCAGTTTGACGTGGAGGCTTCTCGGCACCCCGAACTGTCGCCAGCCGAAGCTGAGCACGCCGAGTAGAGTCGTTTACCGGAGCAGCCTCCCCCGGGCGTCCGGGCGGTGATCGGAAACACGAGGGAGGGAGCTTGTCATGGAGTCGATCATCCCCCGCTGTTGCGGGATCGACGTGCACAAGGCGCAGCTGACCGCCTGCGTGCGCCTGACGGCGGAAGGTCAAGTGGTCGAGCTGGTGGAGAGCTTCGGCACCACCACGCCCGACCTTTTGGCCCTGCGCGACTATCTGGCGGCCCAGGGGGTCACCCATGTGGCCATGGAGTCGACCGGCGTCTATTGGAAGTGCCTGTACTATGCCCTTGAGGACGAGTTTGAGCTGCTCTTGGTCAACGCCGCCCACATCAAGCATGTCCCGGGACGCAAGACCGACACCATCGACGCGGCCTCCGATCGCCCATCTGCTCGCCTGCGGGCTCCTGCGCGCGAGCTTCGTGCCTCCCAAGCCCATCCGCCGCCTGCGTGATCTCACCCGCTATCGCAAGGCGCTTATCGAGGAGCGCAGTCGCGCGGTCAACCGCCTGCACAAGATCCTCGAGGACGCCGGGGTCAAGCTCTCCTGCGTGGCCACCGATGTTATGGGGGTCTCCGGGCGGGCCATGATGCGGGCACTTATCGACGGCCAGGCCGACCCCGAGGCCCTGGCCGAGCTGGCCCGGGGCCGCCTGCGCGCCAAGCTGCCCGCCCTGCGCCGGGCGCTTGCCGGCCGCTTTGAGGAGCACCACGCCTTCCTGCTTGAGCGCATGCTTGCCCACGTCGAGGACCTGGAGTCCGACATCACCGCCCTTTCCGAGCGCATCGAGGAGCAGATCCGCCCTTTCGAGCCGGCCATAGCGCTGCTGCGCACCATCCCCGGGGTTGAGCGCCGCGCCGCCGAGGTGATCGTGGCCGAGACCGGCGCCGACATGAGCCGCTTCCCCTCGGCCGGGCACCTGGCCAGCTGGGCCGGCGTCTGCCCGGGACAGAATGAGTCCGCGGGCAATCGCAAGTCGGCCAAGACGCGCCGGGGCTCCAAGTGGCTGCGCGGCGCCCGGACCGCGTGCGCCCGCGCGGCCAGCCGCAGCCGCGGCACCTACCTGGCCGCCCGCTACCGCCAGCTCGCCCGCCGCCGGGGGGACAAGAAGGCCACTATGTCCATCGACCACGAGATCCTCTGCACCTGCTGGCACATGCTCAGCACCGGGGAGTTCTATCGCGAACCCACACTCAGCCACAGCGACGAACAGATCATCAAGCGCATCCGCCGCCGGGCCATCGGCCAGCTCGAACACCAAGGCTACAAAGTCATCCTGGAACTGCTACCCAAAGTCGCCTGACACCCAACCGTGGTGCTATTTTCTGAGTAGCCTCCTAGGTCCAGAGATCATCCCTCCGCCGCCGGCCCTCGCGCACCATCTCCTCGAGCAGGTCCATGAGCACGTCGACCGAGCCCCACCCCTCGGTCAGGCACACCGAGCGAGGGTGGTAGTTCGGCGCGCAGTCCAGGCCGATGGCCAGCAGCTCCAGGCCACGGCCGCCCAGCCAGGGAACCAGGGTCTTACGGAAGTAGCTCTCGAGGTCGGAGGCTCCCACAGCGGGCAGGGAGTTCAGGGCCGGAGTGCCGTCGGTCACCACCACCAGGATCTTGCGCTCGGCCACTACCCGGTCGGCCTTGAGCCGGGCGAAGGCCAGCGCCTCCATCTCCAGTGTTCCCGAGACCAGGTAGCCGAAGGCCCCCCCAAAGTACGGCTCGAGCGCGTCGGTGCGGTGATCGTAGAGCTCGGTGACCCCCGAGGAGTAGAGGGTCACGTCCACGGGCACGCGCAGCGACCGGAGCAGTTCGGTGAAGGCATAGCCCACGGCCAGGGCCTTCTCGGCGTTGTGCTTCTCGAACATGCTGTAGGAGACGTCGATGAGCAGGTGGACGTAGTAGCTGAGGGTGTCGGGTGCCTCAAGACGCTGGAAAAGCCGCAGGTCGTCCAGAGTGAGGTAACGGCGCAGGTGCGGGATGCCCACCCGCTTGCCCGACCGATATCGTCCTCGTTCTCGGCGCTCGTAGTTGGCAGCAAAGGCCCGGCGAAGCGCGCCGGCCTCTTCCGCAAAGGCCTGGCGCGCCCGCGGGCCGTAGTCCTCTCGAAAGGCGGCCAGCACCGGAAGGACCACCGGATCGGGTTCCAGCGCGGCCGCGCGGGCATGGTCGATGCGTATGAGTGATTCGCCCCCCTCGACATGGGGGAGCGACACGACGACGGTGCTCACCGCCCGCCCCATCCCGGGTTCGAGCTCGGAGACGACCGCCCGCACGCCGCCCAGCCCTACCTCGCGGGGGCGGCGGACGGGATGCCTCTCCTCCGCTATTCCAGGCGCAACGACCTCTTCCCCACTCTCCCCCAGGTGTTCGCCGTCCAGCAGGAGGGGCAGCAGGTCGTCGACCACGAACTCGGCCAGGGCGTACGCATCTGGAGGGTGCCCGCGTGGCCCGGCCCCCGGCTGGCCGCGCAAGCGGGGGCCAGCTTGCGGTAGGCGGCCGCCACGTCGGGCACCGCGCGGTTCTCGGCTTCTTCGGCTCGACCGCGCATGGCCAGGCTCAGCAGCGCGAGGAGCGCCTCCACCACCGTGCCTTCGGCGACCACCCGCATGGCTTCGCGGGTGCGGCCCGCCAAATGGCGGGCCGCACCTTGGTAACGCCGCTCGAGGAGGGCGTCGGTGCGGGCTCCCTCGAGGATCTCGAAGGCTCCCGCCGCCAGGCGGCGGGCGCCGTCCTCCCGCAGACGCTTGCGTAGACCTGCGGACATGCGTCGCCGAGGATACACTCGGCCAAAGGCGTGCGTGAGCGCCGGCTCCTGGTCGGGTCGTGGAGAGTACAGGACCCGGCCCAACCCGTGCAGGAAGCCCGCTCGAAAGGCCTCCCGGTAGATAGTCGCCGGTCGGTCATCGGCGAAGCGGTTCGGCATGGCTTCCGGTTGGTTGGCGGGCGCCAGAAGATCAACCCAGATCCGAACCGAGAGACCGTCGGCGGCGCTCCGCCGCCAGAGGATGGGACGCGACCGTCCCAGAGACCACCCGGTCTCGACCTCTGCCCCGCACAGTCCGGTGCCGAACAAACGAGCCGCCGATTCCGCCCTCTCGAGCTCACGCTGCACTACCAGGGCGTCCTCTCGGTCAAGCCCGGGAAAGTTGATGTGTTCCAAAGTAGGCATGTTCACCACGGGCCTATTCTAGCCCCAGCGCGCCGGGGCGGTGCACGTGCACGAGCGGCGCCGCAGAAAGGGATCCACGGCGCCGCCCACCAGGGAGCGATATCGGAGGTCGCCTACCGGCCCCGGCGAGGGCCTGCAGTTTCGGTCACCCGGACCGGCCGCAGCCGTCCATCGTGCAGAGCCGCTTCCCGCGGACGACGGCCGGGGGTCTCGACACGCAAGTCGGGCAGCCAATGCAACGGCCGGGGGAGCCACCAGTTCGCCCGGCCCAGCAGCTTCATGCTGGCCGGCACCAGCACCGAACGGATGACAGTGGCGTCCAGCAGGACGGCCACGGCCAGCCCGAAGCCCATTTGCTGGAACATGACCAGGTCACCGGCCGCGAACCCGCCGAACACGGCCACCATGATAATGGCCGCGCCGGTGATCAGACCGGCGGTGCTCCGGAGGCCAAAGGCCACCGATCCGCTGTTGTCGGCCGTCTCGTCGTAACGCTCCCGGATGCGGCTGAGCAGCAGCACGTGGTAGTCCATCGAGAGACCGAACAAGATGGAGAAGAGGAATAGGGGTAGCCAGGCCTCCACCGCCTCCACCTTCTGGAAGCCGAGCAAGCCGGCACCCACACCTTTCTGAAACACCAGCACCAAGAGCCCGTAGGCGGCGCCCACCGAGAGCAGATTCATGACTATGGCCTTCAGCGGCACGATCAGCGACCGGAAGACCATCATAAGCAATAGGAAGCTCAAGCCCAGGACGAAAGCGAACACGATCGGGGTGTACGCGTCGACCGCGCCGAAGAAGTCCAGGTTCAGCGCAGTGGCACCGGTCACGAGCGCCCGGGCGTCTACCCCGGCGAATGCCGCGGGGATGAGTTCGGCCCGCAGGCGCTTGACCGCCTGGCTGGCCGCTTCGCTGTTCGGATCCTCGTTCGACGCGAGCGAGAGAAGGGCCAGGTCGCCGGCCTCGCTGACGCGCAGGCCCGCCGGGCCGGCGAAGTCCCCCTCGGCCACCGCCGCCTGCTGCAGCCTCGTGATCGCCGCCTCCACCTCCGGCGAGCCTATTTGACCATCGACGACCACCATGACCGGCGATAGGGCGCCGGCGGAGAAGTTCTGCTGCAAGGCAAGAAAGCCCCGCTTCGTCTCCATGCCGTCGGGTAATGTCCCCACCCCAGCCGCGCCCGTGGTGATCTGGAGGTAGAAGGCCGCCGCGACCGCCAGGGGCACCGTAGCCACAAGCAGGCTCACCACAGGGCGGCGCATGACACCGTGGGTCACGGCGTCCCAAAAGCCTCCACCCCGAGCCTCGCCTACGTTTCCCCTCTTGCGGCGCAGGAAGGGCACGCGCAGCGCATCGATGCGGTCGCCGAGCAGCCCCAGGAGGCCCGGGAGCAGGGTGAGGGCGGCGGCTACAGCCACGGCCACCACCAGGATGGAACCGGTAGCGATACTGCGAAACACGGTCGAGGGGATAAGGAAGAGACCGGCCAGAGCAACGATCACAGTCATGCCGCTAAAGAGGACGGCCCGGCCCGCGGTGGCCGCCGACCCGCCCACGGCGTCGAGCTTGGCCAACCCCTTGCCTCTCTCCTCTCGGTAGCGCGAAACGATGAAGAGCGAGTAGTCGATCCCGACGGCCAAGCCCATCATCGTGATGATGTTCGTCACCGTGAAGGTGAGCTGATAGAACTGCCCAACGATCGCCGAGAGCCCGAGGGCCATAGCCACCGCCACTACTGCGAGCACGATCGGCAGCGCCGCGGCCACCACGGCTCCGAAGACCAACACCAGGATGACCAGGGCTACCCCAATGCCCACCGACTCCCCGGTGAGAGCGTCGCGCTCGGCGATCTCGGTGAAGTCGTGGCCGATGCTGGCCGCGCCGGCCTGCAGCACCTCGAACCCGTCCTGGCCGTCCGCCTGCCGCACAACCTCGAGCATCCGGCCTACATTCGCGTTGGCTTCATCGGTGTCGCCCGCCATCACGAACGGCATGATGGTGGCATGACGGTCCGGTGACACCAGCGATGGGTCTTGGGTCTGCGCGTAGGTAGACCCCGTCTCGATGACCGAGCCGCCCAGAGCGATCACGCGCCCATACAGCTCGTCGATTTTATCCTGAAACACCGCATCGTCGACGGTCAGGTCGGCCGAGCGCACAACTACCAGCTCGGTCACCTGGTCCGGGCCCTGCAGGCGTTCATGTAGCAGAGCGTCGGCCTGCAGGGACTCCGGGTCGTTAGTCATGCGCCCGTCGGTGGTGAGGGCCGATCCCAGGAGCGTGACGTTCAACACCGCCGCGAGGACGACCAGCGCGACCCACGCGCCCAGTGTGCGCCTCGGGTGGCGGCCGCACACCCGGGCGACGCGCTCGAGAATGGACGTGGACGGCAGCACGGTGGTCGCTCCTTTCGCTCATAATTCAATCTGCGCCTAGACTATGCGCGCAGGGTCCGGAAGACGCCCGGCATAGGGAGGGAACGCAACGTGTCCACGCGACGAGTCTTGGCCCTGGTCTCGTGGCCAGGCCCGCACGGCCCGACCACCAGCATGTGAGCGGCCAGCGGTCGCTGCCCCCAGGTGCCCGAGAGCGCACCGGCCCGTCCAATGCGGACACGGCGGCTACGGCTTCGTTTTGAAACGAGTTTCTACTCCTCCGCCGCCCGGGTACCCGCTACGCCCGCGCCCGGCATACGCGCAGCAACTTGCCTGTGAGCGCCGAGGTGGGGCGGGCAGGTCGAGCGGGGTCCTCCCAGGCGACGCACTGGGGGTCGTCCTGGGGTGCGCGTCCGTTCTCTCCAGCTGCGCCACAAAAAGGATGCACAGTGATCAGACGGCGAGTGATGGAATGACGCACCGGCTCGGCGGGCTGCAGGTTAGGCAATGCCAGCGATCGGGCTTCGACTTCATCCGATCGCAGGAGCGCCTCCAACATGGTCTGCGCAACCTCGGCCGGCTCCTGACCGACACCGAGCTCCGCCAGGGGTGGCAGCCACAGGCCGGCCAGTACCTGGTTCTCTCCTCGGCGGGCAACAATGACGTCTCCATCGGAGCGCTCCAGCCATAGAGCCACCCACTCGCACCTTTCGCGCGCCCGCACCCTTCGGGGAAGAGGCAGAGATTCCGCCCGGCCGGACGCAAGGCCTGCACAAGCCATGCGCAAGGGGCAGATCGCGCACCGGGGCTTCGCCCCTATCCCGCGGCGATCCAGCCGGTCGACTTGGTGCGCGGCGCGAGCCGGCGAGGGCTACCTCCGTTCGTAGGTGCCCACCAGCTCGCCCTGAGCCAGCACGTGACCGCCGATGGCCTCGAGCAGGCCGGCTTTGCCCAGCCCCGGCTCGAGGTCGTGGAAGAGCTGGTCCAGCGCGTACACCTTGAAGTGGTAGTGATGCACGCCGTGCCCCCGAGGCGGCGCTGGCCCTCCATACCCGGTCTTTCCGAAATCATTCTTGCCCTGCACCGCGCCCGCCGGCGCAGCCGGCCGGGCGCCGGGCTCGATTCCCTCGGGCAGCGAGGTGACAGCAGGCGGAAGAGCATAGAGCACCCAATGCACGAAGGGCTGGTCGCGCGGCGCATCGGGATCGTCGCAGATGAGGGCGTAGCCTCTTGTCTCGGCGGGAGCGCCACTCCAGCGAAGAGGCGGCGAGACATTCTCGCCGTCACCGGTGAATCGCCTGGGGATAGGCTCGCCGTTCGCAAAAGCGTCGCTCTGGACGATGATGGTCATATGGAACACCTCCTGTGTGGCCGTCGCGCCGGCACCGCCGTCGTCCGATCCACAGCCGGCCACGAGGATCCCGCCGGCGATCAGCACCATGACGAGCCAGACGGTCCCGCGATGAGCAGTAGCCGACGGCTGTGGATGCCGGGACATCGGCCCCCTTGCCCTGTCCAGTTCCAACCGCAACACTCGGCAGGTACCCCGAGGCGGGAGCAGTCTAAGCGCCGCCTTCCGCGATGGCTGTCAGACCGGCTCCCTGACATCGATGCAGAACCCCGCCGCCTGGGGCCTCAAGACCGCAGGCTCGCCGCGGGTACGACCTTCCCTCAACACAGCCGACAGGCCCGCCTGAGGGCTCCCTCGCCCCCGGCGCTGCTCAAGACCCGAGGTCAGCCAGGGCCGCGAAATCCTCGGGACTCAGTTCCACCTCCGCGGCGGCCATGTTCTCCTCAACATGGGCCACCTTCGACGTGCCCGGGATGGGCACGACTACCGGAGAGCGTTGCAGCAGCCACGCCAAGGCCACCTGAGCGGAAGTGGCGCCGATGCGGAAAGCCACCTCGGCCACGCGCCCTCCCGGCGAGGCCAGCTCGCCCGTAGCCAGCGGAAACCAGGGGATGAAGGCCAGTCCGTCCTCAGCGCAGCGGTCGATGAGGGAGTCCGAAGCTCGGTCTATGAGGTTGTAGCGGTTCTGCACGGAGACGACGTTGGCGACACGGCGGGCTCGCTCCAGCAGGTCGAGATCGACGTTGCACACGCCCACGTGCCGAATCTTTCCCTCTGCTTGCAGATCGGCCAGCGCGCCTACCGACTCCTCGATGGGCACCTGCGGGTCGATTCCGTGAAGTTGGTAGAGGTCGATCCTCTCCGGGCGCAGGCGGCGCAGGCTGGCTTCCACAGCCTCGCGCAGATGCTCCGGACGAGCATCCCTGCGCCAATCGCCCGGTCCCCCCGCAGCGTCCCTCCCTTGGTAGCGATGACCAAGTGATCGGGATAGGGATGGAGCGCCTCGGCAATGAGTCGTTCGCTGACCTCGGGCCCGTAGGAGTCGGCCGTGTCGATCAGATCGACCCCCAGATCGACCGCGCGCCGCAGCACCGCGACGGCCTCCTTGCGATCCTCGGGCTCGCCCCACACCCCTGGCCCGGTCATCCGCATGGCGCCGAAGCCCAGGCGGCGGATGGTCAAATCCCCGCCAATAGTGAGAGTCGTCGGCTCTGGCATTTCGCTACTCCAAACAGGCCGTTGAAGAATGACGCTTCGCCGCCGGCGTGCGCTGGGCACGCGCCAGGCAAGGAGCTCCGCTACCCGAAACGGCTGGGCAGGAAGGTGGCGATCTGCGGGAAGAGCGTCAGCAGCGCACTCGCCAGTCCCTGGTCACACTCCGCCCTCCTCGGGAACATCGGCCTTCTCCACGTCCGCCTTCTTCTTGAGCGCCTCCAGCACCATGGCTGGGGTCACCGGCAGGCGGTCGAACTCTACCCCGATGGCGTCGGCGATGGCGTTCACAATAGCGGGCGCCGGAGCCAGCTGCGTCCCTTCCCCCGCTTCCTTGGCGCCGAACGGCCCCAGAGGGTCATCGGTGTCGATGTGGATATCCTGCATGTTGGGCATCTCGAGCACCGTCGGGAACCCGTAGTCCAGGAAGCTCGGGTTGTGCTGCTGGCCGTCGATGCAGGTGGAGTCCTCGTACAGAGCTTGCCCCATGCCGCCCACCATACTGCCATCGAGCTGCCCTTCCACGAGCATGGGGTTGATAGGCTGGCCGCAGTCGTGGGCGGTCACCATCCTGAGGACCCTGACCTTCCCCGTATCGGTGTCGACCTCCACCTCCGCGGCCTGGGTCATGAAGGAGTAGTTGGGCGCGAAGTTGCCGTTCTCGGTGAGGAGATCGGTGGGTTGGTCGGCCGGGGGCACCCAGGCCCCCCGCCCCACGATGGGCACCGGCTGGTCGGAGTACTGGTACTCCTTGAGGGCCTCCTTGAGGCTCATGCCCCGCTCCGGCTCGCCCTTGACGAAGATGCGCCGGTCGGCCGCCGCCAGGTCTTCGAGGTCGCAGTGCAGATGGTCGGCCACGAAGGGGAAGAGTTGGTCGCGCACGTCGTTGGCGGCGGAGAGGGCGGCATTGCCCGCTCTGACGGTCACTCCTGAGCCGAAGGTGCCCGCGTCCAGGGGGCAGGTGCCGGTGTCGGCCGCGGTGATGTGCACATCTTCCAGGGGCACGCCCAGGCGCTCGGCCACAATTTGGCAGATGACGGTTTCGGCGCCCTGGCCGATGTCGGCCGCCCCGGAGAGGACGTTCACCCGGCCTTCGCGGAAGAGCTCCACCACCGCACCGGAGGACAGATGGGCCATGTTGGCCACCCCCGAGGGCCAGGCCGAACCGGCCACCCCGATGCCTCGGCCGAAGGGCAGCTTGCCCCGCTTCTCCTCCCAGCCGATGGCCTCGGCCGCTGCAGCTACGCTCTCGGCGAAGCCGCAGGTGTTGATGACAAAACCGGCCGGGTGGGGTTCGCCCGCTTTGATGGCGTTCAGCAGGCGCATCTTGACTGGATCCACCCCGATCCGTTTGGCGATCAGATCCACCTGGCGCTCGATAGCGAAGCGAGGCTGGGGCACGCCGTGGCCGCGCATGGCCCCGCCCACCGGCTTGTTGGTATAGACGTGGTAGCCCTCGTAGATCAGGTTGTCGATCTTGTAGGGGATCATCACGAAGAAGGCCGAGAGCGTGATCATGAGCGGCGCAGTCGAGTTATAAGCGCCTCCGTCGGCGTGGGCGGTGATGTGCTGGGCCAGGATCTTGCCTTGCTTGTTCACCCCGGTCTTGACCGTCAGATACATGGGGTGTCGCTGGCGGGTGTTCTGGAATACCTCCTCCCGCTCGTAGACGAACTTGACCGGGCGGGAGAGCTCTCGGGCGAACCAGCAGGCACAGAAGTCCTTGGCGAACATGTCGAGCTTCTGGCCGAAGCCGCCGCCTACCTTGGGCTTGATGACCCGCACCTTGTTCTCGGGCACCCCCATGGTGGTGGCCAGGTTGCGCTTCAGGAAGTAGGGGATCTGGGTGCTCGTCCAGATGGTGAAGTCGCCGTGCTGGGGATCGTAGCTGGCCAGGGCGGCGTGCGGCTCCAGAGGGGCGTGATTCACGGCCTGCGAGTAGAAGGAGTCCTCGAAGACGTAGGCTGAGGCGGCGAAACCGGCTTCCACATCGCCGAACTGTTTGTGGATGCGCACGCTCGTGTTGTCAGGGTGGCGGTCGTGGATGACCGGGGCGCCCTCCTTGATGGCCTCCAGGGGGTCGAAGACGGCCGGGAGCTCCTCGTACTCCACCCGCACCAGGCGGGCCGCCTCTTCCGCCGTCTCCGGATCGACCGCCACGACCGCGGCCACCTCGTCACCGATGTAGCGGACCTTGTCGCGGGCCAGAGCGTGCTCGTCCTTGGCCTTGGGGACGATGCCGTACACCCGGTCGGGGATGTCCTTGCCGGTGAGCACGCCCTTCACCCCGGGCAGGGCCAGCGCGGCCGACGTGTCGATGTGCAGGATGTTTCCGTGCGGGATGGTGGAGCGCACCAGGCGTCCGTAGAGCATACCCGGCAGGCGCAGGTCATCGGTGAACTGAGCCTGACCCATGGCCTTCGCGGCCGCGTCGTGCTGCGGGAGGCGCCGGCCGACCACGTTGAGCTGCTTCACAGGGCACCTCCCGCGGGGGCGCTCACTCTCGCCCTGGCCTCGACCACCGCTTCCACCGCTTTCAGGATCTTGGCGTAGCCGGTGCAACGGCACAGGTTGCCGGCCAGCCTCCGCCGGATCTCCTGCTGGCTGGGAGAGGGATCGTCGGCCAGCATGGCCGTGGCGCTCATGATGAAACCCGGGGAGCAGAAGCCGCACTGGATGGCCCCGTAGTCCACGAAGGCCTGCTGCAGCGGGGTCATCTCCCCGTTGCGGGCCAGCCCCTCGATGGTGGTGACTTCGCGGTCTTGGGCCTCGAGAGCCAAGGTCAGGCAGGCGAGCACGGCTTCCCCGTCGAGCAGGACAGTGCAGGCCCCGCAGGCCCCGAGATCGCAGCCCCGCTTCGTGCCGGTGAGAAGCGCCTTCTCCCGCAAGGCTTCCAGCAAGGTGATGTTGGGTTCGCAGGCGATCTCGTAGAGATCGCCGTTCACCGTGAGCTCCAGGATTTGTTTCTGGGCCATCGTCGTCCTTTCTTGTCCAGAAGAGGAATCGCCGCGATTCTCTCTACACTAGCGTGCGGGCCGCCTTGCGAAAGAGAGCGGCCATGAGTTCGCGCTTGTAGGGCACCGGCTGAGTCGTGGTACGGGTGACGGTGGCCGCCTTGCGGCAGAGAGGAGCCACCTTGTCGATCAGCTCCCCGGTAAGCTCACGGCCCTCCAGCTCCGCCTCCACCTCGGCGGCCCTGACCGGCGAACGGTCGACGGCCGTGTAGGCCACCCGCAGCCCCCCGTCGAACCGAGCCACGGCCGCCCCCACGATGGGGAAGTCGATAGAACCCCGCAGGCCCTGCTTCAGATAGCAGGAGCGTCCGTTTGCGGAATTCTCAGGCAGAACGACGGCCGTGACAACCTCGGACGGCCCCAAGGCCAGCGGACTCTTGCCTTCACCCGAATAGATCTCAGCCAGAGGGATCTCGCGACCCCCATCGGGCCCCTGCAGCCGCACGCGGGCGTCGAGGACGAGCAGGGCCGGCGCCACGTCGCCCGAGTAGGTCGAGTAGCAGACGCCCTTCTTGTTCATGACGTGGCAGTCCTCGCCCCCAGCCTTGTAGCAGAGGCTGCGCACGCTGCGCCACTCCTGAGACTGATTGAAGAAACGACAGCGCGTGTTCTGACAGAGGTTCCCGCCGAGGGTGCCCATCGTCTGATGGCGGTAGGAGCCCACCGCGCGGGCTGCCTGGACCAACGCCGGGTAGCGCTCGAGCAGTACCGGGTCATTCTGGATGTCCTTGAGCGTGGTCTTCGCGCCCATGACCGTGCGCCCATCCGCCTGCGTACTACCTCGCAAGCCGGGGATCCGGTCGAGGCCCACCAGGGTCTGAGGCAGATCCACCCGCAGCTTCATGTTCACCAGGAGGTCGGTCCCACCGGCTAGCAGGCGGGCTCCCGGGCTCCCGGCGAGGGCCGCGACCGCCTCCTCGATAGTGGTGGGCTGGTGGTAGTCGAACTTCGGTAGTCGCATCTGGGCTGCCTCCTCGTGGGGCCAGGTTCTAGCGGGAACGGACCTCTTTGTCTTCGCACTGCTGAGCCAGCTCGACCACTCCGCCCGGGCCGAAGCGGTTGACCTTGACCCCGCCGGGCATGCGTGGCAGGTCGGGCACGACCATGAGCTCGTCGGGAAGCTTGAACGGGGCCAGCTCCCCCGCCAGATACCCGCGCACCTCGTCCAGGCTGAGGCGCTCCTTCCCCTCCTCCAAGCGCACGCAGGCGCAGATGGACTCTCCCAGAACCGGATTCGCAGTGCCGACCACACAGACCTCGGCCACCCCCGGGTGCCTGACCAGCAGCGATTCGATCTCGGAGGGAACGATCTTGAACCCTCCCCGGTTGATGAGCTCCTTCAAGCGACCGAGGATGCTGAAACAGTCGTCCTCGTCACGCGTGACCAGATCACCGGTGTGCAGCCAACCGTCCTGGATCTGATGGGCGGTCTCCTCGGGGTTGCGCCAGTAGCCTTGGGTGACGTGCCAACCCGACAGGATCAGCTCTCCCTGCTTTCCGGGTTCGAGCTCCTCACCGGTGGCGGGATCGACCACAAGGGCCCGTGTGCCGAGTAGGGGATACCCTATGGACCGCTCGCGCACCGGGAGAGGCGTCTGGTAGGGGAGGATGATGGAAAGACCCGGCCCCACCTCGCTTGACCCGAGGAACGACGCGATGTAGATGCCCATCTCCTCCTCCACCCTGGTGATCAGTCCCCCGGGAGCTATCTGCCCGGCTATGAGACCGGCCCGTAGGCTGGAGAGGTCGTATTCAGCGCGCTTGGGGTGCGCCAGCTCCAGGACGTAGTGGGCGGGTGCTCCAAGCTGCAGGGTTACCTTCTCCTTCTCGATCAGGGCAAAGGCGGCCTGGGGCGAGAACGCATCGAGCACCGCCAGGGTGGCTCCCAGCATGAAGGGTTGTACCAGTAGGGCGCCACAGCCATAGGAGTGGCTCATGGGCAGGGACCCAATAAAGACGTCATCCTCGGTGGCGTCCACACCCAGCGAGTAGGAGAATCCGGCGCGCGCCACCTGGGATTGGGTGATCATGGCCCCCTTGGGCCGCCCGGTGGTGCCGGAGGTGTAGATGAGCATGGAGAGATCGTCGGGGCGGACATCCGCGCAGTAGCCGGCCGGAGCTCTCTCCCGCACCCAGTCAAGCGTCCTGACCCGCGGGTCGGAGGGCGCGAACCCTTGGGAGTGGCGAACGGCCACAATGGTCTCGAGATCGGCCAACCGACCCAGGCCCAGTGTGGCCGAAAGATAGTCGAAGCCCTGCCACTCCTCGAACAGGAAGAGGGCCTTGGCCCCGGAGTTCTCCAGTATGAAGCGCGCCTCGCTCTGCCGGTAGCTGGGGTTGAGCCAGGCCACCACCGCCCCGAGCTTCTGCAGGGCGTAGAAGACGGTCACGAGCTCTGTCGAGTTGGGCAGGTAGACGGCGGCCACGTCGCCCTTGACCAGACCCAGACCGGCCAGTCCGTCGGCCAGACGGCCGCTCTCTTCCAGCAGGTCGGCGTAGCTGAGGCGCCGCTCGCCCTCGACGACGGCCACCTTGCCGGGCAGCCGGGCGGCCGTGGCTTCCAGGACCTGCCAGGCGGTGGTTCGACTCAGTGTCTCATAGGTCTCCCGCAGCTCGGCCGACCGCTCGCCGCAATCCCAGCCCAAGGAGAATCGATGTTCCGGATGCTGTGCTCCCACGAGCCCCCTATCGCGCGTAGCCTACAGTAGAGAGCCAACCCGGGCGCTCATCTCTCGAGCCGTGGCGGCCACGATGCTTCCATACTCGGCGGCCGACTCAGCGCTGAAGGTGCCGACCACGATCAGGCTGCCCGCGATGCGGGCGATGCCGGGCGGGGAGGCCTCGGAGTACTCATCCACCAGGACGGCGCTCACCGCGCCGATGCCCGGACGGGTCACCCCCAGGTCGTGCGCGTACCCCAGACGGCGGCATTCGTCGAGCTCGGCGCGCAGCATTCCGAGGTCCACGGAGTTCTTGCGCGCCTCCCCGTAGACGGAGAGAGACCCCTTGGCCAGGATGCCCTCGAGCTCCTCCTTGGGCAAGGCCGCCAGGATCGCCTTGCCATGGGCCCCCAACGTGAGCGGGAAGCGATGACCCACGTGCACGGCGATACCCATGCCCGCCCGCACCTCGCGGCGCGCCACCACGAAGAGACGATCGCCCGAGACCAGCCCCAGCAGGGCCGTGTGGCCCGTTCGCGTCACGAGATCGTCCAGGTAGGGAGCCGCCTCGTGCGCGAGGTCGGTGTGGTCCAGCAGAGCTCGCGAGAGCGTGAGCAGTCTCGGCCCCAACCGATAGGTCTTGGATCGCTCGTTCTTCGTGACCAGGCCGGCGCCTCGCAGGGTGTTGAGAATCGCGAGACCCTTGCTCTTGCTCACACCCACCTGACCGCAGATCTCGGTCAGGGTCGCCGTACCCCGCGAAAAGCCCGCCAAGGCGAACAGAATGCGCGCGGCCTGGTCCACCGCCGGCACCAGCTGCACGTAGCTAGGCTTCTGGGCAGGACTCGCACCCGGACCAGGCCCGTCCGAGCCGGCGGAGGAGGAGACAGGCGCAGTGACCCCGGCCGGCTCCGCCGGGTTCACTCGATCGCTGGTTTCGGCGATGTCCGACCCAAGACTCAGGTGTGTCCCCCGTTCGATCCTTGTTCCCGAACGCCGGCCGGATGTTTAGCGGACTGAATCGCGTTTTGCCAGCTGCAATGTTCTATCGAACAGAGGGGGAATTGTCAAGGGGCGAGTGGGTACTCAGGCGAGGGTCAACCAGTAACCGGGCCGACGGCCACCACGACACGACCACGAACTCGACCGGCAACGATCTCCTCGGCCAGGGCGGGCACATCTTCCAGCCGAGCATCGCGTGTGATGCTCTCCAAGGCCTCCACGGACAGGTCCTGTGCGAGCCGCTCCCAGGCCCAGCGGCGACGGCCCGCCGGGCACGACACCGAATTGATGCCTATCAGGCTCACGCCTCGCAGGATAAAGGGCATGACCGTGGTGTGGAGCTCGGCGCCCCCGGCCAGACCGCAGGCGGCCACGGCACCGCCGTAGCGGGTCTCGCTGAGAACGCGGGCCAGGGTGGTTCCCCCCACCGCGTCCACGGCTCCTGCCCAGCGCTGCGCCTCCAACGGGCGGGCCGGTGGGTCCATCTTCGCCCGGTCCAGGATCTCGGCGGCTCCCAAGGCCCGAAGGTACTCGGCATTCTCCGGGCGGCCGGTGACGGCGAACACGCGGTGGCCCAGACGGCCGAGCACGGCCACGGCCACGCTCCCCAGCCCCCGCTGGCGCCGGTCACCAGCACAGGGTTGCCGATCCCCGGTTCCACGCCGGCCTCCTCCAGGGCCATCACGGCGAGCATGGCCGTGAGGCCGGCGGTTCCCAGGGCCATGGCCCGACGCGTGTCGAGCCCCCGGGGAGCGGCACGAGCCATTCCGCCGGTACGCGCGCCCGTTCGGCGTAGCCCCCCAGTGGGCCTCACCCAACCCCCAGCCGGTTCCGATGACCAAGTCGCCCGGGTGGTAGTCTGGAGAGGACGACCCAAGCACGCGGCCGGCGAAGTCGACGCCGGGCACCATGGGGTACTGGCGCACGATCTTGCCCTTGCCCGTGACGGCCAGACCGTCCTTGTAGTTCAGCGACGAGTACTCCACCGCCACCAGCACGTCGCCCGGGGGGAGGTCGGCGTCGGCCAGGCTCTCGAATGAGATGCGGGTGACGCCCTCGCCGGCGCGCAAGATCAGGGCTCTGAATAGGTCACCGCTCACCGTGTTTCCCTTCCCAAGGGACTTTCGGCCAAAACCAGGGGTCGGAGTCCGCGGACCGCCGTTGCGGGAACGTCGGGTCGCGACGGTTGCTCGCAGCCCCTCCGGCGGATTGTACAGCTGCTTGCGAGTAGCACACAGAGCCGGAATGAGCCATGATGTGCGTAACGACTCCCAGGGTGAGGAGAGTCCATGAAAGCCGCCGAGCTGTTCGTCAGATGCCTGGAGAACGAGGAGGTCACCACCATCTACGGTGTGCCGGGCGAGGAGAACCTGGACGTCATGGACGCCCTCCTCGACAGCACCATCACCTTCGTCACCACCAGGCACGAACAGGCGGCCGCCTTCATGGCCGACGTCCACGGACGGCTCACCGGCCGGGCGGGAGTCTGCCTCTCGACCCTGGGGCCAGGGGCCACCAACCTCGTCACCGGCGTGGCCGACGCCAACATGGACGGCGCTCCCGTGGTGGCCATCGCCGGACAGGCGGCCACCACCCGCCTGCACAAGGAGAGCCACCAGGTGGTGGACCTGGTACGTCTCTTCGAGCCCATCTCCAAGTACAGCGCCCAAGTGCGTGCGCCCGAGATCGTGCCCGAGATCGTGCGCAAGGCCTTCAAGGTGGCCCAGGCGGAGAAGCCGGGAGTCTCGCTCATCGAGTTCCCCGACAACGTAGCCGGCATGGAGGCCGGTGATAAGGTACCCCTACTCAGGCAGGCGGCCATGCCCCCCATACCCCCGCCCGAGAAGGTCACCCAGGCCGCCCGCATCATATCCGAGGCACGCTCTCCCCTCATTATGGCCGGGAACGGAGTTGTCCGTGCGGGCGCTTCCGGGGAGCTCGTGCGCTTCGCCGAACGACTCAACATCCCGGTGGCCACCACCTTCATGGCCAAAGGAACCATCCCCTTCTCCCACCAGCTCTGCCTGGGCTCGGTGGGACTCCAGGCGCGGGACTACGTTTCCTGCGGCTTCAAGCAGGCCGACGTGATCATCTGCGTGGGCTATGACATGGTGGAGTACCACCCCCACCTCTGGCACAAGGAGGACGACCGCAAGATCGTGCACATCCACGCCTCGCCGGCCGAGGTCGACGAGCACTACATCGTGGAGTGCGGAGTCGTCGGCCAGATCGGGGGCCTCACTGCGGGCCATCGCTGCGGAAGCCATCCCGCATCCCGCACTGTTGGTGTCCGGCCTGCGTCGGTCCATTATCGAGGAGATCGACGCCTGCGCCCACGACGCGGGCTTCCCCGTGAAGCCGCAGAAGCTGGTGTGGGAGTTGCGCCGAACGCTGGCTCCCGACGACATCCTCATCAGCGACGTGGGGGCCCACAAGATGTGGATCGCCCGCATGTACCAGGCTGAGCGGCCGAACACCTGCATCATATCCAACGGCTTCGCCGCCATGGGTATCGCCGTACCCGGGGCCATCGCCGCCAAGCACGCCTACCCCGAGCGCACTGTTGTGGCCGCCACCGGCGACAACGGCTTCCTGCTGAACTCCCAGGAGCTCGAGACGGCCATGCGCCTGGGCACGCCCATCGTGGTGGTCATCTGGAACGACGGCGCCTACGGGCTCATCAAGTGGAAGCAGATGGAGCGCTTCTCGCGCGAATCGAGCGTGAGCGTGACCAATCCCGACTTCATCGGCTACGCCCAGAGCTTCGGAGCCAAGGGCTACCGTGTAAACAGCGCCGGCGAGTTGGGCCCCATCCTGCGCCGCGCCATCGCCGACCAGACGGTGGTCGTGGTCGACTGCCCGGTGGACTACCGCGAGAACCAGAAGCTCACTCAGCGCCTGGGCGGCCTGGTCTGCCCCGACTGAACGTCGCCTGGTCGAAAGCGCGGGTCTCGGCCGCGGACGCCGGGTCCGCAGAGGTCGCCTGATCGCCGTCGGTGAGGTTCCGCTCGCTCTCAGGGTCGAAGGCGTGCATCTTTTCCAGGTCGAAGACGACCTGCAACGGCCGGTCGGGCCGGGCCCCTGTGCGTGGATCCACACGAGCCAAGAAGGATTGCTCACCCGCCAGCAAGTGCAAAAAGACCTCGTTCCCCATGAGCTCCGTCACCTCCACCTTGGCCGCCACCGGAGCAGCGTTGGTCTGCGGGGGCACGAAGTCCCGATCGTGGATGTTTTCCGGGCGGATACCCAAGACGATCTCCCGCCCCCGGAAGGAGCGCAGACCGGCCGCCTTCGACTTCGGCACCGGCAGGGTGAAGCTCTCGCCTTCCAGCCGCAGATCGTGGTCGCCGCCCACCACCTTCACGTCGAAGAAGTTCATGGAAGGGCTGCCGATGAACCCGGCCACGAACACATTCGCCGGGTGGTCGTACAGATGCTGCGGCGTGCCCACCTGCTGGATCACGCCGAAGTTCATGACGGCGATGCGCGTGGCCATGGTCATAGCCTCCACCTGGTCGTGAGTGACATACACGAAGGTGGTCCCCAAACGCTGGTGGAGCTTACTGATCTCGGCCCGGGTATTCACCCGCAACTTGGCGTCGAGGTTGGAGAGGGGCTCGTCCAGAAGAAACACTCTAGGCTCGCGCACGATGGCTCGAGCCAGAGCCACCCGTTGGCGCTGGCCTCCAGACAGCTGGCCGGGCTTGCGGCCCAGCAGCTCCGAGATACCCAGAATGCGGGCCGCCTCCTTCACGCGGCTGTCGATCTCGCCCTTATTCATCTTGCGCAGCTTCAGGCCGAAACCGATGTTGTCCCTGATCGACATGTGCGGATAGAGGGCATATGTCTGGAACACCATGGCGATGTCCCGGTCTCTCGGAGCGATATCGTTGACCACGCGGCCGCCGATGGAGATGGTCCCTTCGGTGATCTCATCCAGCCCGGCCAGCAGCCGCAGAGCGGTCGACTTTCCGCTGCCCGAGGGCCCCACCAGGACGAGGAACTCCTTGTCGGGGATCCGGAGGGTGAAGTCGTTCAAGGCGACGACGCTCCTGAAGCGCTTGGTCACATGATCGAAGGCCACATCGGCCATTGGCTCACCCCTTCACCGCGCCTGCGAGGATGCCCTGTACGAAGTAGCGCTGCAAGGAGAAGAAAATGACGAGCGGCAGCATCATGGAGATGAAGGCCGCGGCCGTCAGCAGATGCCAGCCGCTGCCGAACGAGCTCACCAGGTTGCTGATCGTCACAGTCATGGGAGCCACACTACGAGTGCCCCCTAGATAGACCAGAGCCACGAGCAGGTCGTTCCAGACCCACAGGAACTGAAAGATAGCCAAGGCGGCCAGGGCGGGCACCGACAGCGGAAGCACGATGCGCACAAACGCCGTCAGATGTGACGCCCCCTCCAGGAAGGCCGACTCGAGTAGATCGCGGGGCAAGGCCACAAAGAAGTTGCGCAGCAGGAAGACGGCAAAGGGCAGCCCGTAGGCGATGTGGGCCAGCCAGACGGCTAGGAATGTACCGGTGAGGTGGAGGTCGGCGAACAGGCGCAGCACAGGGATGAGGGTCATCTGGATGGGTACCACCAGCAGCCCCACCACCACCAGGAACAGGACGTTGCGCCCCGGAAGCTTCATCCAAGAGAAGGCGTACGCGGCCAGGGCGGCCACCAGCACGGTCAGAACGGTGGCCGGCACGGCGATGATGAGGCTGTTGAGGAAGCTGCGGCCCATGCCCTGGGTCGAGAGCACCTGAGCGTAGTTGTCGATGGTGAACGCGGAGGGCGTGGTGAGGGCCGTCCACCAGCCCGAGGTATTGATGGCCTGCCGGGTGCGGAAGGAACTCACCAGCAGACCGAAGGTGGGCACCATCCAGAGCAGACAGATCCCCACGATGGCCACGTGCAGCGGGCCCCGAGCGACGGCTCTGGCCAGTCTTTCGCTCATGCGCGCTCCTCTCCGAGGAATCGCCGGATGTTCAGCAGCATCATGGGGACAATCGTTACGAGAAGAACAACTGCGATGGCGCTGGCCCGGCCGAAGTTGCCGAAGGTGAACATCTCCTTGAACATGCGGTTGGCGATGACGTCGGTGCGGAAGTTGCCGAAAGTCATGACGTAAACCAGGTCGAAGACCTTGAGCGAGTTGATGACCAGCGTCACGGCCACCACAATCACCACCGGCCTCAGCATGGGCAAGACGATGCGTCGGAAGATCTGGAGCTCGTTGGCTCCGTCGACCCGGGCCGCTTCGAGCACCTCGGTGGGGATCCCTTTCAACCCCGCCGAGATCACCACCATGGCGAAACCCGTCCACATCCAGATGCCGGCCACGATCAAGGCATAGTTGTTGACGGATGGGTTCTGGATCCACGAAACGGGATCCGGCCCCAAGCCCACGGCGATAGCGTTCACCACCCCGATCTGCGTGAACTCCCGGGGCTGAAAGACGTACATGAAGCGCCAGATGACGGCGGCGGCCGTGAAGGAGACGGCCATGGGGATGAAGACGACCGCCTTGGCCGCCGCCTCGTAGCGCACCTGGTTGGTGAGAACGGCGATCAGCAGCCCCATTCCCAGGGTCATCCCTGTGAAGAGCGCCAGCCAGAGGAGATTGTTGCGGAAGACGATAAGGGTTTCTCTGTTTGTGAACAGGTAGGCGTAGTTGTCCAGACCCACGAACTCGGCGGAGTTAGAGCTGAACACGCTCAGATAGATGGTCCGCAGGCTGGGATACACGAGGAAGACGCCCAGCAAGACCACGGCGGGCAGGACATAGACCCAGGCAGCAAGCTTGGAGAATCGGCGCATCGCTCTCGTCCTTGGTGTGAGGTGAGGTGGCGGCCCAAATGGGCCGCCACCTCACAGCTCTGTCACCTACTTGGCGTACGCGTCCACCGCGATGCTCTCGATTTGCTGCAGCACCTGATCGAGGTCCGTACCCTGCAGGTAGCTCACCAGGCCGGTCCATTCGGCCTGTTGCACCTCGCTGGGCATCAGGTCGTCAGCGTCGAAGCGGAAGACCGGCGAATCGGTCAGCTGCTGGGCCGCCTTGGCCACGAGCTCATCAGGATACAGACTGGGATCGAGCGACTTGTTCGGCGTGGTGTACCCACCCGCCGTGGCCCAGGATTCCCAGGCCTGGGCCGTCGCCAGGTACTTCGTCAACGAGGCCGAGGTGGCTGTGTTCTTGAACATCACGAGCACGTCGGCGCCGCCAGTGGCCGCCCCCGCGTACATCGGGTCGATGGCGGGCAAGGCGAAGAAGTCGTAGTCCTCCACCGGCACCAGATCGGGGAACTGTGTCGAGATGAAGCCCTGCGCGAAGCTGCCCAAGAAGTCCATGTAGGCCTTGGGCGGTGTCTCGAAGGGCAGATACGTGCCGTTCTGGAAGTTCGTGGCGATGATGGCCTGCGCGCCTCCGGGCACATAGCCCTCGGTCAGAGCCACCTTGCCGAACCTTTCGAACGCCGACTTGATTGCCGGGTCGGTCCAGGGGATCTCGTGGTTGACCCACATGTCGTAGACGTCACCGCCCGACTCGTGGAGAACGATCTCCTGCAACCAGTCACTGGCCGGCCAGCCGGTCGCCGCTCCGCTCTCGATAGCAATCGACCACGGGTTCTTCCCGGCGGCTACGATCGTGTCGGACAGAGCGATCATCTCATCCCAGGTAGTGGGAACGCTCCAGTTGTTGGCTGAGAACTCCTTGGGGTTGTACCAGACCGTGCTCTTGGTCGAGGCGCGTACGAAGACCCCGTAGAGCTGGCCGTCCACCGTAGCCAAGTCGATCCACGTTTGCCCATAGTCCTGCGCCAACTGCTCCATGTCGAGCACGCCGTCCAGAGGCTGAAGGGCGCCCGCCGCGGCGAACTCCTGAAGAAGAGCCGGGTTGGGCAGGATGGCCAGATCCGGAGGATTGCCACCCGACACACGGGCCCGCAAGATGGCCGAGAGGTCGCGTGTACCTTCGAACTCCATCGTACCTCCGGTGGATTGCTCCCACCCGGAGGCGACGGTCCGGAAAGCCTCCAGCTCCGACTCGCCCCAGACTCCCATGACGCTGGTGGAACCTAGAGCCTCGGTAGAGGTCGTCTCGCCGCTTGTGGTGGTCTCACCTTCTGTGGTGGTCGTCTCCTCTCCGCCGGCGCATGATGCGAGAACCAAACCCACGATCACAGCGACGGCCACGATTCCGAGTAGCTTCCAACTTCTCATCAGGGCACCTGCCTTTGCAACGCTGATACTTCCGGCCCCTAGGTTGTTTTCTGCCCGGCTATGGTTCTGCGCAAACGCCGCTGAGCGGGGCCTGCATTCCTTCACCGGCCGCGTCACCCCTCCGCCCGAGATGCAGCTCCCAAACCGGCGCGTTGAGCACCAGATTTCTGAGACAATGGACAGACACGCCATGCCGAATCGAAGGAGAGGCGATGCACGAGGTTTTGCCAGGCGTCTTCCACTGGGTGACCATCCACGATCACCTCGACACACAGGTCAGCTCCTACTACCTGGACGGCCCCCAGGGCGCCGCGGCGATCGACCCGCGGGTGCCGGATGAAGGGTTGGACTGGTTCGCTGGCCGGCAGCCGCCCGAGCACGTTTTCCTCACCAACCGCCACCACTACCGGCATAGCGACCGCTTCGTCGAGGCCTTCGGGTGCACGGTTTGGTGTCATCGAGCCGGGCTGCACGAGTTCACGCGCGGAGAGGTCGTGACGGGCTTCGACTTCGGCGCGCAGCTGCCCGCGGGAGTGGAAGCTGTGGCGGTGGGGGCGATCTGCGAGGAAGAAACCGCGCTCTACATACCCTGGGCTCGCGCGATGGCCTTCGCCGACGGCCTGGTGCGGGCCGGCTTCGACGGGCCACTAGGTTTCGTGCCCGACTTCTTGCTGGGCGACGATCCCGAGGGAGTCAAGGATGGGCTGTGCGCCGCGGTCGATCGCAGCCTGGAACGCGATTTCGACCACTTGCTCTTCGCCCATGGCCGCCCCTGGATCAACGGGGGCCGGGGCGCGCTCAGGCGGTTCGTGGAGTCCCGCGGAGCCGGCTGACGGGCGACCGGGGGCCTACTTGCGCAAATCTCGGCCTAGGAGGCCGTTGAAAAACGAAGCCCCGGCCGCCGGGCAGCACTGGGCGGCGCCATGCGTTGTTCTCAGTCGCGCCCGTAGCGCTGCTACGAGCACTCCCTGGTACGCCCGGCATGGGCAACAGCTTGGAGGTGAAAGTCCTCTGGAGGAAGCGGTGGTGCTAACTCCTAGCCAAAGGCAACGGCGTCGTCGCGAGGCGGGGTGGGAAGGAAGCCCGAGGCAAAACCCTGCACCGAGGAACACGATCAGCATAAGAGGCGGGGCGACTCGGGTGAGCCGGCCAGGCACGGCGAAGCCCGCCACCACCAAGGGGTCGTCAGGTAGATGCGGCGGCGGTAGGGGGAAAGCGGTTGCCCTTATCCGGGGAGGTCTCCTCGGGTGTCCTAAGATGCCCCGTCACTGCGGTGCTCGCGGGGTGGAAGTGGACGGCCGGGGTCGCAAGGCCCCGGCGCACCGAGGAGAAGTCAGCCGAGGCCATAGTACCGGCGGGGAGGAAGCCAAAGCCGGGAAGGGCCGAACGTACGAGCCGAGGGAGGACTTTGCGCGCTCGCAGGGAGAGACGATGAGAGCAGCCATCCCCGCCAGGGGCCTTGACGGTGAGGGTGAAGGGTGAAGCCCGCCGCCCCCCGCCAAGAGCCGAGCCTCTCCCCGGCGCCGGAAAGCCACCACTCTCACCCCGCCCCGGCGACTCTTTTCGAGGAGTTTCTTTCTCGGGAGAACCTCGCCCGGGCGCTCAAGCGCGTCGAGCAAAACGCCGGTGCCTCCGGTCCCGACGGCATGACCACGGCCGATCTACGCCCCTGGCTTCATGTCCACTGGCCCGAGGTCCGCGCAAAGCTCGAGGCGGGCACCTACCGACCGAGCCCCGTCCGCCGGGTGACCATCCCCAAGCCCGGTGGCGGCGAGCGCTTGCTCGGGGTGCCCACGGTACTGGACCGCCTGCTCCAGCAGGCCCTCCTGCAGGTGCTCAACCCCTATTTGACCCCCATTTCTCAGATCAAAGCTATGGTTTTCGTCCCGGCCGCTCGGCGCATGAAGCCGTGCGGGTCGCCCAGAAAGCCATCGCGGAGGGTCACGACTGGGTGGTCGATCTGGACCTGGAAGCCTTCTTCGACCGGGTAAACCACGACGCCTTAATGGCCCGGGTCGCGCGCCGAGTGAAAGACAAGAAGGTGCTCAAGCTCCTTCGCGCCTACCTGAACGCGGGCATCATGGCCGAGGGCGTCCTGGTCCGCTCCCAGGAAGGCACCCCCAGGGTTCCCCCCTCTCGCCGCTGCTCGCCAACGTCATGCTGGACGACCTCGACCAGGAGCTGGCCTCTCGGGGCCACCACTTCGTGAGGTACGGGGACGACCTTATGATCTACGTGAAAAGCCAGCGGGCCGGGGAGCGGGTGATGGCGAGCACGCGCAGGTTCGTCGAGAAGAAGCTGAAACTCAAGGTGAACGAGGCCAAGTCGGCGGTGGCTCCAGCTACCGCCCGCCCCTTCCTGAGCTTCCGTTTCTTCCGCCGAGAGGCAGAGGTCAAGGTGAGGCTCGACCCAAAAGCCCTGAAGGCGGTGAAGATGCGTCTTCGCCGCCTCACCGGCCGTAACTGGCGAGTCTCCATGCCGGTGCGCATAGCCGCCCTCAACCGCTTCACTCGCGGCTGGACGGCCTACTTCGCCCTGGTCGACACTCCCTCTTTGTTTGCCCAGCTAGACGGGTGGCTGCGCCGCAGGCTGCGGCAGGTGCGCTGGGAGGAGTGGAAAGGGTGGCGCGCTCGGGCGCGCAACTTGTGCGCTCTCGGTATCCCCGCCCCGACTGCCTACAGTTGGTCGGTTTCGCGGAAGGGCTGCTGGCGCATCGCCGGTTCTGGCATCCTCTCCCGCGCCCTGCCGAACGCCTACTGGCAGGCCCAGGGGCTGCGGAGTCTGAGTGAGTCCTATCGTTGCTTGCGGGATGCTCGGCGAACCGCCGGATGCGGGCCCGCATGTCCGGTGGTGTGGGAGGGGTCGGGGTGAGCCCGGCCCCTACCCGATCGTCCAGGGAGCTCGTTTCACAACGAAGCCTTGGCGGCCGCGACTGCACTGGGCGGCCCGATGCGGCGTCCTCAGTCCCGTCCGTAGCTCCGCTACGCCCGCTCCCTGCGTCCTTGCCTCGCCCGCGCCCAGTGCAGCCTGACCGCGAAGCGTCATTGCGAAACGAGCTCTAGCCTGGCGCGTACCCAGCGCACCCCGGCGGCGAAGCGTCATTCTTCAACGGCCTAAAGTGAAGGCTTTGCCGAGCCGCTCTCCTAGCGCGTAGTAGTGACCGTCTTCGGGCGCGTAGACGAACGGATCGACCGCCGCAGCGTCGAGACGCCCCTGGGCGTCGAGCACGGAGTCGTCGGCCTGGACGTCGATGATCTCCCCCACGAACTGCGTGTGCAGCCCGAGCTCGGCGACGTTCACGACGCGACACTCGAGCGACAGCGGGAACTCGGCCACCGCCGGGGCATCAACGGTTCCCGCGGGCACCGGTGTCAGGCCGGCGGAGGTGAACTTGGACCCGTCCCGGCCCGAAGCGATGCCGAAGTAGTCGGCCTCGCGCACATGACGCCTCCCGGGGACGTTCACGGTGAACGCTCTGCGGGCCATGAGGTTCCCATGAGTGTACGTCGCGGCCCTCACCGATATGGCCAGGCAGGGCGGCTTCGAGCAGCAGATGCCACCCCAGGCGACGGTCATCACATTCGGGACACCCTCAGCGTCGTAGGTACCCACCACGTACACCGGGGTTGGTACCACCAGGGCCCTGGCTCCCATCGACCGCTTCATCGCGCCTCCCACTCGATACCGCCCGCTCAGCGGGCCCAGCGTTATCCCGATTCTCGCACACGAACGAGCCTCAGCGATAGTATCGCCGAGGCGGTCGCTGGCCTTGCATCATCCCTCGCCCTTCGGGGAACCATGTGCACCAACACGATGCAGGAGGTACCCCATGCCCCGGCCTGTTCATTTCGAGTTCACGGTCAACGACCCCGACCGCGCCGCAGCCTTTTTCCGCGACACCGTCGGTTGGCGAATCGAGAAGTGGGACAACCCGCAGCAGGACTACTGGTTGCTGACGACGGGTTCCGAGGACTCCCCGGGCATCAACGGCGGCATGAGCCGCCGCTCCGAGCAATCGCCCCCGGGGACCACGGTGACCCTGGACGTGCCCTCAGTCGACGAGACCATCGCCAAAGTAGCTGCTGCCGGAGGCACCGTCATCCTACCCAAGATGGCCGTGCCCGGCGTCGGCCGGCTCGCCTACTTCACCGACCCCGACGGCAATGCCTTCGGCCTCATGCAGGCCGACGAGTCGGCCGCCTGACCTGGGACGGCCACAGCGCGGGGCGCGGCCGGCGACGCCGCCCGCGCCCTCAGTCCTGTTGCACCAACTTCAGGCTTTCGATGACCACCGGTTCCTTGGGCACGTCCTGGAAAGACCCCCTCGTGCCGGTCGGGACGTTGGCGATGGCGTCGACTACATCCATGCCCTCGGTGACCTCCCCGAACACGGCGTAGCCGAATCCCTGCGCCGAGCGGTCTTTGTGATCGAGGAAACCGTTGTCGACCACGCTGATGAAGAACTGCGCGGTCGCGCTGTCGACCGCCTGGGTCCGCGCCATCGCGAGCGTGCCACGGGTGTTCTTGAGCCCGTTGTCGGCCTCGTTCTTGATGGGCGCACCGGTGGTTTTCTGTCTCATGTCGCGAGAGAAGCCACCCCCCTGGATCATGAAACCGGGGATCACCCGGTGGAAGATGGTGCCGTCGTAGAAACCCTGGCCCACGTAGTCCACGAAGTTCTGCACGGTCACCGGCGCAGCCGTCGCGTCAAGCTCCGCGATGATTTCGCCCATGGAGGTGGCGATGCGCACCGCAGGGTTGCCCTCGATGGGTGTGCTCATGGAATCATCTCCCTTGGTCGTAGAGGTCGCTGTGGACAGCGTGGTCGCGGAGTACGGCTGCACGTTCGGGGTGCCGCACCCCAGCAGCAGGAGTCCGGCCAACGCGGTCACCCACGCGAGAACATGCGGCAAGTCTTGAGAACGTCTCATCCGAGCCTCCGAGCACGCTCGACCTTATTGCGGCTTCGGCAGCACCTCTTCGTAGGCCTCGTCGCCCATGAGACTGCCCTGCGCGATCTGCTGGCGGTACTTCAGGAAGTCGATGACGTCCTCGCCCGTCTGCTTGCGCGTGGAGAAGGCGTAGAACCCCAGGAAGGCCTCGCCCATCATGTTGGCCGCCAGCCAGTGGCGGGCCGCGAGCTTAGCCTGATCCCAGAAGAACTTCTTCTTGGCCCGCACCATGTCGATGGACATCTGAAGAGATCCAGGGAACAGATGGGCCATCTTCCAGGTGATCTCGTCGACGGCGGCGTCGAGGCGCGCGAAGTCGGTGGTGCACGCCTTGACGAGCCCTTTGGCCTCGCGGGCAGCCTCACCGGTAACCATCTCGCCGTAGACTATCTCGCCGTCCTCGACGTAGGTGTCGGTGCGCACCAGGGGGTTGCGCACCCACTCTCCGTCCTTCCTCAGTACCGGCACCACCTTGGATATGAGACCCTTGGTCTTCATCTTGTAGGCCGACCAGAGCTCGCACGTCACCGTGCTCCACATGGCGTCCTCGATGGAGAGGAACCAGGGCAGGAAATCGGTGATGCCGCCTACGGCCGCCGAGCCGTGGCGCGGGCCCGCCTGACCAAAGATGGCGGTGTCCGCGGCCACCGCGATGTCGCAGGCCGTGCCCAGCTCCTGGCCCCCGGCCACGCGCATGCCGTTCACCCGGCAAATGACAGGCTTCTTGCAGTTGAGCACCGAGTCGACCATGGCGTTGAAGAGGTCCATGTACTCGCCGTACTCATTTGGGCGCTTCGAGTAGTACTCGGAGTACTCCGTTGTGTTGCCGCCCGTGCAGAAGGCCCGATCACCCGTGCCGGTGAAGACCACGGCCACCACGCTCCGGTCCAGGGAGGCATTGGTGAAGCCGGCAATGACGCCCTTGACCATCTCGGTGGTGTAGCTGTTGTACTGTGCCGGATTGTTGAGCCTGACCCAGGCCACATAGAGGCCCTCGACCACCTCGCCCGAAGGGCTGGTGAGGGGCTTCTTCTCATAGACCGTGCACGGGGCCTCGGTGCCCCAGTGCTCCGACCCGTGGAGGGCGTGCTCCTTCAGCTCGTTGTCACGGGGCAGCCAGTCAAGACTCATCGATATCCCTCCGCTTCCTGGTGAGAATCCTGGTGAAAGGGGCGCAGGACGCCCGCGGTGACACAGCCTAGAGGCTGTTGAGGAATGACGCTTCGCCACCGGGGTGCGCTGGGCACGCGCGAGGCGAGGACGCAGGGAGCGCTCGTAGCGGCGCTACGGGCGCGACCGAGGACGACGCATGGCGCCGCCCAGTGCGGTCCGGTGGCCGGGGCTTCGTTCTTCAACGGCCTCTTAGCTCTCCCGTCGAATGATCGTGGCCATGGTGGAACCGCCGCCGCCGCAGATAGCGGCCAGGCCGAGCTCCTTGTCGAGCCGCTTGAGGGCGTGGTACAGAGTCACGAGGAGGCGCGCCCCGGAGCAACCCGTGGGATGCCCGAGAGCGATGGCCCCGCCGTGGACGTTGAACTTCTCCCAATCCCAGCCGAGCACCCGGTGGTTGGCCAGTACCTGAGCGGCAAAGGCCTCGTTGATCTCGATGAGGTCCATATCGGCCAGGGCCATACCCGCCCGCTCGAGCACCTTGGGAATGGCCACCCCCGGGCCCTCGCCCATGTAGCGGCCGTCGACAGCCGTTTGCGTGTAGTCGACCACGCTGAAGAGCGGACTCACACCCCGCCTCGCGGCTTCCTCCCGGCTCATGGCCACCAGGAAGGCGGCTCCGTCGGTGAGACCGCACGAGTTGCCGGCGGTGACGCAGCCGTCGGGCTTGAAAGCCGGCTTCAGCCTGCCCATGGTCTCGACGTCGACCTCGTAGCGGATGGACTCGTCTTTGTCGAAGACCACCTCGGGCTTCTTACCCTGGGCGGGGACGACCACCGGGGTGATCTCCTCGTCGAACCAACCGTTCTTCTGGGCCTGAGCGGCCTTCTGGTGGCTCTCGGCGGCGAACTCGTCGAGCTCCCGGCGGCTGAGGCCGTACTTCTCCACCAGGTTCTCCGCCGTCAGGCCCATGGAGATGCCGGCGACAGGGTCGTCGGCGTCGCTCCAGCCGTCCTCCAGAATGGCCGCCCCTAGCCGGAAGCCCTCCCAGCGATGCCCGCGCAACAGGTGCGGGATGGTGGACATGCTCTCCATGCCTCCGCACAGCAGGATGTCACCCTGACCCACCTGGATAGCCTGAGTGGCCAGAGCCACCGCCTTCATGCCGGCCGGGCAGGCCTTGTTGATGGTGACCGCCGGGACGTGGGTGCCCACCCCACCCTTGAGGGCGGCGCTGCGGCCCGAGTTCACGTAGTTCCCCGCCTGCCGGCAGGAAGCGATGACGGCGTCGTCGACCTCGTCGCCCCCCACATTCGCCCGCCGCAGGGCTTCCCGGATGGGGAACGCGGCCAGATCGTACACCTTCACGTCGCGGAGAGTGCCCCCGAAACGCCCCATGGGTGTGCGGACGGCACTCACGAACACAACCTCTTTCAGCTCACGCACCACGCCTCCTATCACACCAGCCATCACATCCCGGCCCCCGGCCCGGATCGAACCCCAGTGGCCCGTCTCCGAAACGCCGCCTAAGCAGGCTGCCGAAAAACGAAACCTCGGCCGCCGGACCGCACCGGGCGGCGCCATGCGTTGTCCTCGGTCGCGCCCGTAGCGCTGCTACGAGCGCTCCCTGCGTCCTAGCCTTGCGCGTACCCAGTGCACCCCGGCGGCGAAGCGTCATTCCTCAGCAGCCCGTTGGAGGGATATCCGGCGCCGGCCGATACAATACAACATTATTCGGCCGGTCAACCAGCCTTTGCCGGCGCCGGCTTGGCTGAAGGCCGCCGCGTCCTGGCTCCCCAGCTATCTGTCACCTTGAGCGCCCGCGCTTTTCACGCAATTCCCCTACGAAAGGAACTCATCGCTTCGCGATTGACACTCCAAAGTCGCTCCCCCAATGAGTCGGTGGTGGTTCAAGGATTTGGCCGATGCCCACGCCAGATGGGCCACTTCGTTGAAGACGTCTGCAACCGCAAGCGGCTACACTTTTCCCTCGGTGGCCTCTCCCCAGTAGAGTTCGAGGCTGATGGGGCCAGAGCAGCAGGTGACTGTGGGCGTTCAAAGGATGTCCCGGAGGACCGTGACGAGTCGGGTGGGCCGGGCGGCCTCTTCTTGAACGCGATGAGGCCGCACGTCAGCATGAGGAGCGCGACGTAGTCTTGGTCCTTCTTTGACCAGCGGAAGAGGATGGCGCGACGGGGGGAAAGCCAGCAATGGTAGGCCTCGACCACCCGCGTCGTGCCTTCCAGCCTGGGCGGTAGGCTTTGAGAGCCAGCTCCTCCTTCGGTGCGGATAGGGGGACTAGGTCATGATCGGCGACGAGCGACCGAATCTCAGCGCCAATCGTAAGGCCTTATCCAGACAGATGCGCTGGGGCGCCTCGAGCGTCGGCTTGGGCCCTCCATGGGATGGTGTCCAACATAGTTCCCATTAAGTCTGTGGTAGTTGCGCTTGGGGCTGGCTTGCTCCATTCCGAACGCACCGCGGCCGCCCTCGGTTAGAACCGAGCGTTTGGCCCCTTTTGCCTCAATCGATGGGATTCCGGCGGCGCGCGATTAGATAGCCCAACCACCGCGCCATTCGAAGCTGGGCGGGGTGGACCCCCTAGGGGGTGAAGGGGGTCCACCCTGTACGTGCATCCACCAGCGGTGCCCAGCCACAGCCTGGCGGATGAGTCAGCAGCTTCACGATCGCTCGGGAGCTGATCGGACGCTGACACCACACTGTCGGGCATTCCGTTCGCCCTGCTCGACCATTGGAGACGACTGCTTGGAGCACATATGTGCGCCGCCAATCGAAGCCTTTGGGCGCCCCTGCTACAGCAACAGCGCTGGCATTTCCAAGAGCGCCTTTACCCGTTGCAGAAATCTCACGGCGTGCTCTCCATCGACCACCCGGTGATCATAGGTCAAGCACAGGTACATCATCTTCCGGATCACTATCTGATCGTCCCTCACCACCGGCGTCTTGGCGATCTTTCCCATCCCCAGGATGGCGCTCTCCGGCGGATTGATGATAGGCGTGAAGAATAGCGAGCCAAAGACTCCCGAGTTGGTGACGGTGAAAGTGCTGCCCGTCAAGTCGTCGGGCGAGAGCTTGTTCTCCGCCCCCATTCTCACCTTTTCGGCAACCTCTAACCCGATTTGCCTGAGGCTCTTGACATGCGCATCCCGGATCACAGGCACCTTGAGCCCATCATCCGTGGCCATTGCCACTCCCAGGTGAATCCGTCGGCTGATGACGATCCTGTCCCCGTCCAACCTTGAGTTCAGAGCCGGAAACTCCGTCAACGCCAGCGTCACCGCCCGCAGAACGAAGGCCGTGTACGTCAAATCGACGTGTTCTCGCAGGGCCGAAACCTCGCTCAAGTCCACCTCGGCAACAGTGGTCACGTCTGCAGCGGTACGCCGGCTTAGAGAGAGCCGGTCGGCGATGGTCTTACGCAGACCCGTTAGTCGTACAACCACCTCATCGTCCGCCCCATCGTTCCCCGCGAGTGATGAGGCGGCTGGCATGAGTGCAGCCGAGTCCGCGGAGGCCTCCTGGGATGTCCCGGACGAGTCATCTCGAACGCCCGCCTGATCCATGTGCTGCCGCACGTCATCCACGGTGATCAAGCCACCGGGCGTCGAAGGGGTAACCTGGGCTAGGTCCACGCCACTTTCGGACGCCACGCGACGGGCCACAGGGGAAGCCCGCACTCGTCTCTCAGCCACTTCGCGAGATCCAGTGGCGTCGACCGTGCCTGAGATTGTCTCCGGCTTTTTCACCCCTGCAGCCGCGTCCACCTGAGGCTCCAGCGAGGAGCTTGACTCTCCAGGAACGATGATAATGGCAATGGCCGCCCCTACCGCCGCTTCTTGCCCCTCTGACACTAGTATCCTGCCCAGGATGCCGCTGGAGAGAGACTCCACCTCAATCGTCGCCTTGTCAGTCTCTAGCTCGAACAGAGGCTCGCCTTCCTGCACGGCTTCGCCTTCCTGCTTTAGCCACCGTGTGACGAGACCCACTTCCATGGTCTGGGTCAACTGAGGAATCGTGACGTCGAAAGGCACGTGCCAACTCCTTCCTTTACACTCGATCGAAAGTACAATCAGTACCCTATGAAGCTAGCCGAAACGGCAACTGAGGACTGCACCCGTTTACACCTAGCGGTGCAGTCCGCTCATGCTTCTCCGAGCACGCGCTTCACCGCCACGATGATGTGCTCTTCCTTCGGAATCACATGATCCTCCAAGACCGGCGAGAAGGGCACGGGTACAAAAGGCATGGCGACCCGCTCGATGGGCCTGTCCAGGTAGCCGAAGGCTCCGTTTCCGATCACTGCCGCTATCTCGGCGCCCGGCCCGTAGGGCCCTACGGCCTCGTGGGCGATCACCACGCGGCCCGTCTTGGCAGCCGAGGCCACAAGGCTCTCCTCGTCCAGCGGCTGCAGACTGCGCGGATCAATCACTTCTACCGAGATGCCTTCCTCTTGGAGTTGTTCGGCCGCCGCCAGCGCCTTGCCAACCATGATCCCTAGAGCCACTACCGTCACATCCCGGCCTTCCCGTTTGACGTCGGCCTTTCCCAACGGTACCAAATGCTCACCGTCGGGCACGGGGCCCTTGGTGTGGTAGTTGCCCTTGTGCTCGAGGAAGATCACCGGATCGTTGTCCCTTACCGAGGTCTTGAGCAGTCCCTTGGCATCGGCCGGGGTTGACGGCATCACCACCTTGAGTCCGGGCACATGCGCAAACCAGGCCTCAAAGCTCTGGCTGTGATGGACTCCCATGCGCACCCCTGCCCCACATGGGGCCCTAATAACCATGGGTACGCTGATCTCCCCATCGTACATGTAGCTCATCTTGGCGGCGTTGTTGACGATCTGGTCCATGGCCACGGTGATGAAGTCAACGAACATGATCTCGGCTATCGGCCGCATTCCCATCATGGCGGCCCCCACGGCACTTCCAATGAAACCCGACTCGGACAGTGGTGGCTCGATCACTCGGTCGGGGCCGAAATCCTCCAGCAGCCCCTTTGTGACCCCGAAAGCCCCTCCAAAACTCCCAATGTCTTCGCCGAGCAAGAACACAGAGTCGTCCCGCTCCATCTCCTCCCGCAGCGCTTCCCTAATGGCCACACGGACTCTCATCTCCGTCATCAGCGCAGCCCGCCCACCGGGGTTGCATAGGCGTGCAGCAGGGCCTCTTCTGGATCGGGGAAAGGGCTGCTCTCAGCGAACTCGACAGCCCGGTCGACGATTTGCGACACCTCGGCTTCGATCTCCTCCACCTGTTGCTGGGAGATCACCCCGCTGGAGATAAGCCTCTCACGTAGCTTCTCGACGGGGCAAAGCTTCTTCCACTCCTCCACCTCTTCTCGAGCCCGGTATACCTCGCCGGCGTCCCGTTCTGAGTGGCCCCGCCAGCGATAGGTCTTGCACTCGACCAGGCTCGGTCCGTCGCCGGCTCGAGCCCTGGCAACGGCCTCCTGTACTGCATCGTGGACTGCCACCACGTCGTTGCCGTCCACCACGATCCCCGGCATCCCGTAGCCTGCGGCGCGGTCAGCCACATTGGCGATTGGCAGGTACTGGGCAATGGCCATCGACTGCGCATACTGGTTGTTCTCGCAGACGCAGACCACAGGGAGTCGGAACACCGCCGCCAAGTTCAATGCTTCGTGGAAATCACCCCTGTTAGAGGCTCCATCGCCAAAAAAGACAACGGATACTCGATCTGTATCCTGAAGCTTGAAGGCAAGGGCAACGCCTACCGCCACTGGGATGGACCCACCCACAACTCCCGAGCCTGCCACCACACCGAGCTCCCTATCCCCCATGTGGTGGCTCGTTTCCTTGCCCCGACCGGCTCCGGTTGCCTTGCCATACATCGCCGCCATCTGCCGCTCCGGACTGATGCCTTTGACAAGATAGGCCGCCCTGGTGCGCAGGCTAGGCGTCACCACGTCGTCGGGACGCAGCCCGTAGCAGGCTCCCACTCCCACTGCCTCCTGACCGATGCTGGCGTGTTGCAGCTCAGGAATGCCACGTTGAAACTGAAGGTCGCACACGCGCTCTTCGAAGTGGCGGGTGAGGGTCAACCATCGATACATCGCAACAAGATCCTCGTTGCTAACCGGCATAGGATCTCCTCAGCATGAATGCTAGGACATCGGTCCCATGAGAAAGTCTTGCCGCTAAGGTCAAGGGGTTCGGCGACGAATCTCGGAGGATTTCTGCAGTCTCCGCACCCAAAGAGGACAAGTCCAGGCACATCGCGGTGTTACTAACTTGACGCAGCAGAGGATTCAACACCATCGACTTGATCGGCCCCGGGCGGACGAAGGTAGGCCATCACGAGTTCAAACTGTTTCTGGACGTACTCTTCATGCGACATCAATGCCCGAAAATGCCAGCCCTTGAGTGCCCACATGTGCCCCAGCAGTGCGATGTCGTACGTAATGAAGTGGGGATCGACGGTGCGAAAGACGCCGCGATCGATCCCTTCCTGGATGATCCGCTCAATGTGGCGATTGGTCTCGAGCTCCCGCTGCTTCACATAGTCGCGTCCGGCCTTGTCGAGTACCCAAGTTTCCCGGTAGGTAATTGCGGCCCGATCGGGTTTGCGGTCGATGATGCCGTAGTAGGCGAACATCGCCTGCCGCAGCTTCTCCGCCGGGGGGAGGTCAAGTCGTGCTATGGGGATCAACGCCGACTCGTAGAGGCTCAGGCTCTGGTCGATGGCCACGAGGAGTATGTCCTCTTTGCGTTTGACGTAGCGGTAAATCAGGCCAACACTCATACCAGCCTCAGTGGCGATCTGTTCGATCGTGGTGGCGTGAAAGCCACCCTGGCCGAAGCAGCGGATCGCCGCTTCGCCGATGAGCAGCCGCTTCTCCTCGGCGAGCTCTTCATTGGTAGTACGACTCGGAATATGGGGAAGAACCGCTGTTGGCTCCATGAATACCTCCACGCTCGAGAATGAATGATGAATCATTCATCGGATTTAGGGAGGATGATAGCATGGACCCAAGCACAGGTCAATACGCATTATCAAATCCAATCGATCCTGGCGTCGTGCTCTTTTGATTCGTTTGCCGTAGTTCCCGAGCGTGTCGAGAAACCGCTCGGCGGTCGTAGTTCGGATGATAGGTCCGGACTCTCGTTCCGTGCCTGCACCCGGGCGACTACCGCCGCCCGCATTGTTGATCAGTAATAGTATATCCGACCGCATTGATCGATGACCCGCTGCGTAGCAGCGGCCGCGGTTGTTACCGATGCCTCCGGTCCCACTCATCACCGACCGCTACTCTGCACTCCAATCGAATCGCTTTTTTCCGACTCTTATCTCGAAGCAAAACGCTCAGCCCACCACCTTCGGGTCCAGAATGACGTTCAGGCATGCCGGTAGACCGCTTTCCTTGGCCCGCTGGAGCGCGGGACGAATCTGTTCCGGGTCTTCGACCCGTTCTCCATAGCCGCCCAGAGCCTCGACTATCTTCTCGTAGGGCCGATCGCCGAGCTTCGCAGCGACAATGTGGTCTGCGCCGAATACCGGGGCCAGGCTGCGCTCAATCATACCCCACATTCTGTCGTTTCCGATCACGCAAATGAAGGGAATGTCCAGGCGCCCAGCCGTATCGAACTCCATTGCGCCCAAGCCGAAGGCACCGTCGCCCACTAGGGCGATAACGGTATCGCTTGGCGTTGCCAGCTTCGCAGCCAAGGCAAAGGGAAGCCCCGGTCCGAGGGCTCCGAGCGTGCTGGCATTCGAGAGGTGCGCACCCGGATGCAATGCGCGCAAGTGGCGGGCAGCGGCCACGCCGATATCGCCGCCATCGATCGTGAGGGTGGTGTTCAAGTCGATGAACTCGTTGATCTCGTGCAGCAGTCGCAGGGGATGGATGGGCGTTGCAGCGGAATGGTAGCCCTCTGCGAATTTGGCCGCGCGCCGTGCCACGGCCGCCTTGAGGGTGGCGATCCAGTCCTCCGGTCCGCGGTAGTCTGTAAGCGCAGACCGGAGCTGCTCGAGGACCAAGCGGGCATCGCCCCGGATTCCGAGGTCGATGCCGCGGTTGTCACCCAGGGCGGCCGAGTTACAGTCCGCTTGAATCACCTTGCCGCGGGCCGCGAACCGTCCGTAGAAGAAGGAGGAATCGAAGCGGGAGCCGATGACCAGGACGAGATCCGCTTTGAACACGCCCAGCCCCGGAGAGCCTCCGTAGCATTGGGGATGGGAGTCGGGCAGCAAGCCTCGCGCCGCGTTGCGCGTGAATACCGGTAGCTCAGTCTGCTCGGCGAAGCTACGAAGGCTGTCGCCAGCGCCGGCCCAGAAACCGCCGCCGCCAACGACCACGACCGGGCGCTCTGCCTGGCGCAGGAGTTCGGCTGCCTTCGCGATGTCGCTTGGATCCCCCGCAGAGCGCGGGGCCGTGCGCGGGCCAAAGTCGGTCGGCGCGTCCGGAGACAGAGGCTTGTAGAACACATCACGGGGGATCTCGAGAAACGCCGGTCCCGGTCTCGGGCCCATCATGTGCTGAAACGCGTTCTCCACGTACTGCGGAATGCGATCGGTTTGGCGAACTGTTTTGGCGTACCGAGCATAAACCTCGGCCACCCGAAGCTGTTCTAGTTCCTGGGGCGCTCCCTTGTCGTCTTCCTTCGTCGGATTGGCTCCCGCGATGCACAGGGTCGGGGCCTGGGTTACCGAGGCGTGGGCCAAGCCCGCGACGGCGTTGGCGAAGCCCGGTCCCGCCGTGACGAGATACACCGCGGGACGGCCGGTACGACGCGCCCAGCCCTCGGCTGCGTAAGCGGCGGCCTGTTCGTGTCGCGTGTCTACCACCCGCACGCCGGCATCGATGCACCCGTCAAGGAGCGGGTAGATGTGCCCCCCCGTCAGAGTGAAGATCACGTCGATCTCCCGCTCCTTCAGGTATGAGGCAAGCCACTTACCCACTGTGTCCATCAGAGTCTCCTCCTTCGGTCGTCAGACAATCATCGGCAAGCCGGGGCGACTGGGAGGGGCAGCGACGCATCACCGGCTGCGGCCCCTCGTACAGCGCGCACGCCTGAGCCAGGATGAGCCTTCCTATCCAGACCAGTCAGGCACAGATGTATGTCGGAGGCAGCAGAGGGCCGGATCGAACGATAATCGGACAACACGCGACGACGGCAATGGAGTGTTTTCGGCACTGTCACATCGTGAGCGCTCCCCGATGTAATCCGTCTCACTCGAGACATCGAATCTTCACTGCCCAAAGCTAGCTTGAGTCAGTTGTGGCGGTATTAGGTCAGGCACGAGCCAAAGACTCAGGCACCTAGACAATCCCGTCAGCCTGGAGAGCGGCGAGTTCATCCTGGGTCATTCCCAGAGTGCCGCAGTACACCTGTTGGTTGTGTTCACCGACCCCCGGCGCTGGGCTGTCTATGACGGTAGACGTTCGACTGAGGCGGAGCGGCAACCGGGGGTGGGGAACCATCCCGGCCCCGGGCACATCAAGCTGTTGGAACAGTTCACGGGCGAGGACTTGCGGATTCACTACCATCTCGCCAACTCCGCTCACCCGCCCGCAGGGAATCCTAGCCTCTTCCATGGCGCCGAGAATCTCGTCGACCGTGAGAGTCCGCGCCCAATCCTGGACGATCGGAACGACGATGTGTCGGTTCTCGTAGCGCAGCGAGTCGTTCGCGAGTCGATCGTCCTGTGCCAGGTCGGGTCTTCCAATAACCTTGGCGAAGCGACGCCATTGCGAGGAGCCAATCGCCGCCAGTATGACCATGCCATCTTTGGCGGCGCAGGTATCGATGTAGACGTAGTACCCGGCGTTGCCGATCCTGGGGCGCTGCCGTCCGAGTACCTGATACTCGGCAGCTGTGCCCTGAAACGCCACGTAGGACACAGCGGTGTCGAACAAAGCCGCCTCAACCGACTGTCCTTCGCCCGTAATAGTCCGGTGGAGCAGAGCCAACACAGCGCCGAGTGCAGCATAGAGCCCGGTGCTGAGATCGACCCAGTTCACCTGCCCACGACTGGGTTCCCCTTCAGGAAACCCCGTGAAGCTCATCGCGCCTGACTCAGCCTGTGCCACTGGATCGAAGCCCAGGTGAACTCGTCGGGGACCCGTCGAACCAAACCCCGAAACGCTAACGACGATGAGATCCGGTTTGACCTCCTTGAGTGCCTCGGGTGTCAGCCCCAACTTCTCGCTTACCGGTGGGCTGAAGTTCTCGACCAGAACGTCTGTTGTCTCAAGCAACCGGCGGAGGAGATCCATCCCCCTTGGCTGCGAATAGTCAAGCGTAATGCCCTTCTTGTTCCTGCCCAACATGAGATAACGCAAGTTGTCACCGTTGGGAGTAGCGGGCTCTTGGTCGCGATCCTCCGCACCTCCGGGTTGCTCGATGCGAATAACTTCAGCACCTAAATCTCCCAAGATAGTGGCGCAAAACGGTCCCGCGATGTAGCGCGACAGATCGACTACTCGTGTTCCGTTCAGCACTGCTTTCTCTCCTCATCGCTTCTCATGGTCTTGTGCCACCATATGACATCCGAAGTCAACTTCCTCTCCTTAGGGAGTGAACACGACCTTGATTGCCTCTTTTGCCAGCGCCGCCCTAAAACCTTCTTCTGCTTCTACGAGAGGCAGTCGGTGAGTAATCATCTGATCGGTCGCAACTCTTCCCGAGGAAAGTAGAGCGAGTGACCGGTACCAGGTGTCGGGTTGGTATGCATAGGCACCGACGATGGACTTCATTCTTCTTACCACGTCGTTTGGGTCGAACTGAACAAGTCCCTCGTGAATGCCCATCATCAACACTTTTCCGCGTGCTCTGACCATGGCCAGCGCCTGTGGCACAGCCCGAGGATCCCCCGTGGCCTCGAACACGACGTCAACACCCCTGCGGGCTAGCCGGCTTGCGACGCTCACCGGATCCTCCCTGCCGATGTCAACGACGACGTCCGCACCCAGCGCCTCCGCAACCCCGAGCCTTCTTCTGTCGGATGCCGTCCCTACAACCATCACCGGGCCTGCGCCACTGGCCTTCAACACCTGGAGCGTGAACAACCCAATGGGACCGGGTCCAAGCACTGCCGCGCTGTAACCCGGCTTCGTGCCTGAAAGGTCTACAGCGTTGAGAGCAACCGAAAGCGGTTCGCAGAGGGCTGCCGTCTCGTAGCTCATGTTCTCTGGCAGCTTGTATACCCTTGCCGCGCCTGTGAGACGCACAAACTCGGCAAGCGCACCGTTCATGGTCAGCCCCAAATCCGCCTTGTTCTTGCACGAGTCTCCACGACCCACCTGGCACAGCCCACACCGACCGCACGCCATGTGGGGGAAGACGGTGACCCGTTCGCCTGCCGCCAGTGTACCGACTCTCGCCCCAACCGCAACTACCTCTCCGGCAAACTCGTGGCCCAGGACAATCGGAAGATTGACGCGGCTCTCATAGCCAGGAGTCCACTCATAGATATGAAGGTCACTGCCGCAAAGGCTGGACGCGCATACTTTCACCAAAACATCGGTGTCCCCCACATCGGGCACCTCCATTTCGGCCAGTTCTATCCCAGCCTCCCTCGCAACCTTCAATACGGCCTTGATTGTCACTCCTCTCGATCGGCCCTGCCCGCCATCTGACCACACGCATTCTCGGCCGGCTGCGGATATTCCCTCCCACACGCTGATCTCGCAAACGAACATGGCGCGATCTCGGAGAGCGGTGTTCTGGCAAGAATGAATGGCGCGACGGGGGTGGTCCAAACACCGTAGATTATGAATGACGCGTCATTCATAATCTACGGTACCCTAGCAGGGGGTTAGGCGTCTGTCAACACCGCGACGCGCAATAGCGCCGACTGAGCCCTCGAGATGCTGCCCCAGCTCAAAGTGCCCAAAGACACGGCCGTCAAGGCCATCACAGCCGCGGTGATCACGCCGAACTGGGTTGTCTCGGTCGCCTTTGCCCCAATGCACCGGCAAACCCTCACCGCGCGCTTCCCGCAGTCTGGCCCGCTTGCACGTGTCGTTGTCTCACGCCCACGCGGCAGCGCTGGCGTGAGCTTGGGATTTACGGGCCATCCTGGCGGAAAACTTGGGTTGCGGACGCTCTCTGACCAGGACGTAGACTCAGACTCGCGGGGCCAGGCGAGTACCGAGAAACGTCATTCCCCAGAGAACGTAAACAGTAAAGAGAGCTGCGATGATCTGCGGGCGGGGGGCGCAGCATAACACAGACCCAAGGGCCGTCAATAGAGCGAGTCACCGCACCTATGACGTGCTTTGGATCGAAGATCGCTGCATCTACCGGGAAGCTAGCCCGACCACGGGTGTCCGCTGGCACCCATCCGGTTCAGTGTGTCGGCGCCCAGAACAGCCGCCCCCCCGAGGCTAGAGGGGTGACTCTGCCTTTTCCCGCCAGGTAACTGAGATGAGCCCGTACCACCGCACGGGTGACGAAGAACCGATGGAGGGTGGTCAGTTCCAGTCCGAAGGCCGAGGCCAGCGACGAGGTGATGTCCTCGGTGGAGAGGGTAACCTGGTGCGCCGAAACCTGCCCTCGCGGGTAGAGCCCGGCTCGGACCAAGGCCTCGATCTGGGCCGAAAGCGCGAGCAGGTTCTCCCGGTTAGCGTCGAGTAGCCGGGCTGGGTTCTCAGCCTCGGCGGTGTGACCGGCGACGATAACGGCGCATTGGAGCTCTTCCAGCCGCCGGATGCTGTCGATGGCCGGGGCTACTTCGCTGAAGTACACCAGGCGGCTCTTGGCCCAGATCTCGGGCGACGAAACGGCGTCCCCCACGAAGGCCACATCGCCCACCTGCAGCCCCAGCTGACCCGGAGAGTGACCCGCGAGGTCGACCAACCGCATGTTCCCGGCGACCGCAGCCAGGGGCAAATGGAACGGACCCGGGACGACCTCGAGGTCCACCTTCGAGGCCGAGGGCACATGGAAGGTCCTCACCAGCTCTGGGGGTGGCACGGCCCCCCCGACAAGCGATAGCAACACGAGACAAGGAAGACGGAGGAAAGCCGCCTCATAGGACGAGGCGGCAATTAGTTCGAGCCCGTCTCGGCGCAAGGTAGGCGCACCTCCGAAGTGGTCGGCGTGGCCGTGGGTAACCAGCAGCGCGTAGGGCCTCAACCCGGCGGACTCCACGTCTCGAAGGACCGCGAGCGCGTGGTCTTGGTTGAGGCCGGTGTCGATGATGAGGGCGCGGTCGCCCTCGAGTTGTACCACGCCGACGTTCACTCGTCCCGGTACGTAGCCGATGCCATCGGCTATCCAGGTGATGCCCAATAGGTTGCTCCCTCGTTCTGATTCGGCCGCAGCGATTCTACACCGAAGCCGACCCCGGCGGCTCTCACCTTGGCGTCCGCCGGGACCATTTGGTAACCTTGATTTGCTGATCATCAGCCTTGCGAGGAATCTTGCCGCCAATCGAAGTCGCCGACAATAGGGTGCGGCTGTCCGTGTCGACACCCTTTCCTATCGGGCCGACCAACTTCTACATGCTGCGGGGCTACCGTCTCGACCTAGTGTCATGAGTCTTTATTTATCGTCGGATTTAATGCTACTATCGGGCCATGAAAACGACAAATCGTGGTCCCAGAAAAGCAGTGTTGGAACTCACCAGTTCTGAGCAGGAGCAGCTCGAGCGGTGGGCCCGGCGTCCGAAAAGCGCCCAGGCCTTGGCCCTGCGGTCGCGCATAGTCCTTGAGTGTGCGGGCGGCACCTCCAATCTGGAGGTGGCCCGGCACTTGGGGGTCTCCGCGGCCACAGTGGGCAAGTGGCGGAGGCGGTTTGTCATGAGCCGTCTGGATGGACTGGTGGATGATCCCCGGCCGGGACGCCCGCGCACCGTGATGGACGAGCAGGTGGAAGAGGTGATCGTCAAGACGCTTGAGAGCTCCCCACCCGACGGCGGCACCCACTGGACGACCCGGCAGATGGCCAAGAAGGTGGGGCTCTCCCAGTCCACGGTCTCCCGGATATGGCGGGCCTTCGGGCTTGCGCCGCATCGGGTGGAGCACTGGAAGCTCTCAAGAGACGCCTTGATCGTAGAGAAGGTCCGGGACGTGGTGGGCCTCTACCTGGATCCCCCGGAGCGGGCGCTGGTGCTCTGTGTGGATGACAAGAGTCAGAACCAGGCCCTGGACCGCACGGCCCCCATCCCGCCTATGCTCCCCGGCACTCCCGCCCGGATCACCCATGACTACGAGCGTAACGGCACCAGCAGCCTCTTTGCCGCCATTGACATCGCCTCGGGCAAGGTGATCGGCTCGCTGCAGGCTCACCACCGCGCGGTCGAGTTCAAGCGCTTCCTGCAGAGAATCGACCGGGAGGTGCCCGCCGAGCTTGAGGTCCACCTGATCCTGGACAACTACGCCACGCACACGACCCCGGCCGTAAAGCGCTGGCTTCTTGCCCACCCCCGCTTCGTCTTGCACTTCATACCCACCGGCTCGAGCTGGCTCAACCTGGTGGAGCACTGGTTTGCCGAACTCACTTCCCGCAAACTGAAACGAGGTACGCACCGCTCGGTGCGTGAGCTTAACGCCGACATCCCTGCCTGGCTGGAAAACTGGAACGAGAACCCCCGACCCCTTAACTGGACCAAGACCGCCGACCAGATCCTCGACACCTTCTCCAACCTATCGTCAACTAATCAATGACTCAGGACTCTAGTCGATACGGGTCCCTCCACACCCTGGGGAGTTGGCGGCACCTGACGGAGGGGCTGTACCCGGTTTGGCATGCGAGTCATCGGCTCTTTGATGAGCGCGACGCGGGCAGCCTGTTTCTCGCTCACCGGGAATCAGTTGGGCACCTGGACATGCTGTGCGACCAGGGCCGGGCGATCACGCGCCGGACTGGTGAGATCCTGATTTGCCAGGCGGCGTGACGACGCTTCTCACCCCGCGCTCAGAGCTCGAGTGGCGAATCGGCCGCGTTCAGACGCGCCTGCGGCGGGACGGCTTCGACGGCGCCATAATCGTGGGCAATGCCAACCGCTTCTACCTCTCCGGAACCATCCAGCAGGGCCACCTGCTGTTACCCGCGGAGGGCGAGCCGCTGCTGCTGATCCGCCGCGACCTCGAGCGCGCCCGCGCCGAATCGGCGCTTCCCAGCGTGGAACCCCTGGGGAGTCTCCGTGAGACGGCGACGGCCTTGCGGCGCTTGGGGCTCGGAGCGGTCGCGCGCTTGGGACTCGAATTGGACATCTTGCCGGTCGACCACTTCCGACGGTACGTGGCGGCGCTTCCGAAGACCGATTTCCACGATGTGGCCCGCCTGTTGCGCCAGGTCCGCTCCCTCAAGTCGGCTTTCGAGCGGGAGAGGCAGAGCGAGGCGGCGGTGCAGGCAGATGCAGCGCTGCGCGCCGGCGCGGCCGCCCTGAAGGAGGGCATGACCGAGAGCGAGCTGGCCTCGGTGGTCATCGGCGAGCTCTTCCGTTGCGGCCATCAAGGGCTGCTGCGCGTGAGGGCCTTCAATCAGGAGATGGTTTTTGCACATGCCTTCGCCGGCCCGGATGCCGGAATCGCCTCGTTCTTGGACACGCCTTTCGCCGGTCGCGGGCTGACCCCCGCCGTAGCCCAGGGCTCCGGGCGCCGGCCGATCGGCCGCTCCGAGCCGGTGGTGATCGACATCGCCGGCGCCGTGGACGGCTACCTGGTGGACCAGACCCGCACGCTCTGTCTCGGCCCCTTGCCGGCCCGCTTCGCCGAGGGTTACGAGTTTTGCCGCAACACGCTCGACTGGACGCGCACCGCCGCGAGGCCGGGGGTAGTCGCCGGCGAGGTCTACCGGATTGCGGTCGAGCGGGCCGGCGCCGCGGGCTACGGCCACATGTTCATGGGCATGCACCCGAAGCAGGTGAGCTTCATCGGGCACGGCATCGGCCTTGAAGTCGACGAGTTGCCCGTCATCGCACGAGGGGTGGAGGCCGTGCTTGAGGAGGGGCAGGTTATCGCGCTAGAGCCCAAGCTGGTCTTCCCCGACGAAGGCGCGGTCGGCATCGAGGACAGCTTCGTCGTGGGTCCTACCGCCCTCGAACCTATTACCATATCGGACAGCGGGCTCTGGGAGCTCTGAAGAGGCATCCCCGGAGCGGGGGTCACAATGTCGATCGGCGCGGGCAGCGCTGCGGGTACAGAGGACTCGCCCGCGTCGTGTAGGCTCCGGCGATAGTCACATTCTCGGTGTAAACCGCTGGGGCCCCGTTCTCGCCCTCGCAGCCGAAGTCACCGTGCCGGTGCCCAGTTGCACGTGCTGCTAGCAGACCCCGGGCATGCAATGCTTGCGGCCATGCCGACGACCTTGGCCGCGTCGGCTCTTTCCTGGCCCCCCGGCACTCGCCTCCGGGTGGTCTATCGCAGGAAATGTCGTGCGATGAGCTGTCTCTGGATCTCCTTGGTGTCTTTCTCGAAGTGAAAGCCACGAGCATCGCGGGCAGTGTCACTCGAGTCGTAGGCTGGGTGTTGGCCGATACCCCGTGGACTCGTAGGGCGAGTTCCAGGACCTGAGTCAAGACCTGCCCGGCGAAGAACTTGGCCATGGCCGCGTCGCGGACGACTTCCAGGCGGCGTCGTAAGGCCGGGCGACCTGGATCTCGGTGGCCATCTGAGCAACGTTGTTCTGGATGGCCCGGCGGCTCGCAAGCAGCCTGCCGAAGGCTTGGCGCTTCTTGGCGCAGACGACCGCCAGCTCGAACATCTTATGGGCCTAGCCCACGCGGCAGAAAGCGATGAAAACCCGGGAAAGGTGCAGCATACTGAAGGCCACGTCGAAGCTCATACCCACCTCACCCAGCACGTTCGCCTCGTCCACCCGGCAGTCCCGGTAGAGTACTTTTGAAGCGGCGAGGGCCGATGCAGCCCATCATCTTCTCCATGGGCTTGAGCTCGAGGCCGTCGCAGGGCGGGTCCACCAGGAAGCAGACGGTCCATCCGCTCCCACAGCAAAGGCGTAGATGAGCTTGGTCTGCTCGGGGAAGAGGGTGATGAGCCATTTGTGGCCGTTCACCACGTAATCGCCGCCGTCCTTCACCCAATTAGCGTTCATGTCCTTGCCCGTGTCCCCTTCGGGATCGGTCAGAGAGTTGGCCGCCCCAGATCTCGCCCGAGGCCCGCTTAGGCGGAAGTTACCCCCGCCAGACCCGGCGCTTTGTTCCCATGAGCAGGCAAATCCGCTTATGGGTCGGAGAGGTTTCTGTCTACTTGAGCTGGAGTGGCACGGGAGAGCCGAGAAGCTCGAAGGCCCGCCGCTGGGTCTCGGTCGGCTCCGAGAGCTGCTCATAGGCCACCTCTTGGCCGGGGAGGCGGATGGTGTTTCTCGTGAGGGTGGCAAGATGAGCAAGGAGCGTGGCGAAGCTGTGCACCGGTTGGCCCTCGCTGGTCTTCTTGCGGGCGGCTTTCCTTTCTGCGTCTTCGGAGCGGCGGGCTTTTCCCACCGGGTCCTCGCGGACGGGGGGCTCCTCGTCGGTGAAGAAGAGGGGGGCGAAGGCTTTGCGCAGGTGAAACGTCAGGTAGTAGGCGAGGAGGCAGAGGAAGACGTGGGCCCGCACCCGCTCCTCCAAGCGATGAAAGACGGGGTGGACCTCGAGGTCCACCGTCTTTAGGCTGGGGAAGGCCCGTTCCACCCGGGAGAGGCCCTTGTAGGCCTCCACCACCTCCGGTGCGGCAAGCTCCTGCACTTGCACGCTCGTCCGGACGACGTAGAGGCCGTCCACGGCAGCCTCGGCGGCGATCTGGGCCTCCTTTCTTTCAAAGGCGAAGTGGCCGGCACCGATGTGGAAGTGGAAGTGCTTTCCCACCACCGAGCGCTCGAGCACCTGGCCCAGGCGTAGACCAATCTTTTCGGGGCTCTTCAGGCGCCCGGCTTCCACCTGACTCTGCAAGCGACGAAGCTCGGCCTCGGTGGCGGCCAGAAGCTCCGCGCGCTTACGGGCCCGCTCGGCGGCCAGGGCCGGGTTACGGCAGACTACCAGGCGCTCCCCCGGGTAATCTGGGTGGGTGATCTCCGCGAGCGAGGCTTGGTCGAAGAGAGAGAGCTGAAGATACCCGCCGGCGGCCAGGGCTGTCAGCTCCGGGGCCCGAAGGGCGGTTATGAAGCCGAGGCCCGCCTCGGAGCGAAGGGCCTCAATGCGGGTGGAGGTGATCATGCCTCGGTCTCCCACCAGGACCACGCGCTCCAGGCCGAAGCGCTCCTTCACCTTCTTGACACAGGCGGTGAAGGCCACCGGGTCGGCGGTGTTACCGGGAAAGACCTCCACCGCCACCGGACAGCCCTCCTTGTCGCTCACCACGCCGTAGGTGATCTGGAGTTGGCCGCGTCTGCCGTCCCGGGAGTAGCCGTAGGCGGCCAGGGGGCAGTGGCGGCCCTCCAGGTAGGAGGAAGAGAGGTCGTAGAGGACCAGGCTTCCCGGGGCCAGGTGCCGCTTGGCCAGGGTTGTTTCGATCCTGGCCTGCTCGCCAAGGAGGAAGTCCAGGGCGGCGTAGGCCTCATCTGTCCCCGCCCCGGCCAGGTCAAGATCGCAAGCAAGAGCAGTATCTGAAAGCAGGCGGGTGGAGGCAAGCTTGGAGGCGGGCCGGACCACCCGCAGCAGAATGAGGGCCCAGGCGAGATCTCGTTCCGGACCCCGCGGGCCAAGAAGCTCCGGCAAGCCGAGCTTCTTGGCCATAAGATAGGCGGCGGCCAGATGGCCGTGGGGAAGCGAGCGGCTGATCTTAAAGCCTTCCCCGGCCGGCAGGAAGGTTTCTCCCTTCAAGGCCTGGCGGATGAACTCGATGAGCTCGGGGGGCAGATGGGAGAGGTTACCCACCGTCTCGTTCTTTACCTTGCCGCCCTCCCGAAAGGAGCGGCGCAAGAGGTGGGTCTCATAGACCTTGCCTTTATAGTGACGACGCGTCGTCGCCACATGAACGGAGCCTCCGCGACGTGCCATGGCAACATGTTAGCAGCCACCGGCAGCCATGTCAACATAGTTAGTGTCTACAACTCTGGCCGCTCACAGCGGCATTATCCCTGCTCAGAAGGACAATTGGGAGGTGAGGTCGGGGGTAACTTCCGCTTAGGCAGATAGCGCTCCTCCGTTCTTCGGCGCCGAAGGCCTCCAGAGCGCGCCAGAAGATTCCTGGGGGATGGTCAGCCCGAGCAACTCACCCTTGCGGAGCTCGGCCACGAGCTCGTCGGGCAGGCGCTCCTCCTCTTCCAACGGCCGCGAAAGGGGGGCGAGTACATCCACCACCCAAGTCCGGGCGGCTTTCTTCTTGGCGAGTATCCAGGGGGAGAGGCTGAAGTCGATGCGTGCCTTGACCGAAGGTCGTGGGGCTCGTCAGCCGATCATGGTCAGGCCGCCATCCAAGGCGATGATCTGACCCGTGAGGTACCCGGCGTCATCGGACACCGGGAAGACGACCACGTTGGCGACATCCTCAGGGAACCGTATAAGACTTAGGATGGGTGTCGCAGAGGTACCGGAGCCGCGTCCCCGGGTGTCAGGGAGCTACCGGAGCCACTGTGGAAGTATGTACATGGACCGCACACCGCCCAGGGTACTGCAATGTTCCCAAAGACGGGCGCCCAGCCCAGTTCGAAGGAGGCTGCCCACAACTCCGCCCACAGGATCTTGCCCACGAGGTCCCGGGCCGCCTCGTCCGCGGGCCGAGCGAAGAAACTCAATGGGAGCTGATCGCCAGGAGGTTGAGGAATCACGGCCTGGCCAGAATCACGACATGCGCCCTACCGGTTGGAGCCTCGAGACTACAGTCCCCTCCATTCCACGGCCTGCTCGAAAGCGTGTGCAGCGCGGTAAATGGCCGGCTCACCCCAGTGTTCCGACACCAGCATCATGCCCACGGGCAACCCGTCACTCAAGCCACAGGGGAGACTCAGAGCCGGGTGGTGCGTGAGGTTGAAGGGCATGGTGTTGGTGGCTGGCTCGTCCGCCCGGCGGAGGTACTCCTCGAGCGGTGCGTCGGGAGCAGGAAGCGGTGTGGCCTTCATGGGGGTCGTGGGCATTAGCAGGAGATCGAACTGGGCCAGGACCGCATCGTAGGCGGCTCTCACACTGCGACTGATGTTCATGGCCTTGCCGTAGTAGCGTGTGCCGTAGTGCTGATTGATGTAGGTGCCGAGCAGGAGGAAACGCTTGGTGGAAGCGGACAGCTCGTCGGCGCGGTGCCGCCAACCCCGATGATGGTCCATGAGACTTGTGACGTAGAGGTCAGAATGGCTCACGCCGAAGCCATCACCCTCCATCATGGTCTGCGTCAGTCCGCCGACCCCGATGGGAATCCAGACCGCGTTGGCCTTAGCGTGCCACGGAATCGAAACCTCTCCAACCGTGGCTCCCAGCTCCTCGAAAAGCCGAGCCGCGGCTCGAACCTTGTGCTCGACATCGGACTCAGTGCGGGCTGCGGCGAAGCCCTCGTGCACGACCCCGATTTTCATCCCATCCACCCCTCGGCCCAAGGCCTCGGAGTAGTGACGGGTTCGCACGTTCACCTGTCGTGGATCCAAGCCGTCATTCCCTGCGAGCACCTCCAGCAAGAGAGCATTGTCGGCCACATTCGCAGTGATTGGCCCCACGTGGTCAACCGTGATCTCGATCGGCATGATGCCCGTGTAGGGAACCAGCCCGTAGGTCGGCTTCATGCCGTACGCACCGCAGAAGGACGCGGGGATCCGAATGGATCCACCTTGGTCGCACCCGATGGCCATGTCCACCTCGCCCAGAACCACGAGCACGGCGCACCCGGAAGAGGAGCCCCCGGCCGAGTACCCCATCCGAAAAGGATTGTGAACGGGACCCGTCGCGTTCGTGTGGCTCCCCCCGGAGAGGCAAAAAGACTCGCAGTGGGCCTTGCCGACCACGGTGCCGCCGTCGTCCAGCACCCGCGTGACGACCGTCGCGTCGATCTCGGGAATGTACCCTTCCAACGTGCTCGCCCCATTCATCATCGGCACGCCGGCCACCATGATGTTGTCCTTGATGACGACGCTTCTCCCCTTCAATCGGCCCCTGGGTGCGCCGGGCACAGTACTCTTGTAGTACCAGGCGTTGCGCGGGTTCTCTTCCGGGCTAGGGCGATAGCCAGGGGTACGCGGATACTTCACCACCGGCAAGTTGTCGGGCATGGAGTCGACCAGATTGTACGCAGCCACGTCGCCTCCCATTTTGCCGAGGTAGATCGAGAGCTCGTCCTCGGTCAGGGCCAGGCCCAGGTCCTCCGCAATCCGCTTGATCTGCTCGGGCGTGGGGAGAGGGACGCTCATCTGATCCTCCTTGGTACTAGTTGCAGTTGGGCTGCTGCCTTAGGCGATACCTGGCCAGTGTGGCCCTTCGGTTGTTCGCGACCCGCCTGGCGGCACCGATTGGGCTTGACAAGCTTGGGGGAGCATCACGCTGCCGTAGACGATTGAGCGCCTTCGTTCAGAAGCCGCGGCCATAGATCTCCTTTCGCACTCCACGGGTGAGAGGTAGTCAAGGTCGGATGCAGACGACGCGGGTTGTAGACGGCCAGTTCTTTGGCTACGGCGCGTCCTTCGGACAATGCCGCTGTGATTTCCACAGTAACCATGCCCACTCCCCCCCGCGGCTCTCGCGGAGTAGTGGGCTACCAACTCATCAGTCACCGAACCTTCACTCGAAGCATGCCCGGTGCCCATCGGAGCCATGACGAGTCCGTTGGAGAGAACCAAGTTTCCGGTAGTGCCGGCCGGGTGCAAAGATGCACTCTAGTCCCTCATCTCCTCATCTCCACCGCATTCGTGTCCCTATCACCAACCTGCCCTTCAACTCAGGGCGGAGAACCGGTCCTTCATGGCGGACGCCCGCCCCCCGACCAACCGGAGAATCTTGCTGAGCTTCATCACTCCCAGACGTTGGGCGCTCGCGGCCCGAGCTACCTCGGCGACACGAGAACCCGGAGATGAGGACGCTTGTCCTCATGAATCCGCCGAAAACCGAGCTCAATGACTTCGTCCAGCTTGATTCGGGACGTAATCAGCGGCGCGAGCTGCAACCGGCCATCTGCCATCATGTTCACCGTGGCCGCAAACTCCTCGTCGTAGATGAAGCCGCACGAGCCGATGAGCTCTTTCTCGCCCGTAACTATCCTGGTCGCGTTCACCGAAACCGGTCGGCCGAACACGCCCATGAGTACTGTGCGGCCCTGGTTGCAGGTGAGTTCGCAGGCCAACTCCAAGCTGTCGTGGCTCCCCGCCAGCTCCACCACGACGTCGGCACCACGACCATCCGTCAGCGCGGCAAACCGCTCCAGAAACGAGGGGTCGCCAGGATCGAGAACGGCATCAGCGCCAAGGAGGCCCGCGGTCTCTTTGCGAAAGTCTCCCCGGCCAACAGCGATCACGCGGGCCGCTCCTACGAGCCTTGCCGCCCGAACCGCCATCAGTCCAATCGCCCCCAGACCCACCACGGCGACCGTCTCGCCGACCTGCACTCTTCCCTTGCGCAGAGCTCGCACGGCCCCTGCGGCAGGCTCGGCCAGTGCAGCTTCCTCGGGGCTCAGCCCCTCGGGGATGCGCACGCAAGCCCATGCAGGAACGTTCAGATACTCCGCCAGCGCTCCGTCCCGCGACAGGCCGAGGATCGACAGATTCGAGCACACAGATGGCTGGTGCCGCAGGCAGTGAAAACACGCTCCACAATGGAGCAACGAACTGGCGGTCACCCAGTCGCCCGCTGTGAGAGAACTCACCTCATCGCCAGTCGCGACGATCTGCCCGGAGAACTCATGCCCCAACGTAACCGAGGCAAGCGCGGGCGGCACCAGGATCGGCCCCTCGCTATACTCGTGCATATCCGTGCCGCAAATGCCGCACCATTCGACTTTGACCTGCACCTCACCGGACCCCGGTGCCGGCAAGTCAGGAATGTCCTCTACCCTGATGTCTCCTGCACCGTGGAAACGTGCAGCCCTCATGTCTGAACCTCCGCGCTATCAGTAAGTGACAAGGTCATGGTATGGCACCAGCAACCTCCGGCGTTCCCGAGAATCGAGACCCTATCCACGCCCCTTAACTACGCTCTCCAGCCAGCGACGAAACCCTCGTGTATGGCGTATCCTACTTTCCGTGGGCTTACACAGTCCCCTATCACATAGGTTGCGCTTGGCTTGACCCCAATGCTGTTGGCCAACTCATTCCGCGATTTGCTTCCCAGCGCCAGCACGATGGTATCCGCGGTTATAGTCTCATCTCCTCCATCATCTCCTTCTATTACAACACCGCTAGGGTTGCGTTTTCTAACGGTAAGATTCGTGCACACCTTCACACCGGCCCGATGCAATTGGTGGAGTAATTCCACGCGGTTTATGCAATTCATGTCCATAGCAACTGCCGGCATCATTTCAATTATAGTGACTTCATTGCCCTTTAGCGCGAGCCACAACGCAGTATCGCACCCGGTTAGACCACCGCCTACCATGACAATCTTACGCCCCGCCTCTTTCTTACCAAGAAGGAGATCGGCCGCATGTACGACGTTACGGTTGTCAGACCCGGGAATGGGACATGTACCGGGCACTGCCCCAGTAGCCACTACCACAACGTCTGCTTCGAGACCATCTGCCAGTTCCGGAGTAATCTCGCAGCCGCATTCAATCTTCACACCCAGTTTGCCAAGTTGAGTTGAGTAGTAGCCGATGAGATCGCGGAAAACTGACTTGAAGCCGGGCTGTGACCCTGCCACAAGCTGACCGCCAAGTATGCTCTCCTTCTCGTATAACGTCACATCGTGTCCCCTTGCCGCAGCAACTCTAGCAGCCTCCATACCGCCGGGGCCACCACCGATGACAACAACCTTCTTCTGCTTTTCCGGGCGGTTAAGCGCGTAATGACGCTCCTTCCCCGCGGTCGCATTGACGGTGCAGCCGACTGCCTTGTACGAGAAGCGTCCACCAATGCACCTCTCGTTGCAGAACACGCAAGGACGTATGTCTTCCGCATGCCCCCAAGAAGCCTTGTTGGCCCATTCTGGGTCAGCGATGAGCTCCCTCCCAAGAGCGACGAAATCGGCCCTGCTCTGCTCAAGGATCTTCTCGGCGAATTCCGGATCCCTTATCCCGCCAACTGTTATGACCGGTATGCTCACTGCCTCCTTTACTGCCGCAGCTAGCTCTACCAACGGGCCCTGTTGGTGGTAGACGGGAGGGAATACCCACGGCATGGCGTCGTAGCAACCGCCATCCACATGAAGAACATCAATACCGGCCGCTTCGAGGCGCTGAGCTATTTCGATGCCCTCGGCTCTGGTGCGACCGTCTGCTGTCTTGTGCTCAACGCTAAGCCGAAAGGAAAGAGGGAAACCCGGCCCTACGACTCTCCTGACCGCAGCGATTGACTCCAGTGGAAACCTGAGTCTGCCATCGAGATCTCCGCCGTATTCGTCAGTCCGCCTATTCCAGGCCGGCGTCATGAATTGATCCATTAGGTAGCCGGTATGACCGTGGAACTCGATCATGTCAAAACCCGCAACCGCAGCGCGCCGAGCTGCCTCGGAATGCAGTTCGACGATATGTTTCACCTCCTGTTTGCTCAGCTCGCGGCATATGATGCTCGGGTTCCCAGAAGCTGGTACTGGAGACGGCGCCACTGGTATTCTCTGTTCGGTGACCTCCTCAGCTTGCCGTCCGAACCCGGCCCCGATCTGAATGCATATCTTCGCCCCGTAGTCATGTACTGCTTCCACCAAATCGCTGGCTCTACTTATGTACGAGTTCGAGTCCAAGTAGTGGATTGCCGTGATTGCCGGTAGGTCGACCTTCCTGTTGATGATGTTGACGCCGGTGAAGAGTAGGCTCGTTCCCCCCTTGGCTCGGGCTACGAAGTAGTCGATGTCGCGCTGAGAATAGTTACCGTCCGGATCTCCATAGCCGGTACCCATCGGGGCCATGACAACCCGATTTCGCAACTTTAGCTTTCCGATACTGCCAGGTTCGAATAGCCTCGGATAGTGATCTGAGCTCATGAGACCCTCCTCAGAAGGCTTGGATGCCTGCTCTGGCCCACGCGTGACTGGCGCAGCGCAGGCGGACGAACTCGGCCCTGACTTTGGGCGCATGCTCGCCTTCTACGACTTCCCCGCCGAGCGCTGGCAGCATCTGTGCACCACCAATCCGCTGGAGAGCCCGTTTTCCGCAGTACGCCTGCGTACCGGGGCCGCCGGGTGAACGCACTCGAGCTCAAGGCCCGAGTGAGAGCGGGAGAGGTGTTCCGGGACGGGCTACCCGTCATGACCGAAGAGGACCGGGAGAAGGTTGCCGCGTGAGGGCTTTTGCGCACCTATTGACAAGAGCTCGTTTCGCAGACTCTCGTCAGTACCCGGCTCCATTCCATCCTTCCCAGCCGAGGCAATCAATCGCACCGTTGCGTCGCCCAGGTCCGAGGGGCAGGTCAACCACGGCAACCTTCGCCCCCGATGGACAGCGCAATCGAGATCGCAAGTCGGATGTTACCTGGCCCACTCGTGACTATGCTGGTCTTGCCAGAGAAACCATCTTCATCGTTCCCCCGGAGATGCTGCTCAGCGAATCTCAGTTGCCGCCTCGAGTTGGCGCCATTCTTTCGATTCCTCCCGTCAATTCAGAAATTCACCTTGTCTGACCCCTTCAGCAGCAGAATCTCACGTGCATCGTCGGGCGTCGCCACTTCGAAATCCAGCACATCAACCATATGTACCACGTTGGTTACCTGCTCAGCATTGTTCTTCGCGAGGACGCCTCTCCTCAGGTAGAGGTTATCCTCCAGCCCAACGCGCACGTTCCCTCCCATGGCCATCGCTATGGCCCCCATGGGCATTTGGTACCTACCCGCAGCCGCCACCGACCACGTGAACTCCCCGATAGTGTGTTTAGCCGTGTTGTACAGGAATACGAGGTTGTCCACGTTCGCCGGCATACCGCCCAGGATCCCCAGTACAAACTGAATGTAGACGGGCTTCTTTAGTACACCCTGATCGAGAAGCCAACGGATGTGGTCGATATGCCCGACCTCATACACTTCCATCTCCCCTTTTACGCCATATTCCGCCAACGTCTGGCCGAACGTGACCAAGGTCTTGAAAGTGTTTCGCGTGGCGTTATCGTACGTCTGCTCGATGTAGGGTCGCTCCCAATCGTACTGGAACTCCTTTACCTTATCCAGCAGCGGGAAGACGCCGAAGTTGTTGGAGCCCGCGTTGTACGAGGCAAGCTCAGGCTGTAGAGCCGACACCACCTGTAGACGGTCCTGGTCACTCATGCCCACGGCACCGCCCGTGGTACACCCGATCACGATGTTGCACCGCTTCTTGATCTCCCCGCACACCTCGCGGAAGAGTTCGTTGTTCGCCAGCGGCTGGCCACTTTCCGGGTCACGCACGTGGATGTGGCACACTGCGGCCCCGGCCTCACAAGCTCCCACAGCATTCTCGACGATCTGCTCGGGAGTGATGGGCAAGTACGGACTCATGGTCGGTGTGTGGATCGAACCGGTGATTGCCGCCGTGATGATGACTTTCTGACTCATTAGGACCTCGCCTCAATGTCGATCAGTCATGACAACCTAGACGCCTGGAGATATCGAGCAAGCGGTTGATGCTTTCTCCCTCCCCCGGCACGTCCGACATGGTGGATACGAAGCGCACGCCGTCGTCGGCCGGTGTCTCCTCAGACACGAGATACGACGGCAACACTACGTCATGCTCAAAGATCTCATTGTCGAGTCCCACACCGAAGGCTGACGCAGCCGGTTCCTGCGGCCAACTGGCCGCCGGCACGAGGAGCCCATCGACATCCAATCCGGACGCGCGGTCGGCCGCATACTGCTTCAGCATCAGGATGAGCTTCGCCTCGTAGTAGCACGTGACATTGCGCAAAGTGGATAAGGCTGCCGAGAGAGACTCCGCCTTCTCCTCCTCCGCCGGCCACTCGTCCTCCATCAAGAGGATAGCGCCGCTACCCGCCTCGCAGAGAGCGGACACAAGGGCGCACAGGATGTCACCCGCCAGCTTGACGGCACCCTCCGCCCCAAGGCGAGTCTCCAGAGAGGCAGACAGAGACGCCGGGCCATCGATCGGGGACAGCAGCAGGATTCCATCGCGCTTCACGAGAGTAGAGACGCGCTGTACGCCCTCGAGCATCACCGGGAGTCGGCCCCTCTGCAAGATCGCGGACGGGTTCTGACCGACCTCTGCGAGCGCTTCCTGCAGACTTTCAGTAGAAAGCGCCTTACCTAGACCTAGAGCCTCCGGCAGGAGCGTTGCGTCCAGGTAGGTCACTATCGCGTCGTACTTGAAGTACTTCTGCCCTGCTACAACAGAATTGGCAAGCACTGTGGCATTGGTCAGCATCTCCCGGTAGCTCACGCCTTGCACCTTGGCACAAACGCCAAAGGCAAGCGGGACAAACGGGAGACGATCAATCCTCTGCCCTTCAACTGCAGCCGAGAATCGCTGACGTGGCTTCACTGCTACCCCTGTGTTGGCATTGATCGGACCAAGAGCACGAGGGACTACCGTCGCTTCCGATCCGGCAGACCCTCGTCCACGCCCCCAATCCGCTAGTGCATCAATAGTCGGCCGGGCTCGGCGCCGGCCAACTCCCGTAGAACCTGAGGGCCTCAGCGGGCGGACGTTGCGTCTCCCAATCCTTCACAAACTCTGCATATGGACGCCCCCGCTCAAGGCGGGCTTGCCGTTCCCTATCCCGCAGAGCTGCTGTGGCTGCCTCGTCCACCGTCAACGATTCCGGATCTCTCACGACCTTGTAGACTTCCGAGGCAGCCCTTTCCGAGATCTTCTTCATCATCAGGTCGTGCATGACCGCCTGGGGATCACGCTCTAGAACATCGCCATAGCCGTCGCCGGCTGTACTGCAGAGCATCATGCCATCGCCTTGGTACAGTGCGTAGGCCGGCCCTTGGACGCGCCTAAGGGTGACATCTCCGGAGCGGAGCGCTTCACCGAGGTCCGGCGAGAAGAGCGCATCCGTGGATGTGTTCCGAAGCACGGCTATCGGCCGGTTGCAGGCGGCGTAACCACCGAAAAGCCCGCCGTGAGTCGGCATCCTCGATGAGGCCCCATAGTTTTGCACCACCAGCTTATTGGTTCCGTGGATAAGCAGGAAGTTGGTGACGCCGGAGCCTCCTCGGTACTTGCCCGGGCCCCCCTGATCCATGGCGTAGTTGCGTACGACCCCCAGGTACGGGTACTGCGTCTCTTCCCATTCGGCGTCAGGCGCTTCGGCGATGCCCATCCACCAAAACGCCGCCGCATCGACGCCGTCCTCGTCATTTCGTGCACCGAGACCCGTGCAGTTCGGCCCCCACATGGTCAGGCTGACAATGGGCAGTCCCCATTGGTTCAGGCCACCGAAGAACATGCCCCGGTTGCTGTCGCCCAACGGCAAGGAGAAATCGTCCCGCGAGCTCGTATCGGAGAACCAGGCCCGAGCCAGGGCTAAGGCGAAGGCGTTCACCGCTGTAGGACTCAGCAGAACACCGGAGGAGACCGCGGCCTCCGGGTTGGCGTTCAAGCACGAGCCCACCGGACAGTGCAGATCGATGGCCTCCAGGGCGCCGGCGCTCGCCGGCAGGTCGGCGAAGAAGAATTGGAAGAGATTGCTAGAGAGGTGCGCGAGCACCACATGCTCGAACGCGTTGAACGGTCCGGGTGACTGGGGCGAGGCGCCAGTGTAGTCGACTAGGAGGGTGTCGCCCTTCTTCTGAACGGCGCACGGAATGCGCAAAAGCCCTTCGTCCGTGCCGTTGGTGTCCATGAAAGCCGTTTGCCGGAAGACCCCATCGGGAAGGCGGCTGATCTTCCGCCGGGCGGCCTTCTCCGAGACCTGGATGATGCGGCGCATGAGACCGATGAAGAACTCCACTCCCTTCTCTTCGATCATGGAGAGGACCTGATCCCGGAGTCGCAGGCAACAGGTGGCTTTTGCGGACGTATCGGTGCTGATCATGAGGGGATAGCGGACGTTGTTCTCCAGCAACTCGATTATGTCTCGCCGGAGTTGGAAGTTCTCGGCGATCTTGATCGGGGGTACCTTGAGCCCTTCGGCGTAGCGGTCCGTGGCACTTCCCGGCATGCCGCCCGGTTCGATGGCGCCTGTTTCGGGCTCGTGGGTGGCAGCGGAAACCCAGGCGACGATCTCGCCTTCATGGTAGATCGGGCAGACGATCAGCTGATCCGGATTGTGGATCCCGCCGTAGATGGCCTCGTTGCAGAAGAACATACTCCCGTCTTCGACCCCCACGGTTGGATCGTTCTCGTAGTGCTTGCGGACGAACTTTATCGGCAGTTGGCCGGTGACCACATGCAGGAACGTCCCCACTTCGGCGATCGCCAGGTCGCCATTGGCAGTATAGATGCCGTAGGCGGAGTCACCGCTGATCGCGACCTCAGAGATGGCTAGTCTGGCCATGACCTCGCGGGCCTCGTCACAGGCCAGCTTCAGCTTGGTCATGTAGATAGAGAAGTCGGTCGGGTCGATCTCTTTGGCAGCAGCAAGCTCCCGCTCGGTCGGCGGCTCGAGCCTGAAATGCCTCTCCTTGATGAGGTCTAGATCCAAAGGCATCGGCTTCTCCTTCTAACGATGATGGCTGGTCATTGCTGCGACCGCGAGGTCCGACCGAGGGCTTGACGTACTTGTCATTGCGTAGTTCCCGTACTCGTCGACGCCGAACATCCAACTCGGCGTGACCACGTAGGTGGTATCCGATGCCTCGACGATTGCCGGTCCGGGGACCTCGCTGCCGACGCCCAACTTACTGATGTCGTAGATCGGCGTGTCGGCAAAGCCTCCTGCGGCTTCCCAGTAGCACTTGCGCTCACCTTTGAGCGCGGCCCCAGTGTCAGTGCTCGTCGGCGCCAGGCGAGGCAGGCTCGCCGTGACGGTCGCCGGCACGAAGGCGCGCAAGATCACGCTTTCCAGCCGCACGACGCCCTCAGGATACGCGATGCCTTGCCGGAACCTCTCGTAGGTCTGGTCGAAGGCAGCAACCAGGGCTTTGACATCGTCGACGCTGTGGATCTCCATCACCGGAGACACGACACGGAGTGAACTCGGTTGCGTTCCCGCGCGCATCTCAAGTTCTAGCGCAAACTGCACTGCTTCCTCCGGGAATCCCTCCGCCTTGATGTCGCGATAGGCCTTGCGCCGGAGTTGCTCTATGCAGCCATTGAACTCATCATAGTCTTCATAGAACGTCTGGGTAGCCGGGTCGGCGAGCGAAGCGGGAATCGATTGCTCATACACATGGGACAGGTCGAGTACCGAGGAGCCATAGGCGCAGAACACGCTGGCGCTTGGGAACGACATGATCTTGCGGATGTTAAGCATGTCCGTGTAGTCACAGCAGTGGACGGGCCCGGCCCCGCCGTAAGCGAAGACCGTGAACACTCGGGGGTCGTAGCCTTTCAGCAAGAAGTCCTTGAGCAGCTCACCCCCCATGTTGGTGTTTACCACGCGACGGATAGAGGCAGCCGCTTCTTCTACGCTTGCGTCCAACGGGGCGGCGATGTGCCGCTGGATAGCATCGCGAGCTTTCGCTGCGTCGATGCGCATCTTGCCACCGAGGAAATAGCCCGGGTTGACGTAGCCGAGCACCACGTCGGCGTCGGTGACCGTCGGTTCAGTGCCACCCATGTTATAACACGCTGGCCCGGGAAAGCCACCGGCGCCACGGGGGCCGACCTCGAGCCGGTTTCCAAACTCTTTGTTCACAGAAGCAATTGAGCCGCCACCGGCACCAATGGACCGAACTTCAATCATCGACAAATCTACGTGCCAACGATCGATGACCGGCCTGTAGGCGTAGAAGCGCGCCTTGCCGTCCTCGACGACCCCGAAGTCGAAACTCGTGCCGCCCATGTCGGTGGCTAGGATGTTCTTGCAGCCGTATTGCGAGCCGAGATAAGCGCTGCCAAGCAACCCAGCTACTGGGCCGGACTGAAAGGTGTCCACCGCCCGGGTTCTGGTCACCTTGGCCATCCCGCCTATGTTGTGGATGATCGCCAGGGGACGTCCATAGCCCGAGTCGCGCAGTTTGTCACCCAACCCGATGAGTTGCTCGGTCATGTCCGTATGCAGATAAGCGGTAAGGACTGCGACGACGGTCCGAGTGTATTCTTTCCATTTTGGCTGCACTTCGTGCGAAAGGAACACGGGAAGGCTGCCCATATACGTATCGGGATACTCTTCCTCGATGATCTCGCGCACGAGCAGCTCATGTTCTGGATTCACGAAAGACCATAGTAGGTTAACGACGAAACCTTGGGCGCCTTGATGGATGAGCTTGCGTACTGCTGCTCGAACTTCGTCCCGATCCAGGGGGACGACGACTTTGCCCGCGCAGTCGAGCCGCTCTCGCAATCCAATCACCATGTCCGGAGACACGAGAGGCTCCGGGCTCCGCGCGCGTCCCACCGCACGCCTCTCCTGCGGCAGAAGCCCGTCACCCCATTGGTGCACCCGGCCGATGAACAGGGTGTGCTCAACGCCCTGAGTGGTGAGCAGCCCGAGTCTCGCCCCCTTGCGCTCGATGAGCGTGTTCGTACCAAGCGTAGTGGAGTATCGGATTTGATCCGTCTCCTCGAGCAGTTCTTCCATGCTCAACGACGCGGCACGAGCTGCCTGTTCGATAGCGCGGGAGAACCCAACCGAAAGGTTGTAGCCCGTCGTGGGCGACTTTGCCCGAAGTATCTCCTCGCCCCGACGGACAATACAGTCGGTAAAGGTCCCGCCTACGTCAATGTCAATCGTCGTAGTCATCGTCTATTGGTTTCCCTCCGCGCGTTCGTTGACGAGTTCGCTCCCAGACAGCTCCCTCAAACTGTCCAAATCGACCTCGATATCATGCGTGATAGGGTGCCCTGGCGGAAGGTACTCGACCTCAACCTGCACACCACACCCCGGGCAGTAGAATTCTATGATCCGACACCACTCGGGATCCGGAGCATAGCCCATGCCCTCCTGCCACACGTCGATCAGAGGAATGTGGATCTCGCGCGGATCACGGTCATATACAAGACAGCCGTGCTTGTAGTTCTCACGGGCGGAGATCAACTTCCGACCGCACCCGCGGCAGACCCACGACTCGTCCGTCAGGTCGATGTCCAGGTACTCCGTCATCTGAACCTTCATTGCTCCACCTCGATTACTCCAAAGCCCATCTCGTTGACTTCGTAGCGACTACCCACTGGAACCAGGCAGGTAGTGTGCTCAGACTCGATGACGGCAGGGCCATCGAAGGTCTTCCTCGTCGGAATCCGCTCCATATCGTAGACAGGCACCTCCTGAACTCTTCCTTCCAGGAAGATCGGCCGCACCCCTTTGAAAGCCTGCGCGACTTCCCCGTCGTTGTATTGCTCCTTGAGCTTCCACTGGGGCACGGGATAGCTGGAGACAACCGATAACAACAGGCCCTCCCAGTCATTACCACTAATGGAGCCGAGCACGTCACTTACGAGAGCCGCCACGTCGGCGTCGGTGTCCCTGATCGCCGCGCTCACAGCATCAGTTCCGTTGTCGTCGTGGCCGGCCTCTTTGTACGGGACGATGGTCATCCGGTGATCCGCGAGGGCTGCGTCAAGCCCCTCATCCTCGAGGTCACGCGTGGCACGGACGCCTAACTCGCGCAAGGCGTCAGCCAGAACCGACTTGTCGACGCCGCTACGGTCGCCCGGAACATACCGAACGTACTCGTGTGCGATATTCATCGTGGATGACCCCATGGCGCTGAAGACCGGGCTGGCGGGGAACGTCATGACTCGTTTCAACCCTAACCGTTTGGCGATGTCGGCGGAGTGCAACGACCCCCGCCGCCGTACGCATAGAGCACCATTCCACTGCGGTCGGTGTCGGAAGGTAACAGCGCGGCGATCCTATCGGCTATCTGCTCCTCCAGCTTCGACTTCACCGCGGCAGCAGCCTCTTCGACCCCGAGCCCAAGCGGCTTGGCCACGCTTTGCTCGATCACCCGGAGAGAAAGGTCCCGCTTCAGCACGCGCCGCCCGCCAAGGAAGAACTCAGGATCGATAAGTCCCAGCACGACGCTAGCATCGGTCACGGTCGGCTGGTCTCCCCCCAGGTCGTAACACGCCGGGCCAGGCGCGGCGCCGGCGCTCTTGGGTCCGACGCGCAGAGCGCCGGTCCCATCGACTGACGCGATCGATCCCCCACCCGCTCCGATCGGATCGACCGTTATCATGGGCATGTTCACCCGCAGCCGTCCGACCGACGGTTCGTTCTCAATGCTCAGCGTGTCCCCGTGGAGCAGCCCGATGTCGGCGCTGGTGCCTCCGATGTCCAGCGTTACCACGTGGTCGATACCCAGGGACTGACTGATCGACCGGGCACCATAGAGAGCGGCAACCGGTCCCGAGTTGTACGTATGCAAGGCAGTTGTCTTCGCCACGCGGGCCACCCCGCCGCCGCTGTGGACAATCAGCAGGGGTTTGCGGTAACCGTTCGTCCGGAGGAAATCCTCCGCTTTGTAGAGGTGGCGCGCCAGTTCCGGATGAACGTAGGCATTGAGAGCCGACGTGATCACGCGCACAGTGACGTCGTCCGGGCGCCCGGCCAAATCGGTGGAAACCAGGACGCGGGGCGAGCCAAGGTAGTGTCGAGGCTGCAATCGCTGGACTATCGTGCGAATCGCGCGTTCATTGACCGGATTGGCCCATGCGTTAGCTAAGGCAATAACCACCGAGCGGACGCCAAGATCTAGGAGCGTCTCGAGGGCGGCCGAGATCTCAGCTTCGGAGACGGGGGTGATGACCTTCCCATCAGGAGAGGTCTCCTCCGTCACTCCGACGATGCAATCCCGGGATACGATCTCAAACAGGCCTTCCTCCTCCAGCACCCGGTCCAATGAGCTCGACGTGGCGATAAGACCGACCCGGGCACCGGTATGCTGAATGAGGGCGTTCGTCCCGATCGTTGTGGAGAACCGAATCGTGTCGGTTGCTCCGAGGAAGTCGCTCAACGGGATACCGAAACGCTCGGCACCTGCACGCACGCACTCTTCGAAACAAATGGTCAGATTATCCGGTGTCGTGTCAACCTTGACCATCTCAATGTGCGGTCCGTTCGTGAAGAACCCGTCGGTAAACGTACCTCCAGTGTCGATGTCTACTGTGTAGCCCAAGTTCATGCTCCTCCGAGTCTCAAGATTGTGCCTCTCGTGCCCTTGACAATACGAGTCCAACGGCCTTTGATCGGCCTACCCCTCGTCCGCCGGTCATAGCGGGTGGCTCGCCCGAAGACAACTTCCCAACTCTTTGCCGCGTCACGGCCTCCGGGATGTGGAGTCTGCGGAAGCTCTCCCCCGACCGCCACGAGTATCCCTTAGTCGAAGGGGATCGCGCCCTCCGTCGCAGCTCAGCGCCCCGGCGTCCAGGAACGCAGGCGCACGCCGTAGCCCACCGCACGTCCTCCCGGCGCCTAAGCGCGAGGGTGCCGACCAGAAATCCCAGATATCGCGAGCGCGACGATCAGAACGGCACCGGAAACCATGTACTGGAAACTACTGTCGACATTCAGGAGGAGAAAACCATTCACCAGAACGCCGAGGAGAAGAACCCCCACCAGCGTCCCGACTATGTGGAACTGCCCTGGCTTCAAGACAGCAGCCCCTATGAAAGCGGCGGCGAAGGAGTTCAGGAGAAAACCCTCGCCCGCGTTGAGCTGCCCGGCTCCCAGCTGGGAGGCGAGCACTATCCCGGCAAGGAAAGCGCAGATTCCCGAAACGACGAAACCGATGGCGATCATCCGCCCTACCCGAATGCCGGAAAGCCTTGCCGCCTGGTAGTTGCCCCCGGTTGCCTTGATGTGCCTGCCCGTTTGGGTTCGCTCAAGGAACACCCAGAGCAGGATCAGTGTCGCCACCATGATTACCACCGGCATAGGGACGCCCACGACCCTCGTCGTAGCGATGTCGGTAAAGGCCGGCGGAATCCCGTAGTAGACCGTCGAATCGTTGGAATACCAGTGGTAAACCCCCGTAAGGATGCTCATTGTCCCCAAGGTTGCGATGAAGGCTGTCACCCGTAGGCGGTTGACGACGAACGCGTTGATCAACCCGAGCACAACCCCGCCTCCGATGGTCACGGCAATCGCCAAGGGGATGGGCCATTGAGGCCCGGCAAGGATCTTAGTGACGAGTATGCCTCCCATTGTCGTGGCCGCACCAATAGAGAGGTCGAACTGGCCCATGACCAGGGCGAGAGTGATCCCCCCGAGAGCATTCCCAGTATTGCCACCTGACTCAATATGTTTCGAGCGTTCTCCAGGGACAAGAAGCGGTCGGCGGTAAAGCTGAAGAACAGGACGAGCCCGACCAGCCAGGTGATAGCCCCGTATTTTACCAGGGCGTTCAGCGCCTTCCGCGAATTCTCCGATGAGAACAATCGCTGCCGCCCCGAGGCGGCTCGCTCAGCCGTTTCCTGCACAGCGTCCATTGGATCTACCCCTCGTAGCATGCGTGTAGCAGCACCTCTTCGGAAAGCTCGTCCTTCCCCACCTCCGCCACCAATTCGCCCCGCCGCATGACCACAGCCCTCGAGCACGTGGTCACTATGTCTACGAAGTCCGACGACACTACGATAATGCCTGCTCCTGCGGCCGCCAACTCGGCTATCAGGTCATACACTTGCTGTTTCGCGGCAACATCGATGCCCGCCGTCGGCTCATCGAACATGAAGATCTTGGCCTTGCTACCAATCCATCTCGCGATCAACATTCGCTGCTGTTGCCCACCGCTGAAGAGCATCACATTCCGACGAAGTTGAACCGTACCGAGGCCAACGCGATGCGCCAGCGCAGTGGCGGCCAGCCTTTCCAGACGAGACCTGATTGTTGGAAGTCCTGGAATGGGGATGACTGGGATAGAATTCAAGGTCGTATTCTCACCAGCCGACAGGGTACCAATTAGTCCGTCGGCGTGTCTGTCTTCGGGAACGAGCGCAACGCCGCACGCCACGGCATTCGTGATCCCCTCCTTCAGGGAGACTCCATCCACCAGAATCTCACCACCGCTACGCTTGTCGGCACCGAAGATGGTCCTGAGCAACTCAGTCCTCCCCGATCCTACGAGACCCGCGATGCCGAGTACCTCGCCGGCGAATAGGTCGAAGGAAATATCTGAGAACATCCCGACTGAGTGTAGGTTGCGTACGCTGAGGACAGGCTCCCCCTCGTGAATCCGCGCAACGGGTGCAACGCGAGCGGTCTGCCGCTTACCGGTGATCAGGTAGATCAGCTCCGCTTGATCGATGTCCTTCACCGCCACAGTCGCAACCCTTTGCCCATCCTTGAAGATGGTCGCACGGTCCGCGATGTCGAAAATCTCGTAGAGTCGGTGCGAGACGTACACGACGGCAACGTCCTTGGCCACGAGACGACGGATCACCAAGAAGAGCGCGTCTACCTCCCTGGCCGTGAGCCCAGCGGTCGGCTCATCCATGAAGACGATCTCGGCTTCCCGGTAGAGCGCGTGAGCGAATGACACCAGCCGTCGCTCGACCCCGTCCAGTTCAGCCGCCAGTCGGCCCAGGTCAAAGGTTATGCCTAGTTCGTTGGCCACCGCCTTTGCGGCCACCTCGGTCTTGCGCGCGTCGACGAGATGCGCACGCGACCGCGGAAAGTCCGAGCCCAGCACGATGTTCTCTGCAGCCGTCATGGTGGGCACCAGGTCGACATGCTGGTGAACGAACGCCAGTCCCATTCCACGGGCCTGCGCGGGAGTGTTCATTACCACGTGGTTTCCATGCAAATAGATTTCCCCGGAGTCGGCGTGAAGGGCGCCAGCCAAGATCTCGATAAGAGTCGATTTCCCGGCCCCATTCGCGCCCACTAGCGCGTGGACTTCGCCGCGCCTTACGTCGAAATCAACATCCTGCAGGGCACGGACACCGGGGTATTGCTTTGACAGCGACACAACCTGCAATATCGACTCTGTCACAACTTTCGCTCCCAGTAAAGTGTAGGCTTGATGGAAGACTCCCATCGGGGGGGCAGTGGTGCCTCCCCTGCCATCGCAACAACTGCAATGTGCGCACTATGTTCGGAGCCGCTTCCGCCAACGTGCAGACTCGCCGGTAGGTGTGTCCAGGCGACGGGCCCACCTTCACGCAACCTCGCGGGCGCGAACACGCCGGCGAGAGAGGTCAGGGGGTCGCGTGCCGACTCGAGAGCCATGGCGTCATGCTGACACCAACTCCAGTGACACGCGACCCCTAGACAGGGGGCTTAGTCCGTCTTAGCCTGGGATCGTCGGCTGGCCGGCGGACTCCCAGCACGCCTTGTTCTCCGGCGTGAGTCCGTCTGCAGGAGCTTCCTCCCGGGGCACCATATACGCCGGCAGGGCAACCCTGCGCGGAATGGTCTCCCCGGCGAAGATCTGGTCGAGTGCCGCGATGACCGCGTTGCCGCCGCAAAGCTGAGCCGTGGCCATGGTCGCGACATACAGCTCGTTGTCCCGCATGGTCTGGAACTCGATGTTGGTGCCGTCGAACCCAAAGACCTTGACGTCGCGCCCCGCTGCGTCAATTGCACGGAGGGCTCCCATGGCAGGCTCGTCCCAGCCGCCAATCACGGCATCAATCTCCGGATACTTAGTCAGCCAGGCTTCCATGGCCGTACGAGCGTCTTCCACCTGACCGGGCACTTTGAGCGCATGGACATCCAGGATTTCCATGCCGGGGTACTTCGAGAAGACCGTCTTGACCCCTTCATAGCGCGCGGTGGTCACCAACAGGTCAACCCAGTCCAAATACACGATCTTCGCTTCGCCGCCGAAGTAGTCGACCAGGTACTGACCCATTATGGTGCCATTAGCAAAGTCGTTGCCACCAACTTCTTGGAGGAGGCCGGGGACGAGAGCGCCGCTATAGAGGCTCACGACCGGGATACCAGCATCCGCCGCCGCCTTGATCTGGGGTGCGATCTGCGTGTTGTCGACGATGTAGTTGATGATAGCGTCAACTTTTTGCGAGGTATAGGCTTGCCAAGCAGCGGCGACTTTGCTCATGTCGCCGGCGCCGTTGGCGGTGAGGATCTTCCAGCCGCGCTTGTCGGCTTCGCCCTGTGATTGCACGAGGAACTTACCCACCGAAGGGGAGTCCAGGGTTTGGCCGATGATCCCGATGGTCTTTGGGCCGGTCGAAGCCGACGTCGGTGCCGTGGTCTCGCTGCTCTCAGTCCCTGAAGTAGTCTCAGTTCCAGCCGTGGTCGGTGTAGCTGCAGTGGTCGGAGTCTCAGAACCCGTGGTCGTGGACGTGCCTGCATTTGAGCAGGCCGCCGCGAGCGCGACAACAAGCAGCAAGAGCCCAACTACAGCGCTGGGCCAAGCCACACGCCGAAGGCCCACTCGACCGGACCGGGTTGGCGAGGATGAGCTAGACATTGCTTCCCCCATTCTGTCGCCTTGTCTGTTTCCTCTGTTTCACTTGCTTTCTTTCCCCCTCCGTTCACGGTTCCCCTGACTGTTGCCAAATCCTCCGCGCCAAAGATACCCCCTTTGGGCGGGACACCCTCTGTGGCGAATGAGGCCTCATTCGCACGCCAGTGTCCGCACTGTACCATGGGCTCATGCGGCCGTCAATGCCGTGCGGAACCACCTCGGCTTCAGTGGAGACCGAGCTGTCCGAGCCCCTTGTTCGCGGCGGGGGGGACAGGGGATGACAGTTCCTTTCGTTCAACTCCGTCGGGGCGGAGTTGACCCGCCTATGCAGAGCTCCACATAGCCGGGTCTATGGCGAGTTCGAGACTATGCGGAGTGGGCTCGCCAGCGAGAGTCGAGGTCGTCTCTGGCTGAGGGGTTCCGCCGGGTGATCCTGGCTCGGGGCTGCGCATAGTCGCCGATGCTTCTTCCGGTGTTGTTGTCCCGGAAAGGAGCATTGATGGTGGAGCAGTGGTCGACCCTCGACGGACTGGTCGAGGGGTACAAGGAGCACCAGCGCCGCACGCGCGGGCTGCGGGAGCAGACGTTGTGCGGTTACGAGCGGCTGGTGCGTTTGTTCGTGCGTGCGAGCCTGGGTGAGGATCCGGTCGATCCGAGGCGGATCGGCTGCTCTCATGTCGTCGAGTTCGTCGCCGCGATGCAGGCGCGGTTCTCGCCGCGGTCGCTGAAGACGGTGCGGACGGCGTTGCGTTCGTTCTTTCGCTTTCTGCGCGTCGAGGGGCTCTGCGATGAGCGGCTCGAGGCCGCGGTCCCCCGCGTGGCGTTCTGGCGGCTGGCGATGCTTCCGCGCTGCCTGAGCGGTGAGCAGTTGGCCCGGCTGCTCTCTTCGTTGGAGGTGTCGGGGCGTTGCGGGCGCAGGGATCGAGCGATCGTCGTCTGCCTGGCGAGCTTGGGACTGCGGCCGGGCGAGATCGCCAAACTCCGGCTCGAGGACATCGACTGGCGCGCGGGGACGCTCTGTCTGCGAGAGCGCAAGACTCGTCGCGGCGCAGTGCTGCCGCTGCCGCGCGAGGCCGGCCGCACGATCGTCGCCTATCTGCGTGAGGAGCGGCCCGCGACCGATGATCGCCACGTGTTCGTGCAGCACAGCGATGCTCGTCGCGGCCGGCCGCTTTCGAGCAACGCTGTCTCGGGAGTGGTCGTGCGGGCCCTTCGTCGCGCGCAGGTCGAGCCGCCGCTTGCCGGCGGCTACCTGCTCAGGCACACGCTGGGATGGTCAACCAGGGGGCGAGCCTGAAGGAGGTGGCGGACCTGCTCGGGCACCGCTCGCTCGACACGACCGCGATCTACGCGAAGCTCGACCTGGCGGCGCTGCGCGAGGTCACGCTGCCCTGGCCGGAGGAGGTGTCGCGGTGACGCCGCCGAGCTTGCTCCCCCGCGTCGAGGAGTACCTCGCCTACCGGCGCGGGCTCGGGTTCGCGCTCGAGACGCCGGCCTGGCTTCTGCGAGACTTCGCCCGTCACGTCGACCGCTGCGGCCATCGCGGCCCGCTGACGATCGAGCTCGCAACCGGCTGGGCCCTCTCCTCCCGCTCGGCCGATCCGGCTCAACCCGCGCGGCGGCTGGCAGCCGTCCGTCAGTTCGCGCGCTACCTAGCGCTTTCCGCGCCGGCGACCGAGGTGCCGCCGGCGGGGCTGCTCGGCCGGGTGCCGCACCGCCGACAGGCCCATATCTACAGCGAGGCCGAGCTGACCGCGCTGCTGCGCGAGGCGAGCCTGCTGCTGCCACGGCGCGGACTGCGCCCGAAGACCTACGTCACCTTCTTCTCGCTGCTGGCAACAACGGGCCTGCGGCTTTCCGAGGGGTGCCGGCTCGAGCGCAGCGACGTTGATCTCGACGCCGGCGTGCTGAGGATCCGGGAGAGCAAGTTCCGCAAGTCCCGACTCGTCCCACTCCATCCGACCGCGACCGACGCGCTCCGCCGCTACACCGCCGACCGCGACGCTCACTGCGGCGCCGCCGGACGCGGACGCTTCTTCCGCACCGAGCGCTGTCCGGTGCTTACACCGAGCGCGGTCGAGAAGACGTTCGCCAGGATCAGGCGCCGGCTCCGCTGGGGCGCGGAAGGACGGACTGCTCGCCCCCGCATTCAGGACTTGCGTCATTATGCCGACTCTCGGATTATGCCGACTGTGGCTCACCCCGTCGGCGTTTCCCCTCTACCCAGGCCGCACGGTGGACCATAGGCGGTTTGCAGATTCGGCATAATCGGGCTCTCTTTTCCTGTTGGCTATGAAGCCAGGAAAGGAGAAGGGGAATGCCCGGCCGGTTCTGTTTAGACTCGCTTTCCGTTGAACACCTGCCCCCAACCCCCTCGCCCCCCATCTTGCCTCCTTTGCCGCCTCCTTGAGGGAGGGCGGCTACCACGAGTCGACGACGCAGTCCAAGCTTCGCCTGCTCGAGGAGCTTGGAGGGTGGCTGGGTCGCCAGGGGGCTCGAAGTGGGCGACCTTGAGGAAGAGATCGTGGGCACGTTTCTTCAGGAGCGCCGACGAGCCGGCCGATCAGCGGCTGGTCAGGCCCCGACCGCCCGTCAGTTCTTGGCCCACCTTCGCCGGCAGGAGGTGGTGGCTGCCCCACCGCCGCCGGTGCCCGCCGAGACTCCGCTGCTGGGCCTGCTTGGGCAGTACGAAGAACACCTGCGCAGGGAGCGGGGGCTCACCAGCGCCACGGTGGAAAACTACCTGCCCTTGGTGGGCCGCTTCTTGAACGAGCGCTTTGGGGAAGGGCCCTTGGCTATTGGGGAGCTGACGGCAGCAGACAGCTCCCGTTTCCTCTTGCGCCATGCGCGTTCCTTAAGTCCGGGAAGGGCCAAGCTTCTGGTGACGGCCCTACGCTCCTTCTTCCGCTTTCTGGTGGAGCACGGGCACATCGAGGCCGATCTGGCCTCAGCGGTGCCGGCGGTGGCGGGCTGGCGGCTGTCCTCTGTCCCCCGCTATCTGGAGGCAGATGAGCTCGAACGCCTCCTTGGCTCCCTGGACCGCTCCACCCCCACCGGACGGCGTAACTACGCGCTGCTGCTCTTGCTCGCCCGCCTGGGCCTGCGGGCCGGAGAGGTGGTGGCCCTCAAGCTCGAGGACATCGACTGGCGGGCGGGGGAGATCCTGGTGCGGGGCAAGGGCCTTTCCTTGGACCGCCTACCCCTGCCCCCGAGGTGGGCGAGGCTCTGGCCGCCTACCTCAAGACGGATCGTCCCCCACCAGTGCCACCCGGCGGGTGTTTGTCTGCCGAAAAGCACCTTGGCGGGGCTTTGCCGGCCCCTCCAGCGTCAGCTCCATCGTCCGTCGCGCCCTGGGCCGAGCTGGTCTTTGCCCGCCCAGCCAAGGGGCCCATCTTTTGCGCCACAGCCTGGCTACGGGGATGCTGAGGCGCGGGGCCTCCCTGGCCGAGGTGGGGGAGCTCTTGCGCCACCGGGCAGCGGCCACCACCGAGATCTACGCCAAGGTGGACTTCGCTGCGCTCCGGGCGCTGGCTCCGCCCTGGCCCGGAGAGAGGGGCAGACCATGAGCGAGCTTGGCCAAGCGGTGGAGGAGTACATCGCCCTGCGCCGGAGCCTGGGGTTCAGCTTGCGTCAGCCGGCCCGGGCCCTCAGGCTATTTGCTGCTTTCATGGAGACCCAAGATGCCCCCTCCATCACGGCGGAGCTGGCCCTTTCTTGGGCCACCCGGCCGGTCGGGGCCCAGCCGGCCACCTGGGCCTGGCGTCTGGGGGTGGTGCGGCGCTTTGCCCTCTGGCGCCGGGCCACGGATCCGCGCACCGAGGTGCCCGCGCCTGAGCTCCTCCCTCACCGCTACCGGCGGCAGCCCCCCCACCTCTTCACCGACGAGGAGATCGAGAGGATCATTGCCGCCGCCCAATCACTCCCCTCTCCCCGGGGACTGCGGGCCGTCACCTATGCCACCCTGTTTTCGCTCTTGGCGGTGACCGGCATGCGGGTGAGCGAAGCCTTGGCTCTCGATCGCAAAGACGTGGACCTCAGGCAGGGCCTTCTCACCATCAGGCGCACGAAGTTCGGCAAGTCTCGGCTCCTGCCCCTGCATCCCTCCACCACGCGGGCCCTGCGCCGCTACCTTGGGCGCCAAGACCGCCTCCTTCCGGGGCTGGCCACGGCGGCCTTCTTTATCTCGGAGCGGGGCACGCGCGTCACGGAGTGGAGTGCTCGCTACACCTTCGCCAAGCTCTCCCAGAGATGCGGCCTGCGGGCCCCGGCCCCGGGTCATGGGCGGGGTCCCCGGCTGCACGACATGCGCCACCGATTCGCCGTCTTAACGCTGGTCGGTTGGTACCGAGCCGGGCTGGACGTGGAGCGGGAACTGCCCAAGCTCGCCACCTACCTGGGCCACGTGCACGTCAACGAGACCTACTGGTACCTGGAAGCTGTGCCCGAGCTTCTGGGGCTGGCCACCGAGCGCCTGCTGGAAGAGGCGGAGGCGGTGAAGCCATGATCTCAGCAAGCTTTCCCGCTCTGCTCTAGTCCTTCTTCCAAGAACGGCTGCTCCGCCAGCGCCAGGTCAGCCCCCATACCATCGCCGCCTACCGAGACTGCTTCCGCCTGCTGCTCGGGTTCGCCAGCGAACGGGTGGGAAAGAGCCCCACCAACCTCAAGCTGGAGGAACTTGATGCGCCTTTGGTGGCTGCTTTCCTGGAACACCTAGAGGCGGTCCGCAGAAACAGCGCCCGCACCCGCAATGCCCGCCTGGCGGCCATTCACTCCTTCTTCCGCTACGTGGCCTTCCGGGAACCGGCCCAGGCTCTTCATTGCCAGCGCATCCTCGCCATCCCCAGCAAGCGCTACGAACGCACGCCCATCGAGTTCCTGCGCCGGGAAGAGATAGAGGCCTTGCTGGCCGCCCCTAACCGGAGCACCTGGACGGGCCGGCGGGACCGGACCCTCCTCATGGTGGCCCTGCAGACCGGGTTTCGGGTTTCCGAGCTGGTGGGCCTGCGCTGCGGGGACGTGGTCCTGGGAGCGGGAGCCCACATCCGCTGCCAGGGCAAGGGCAGAAAACAGCGGGCCACTCCCCTGCGCAAAGACGCCCTGGCCCTAGTGAGCGCCTGGCTTCGAGAGCGGGGCGGGCTACCAGAAGACCCCCTCTTCCCCAGCACTCGCGGCGGCTTTCTAAGCCGGGACGCCGTCGAACACCTGGTGGCCAAACACGCGGCCAGCGCTGGCCGTCAGGACCCGACCCTCCAACTTAAGAAGGTCAGCCCGCACGTGCTCAGGCATTCGACGGCCATGGAGCTTCTTGAGCACGGCGTCGACCGCTCGGTGATTGCCCTGTGGCTGGGACACGAGGGGGTAGAGACCACGCAGATGTACCTGCACGCCGATATGCGCTTGAAGGAGAAGGCCCTGGCGCGGACCATACCGCTGGGGGCCAAACCGGGGCGCTACCGCCATGACAAGCTTCTGGCCTTCCTGGAGAGCCTCTGATTATGCCGATTCCCCAAAGAGCCCGGCCGCCACCAGTCCGGGTTCCCTTCGCTGATTCGGCATAATCCGAGAGTCGGCATAATGGTTGTTATGCCGATATCGGCATAAGCGCCACACTTTCGCCGTCCGCCGGCTCCTCGGCTGGTACGAGGAGGGAGCAGACCTCGAGCGGAAGCTGCTGGCGCTCTCGACCTACCTCGGCCACGCCAAGGTCAGCGACACCTACTGGTACCTGACCGGCGTCCCGGAGCTGCTGGCGATCGCCGCACACCGCTTCGAGCAGTACGCCCGCCCCGAGCAGGAGGCACGATCATGATGTCGACGGCGGCCGGCTTCCCGGCACTGCTGCAAGAGTTCTTCCAACGTCGTCTGCTCGCAGAGCGCGGCGCCAGCGCACACACAATCGCAAGCTATCGCGACACCTTCGAGTTGCTGCTCCGCTACGCCGAGAACCGCACCGGCCGGGCGCCTTCGGCGTTGACGCTCGACGACCTCGACGCACCGATGGTGCTCGACTTCCTCGACCACCTCGAGACAGAGCGCGGCAACTCGGCGCGTACCCGCAACCTCCGCCTGACCGCGATCCGCTCGTTCATGCGCTACGCTTCGCTCCGCAACCCCGCAGCGCTGCCCGTCGCCGAGCGCGTGCTCGCCGTTTCGCCAAAGCGATTCGACCGGCCCGTGCTCGACTTCCTCACCCGCGAGGAGGTCGACGCCCTGCTCGACGCGCCCGACCGCAGCAGCTGGAGCGGTCACCGCGACGCCGTCCTGTTCGCCGTGCTCTACAACAGCGGCGCCCGCGTCTCTGAGCTCGCCGGCCTACGTGTCTCCGACCTGCTCCTCGACCGCGCCTGCGCCCTCCACCTCCAGGGCAAGGGCCGCAAGCAGCGCGTCATTCCGCTCTGGAAACGGACCGCGAAGCAGCTCCGTGGCTGGCTTCCGCGTATCGACCAGCGTCCCGCCGCGCCCGTGTTTCCCAACCGCGCCGGCAAGCCACTCACCCGCTCCGGCGTCGAGCAACGGCTCCGGCTCGCGGTCGCGACGGCGTCCAAGCGCTGCCCCTCGCTCGACGGACGCCGCATCTCGCCGCACACACTGCGGCACACGACCGCGATGCACCTGCTCCAATCCGGCGTCGATATCACCGTTATCGCCCTCTGGCTCGGCCACGAGGACACCGCCACCACCCACCAATACATCGAAGCCGACCTCGCGATGAAGGAAGCCGCGCTCCGGCGCCTCGACGAACCGGCCCTCAAGCCCGTCCGGTACAAGCCACCCGACCGACTGCTCGCCTTCCTGGAAGCCCTCTAACTATGCGCAGCACCGCCAGCCCAGATCGCGCACGCTGTCACAGCCCACCACACTCAACTCCGCATAGTCCGGAGGTCTGCATAGACTCGCTTTCGTGGACACGTATCCCCCCTGGGATGAGGTGTTCGTCATGACAAAGACACATCCACCCCCTCTCCCCCAGCTCAAGACCGTCCACCCAAGCAGGCAACGCCGTCCGGGTGCGGGGCGCACGGGCTTGATGGGCGCACGGCAAGACCAGACACGGCCCGCAAACGGCCTAGCGACGCCCGCATGTCGGGACGCCCCGATGCGGGTCACGCCCGGATCTCCTCCCGCATGAACACGACGTAGGCTACGGCGAAGAAGGTCAGGACGATTCCTACGAGGGCCACGATCTGGGGCCAAACCAGTAGCAGGCTCTGGCTCAGCTCCAAGGGCGCGGCGATTGCCCGGTCGACTTGCTGTGGTAGTAGCGCTCCCAGCGCGCGCGCGCCGGGGTCGAGCATGGACGTCGTGGCCTCACTGTACAGGCTGATGGGCGAGACGCCTCCGAGGCCCTCGGAGATGCGGGCGTGGCCCAGAGCCTCGTCTACCGAGGGGTCGGTGCCTTGTGGTGCGAGGCGTCGGCAGCCAGCCCTATCAGCAGCCCCCAGAAGATGGCGAGGAAGAGCCATACCGCTATCGCGGCCAGAGCCGACGCCCCCGCTTGACGCAAGAGCACCGACAAGAGCTGGGCGAGGGCCAAGCCAGAAGCCCACGTAGAACACCGTCGTGAGGAAGAAGGCCAGTAGCCGCAGCATCTCCTCCGCCGACGGAGGCACTCCCATGATGAGCAGTCCCAGGCCTCCGACCATGAGCATCGGCACTCCCAGGGTGAGGGCGACGGCCGTCAGACTCGGCCAGGAACTTGCCAGGATAATGGCGTCCCAGTGGATGGGTTGAGCCACCAGCCGGTTGAGGTTCACTGAGAGCGCTCGCTGTTCATGGCGTCGAAACCGAAGGCGATGCCCAGCAGCGGGCTGAGGAAGGAAACGAAGCTGACGAACGACGGCAATCCGCGGCCCAGAGCTGTGCCGTCGCTGAGGGTGCTACCATCGTCCGGCGGGGGGTTCCGGTCATCTCAGCCACCGAGCGCCTCGGATCCTCGTGGAACTAGTGACCGTATCGTCGCCCAGGCTCTGGCCGGGGAGAGGCAGGTCCACCGACACCAGCCCGTGAGCGGCGAAGGCGCCTGGGACCAGCTGCTGGACGTCCGAATCGCTGCGACCAACCGCGTTGGTCCTTCGGCGGCCACGGCGCACCCGGTCGGGCGTCAACCTTCAGCGACTGCACAGTACCCCCGCTCGTCCTCCTCAGTGAGCATTGCCGACAAAGGACCGCTAGTCGAGTCCACCAGACGTGGCCATGGTCCGGATGCCGCAAGGCGGAGTCACTCGCTTCCGGTGGAACCTCGAGCGAAGGTGAGCCCAAGCTTCCGTCTCAAGACGGAAGCTTGGGCGTTAGAACGGCGAAGTTTGCCGCAGGAGTGCTTTGCCGGTGATGGCGAGTCCGGCGGAGAATGACCGCCTGCCAGCGCAGAGTCAGAACGAACCTCGGCTGACCGAAGGTGCCGCGCAGCGCTAGACGGCATCCCCAGGTGCACACACGTCGCGTTCCGTTCGACACCAGCCTTACTCGAGAACGAGTTTCTCGTACCCGCTGTGGTACTTGAATGACACCCGGATCTTCGTGCGGTACAGGATCGTTCGATCTTCGCCCACCTTCATGTCCAGCAAGACGACTTCCGCGACGCGCAGATCGGACAGGCTCCGGGACGCCGTCTCAATGGCCAGTTTGGCGGCATCCTCCCACCCGACCGTGCTTGTCCCGACAAGCTCGATCATCTTGTACACGCTGCCCGACATGTTGCCTCCTTCGCGTGGTGAACGGTGACTCCTATTCCTACCTGGCCATGGCGAACCAACACAGCCCGGACTACTTGGAAGGAGCCTCGTCACAGATGGTGGTCTTCCAAGCCCTGCCACCGGTGACACCCCGGAAGCTCAAGGCTTGCGCATCTGACTGCTCCTTGTTTAGTTGATCGAGCACGAATCCCTGGCCATTTGCGTGCCGGCGTTCTTTCGGGCTGCCTGTCTGGCCGCTCGCTTGCGGCTATTGTAGGCGGCCAGGCAGCAGCGCTGGCTGCACCACTTCTTCCCGCGCCGCAAGAGGGGCTTCGCCGGTATGGTGCCACCGCACCATTGGCAGGACTGCTCGAGCGTTGTCGGCCGCACGTAGAGCCGCTGCCCCTTGTCATTGTAGACCTCCGAGTCGATGTGCCCTCTCCGGGCCCAGACCTTCACCGTGCCGGGGTCGGCACCGAGGAGCTCCGAGACCTCCTCGAGCGTGATGAGTCCTCGCCGGCGCAGGCGAGTGTAGCGGTCCGTAAGGCCGTAGGTAAGCCGCAGGGTGCGGACGATGCCCAGGCTGAACCGTTCGGCCACCCCCGGGAGAAACCCACGGCCGTTTAAGATGTCGGCAATCTCGGCGTCGGTATGTTCCTCGAGCAGGCGGTCGACCTCGGCCACCACGGCCGCATCCACCTTCCGCAGCTGAGCGGCGTTTAAGGGGAGGGGCAGGTGCAGGCTGCGGGTGGCCCCGCCGCGAAAGCGCACCTGAGCCACCACCTCGGCTGTGCGTGAGAGGGTGACGTCTTCCAAGATGAGGCGCAGCATGCGCTTGCGCTCGCGCTGCGGGACGGCCGGGTCGCGCCAGAGGCGGGCAAAATCGGTGGCCAGTGCGAGGATCTCGTCCCGCTGCTTCTCGGTAAGTCCCTGGCCCTCGGTTTCCCGCCGCTGCTCGTAGTCCGCTTGGGCTTCAGCCAAGGCGCGCAGCTTATGGTTCCAGTCCGCCTCCAGGGAGTCGGCCACCAGCCGGTTGTCGGGATTGACCAGAAGGTAGCGGCGCTGAGCGAGCTCGGACTCGTAGCGCGCTCGTTCCACCTGCTTTAGGCGTAAGGTGTCGGCCTCCTTGGCGCGGGCCTCAAGCTCCTCTTGCACCGCCAGGGCGACCTCCAGCGCAAGGGGCGTCACCGCCTCCACCAGGAGCTCACCCACGGCCCGGTCGATCTCGGCGCCCACCAGGCGCTGGCAGAGGGGCTCACCCCGCTCGATCCCCGCCCGCTGGCAGACGTACTCAGGCACGAGCTCTTTATGACGGACGTAGTAGCGGACGGTCATGCGCTCCCCGCAGCGCCCGCAGACGGCCAGGCCTTGGAGGAGGGCCGGGCCTTCGCGCGGCGGGCTCTTGCGTCGCTCGGCCCCGTTTGCCTGCGCGTTTTCGCGCAGCCGGGCCAGGTTCTGCTCGTACTCCTCCCAGGTGAGGTAGCCGGGGTGGGCATGAAGGATCACCGTATGCCACTCTTCGCGTGGCAGTAGGCGGCGGCGCTCTTTCCCGCCGGGGAGCCTGCGGGTCTGGCTGCGGCCGTAGACGAAGGCTCCTGTGTAGCGGGGGTTCTTGAGCACCCGCAGGGCGCGGCTGTGGACGAGCGGTCCCCAGGCGAGCTCGCCCTTGTGTGGTCCAGTGGTCAGCCGGCGGGGGAAGAGAAGACCCTCTTCGCGAAAAAGTGCGCACGGTGCCGGTGGCCGAACCGGTGCGCCGAAAGGTTAAAAAGAAAGTACGCACCGCCTGCTGCACCTCAAGATCGGGGTCGAGGACCACCCGGCCGGCGGGGTCATAGAGGAGGCCCACGGGCAGCTTGAGCCCAAGCTCACCCCGGGCGGCCTTGGCGCGCTGGCCCCCGAGGAGGCGGGCGCGCAGGATATGGAGCTCGGCTTCTGACATGGTGCCCTTGAGCCCCAAGAGCAGCCGATCGTTGAAGTGGGCCGGGTCATAGAGGCCGTCCTCGTCCAGGATGAGGGTATCTGAAAGGGCGCAGATCTCGAGCAGGCGGTGCCAGTCCGCCGAGCTGCGGGCCAGGCGGGAGACCTCCAAGCCGAGGACCACCCCCACCTCGCCCAGACCGACGGCGGCCACCAGCTGCTGGAAGCCCTCCCGGTCGCTGTCCGCCCCGGAGAGACCGAGATCGCGATCGATGACCACGATGCGCTCGGGCGGCCAGCCCAAGACGACGGCCCGTTCGCGCAGGGCGTACTGGCGCTTGGTGCTCTCGGTGTTCTCAAGGACCTGGCGGAGCGTGCTCTGGCGGACATAGAGGTAGGCCAGGCGTTTGAGGTGGCTGGCGGTCACTTTCAGATGCTGCTCGGGGTTCACAGGGGGCACCTCCTCTGACTCGAAAGGGCCATCCCGGCGAGCAGCCGCACGAGCTCGGCGCTCCCGGCGGTGAGGGCGCAGATCTCGCCGCCGCCGGGCCGTGGGCTCGCCACCGGCCTCGGTCGCTCCCTGGGAGGGCAAGCCGACATCCAGCTCGCCAGGCCGCCGCGCACAAAGACGGCTAGGCCGCGCGGGGTGAGAGAGGGGAGCTCGCCGAGCGCCTGGGCCCGCAGGGCCTCGTAGCCCTCGAGAAGCTCGGCCGCCGGGGCCGTCGTCTTCAGGGCGTCCCGGGAGCCCCCTTTTTCCGCCGTCTCTTCAGGGCCCGCTCGACGCTGCGGGGATGAACCGAAAGACCGAGCCGCTCCTCGAGCAGTCGGACCAGGGCGGCGCTCGGGAGGGAGGGCTCTTCGGCCAGGGCCTCTTCCAGGAGATCGAGCACCGTCTCGGAGAGCTTGTGGGCCCGCTTGGGTCCGGGTCGCTCGGGCAGAAGACCGGGCAGACCCTCTTCCTGAAAGGCGGCCTGGGCCTGGTAGAAGGAAGGCCGCGAGAAACCAAACGCGGCCGACGCTTCGCTCACCGGCTGGCCGTCCTCGCGTACCCGCCGGAGCATCTCGTACTTCACCTGCACGAGATCGCTCCGATCGAAGAAGGCGTTCTCGCCTAAGAAGGCGGGATCGCGGACCCGCTGGGGGCGGGGATTCAGGGCATGGTGACGGCGAAGGGCGGCGCGCTTCTCGGCGGGGGCGTCGGGCGGTATCAAGGCCAGCCTCCTCTGCTTGTGTTATGTACATTATGCCGCATAACTCCCCTATGTCAAGTCCAATACGTGCCTCACATGGCTGCTTATCCCGCTCTTTAGCGCAGATCAACGGCGGCCCTCGGTGGCCGCCTAGGCCTCGGGCCGGCAAAATCCCCTAACACGTGCGGCATAATTCACCTTACACCTCCCTACTTTTGAGCTCCTGCACGAGACTCACCAGGGCAACGAGGTCCTCGACCCGGAAGTGCGCCCGGCCGGCCGAAATGGCCAGGAAGGGATCCACCCCCTCGACGTCGGTCCAGCGCGCCGGTAGCGAATGGACCCGCTCTTCTTGGGGCTTGCGGAAGAACACCCGGTGCTCCCCCAGGTGTGGGCGTAGCCCACCAGCTCGAACTCCTGCCCGGTCAACGGGTGGAAGGGATGGGTGACGATGAATCTCCTCCCACCTGCGGCACCGGCTGTAGTTGAAGGCCTATGACAACGCCTCGGCTGAGGCGCCGATGCACCAGGACAGCTCGCAATCTTGTGCGCCGGCTGCACAGTCGAGCGTCCGACGCGCGCCTTGGCCTCCACGGCCGGGAATCTCCACTAGTTCCTGGTCGGCCCCCATAACCCCGGCGACCAATCGATCAGGTACCATAGTCGTAGAACCCTCGACCGGTTTTCTTCCCCAGGAGCCCGGCGAGAACCCTCCGCTTGAGCAGAGGCCGGGCCTTGTACCGGTCACCGAAATCACGCGCCATGATCTCCATGCCGTGCATCGCTATCTCCGCACCGACGAGATCCAGGAGCTTGAACGGACCCATCGGGTGACCAGCGCAGAGCTCCATGGCCTTGTCGATCTCTTCGGGCCGGGTCCCTTCCTCCACCAAACTCACCGCCTCGTTCATGAGCACATCCAGCAGCCGAGTCACAATGAAACCGGCGTAGTCGACTGCGACAACAGGCTCCTTTCCTAACGCGTGCAAGAAGCTCAGGCAAGTCTGGAATGTCGCCTCGGACGTCATCTCCCCGCGAATGATCTCCACGCCGCTCATGAGGACAACGGGATTCATGAAGTGCAGGCCAATTACCCTATCCTTGCAGGTCAACTTGCTCGAGATCTCGGTGATGGGAATGGCGGAGGTGTTCGAAGCAAGAACCGCATCGGCCCTCGCGTGTTTCTCCAGCGCAGCAAAAACACTCCGCTTAAGGTCCAGGTCTTCGTACACGGCTTCGACAATCAGGTCGGCCTCGCTGCAAACGGCTACGATCTCTGAAGTGTAGCGAATCTGGGCCATGGTTCGGGAGGCCTTCTCCTGGTCGACACTCCCTCGAGCCACCAACTTCTGTAGGCTGTTTGCTATCGCGGAGCGAGACCTCCCGAGGGCGGCCTCGGTAGTGTACTGGACTAGCACGTCGAACCCAGCCGCCGCACAGACTTGGGCAATGCCACTGCCCATCTGCCCGGCCCCGACCACGCCGATGTGCGTTAAAGTCATACCCTCCCGCGCTGTCATCGGGCGCCCGCCTCTCGTGGGCCGTTCTTAGGGAGGGTCTCAGGATAGAAGCTGAAGCCCATGCTGCTCCAAGAGTAAACGTCGTGGGGCTCGTCTGCCCCTCATTGTCAAGCCGCTACTCACAGCGATGACCTGCCCGGTGAGGTACCCCGGGTCATCCGGATCAAGGAAAGGAAGTACGTTGGTGAAATCGTCAAGGACGCCGATGCCTCTCTTCTCGGTCCTTCCAAAGGGCCTCCGGCAAATCGTAGTTCTCCACGCGAACAGCAAACGCATCGATTCTGCAGGAAGGTTGGCACCGTTACTGGTGCGGAGTCGACATCGGGTGTGCCGCGTCGGGGTCTTTGAAGGCTTGGACCTGGGCGGCGAAACCGTGCGGCTGGGTTGTCAGCGGCCAGCGGATCGGCTTGCTGCCGTGAACCTCGTTCGCCCGTTGCAGACCGCCTCCGCGGGCGAAAAGGGACTAGGGGGGTCGCGTGCCGACTCGAGAGCCATGGCGTCATGCTGACACCAACTCCAGTGACACGCGACCCCTAGACAGGGGGCTTAGTCCGTCTTAGCCTGGGATCGTCGGCTGGCCGGCGGACTCCCAGCACGCCTTGTTCTCCGGCGTGAGTCCGTCTGCAGGAGCTTCCTCCCGGGTCACCATATACGCCGGCAGGGCAACCCTGCGCGGAATGGTCTCCCCGGCGAAGATCTGGTCGAGTGCCTCGATGACCGCGTGGCCGCCGCAAAGCTGAGCCGTGGCCATGGTCGCGACATACAGCTCGTTGTCCCGCATGGTCTGGAACTCGATGTTGGTGCCGTCGAACCCAAAGACCTTGACGTCGCGCCCCGCTGCGTCAATTGCACGGAGGGCTCCCATGGCAGGCTCGTCCCAGCCGCCAATCACGGCATCAATCTCCGGATACTTAGTCAGCCAGGCTTCCATGGCCGTACGAGCGTCTTCCACCTGACCGGGCACTTTGAGCGCATGGACATCCAGGATTTCCATGCCGGGGTACTTCGAGAAGACCGTCTTGACCCCTTCATAGCGCGCGGTGGTCACCAACAGGTCAACCCAGTCCAAATACACGATCTTCGCTTCGCCGCCGAAGTAGTCGACCAGGTACTGACCCATTATGGTGCCATTAGCAAAGTCGTTGCCACCAACTTCTTGGAGGAGGCCGGGGACGAGAGCGCCGCTATAGAGGCTCACGACCGGGATACCAGCATCCGCCGCCGCCTTGATCTGGGGTGCGATCTGCGTGTTGTCGACGATGTAGTTGATGATAGCGTCAACTTTTTGCGAGGTATAGGCTTGCCAAGCAGCGGCGACTTTGCTCATGTCGCCGGCGCCGTTGGCGGTGAGGATCTTCCAGCCGCGCTTGTCGGCTTCGCCCTGTGATTGCACGAGGAACTTACCCACCGAAGGGGAGTCCAGGGTTTGGCCGATGATCCCGATGGTCTTTGGGCCGGTCGAAGCCGACGTCGGTGCCGTGGTCTCGCTGCTCTCAGTCACTGAAGTAGTCTCAGTTCCAGCCGTGGTCGGTGTAGCTGCAGTGGTCGGAGTCTCAGAACCCGTGGTCGTGGACGTGCCTGCATTTGAGCAGGCCGTGACCAACACCAGGACGAACACTAGAAGCCCAGCGAGCACAACGACCCATGCCGCGCGGTACAAGCCAACCCGGCGACGCCGGGATCGCGAGGACGTCTTTCTGGTCATAGCTTCTCCCCCATTCTGCCTCCTACGCCCATGCTTCGTCCCGGCTCCTGTTTCCCCCATTCGTTACCTCCTTGGTGCGGCACTGGGATTCCTCGATTCGCACAGCCAAAATGCCGGTAAATGAACTCTCATTCATCGCAGTGCCACTCTAGCATGGACGTTTGAGCGCGTCAACAGATCTACCGCGAGTGGGGTACAGCCCCCCATAGGAGCAATCGATCTGCCCATCGACTCACTCGCTCGGCGGTCGCACGCACACGTGGTCCCGGTCAGCCCCGAGGCGTTTTGGGTTCGTGCCAACAGCCTGTGGCACCAAGTGTTCGGGCTCAACGGGTCGTTGCTTCCCTGTCTCCGCCGTCTCCAAGCAGCAGGGCGACGCCATCGCCGGAGGCGGTAGGTAGCCACCGCTTGTGGTTCGCGTCGTCACCAAAGCAACGGCTCCGATAGCGACAACCATGGCGAGCACCATGCGGCCCGTCAGAGGCTCCCCGGCCACCGCCCATCCCACTCCCACGGCGACCACCGGATTCACGTACGCGTAGGTGGCCACCCAGGTGGCGCGGCATACTCCGAGCAACCACATATACGCGCTGAATGCCACCACCGAGCTGAACACCACCAGGTAGAGAAACGCCAGCAACGATGTAATCGAGACGTTGCCCGGAGATACAGCTCCCAAGTCGCCGCCAGCTATCGCGGGCACCAGCAACAACACTCCACCCGCGAGCAACTGCATACCAGCCGCCTGAGGATGCGAGACCGGTTTTTCGGCAGACCTCGTGTACAAGGATCCGACCGCCCAGGCCAGCGCTGCAAAGAGTACAACGGCGGCCCCAAGCAGGCTGATGCCCCGGGCCCCGGATTCCCAAGGACTCACGAGCAGTAACACACCGGAGAAACCCAGAAGCAAGCCGACGCTCACCGCCACACTCGGTCGTCGGCCGCTCGGCCGAAACCACTCAAGAACGAGGATCCACATGGGGATCGTGCTCACCAAGACGGCGGCGACACCGCTGGGGACAGTCTGCTGCCCCCAGGCCACGCCTCCCTGGGCCATGAGTATTAAGAAAGCGCCGGCGATGAAAGCTACCTTCCACTGATCCGCCGAAGGCCTCGAAGCGCCCCTGAGACGCGCCCACGCGTAGAGGACCCCGCCGGCAATCATCGAACGCACCGAAACCATCAGGAGCGGGGGTAACGTCTCGATAGCGTAGCGAGTACCGAGAAACGTCATTCCCCAGAGAACGTAAACAGCAAAGAAAGCCGCGATAATCTGCGGGCGGGAAGGGGGCGATACGAACGAGATCCCTCCCACCTCATGCTGCCCAGTGTCCCGAGTCACCACACCACGACCCCGAGTCGCAAGATGAGCACCGCGGGACATCGCGTCGTCGCATGGTGTCTCCGGAGGGGGCGGCCCCTCGCGCGACAGGTCACAGCCCAAGCTCTACTCTTCCCCGTCCTCAAGAGCATTCTTTCTCGGTTCCGTCCTCTCTGCAACAATGACATCTCGCGTGCTCCGACCTCGCCCTTCTTGCTCAGTAATTCTCAGGTCTTGATCGTCTCACGCCATCTTGGCAGAGAGGGTCCTCGGCCTTCGACACGTCGCACTCAACGAACATAGCCTCTCCGCCGGCCAGCGCGATCAATCGAACCGTTTGGACGCCAAGTTCCCGATCTAGGTCGACCAAAGTGACCTTTGCTCCTTCCCTGGCAAGGGCAAGCGCTGTTGCCCGTCCGATGCCGCCGCCCCCTCCAGTCACGATAGCGACTTTCCCGGAGAAACCCATATTCATCTTTCCCTCCATAGACAGACTTCGGCGGATTAGCGATACTTGGAATACCGCCCAAGGGGCCACGATGGACGCCGACCCCGGAAGACTCCGCATCGTCGCTTCGCTCACACCGCGTGACCACCTGCCCAACAGGCCTGGGCCGCGCCCGGCAACAGACCACCGCACCCGGGCATCGTCACCCTGTCACGGCCCGGGCAAGCGCGCTTCGCCTCCAACCGGGGGTTCCCCGGCCTGCGCACACCGACATCCACCGACATCACCCCGCTGCCTGCAGGATAGTCGGTGCTCGGCTCTGAAACCTGGTCCGCTTCGGCCCGTCCACGACCTCTACGGTTCGGCATCTCAGTCGCGCACTCCAACCGGAGGCTCTCCAGCGCCCGGTAGGTCCACCCCCTTTTCGCTCATCAGCATCACTCCTTTCAAACAATGACATCTACGGGAGTCGATCGCGCCCGAGCGACTCCCCCTTCTCAACTCGCAATCGCTTCCTTATTACTGCTCCACCGAGGCTGGATCCCGTCCGCCTTTTCGGGACGACGTCAACGTCAAGCTGCCCCCCACATCGAGCAAGCGATGATTTCAGTCCCAATGCAGTAGACACAGTAGGCCTTCAGGACAAAGGCCTGAAGCAGGAACAGGATGACGGCCGCTAGAAATCCAGCCGAAGCCAGCAACTGATATGAGCGCACGATTATCGTCTGGAAGCTCGTCAGCAAAGCTATTCCTAGATAGAACATGACAACAAAAACACACTACCAATCAGAGAAAGTGGCAACCCCAATATTGTGGAAAACCGACTAGTTAGCACCGAATCGCATCCGCTTGTAATATAACATGGGGGAATTGTATTTCTGTAGTGCGTAATGATGAGATAGAAGGCGATGAGAAAACCACAAAGCGATAGAAATACTAAGGTGACCAGTATCGGGACGCGAAGTGACCGTGGTCCAACCTTAAGCGCAGCTGCACAAGGATTCTCATATTCTTTCATATGGGCCAACACAACATCATGGAAGTACTTCTATGAGGTCATGAAACTCATCATAATCGCGTGGTGCTACAGCGGCGCCATTGAGTACAAATGTTGGTGTATGATCCACGCCAACAGATTGCGCTACAGCCTTCTGGCGCGTGATGAAGTCAATCGTACTCTGGGCGCTGAAATCATCACTGAACTTGGAAATGTCTAACTCGAGTCTTATGGCGTACGATGCGAAGTACGAATACGGATCATCGGAGTTCGACCATTCTTCCTGTTTCTCATATAACATGTCGTGCATTTCCCAGAAGTGACCCTGAAGGAAAGCGGCATACGCTGCCTGCGCCGACGCCATCGCGAACCGATGGTTCCTAAGCGGAAAGAACCTGAAGACAAAAAGAACGTCACCCTTGTATTCCGTCCGAAGGGAAGCCAGTATCGAGGAGTAACTGGCGCAGGCGGGGCACTGAAAGTCCGCATACTCCACCAATTGAACCGCCGCGCGTGGAGGTCCGTGGGTGATGTCAGCGCCAAAGCCTTCCTGAATGATCGCTATCTCGATGGACCGATTTCCCGTAAGGAAGACGAGCGCGAGTGCACCCAGGATCAGAACGAGACTACCGCACGTCCAAGGCACGCCCTTCCAAGCTAGAAGGTACCGACCCGCTCTATGCAACCGTTCCTCCGATCATGAGTACAGCTCGACTGATTGTCGCCCCCTACTACTTAGAAAATGACCGCACATCTTCATGGTTCGCGGGAGCCGCAAGGGCGGCATGGCCATGGACAAGAACCAGGCAGTACACCGCGTTCCTGCTGCCATTGCGGCTGCTCGCATAATGTGATGGCGAAGTGATAGCCGCTACCTAGAGTCTCTCGCCGCCGAGACGAGCACACGCTTTGGTAGTCCTGCGAGCCACGTCCCGCTGCGTCTCATGACGGCCGGTGCAAGTCACCGTTCTAGGTCGGAGTAGACCTCGGCCTCGCCGTAAGTGACTGTTTCACCCTTTTGGTTTTCAGCCCAGATTTCGAGCGTGACCAAGCTTCGGCGGCCATCTTCGATGGGCGTCACCGACCGAACAACACCTCGACACGTAAGCACCTCTCCAAGCCTTACAATGACGGCAAAACGCGTCTGAATCCGCCGGATGTTCTCTGCGCCGGCCCACCTAACGACCAACTGGCCCAGAAACCCCATGCTGAGCATCCCATGGGCAATCACGTCGCCCAATCCGGCGGCACGCGCCGTCTCGACGTCCGTATGAACAAGGGCGTAGTCACCCGAGCCGCCTGCGTAGCGCAGAAGTTGCGCTTTGTCGATCGGATCCTTGACCAGGGATGGAATAGCTTCGCCCAGCCCAAGCGTCTTGGCGATCATATCGCGGTCCCCTCCCGTGCCACGTATCTCCCGCCCCACGACCGTTATCTCCCGGCCCCGCACCGCGAGACCTCCGTCTAGGTCCCGCCCCTCTAGCTCCGTGACCAGGAAGGACAACCTGCCCGAACGCCCGACCTCCTCGTAGAAGTCGGTCACCCGCCAAACGCAAGCAAGGCGGTCCCCAAATAAAGCGGCCGTTCATACGTGTACTCCTCGCTGCCGTGAAGCCAGGTCGGGTCCGGGGTCACGCCTGGAATATCGATTCGGAATGTTGTCGGAAAGGTCGGTGGAGCGATGTCGCCCGACTGGTAAACCGGGTTGGGATCGCCGATACCCTCCACGAACCTGCGGATGGCGCCGCGCTCAACTTCAAAGATGACGGCAGGAGACGTTGCTCCGATAATTGAACGATTTGGAATCATCACTCCCCCTTCTCGCCCGCCGACGTCCGGGCCTATGCGTGGATGGCTTGACCGTGAAGCGCCTGCGCGGCCTCCATAAGTGCTTCGGGCAGCGTCGGATGAGCGTGAGTGGTCAAGGCCAGCTCTTCCACCGTAGACTCCAAACGCATCGCAACACCGACTTCGGCGATCAGGTTCGTGACGTCCGGGCCGATCATCTGAGCTCCCAGCAATTCATCAGTACCGGCGTCCCCCACGATCTTCACGAATCCGTCGGCCTCGCCCATCGCCAATGCCATACCCAGGGCCCGGAAGGGGAACTTGCCCGCTCGGACGGCCAGGCCGGTTCGCTTCGCCTCCTCCTCGGTAATCCCCACGCTCGCCACTTGAGGCAGGGTCCACACGGTTCGCGGCACCACCCGGTAGTCCATCTCAGACGGCATGCCCATGATGTTCTCCGCGGCGATGACGCCTTGCTTCGAGGCAACGTGCGCGAGCAGCCAGCCGCCGACTACGTCTCCGATGGCGTAGATACCCCGGATATTGGTCTCCATGTGTCCATCGACCTTTGCCCCGTCATTCCCGAACGCAACACCGACTTCTTCCAGACCTATTCCGTGGATATTCGGCGCTCGGCCGGCGGCGACGAGTACCCGCGCCGCTTTCAGGAACTCGCCATTCGACAACTCCAATACTGACTCACCATCTTGCTCGCCGACGCGCTGCACACCAGCGTCTGTGATGATGCCAATGCGCCTTTTGCGGTACTCGCGGCCCAGGTGTTCAGCAATGTCCTTGTCTTCAGACGGGAGGACTTGCGTCGACATCTCCACCACCGTCACGTGCGTCCCCAAACTGTGGAAGATAGTAGCGAACTCCATCCCCACCGCCCCCGCGCCGACAATCACCAAGCTCTCGGGCGCCTCATGGAGTTGGAGGGCATGCGTGCTGTTTATGATTCTCGCGCCGTCATAAGGCAACTCGGGAAGCTCCGCCGGTTCAGAGCCGGTGGCGATGATGATCGCCCTGGCACTGACCCGTTCAGATGAGCCATCGGCTCTGCGCATTTCGACGAGTCCCGGCTCGAGGATCGATCCACTGCCCGTCAAAACGCGCACCCCGGCCCGTCGCAGGAGGTGCTCCACGCCGCGCACGAGTTGCGCGACGGTCTTGTCCTTCCGAGCAATCATGCGCCCGTAGTCCGGCGAAACCGAGCCGACCTTCACTCCATAGCTCGCCGCGTTCCGGCAATAGTCGAGCACGCCAACCGAACTGACGAGCGCTTTCGTCGGGATGCAACCGCGATTGAGGCAGGTTCCACCGACAGTGTCACGCTCTACGAGGACCACCTCAGCCCCAAGTTGAGCCGCCCGCAGAGCGGCCACGTACCCGCCCGGACCTCCGCCAATGATGACAATGTCGGCCGTCTCGCTCGTCACCGGTTGCCTCTCTCCAAGCTATGGGGCCATCGCGAATCAGCGCCCGAGGAAACTCCGCAGCACATCCTTCGTGGAAGTGACGCCGGGGAATCGTCTAGTGGGGCACTCACTATTCTCACACTCACGGAGAATGAGCCATCTCCATTCCGCATCTGAGAGTACTTTCCACATTGGTTTATAACAGAAGCTCCTGACACCACCCCGGATGCATTTGTCCCACATGTACACGCCACAAGCTCACTTGCCGTGCCATATCTCAATCTTCTCGCCCACGCAATATCTATCCCCATCAGACATCAGATGCATCATCCGTTAAGCTTCTGGATTTCTTCTAACAGTTCCGCGTTTCTCATTCCCATAGCGACATCGTCATGTACGAATCGCACAATTCCATTCTTGTCGACGATTATATAGGAATGGCCTGGTGACTCGCCCTTGTGCATGGAAGATGGTAGGTCCAATACCCCATACGCCTTCGATACAGCATGATCAGAATCAAACACTGTGATCGTGGAAGCAAGTTCGGGTACGACACGAGTGGCCTTCTTCCATTCATCTTTCGCATCAACCAGGATTGTCACAACCGCCAACGCATCACTTCTGAATCTCGGATCTACTCCAAATCCTAGTATCTGTCGCCAGCACGCGGGGTAGCACATAACCCCTTCGCTAAAGAAAAGCACAACGTTCTTTCCTCGGTAACTCCGAAGTGAGATCTTTTCTCCGTTGAGGTCCTCCAAAGTGAAATCAGGGGCTCGCTTGCCGACCAGACCGGCAAACACGTTGTTGTTACTAGGCGCCTCAACGCTTGGGTTTAGCAAGGTACTCGTTGGGTGGAGCGGTTGCACGCCCACCTTAGTCCGGTCAGTGCTTCTTCCCATTGCCGCCTCCGTAATCTCTCCTGAGGAAGGCAGGACAATAAAGACAAGCACGAGGCCCAGGACTGTCACGACAGCCCCTGCCGCCACTTTGCTACCGTTTCTCATTCCATCCCCTCCCAATCAGCAACCTGCGCAATTCTCCGTACCCCCGATGGAAGATACAAGCAAATAGAGCGATTACCACAAAAGCTGACACCTGATATGGCACCACTTTCAGGCTTTTATCTACAAACGCAGTGAAACGGAAAATACCAATGTTCAATTCTATCTGATAGGAGGAATGCAGTGTCAACTGCTTTGTGACTGCAAGATAGACAATAGCGATTCCCAAGACTAGAAAGCAGAGTCCGGCAACAAGAGTGGGCAACGTGACTGATATGGCGTGGCCCAGTACGTTGCGGCTTAGCGGCCGCCTTAGCATCAAGATCTTTCGCTGAACCGCTCGCCTATCTAAAAGGAGAGCAAGAAGAAACAGAGGAGCCACCATGCCCAAGACGTACGAAAGAGTATTCAGACCCCCGAGGAACAGGGAGCCTGGGATCGCGCTCAGGGTCAAGACGCCCGCCAAAACTGGAGCGCAACAGGTGGTGGCGATACCGGAGAACATGCCCAGCCCAAACACGGAGAGGACACCCGTACCCCGGAGCCGGGGATGCAAAGGCATTGGAAGTGACATACTTCTTCCGCTCAGACAGACCAGCCCAAGCGCCACCAGGAAAGAGCCACCGGCAATGAAGAGCGCGGTGTGGTACTGTCGAAGCAGTAAGGATAGCCATGATACTCCCAGCCCGATAGGCAAGAAGACGAGCAGAATACCTAGGGAGTAGACAAAAGTCATCAGAAAGACCGTCGTCTTGTGCTGGAAAACAGAAGCGAGATAGGTGGGGAGCAGAACTGTCACACAGCAGGGCGCAAAGAGGGCCGCTCCCCCGGCGAGGAACGATGCCACGAACGAACCGCCTATGAGAGTTTCCATGACAACCCCATCCCTGGTCACAAGCCGTGAATCACTGCCAGCACCGGTTGCCTTGATGGCTACCGCGGCACCCGGGATCCCGTGCTGACCGTCTCAATCGTCTTCGCCGACCGCGAGAAATCAGGATCCCGCCGCTCCAGAAACGACTGTATCCCCTCCCGGTATTCCGGCGTCTCTCTCAATCGCTCCGACGCCGTGGCCTCGAGTATCGAGCCGTGCCAGTAGCCCCCAGTGATGCCGCCAAGGAGGCATTTCTTGATCTCACCGATCGACGGTGTCGAGACGAACTCAAACCGTTTCGCGAACTCGAGGGCATCCGCAAATGCATCGGTGCTAACTTGATGAGCGAGCCCGATTTGGACCGCTTCGGCGGCCGAGATGGTTCGCCCGGTGATCATGATCTCCAACGCTCGACCGTAACCAATCATCCTAACCAGTCGCTGCGTCCCACCTCCCCCGGAAGGATGCCGCGTTTTACCTCGGGCAGGGACAGGACCATCTCGGGGGCCACGACCCGGATGTCACAGGCGAGCGCCAGTTCGAGGCCGCCGCCAGCCGCCGAGCCACTCATGGCCGCAATCGTTGGGAGTGGTAGCCGCTCCAGGCGGTCATAGATGCGCTGGATTAGGAACGTCCATTGGCCCATCTCGAGGCGATCGAAGGCCAAGTTCATCTTCAGGTCGGCGCCACCGCAGAAAGCCTTGAGTCGAGTGGCGAGCACGACGGCCCGAACACTGGGATCATCGACCACCGTGTCCAGCGCGTCGTTCATCTCCAAGGCCATCTCGCGATTAAGCGCATTCACGGGCGGCCGATTCATCCAGACAACCATTGTTGACCCGTATCGTTCAAGCTCCAAGGTTGACATCGTTCTCCCTTCAAGTTCCTAGATCAATGTGTCCAATGCCGCGGTCTACCTAGCTTCCTTATCGGGCAGTCCCTTTGTCGGATTGCGCGGACAACGGTCCCACGGGGCTGGTTTGCCGTGAACTCCTATCGTCGCGGCAACCCAAGTCCGCGCAGAGCGATGATGTTCCGCTGGATCTCGGAAGTTCCGGCCGTTATTGTGTACCGCGCGGACCGGCAATGGGCGTTCTGCACGTCGGCGGTGTAGATATCACGATCGGTGGACAGTACCTCCAACCCACCGAAGCGGATGCACGCCTGCGAGACGCGTTCGAACAACTCGCTCACATACAGTTTGGTCATCGCCGCCCCCACCGAGGATGCCTCGCCCTCCTCGGCCTCACGAGCAAGACTGTAGACCATAGTGCGGGCTGCTTCGTTTTCGACAGTCAATTGGCCTATCGTCGCCAGCGCGAGACGATCGCATGCGCCTCGTTCTCGGTCCAAGCGCGCTATGAGCCCACCAAGCAGACGGCGGATATCACCCAGAAGCAGTGCCACCATCCCGACCCTCTCGTGGGCCAGAGCACTCTCGAGGACCGTCCATCCTTGGTTCTCACCCAGAATGATTGCATCGTTTGGGACTCGAACGTCATCCAGGTAGACCACGTTCACCCGAGGGCCCTCCATCGTATACACCGGCTCGACCCGGACGCCGGGCGAGCTGAGATCGAGGGCAAAGACGGATACGGTTCGATGACGCTCCTCCGGCGGCCCGGTTCGCGCGGCGAGGAACATGTGGTTGGCCACGTGGGCGGCACTGATGAACATCTTGCTGCCGTTGACAATCCAATCGTCTCCCTGCCGGACGGCACGCGTCTCTAGAGAGGCCAGGTCGCTGCCAACGTTGGGTTCGCTGTAGCCTAAGCAAAAGATGACCTCACCGCGGGCGATTCCTGGGAGAAACGCCTTCGCCTGGCACCGATCGACGGAGATCAGCGCACTCCCGACCATTGAGGTGACGGAGTATGCCAGGATTGGAGCCAGACAGAAACCAGCCTCTTCGAACAGGATCGCGCCGGAGACAGGACCGTGCCCAAGCCCTCCGTATTCCCGAGGCCACTGGAGTCCCAGCCAGCCTCCCTCCGCCAGCGCGCGGTAGAAGGTGGGCGAGTGCACGCTGTCCACGGCGAGTTCCGAACCGACTTGGTCGTCGAGGGCAGTTAGGAGGAAGGCTCGGACTTCGTCACGGAATGCCAACTCCCGCTCGGTCAGAAGACTGTCGGTCACGGCGCCTTACCACCTGTGTCATACGGCAGGTAGTCACGGCCCATCAGATCACGAGCGATCACGATCTGCTGGATCTCCCAGGTGCCGTCCCCTATCTCCATGCCGATGACGTCTCGCAGCCGCTGCTGCAGCGGTAGCTCTTTGCTGAAGCCACCGTGACCGTGGAAGAGCAGACACTTGTGAATCACCTCAACGGCCAGGCGGGGCGCCCACCCCTTGACCATGGACGCCTCCTTGGTGTGCGGGAGACCAACCTCCCGCCGCCAGAGGGCTGAATAGGCCAGGAGGCGGGCTGCCTCCACATATGTGGAATACTCGGCGATCGGGAAAGAGACCCCTTCAAATCGGGCCAGAGGTTTGCCGAACGCAGAGGTCTGCCGCACGTAATCGATCGTCTCGTCCAGGCTGGCCGCCGCCGCACCCAGACACTGCAGAGCGATGATTGCTCGAATACAATCAAACTCGTGCAAGATCAGCTTGAAACCCTGTCCTTCCTCGCCCAGTCGAGCATCTTGTGGCACGAAAACCTCGTCGAAGAAGATCGATGACCGGCCGATCGCTCGATTGCCTAGGTCATCGAGGCGGGTTCGCTGTATGCCGGGGCTATCAAGCGGGACCAGAAAGGCGGTTACACCCCGTGACCGTTCCAGCGGATTGGTCTTCGCCAGAACGACCGCCACCGCCGCATCCGATCCGAGACTGATCGACGTCTTCTCACCGGTGAGGACGAAGCCGCCGTCCGCACGCACCGCCCGCATGGTCATCGCCGCTGCGTCGCTGCCGCCAACCGGTTCAGTGACACAAATGGCGTAGACGGCTTCTCCCCGAGCGATGCGCGGTAGCCAGCGTACACGCTGCTCCTCGGTCCCGAACAGGGTAAGGACGTGGCCGATGGTCAGCGAGTGGATCACCAACCACACGCAGTTGAAGTCGGCCCGCGCGATTTCTTCGGCGGCGATGCCGGCGGCCATAAAGTCGAGTCCTTGCCCGCTGTAGGTTTCGGGGATGCCCAGTCCGAGCAGCCCCATGTCGCCCATCAGCCGCGCCTGTTCCCAGGGGAACTCGCCCGTAGCATCGTCCAACTGATACTTCGGACGGAGCCGCTTCTCGGCAAAAGCCCGCACCGAGGCACGGAACATCTCGTGCTCCTCTGAGAAACTGAAATCCATCGCCTGCCTCGCTTGTCGCGACCCGCTCTACTGAGACGCGATTCGGTTGATTTCATCGACCACCGGGCCGGTGAGGCCACCAATCAAGTCCGGGTGGTCCAGTGCCAGCCGGCCGATCTCGACGCTCTCCTCAGTCGAGTCGCCGAGTATGAACGCGGCACGAGCCGCTCTACGATAGTACAATTGGATATCGGCCTCCTCAGCGTACCCATACCCGCCGTGGACCTGCTGGCCGGCTCGCGCGGAGACGGTGAAGGCCTGAGCCGCGAGCAACCGCGCGGCGCGCCCCGGAAGCTGAGCCGAGCCTCCTCGTTCAACGGTTGCGGCGCCCAGTTTCACGAGCCTCCGGGCTGCCTCGAGTTGCAGGGCCGCGTCGGCCATTCGATGCTGGAGCGCCTGGAAGGCCCCGATCGGCCGCCCGAACTGAATGCGCTCCTTCGCATACGCCACTGAACGATCCAACGCGCCCTGGCCTGCACCTACCATCCAGGCGGCGTGGGTCAACCGGGCCAACCCGATCGCCTCTGCATAGGCTTCCGTCGCCAATGGGGCAGACGCTACCACGGGAACATCGGTCAATCTCACGTCCCAGAGCCGCTCGCCGTCGATCCATCGAGAGGGCGAGGCATCGAAGCCCTCGACCACTGGAGCCACCAGGCACAGGTGGCTCTCTCCGCTCGCCTGCCGGCCCACCACGACAGCCGCGTCGGCTGCGTCGACCAGCGGCAGGAAGCGGACCTCGCCCCGCAATTCGAAGCCGAGCGCCGTAGCATTTGCCTCAACGGTCTGCGCAAAGGGGTCGGGGCCGACTGAACAAACCACTAGGCGGTCGCCCTCGACGATATGCGGCAGCCAGGCCTCCCTGAGTGATGGGTTCTTGCACCGGGCGATGAGCACCCCGGCGGGAAAGATGCTCGGGATAATCGGCGCCGGGGCGAGCGCGCCCCCCAGTCGCTCGATCATCAGACAGGTGACCTCCCAGGGCGCGGCAATCCCGCCGTCCTCCGCCGGAAAGGGCAGACCCAGGAAGCCGAGCTCGGCCAGTTGCGCCCAGAGCGCCGAGGCGTAGCTCATACCGGTCTCCTCCGCAGCTCGCACCACGTCCGTTCCGCAATCCCTGGCCAAGAGCCCGTCGAGGGTCTTGCGAAACATCGCCACCTCTTCGGCCGACAGGCTGGCAGCCGACCCTTCGTTCGTCACAGCGTCTCTCCGCTGGTCGATGATCCTGGTCGTAGCTTCTCCCAGTCCGGTGGGCCGGGGGTCGAGTAGTCGATAGGCCACCACTCAATTACCTCGTTTCCGCCAGCCACCGGAAGGACAGCCCCTGTGATGTAGGCGCTCTGCGGTCCGAGGAGGAAAGCCACCGCCTGCGCGATGTCCTTCGGCATGCACCATGAACCGAGCGGAATCACCTGCTGGAGCATCGTACTTATGGCCGGTTGGGTGATGAGGAACTCGGTCGCCTCGGTGCGGACGACACCCGGAGAGACCAGATTGACGCGGATGCGATAGCTGCCCAGCTCACGGGAGAGCTCTCGGCCGAAGGCGATGACTCCAGCCTTAGCCGATGCATAGTGCGCAGTCTGATTCATCGGATGCATCCCACTCACAGAGCCGGTCATGACGATACTGCCGGGGATACCCAGATCGATCATGGTCTGGACTACCTGCCGTACCACCAGGAAGGTCCCCGTTAGGTTGACGTCGATGACCTTCCGCCATTCCTTCAGTGAGATTTCCATGAACGGCCGCATCACCGCGAGGCCCGCGTTGGCAAACAGTCCGTCGATCCGGCCGAAGGCGCCTATGACGCCCGCGATGGCCTGCTCGACCGCCTCATCGTCAGTCTGATCGGCTCCGAAGGACTCACACCTCACCCCCTGGGCACGCAGCTCCTCCGCGACAGCGGAAACCTCGTCGGCGCGTCGATCCAGCAACGCGACGGAAGCGCCGAGCCGCCCCAGATACTCCGCCGTCCCTCGTCCCACACCGCGGGCTGCACCGGTGACCAGGACGACCCGGCCCGTCCATAATCCTTCGCTCATCGTCTCTCTCCTATCCCTCCGCTTCGCGGAAGGGCGCATCCCGGCGTTCCACCGCGACCTTCAGACCTTCTTCGCGTGTGACCTTCCAGAACTCCTGCACGACCGGCCCGAAGTGCGACACGGCGTCGAACTCGACGCCGCTCATCGCGATAGCGTCGAGACCGAGGATCTCGTAGGCGCGGACGACGCTCGACTTGAGCAACAGCAGTTGGTCGAGGGGCATCAGGGCGACCCGCCGCGCCAACTTGCTCGCCGTCCCTTCGAGTTCGGCGGCCGGGACCGCTTCGTTCACGAACCCGAGAGCGACCGCCGCCGCCCCGCTCACCGTATCGCCGGTGTAGAGCATCCTCTTCACAACCCGCATCTGGGCAAGCAGGGGAAAGATCATGAAGGGCGGCGTGCCGACCGACCGGACTGCCGGATACCCAAGGCGACAGTCGTCTGATGCGACTACCAGATCGCAGGCCATGGCCAACTCGAACCCGCCGGCCACCGCGTAGTTGTGAATCTTGGCAATGATCGGCTTGGGGTGCTTGTACAGCCTTACCCAACGCTGGATGTTGCCCTTGAGCCGAAGCCAGTCCGCGACGATGTTGCCCTTCGACTTATCGGTGCTCCCTCCGGGCGTGATGTCGTAGCCGGCGCAGAAACCTGCGCCGGCGCCGTCAAGCAGTGTCACGCGGACGTCCTCATCATCGGCGATCCGAGCCAGAGCGGCGTCGAGTTCCGAGAGAAGCTCGGCGCTCATGGCGTTGGATTTTTCCGGGCGATTGAGCCGGATCCGCGCAACGGGGCCCTCTGTCCAGTACTCGATCGTGTTGTACGCAGCCGCCATGTCATCGTGTGTCATTGGACTCGTCCTTGCTCATACGGTAGTGTAGCCGCCGCTCACGCTGAGAATCTGGCCGGTGATCCAGCCCGAGAGATCGGAGGCCAGGAAAAGCACCGCGTTGGCGTGGTCGATGGTCTCACCTAGGCGGCGCAGAGGGTAGAGCTTGACGACCTTCTCTTCGTCCCAGTCGGCCCGGATGTCTGCGTTCCCGGGCGTCCGGGTGGTGCCCGGCGAGAATCCGTTGACCGTGATGCTGTAACGACCGACCTCTTTCGCAAGCGCCTTCGTGAACCCTGCGACGCCGGCCTTTGCTGCCGAGTAGACGGTCATGGTCGGCTCGCCAACCTTGCCGGCATCTGAGATGGTATTCACGATGCGACCGTACTTGCGCTCGATCATGCCCGGAAGACATACACGGGTGCAATGCATCGTGCCGTAGAGACAGACGTCGATATCACGGTTGTATTCCGCCGGGTCCATCTGAGTGAACCACTTGAGGGTCCAGGCGCCCGCGTTGTTGATCAAGACGTCTACGCCACCCAGTTCCTCCTCGACCTTGGCGTGCATCTGCTCAACCGAAGGTACCGACGTAACGTCGACTTGCACCGCCACGGCCTGGCCGCCAGTCTGCAGAACCTCCGATGCCACGCGCTCCGCCCGATCGCCGAAAAGGTCAGCGACGGCCACCGCGGCGCCCGCTTCGGCCAGACGCTTGACGATCGCCTCGCCGATACCGCTGCCGCCTCCAGTGACGATCGCACGCCGTCCGCTCATGTCTATCTGCACGCTCATGTTATGCCTCCTACTCACTCTGTTCGGTCGACGGGGCTACGGCCGGAGGGTTCGCTGAGAGGAACTTCCGGAAGTCGGGTTGCCGCTTCTCCAGGAACGCCTGCGTGCCCTCGTGCGGCTCGGCGCTCTGGTAGTAGTGGGGCGCCAACTGCGATTGGAAGTGGCCAAAACGATAGCCCCGCATATAGTCGAACTCGGTGTCGAAGGAAGTCTTCAGGATGCGGATGCAGGTTGGGCTCCGATCGAGGATCTCCTGACACCATTTGTCAACCTCAGCGTCGAACTTCTCGAGTGGCACGACCGCGTTCACCAGTCCCCACTCAAGCGCTTGCTGAGCCGTGTAGCGGCGGCAGAGGTACCACATCTCCCTCGCCCTCTTGGCGCCGATGACTCTGGTGAGGTAGGCAACGGTCAATCCCTCTGCAGGGCTGCCCACGCGCGGGCCATTCTGGCCGAAGATCGCGTTTTCTGCGGCAATCGTCAAATCGCAGAAGTAGACCATGTGGTTGCCGCCGCCGATCGCGTAACCCTTCACGGCGGCGATGACCGGCTTTCGACAGCGTCGTATCGCCTGGTGGATATCGGCCGGCTCGGACATGGCTGTGTCCGCAAGACCGCCCTCTTGCTCCCACTTCACGTCTCCGCCCGCCGAGAAGGCGCGATCCCCCGCACCACTCATCACCACCACACCGATGGTCTCGTCCTTGGAGGCATCGTCGAGTGCCTCGATCATCTGCAGCAACGTGTTATTCGTGAAAGCATTGAGTACCTCAGGGCGGTTGATCGTGATCCGGGCGATGTGGTCCTTCTTCGTGTACAGGATGTCGGTGTATTCCTTGGCTCCCAAGTCACTCTCCCTCTGCTGATGTCGTTGGAACATAACCGATGACGGCGCTTGATCCGAGAAGCCGGTTAATGACCTCACTGGCGAAACCGAGCTCCCCCAACAGTTCCACCGTGTGCTCGCCCGGCTCCGGCAGACCGGTGCCCGCTTGCCCCAGCATCACCTCGGATGCGATCGGTGTGAGCAGGTGGGGGGTGATCCCCTCCGCTGAGTCGGTCGGCCGAACAAAACCACGGGCGCGCGCGTGCGTGCCCGTCCAGGCTTTTCCCGGCGAGAGCACCTCTCCGCAGGGAACGTCATGGGAAAGCAGTAGCTTCTGCCAATGGCTCGCCGGGCTCCGCTCGAAAATTGTCTTTAGCCGATCGATGATCTCCTCGGCGTGCGCCAGGCGCTCAGGGTGTGAGAAGCGCTCCCACTCCGGTAGGCCCAGCGCCCGTGTCAGGCTCTGCCAGAACGGATCCTCGTTCACGATGGCGAGCGCTAAAGCGGTCTCCTCCGCACAGCGAAAGAGCCTGTAGTGGGGGATCGCGGAATTCACGCCCCTTTCCGGGTCTGTGCCCAGGACAATGCGCTGACCGTAGTCGAGCATCGCCGTGAACAGACCGGCGTCGAACAGGCTTATGTCGACGTTCTGCCCCTCCTTTGTGCGCTGCGCGCTCAGTATTCCGAGGGTGATGGCGTAGGCCGCCAGCATTGCAGCGACGACGTCTGCTAACGAGATGGTGGGCGTCACCATCCCGGCTTCTCGCACCCACGTGTGGAGGGCCCCCGCCAGAGCCAGATAAGAGAGGTCGTGGCCAGGCACGTCACGCCACGGCCCGGACTGGCCGAACCCTGAGAGGGAGCAGTATACGAGTTGCGGGTGCCGGCAGCGAACCTCCTCGTCTCCAAAGCCGAGGGAGGCAAGCTTACCTGGGCGAAACCCTTCGATGAGCACGTCGGCCGTGTCGATCAGCCTCCAAAGCACGTCCTTACCGGCCGGATCTTTCAGGTCGATGATGATGCTTCGCCTGCTCCGTCCGGTCACCGCGAAAACGGGCAGTTCCATCCGACTCGGGTCGCCGGCGGGCGGTCGCTCGACCTTGACCACTTCAGCGCCGGCGTCGGCCAGCATCATGGTGCAAAGCGCCCCAGGATAGTGGCCCGTGAGATCCAGGACACGTGTGCCGCTGAGCGCCCCACACTGTGTGCTCATCGCGCCTCACCCGGCTTTCCGGCCGAATCGCGGACGGCCCGCTCGCGAAGGACCACTCGCTGAACCTTGCCGCTTGCCGTTCTGGGCAAGTCCGCGACAGTGACGACTTCGTCCGGGATCTTGTATCGAGCTACGCGATCGCGGAGATCAGCAGCTACGCGGCTGCGAGTCACAGTCTCATCCGCGACCCGCGGAACCACATATGCCACCGTACGTTCGCCTAGCCTCTCTTCCGGGACGCCCACCACGGCCACCGCTTCGACATACTCGAGCTCGTTGAGAATGCTCTCGAGTTCGTCGGGCGAGATATTCTCCCCGCCCCGGATGATTAGGTCCTTCTTTCGACTTACGATGTGGAGTTGGCGGTCCGAGTCGACATAGCCAAAGTCACCCGTGCGCACCCAGCCGGCGGAATCCACCAGCTCCGCAGTCTTCTCCGGCTGGCGGTAGTAGCCCAAGAAGCGCCACGGCGTGCGGAGGTAGACTTCTCCTGGCTCGCCCTGCGGAACAATCCGCCCGCCCTCGTCGACGACCTTGCACTCAGAGCTCGGCGTTGGCCGTCCAACAGAGGCATCCCGAACGAGTCCCTGTTCGCTCGGCCGGGTGTCGGAGCAGTTGCTTATCTCCGTCAGGCCGTATTGGTTGACAATGGCGGCGCCGAGGACGTCCCGGAGCCAAGCCACCGTCGGATCCGGGAGTGCGGTACCAGCGGTGATGCATGCTCGAACATCACGCAGGCCAGGAAGATCTGCCTGGGGGGAAACCTTCCGCAACTGAAAGTACATCGGCGGCACGGCGCTCAGGATGGTAGGCCGGGTCTGCGCCAGCAGATCGACGGCTTCATCAGGCCGCCAGCGGGCGACAGGGATAATGCAGGCACCGTTCATGAGGGCGAGGAACACCCCATCTACGAGTCCGAGGAGGTGGGCCATGCTCGCGACGACAAGAATCCTATCGGCCGACGTGACCGGGAGAACGGAGTCCATCGCCGCGGCCGGGCGACACAAGCTGTTGTGACTGTGCAAACATCCCTTCGGCGTGCCGGTCGTGCCGGACGTGAACTGAAGCAGCAACGAGGCGTCAGCCTCCCACTCCGGCAGCATGCCTGCGTCGGGGAGGGCAGGAAGGGATAGGAGTTCGTCCAATCCATGGCCGGCCGGCTCGTCGCTCACCACGACGGCCGGCATGTCCCCGGCTCCAAAGGCTCTGGCGATCGCGGCCGGGAAGTCAAACCCACGCCACTCTTTCACCGTTATGATGGCTCGTGGCTGGCTCTCCTGGAAGATGTAGTCAAGCTCGCGCTGCCCGTAGTCGGGAGGAATATGTACGACGATTGCACCGAGGAGGGCGCTTGCGAGAAAGGCGTAGACATAGGCCTGCGAGTTTGGCTCGATCACAGCCACTCGGTCGCCCGCCTGCACCCCAAGGCGACTCAGCCCGGTTGCCAGGGCCCGACTCCGACGCCAGAGCTCCTCGTAGTTGATGCGGTCGCCCGCGTCCTCCAACGCTACTTGTTCCGGAAAGCGTGCCACCGACGCTCGGACGTAGCTGCCGAAAGTCCGGCCGGGTGGGACGCACCCCGGCTCGGACAGGTAGCTATGTTCAGCCTGCGTCACTTTAAGCGTGCCCTCCTCTGGCTTGCATTCGGGCCCGAGCCCCATTCATAGGTCCTCCGGCCTCCCGCTTTCGATCAGTGTGTGCGCGTCGCGGTCGTAGACAACCTCGCCGGTCACCAGAACGTACGCCCGATGGGCAAACGCCAGCGCGGCGCGCATTCTGCTCGACGAGCAAGATCGTCAGCCCGTCCTCGTTCAGTTGCTTCAAGGTATCGAATAGCCGGTTGACCAGGCTGGGCGCAACGGTTTTTTTCCTTCTATCGGGACGACGGGCCACGTTACCCCGCCGGTTAGCGACCACGCTCCACAACATCACGACCGATGAGCATCTTCTGGGTCTCCGCGGTGCCGTCTTCGAACCACATCCCGCGCAAGTCGCGGTAGTAGCGCTCAACCTTGTAGTCGGTGGTGTATCCCAGGCCGCCCAGGGTCCGGATGGCGTGGTCGGTCACCCGCCCTCCCATCTCGGTGCAGAAAAGCTTGGCCATCGCGGCCTCGCGGGTGATGGTCGCGCCCGCGTCGTACTTCCGGGCCGCGTCCTGCACTATCAACCGTCCGGCATGCACGTCGGTCGCCGCCTCGGCCAGCCGTCCCTGAATGTACTGGCGGTCCGCGATAGGCTTTCCGAACGTCACCCGCTCGCGGGCGAAGGCGACGGCCTCCTCCAGGGCCGCCTGGGCCAGGCCCACGCAGCAGTTGGCGATCGAGAGACGACCGAGGTCAAGGAAGCCCCGGAAGGCGATGTCCAGCCCCTGCCCGACTCCGCCGATCACGTTTTTCGCCGGAATCCAACAGTCGGCGAAGGTGAGGACCCCGCGGCGAACGCCGCGGCACCCGTTGGTCGGCGCCATGTAATCCATCGTGAGCCCCGGACGGTCCCGCTCGACCAGGAAGGCCGAGATGCCGAGGTCTCCACCCTGCTCGTCGACGGTCTTGGCGATGACGCAGAAGACCTGGGCACGGTCGGCGTTGGTCGCCCAGTGCTTCTGTCCGCTCAAGACCCAGCCGTCCTTGGTCTGCCGGCCCGTGGTCCTCAGGTCACGCCCCGAGCCCGCTCCGGGTTCCGTAATGACGAAGACGATGTGGGCCCCATGGGCGAGCGACGGCAGGTAGGCGCGCTTCATCTCGTCAGAGCCGTACTCGTCGAGGATCCGCCAGAGGCTATTGGCGGTGTTGATGTGAATCCGGATGCCGCCCTGAGGCGAGGCGCACACCTCCAGGATGGGGAAGTACTCGCTCAACGAGAGCCCTTCGCCGCCGTACTCCTTCTTGAGCGTCAGCCGCAAGAGACCCGTATCGGTCAAGCGCTGCCAGACGGCATCGGACGTATCGTCGGTTCGCTCGAGTTCGTCTCCGAGGTCGGCGAGCTCGGTCTTCGCTAGGTGCTTGGCCTTCTCCAACCACTGAAGCGCTGTCATCGTCTTTGCCATCTCACTCCACGCCTGCTTACCAGCCACGCTCCACAACATCACGACCGATGAGCATCTTCTGGGTCTCCGCCGTCCCCTCCTCAAACCACATCCCGCGCATGTCGCGGTAGTAGCGCTCAACCTTGTAGTCGGTGGTGTATCCCAGGCCGCCCAGGGTCCGGATGGCGTGGTCGGTCACCCGCCCTCCCATCTCGGTGCAGAAAAGCTTGGCCATCGCGGCCTCGCGGGTGATGGTCGCGCCCGCGTCGTACTTCCGGGCCGCGTCCTGCACTATCAACCGTCCGGCATGCACGTCGGTCGCCGCCTCGGCCAGCCGTCCCTGAATGTACTGGCGGTCCGCGATAGGCTTTCCGAACGTCACCCGCTCGCGGGCGAAGGCGACGGCCTCCTCCAGGGCCGCCTGGGCCAGGCCCACGCAGCAGTTGGCGATCGAGAGACGACCGAGGTCAAGGAAGCCCCGGAAGGCGATGTCCAGCCCCTGCCCGACTCCGCCGATCACGTTTTTCGCCGGAATCCAACAGTCGGCGAAGGTGAGGACCCCGCGGCGAACGCCGCGGCACCCGTTGGTCGGCGCCATGTAATCCATCGTGAGCCCCGGACGGTCCCGCTCGACCAGGAAGGCCGAGATGCCGAGGTCTCCACCCTGCTCGTCGACGGTCTTGGCGATGACGCAGAAGACCTGGGCACGGTCGGCATTGGTCGCCCAGTGCTTCTGTCCGCTCAAGACCCAGCCGTCTTTGGTCTGCCGGCCCGTGGTCTTCAGGTCACGCCCCGAGCCCGCTCCGGGCTCGGTGACGACGAAGGCGTTGTAGGCCCCGTGGGCGAGCGGCGGCAGGTAGGCACGCTTCATCTCGTCGGAGCCGTGCCGGTCGAGGATCCGCCAAAGACCGTTGGCACCGTGGATGAGCATCCGGATCCCGCCCTGTAGCTGGGCGCACACCTCCAGGATGGGGAAGTACTCGCTCTCCGAAAGCCCTTCGCCGCCGTACTCCTTCTTGAGCGTCAGCCGCAAGAGACCCGTATCGGTCAAGCGCTGCCAGACGGCATTGGACATCTCGTTCTTTCGGTCGAGTTCGTCCCCGAGTTCGGCGAGCTCGGACTTCGCCATGTCCCTGGCCTTCTCTATCCACTGAAGCGCTGTCATCGTGATTGCCATCTCACTCCACTTCGACGGGGAACGAGAGCGCGATCGACGCGCAAGCTGCTCCTGCCGACGGGCTGATCAGCCTGACCCTCCGTAGTTCAGCCATGCGTCTCACGCGTGGCGTCCTTCCGCTCCTCGTCGTCTCTCGTTCGATTGGGACCAAGCCCAGGACTCCACTCGACTACCAGCCCCGCTCCACGACATCACGGCCGATCACCGTCTTCTGGATCTCCGCCGTCCCCTCCTCGAACCACATCCCGCGGATGTCGCGGTAGTACCTCTCGACCTTATAGTCGGTGGTGTATCCCAGCCCGCCCAGGGTCCGGATGGCGTGGTCGGTTACACGCCCTCCCATTTCGAGGCAGAAGAACTTGGCCATCGCTGCTTCCCGTGTGATTGTCTGACCAGCATCGTATTTCCGAGCGGCATCCTGCACCATCAACCGTCCGGCGTGCACGTCGGTCGCCGCCTCGGCCAGCCGCCCCTGGATATACTGGCGGCTCGCGATCGGCTTTCCGAAGGTCACCCGTTCGCGGGCGAAGGCCACGGCCTCCTCGAGTGCTGCCTGAGCCACCCCGACGCAACAGTTGGCGATCGACAGGCGGCTAAGGTCGAGGAAGCCGCGGAAAGCGATGTCCAGCCCCTGTCCGACTCTGCCGATCACGTTCTCTGTTGGAATCCAGCAGTCGGCGAAGGTGAGGAGATCGTGACGGACACCGCGGCACCCCATGGTCGGCGCCATATGTTCCATCGTGAGCCCTTGACGGTCTGGTTCGACGAGGTAGGCTGAGAAGCCGAGATCCCCGCCGTCCTCGTCGACGCTCTTGGCGATAATGTAAAAGACCTGCGCGCGGTCGGCGTGAGTGGCCCAGTGCTTCTGGCCGTTCAAGACCCAGCCGTCTTTGGTCTGCCGAGCCGTGGTCTTCATGTCACGCCCGGAACCCGCCTCAGGCTCGGTGATGACGAAGACGTTGTAGGCGCCGTGGGCGAGTGGCGGTAGGTAGGCGCGCTTCATTTCCTCCGAACCATACTGGTCCAGGATCCGCCAGAGACCGTTGGCGCCGTGGATGAGCATACGGATCGCTCCCTGGGGCTGGGCGCATACCTCCAGAATCGGGAAGTAGTCGCTCTCCGATAGCCCTTCGCCCCCGTACTCCTTCTTGAGCGTCAGCCGCAACAGGCCCGTATCGGTCAATCGCTGCCACACCTCATCAGACATCTCATCCGCGCGCTCCAGCTCGTCGCCGAGCTCGACCAACTCGGTCTTGGCCAGGTGCTTGGCCTTCTCCAACCAGTCCGTCGCTGTGATCGTTGCTGTTGCCGCCATTACTTAACCTCTCTCCTTTCGACTTTTCTGGTTTCCGACCGTGCTCAGCACATCAAGACCCCGCCGGCAACGTGAATGGTCTGGCCGGTCACGAACGAGGATCTGTCGGAGGCTAGGAACGCGACGGCGTCGGCAATCTCCTCGGGGCGGCCGAGCCGGCGCATGGGAATCGCCCGAACCATCTTGTCTACACGCACTCTAGAAGCCTCGAGGTCACCGCCTGTCAAGTCCTCCAACATGCCGGTCTGAATGGGACCTGGCGAGACGGCGTTGACCCGGATACCGTCGCGGGCGAGTTCCCGCGCCAGGGCCTTCGTCACTGCGGTTAGGCCTGCTTTTGCAGCCGAGTAGGGCACCTCGCCCGCCGTCCCCGCGAACCCGGATTCGGACGTCACGTTGACGATCGTGCCCCGCGTTCGGCGGAGCCACGGAATCGCGTGCCAGCAGACGGCCAGGGGACCAAGGAGGTTGACTGACAGCAGATCCTGCCACTGATCGGGGGTGGTCTGCTCGAAAGGCATGGCACGATTGAAGCCAGCGTTGTTGACGACAAGGTCGAGGCGGTCCGTCAGTCCTTCGAGCTCGCGAAACGCCCCGGCAACCGCATCGGGGTGGGAAACGTCGCAGACCAGGGGCTGGGCCGCATATCCCTTGGACGAAAGACGCTCGACAAGGGCTGTCCCCTTCTCCCGGTTCCGACAGCCGGCAATCACCAGATAGCCGGACCGTCCCAACACGGCACAGATCGCGTTGCCGATTCCGCCCGTTGCGCCAGTTACCAGTGCGACCGGTTTTTCACCCGCCAACTCCAACACCTCCCTTCTCTTGAGATCGACTGGCGATATAGTCTCCTCTTTGCGCTCCACGCAACGACGAACCAGGCCAACCCTATTCCCGCTTCAGCTCAAATCTGTTCTAAGTGGTGGCGCGAAAACCACTCGGCCGAAGCAGCGGGCGCAGCCTCGACATGGAGGACCGACCGGCTTGGCAAACTCTTCATTGCCATACGACTCGGACTATGGGGAAGGATCGCGTGTTGGTTCCTCGGGTTCCTCCAGCCACACGACGCCCCTCCGTCCCACCGTGGGCAGCATGAGTGTCTAGTCTCCTTTCGGTTCCCCGGATCATTCGGCAAATCCAATAGCAGCCCCCTGGGGGATGAATGATGCATCATTCATCCCCCAGTGCACCCTAGCATGGGCCAACGCTCCTGTCAACCACAGTCAATCCCATCGATCCTAGACACTATGGTATGGCCGGTCCCCCGGGCGCACAATGGACGTGGATTGCCCGGGTATGCTTCCGGGTCTGCTACAAGGCCGGGGCCCACCGGCTACAAGCTGCAGAGGCAGCTTGCCAGCCTGGGTGTCTCCTCCCAGGTCATCGCGCCCTGGTACCTCGCGGGGGTCAGGGTAAGACCGACCGCCGGGACGCCCTCAATCTGGTCGTGGTTTGTCGGGCCGAAGCTCACCTCAATCTGCGTGCCCTCCCCCTGGAGGAGGAGGCCATCTGCGATCTTCTCCGCCTGCTGGTGGATCTGGAGCAGGATATCCCGCGGGCGCGGCACCTCTCTCCATGTTCCTCCGGCGCCAGGGGTGCACCTAGATGATTGATTCCACGGAGATTGCCGTGTTATCCAAGGAAAAGAAAGCAGAGGGGCCGAAATCGGCGGTGTCTGATACACCGTCGACCAGGAGGCCACGATGGACGCCGACCTCGACACTCTCTGCACGCCATGTTTATTGCACAGCCGACGATCTTTTGCCAGAGAAACCGGGCAACGCGCGACGAAAAGTCACCGACGCCGAGATCGTCACCCTCTGCGTGGCCCAGGCCATTACAGGCCTAGGGGGTATCCATTTAACCGGAGCTATGCCCGATGCTTCGCCACGGGCGGCGCGCAGGCGGTCGCTCAAGGCTCGGCGGCCGGCCCCGTTTGCGCGGGGGAACAGACGTTACGGCCCGGGGGCGGCGGCTGGCAATGAGATCGTCGTACCGCACTGGTGCGTGGACGACGGCCAGTTGCAGGACCCGGTAGAAGACCATCCCGCGACTCCGGGAGGTACGCCGGTTGAATCGAAACACGAACTCGTTGAGATAGCCCACCATGTGCGCTGCATCGACGGAACCCTGGTGGGTGCCCAACAACCGGCGCTTGCTCAGCGAGGCCACCCGGTGGACGGCGGGCAGGAGCTTGGTGGGATCGTCTCCGCGGGCACGGGCCGCGCGCCGGCTGCGTCGATCGTGGAAGTAACCGAGCTTGGTGAGCCCGTGGTAGCCCATCCAGCCGTCGGTGATGGCCGTCGAGCCCGGCTCGACGTGGTCGGCCACGAAGCGGTGCAGCGAGGCGGCGGACGCGTCCACGAGCGGCGCCATCCTGCACCGCCCGATCCCTCTTGGCTCCCGGACCTGGAACCGCGATGCCGATCAGGACCTTCTTGCCTGGGGCTCGGCCGCCCGGTAGCTCCGGTTCTTCGCCGCCGATGTAGGTCTCGTCCACCTCCACCTTCCCCCTGAGCCGCTCACGGCCGGGGCGCACCAACACCGACCGCAGGCGGTGGAGCATGGCCCAGGCCGTCTGGTAGGAGCCGATCTCAAGCATCCGCTTCAGACTCAAGGCCGAGATCCCATCCTTGCCAGTGGCGAGAAGCCAGCAAGCCATGAACCATACCGTCAGGGGCGTCCGAGTGCGGTCGAAGATCGTGCCGGCTGTGACCGACGTGCGGGAACCACACCCCACACACTCGAACCGGCCGTCGCCCAGGCGCCGACCGCCGTGGTGGCCGCACTCGGGGCAGACGAACCCCCTCGGCCATCGCAACCACCCTGGGTAGTCGAGGCAGTCAGCGTCGGTCGAGAACCAGGTGTGGAAGTCGCCCGTGGAGCCTGGGTAGTGCGTACCGGCACGAGGGTAGTCCATTGGCCCAAGATTGCCCAGCTCCGGTTAAATGGATACCCCCTAGCTCGGTTATGCCCACGACCGGCGCAGCCAGCGCGCCGCCCGGGTTCGCGGGGAGGACCCTGACGATTTGCTGCCCGCTTGGCACCGGGTCGCCTCGCTGGCCGAGCGGTGGCTGCTGGGCACCCATCAGGGCTCGGTGAACGACGCGCACTTGGCCAGCTACCTGAATTGAGTTCGTGTTCCGCTTCAACCGCCGCCGCTCGCGCAGCCGCGGGATGGTGTTCTACCGGGTGCTCGATCTCGCCGTCGCCCACGAGCCGGGGCGCTACCGGGACCTCATCGCCAGCCCGCAGCCCCGGGCAGTACCGCCCGCGCCACCGCAGGCGCGCGGGCGCCCGCCGAGCTTGGAGCGCCCTCCAGCGAACCGCCCGTGGAGAACTGCCAACCTGGATTCCTCCGGTTAAGTGGATACCCCCATAGAACTCATTTCATAATGACCATTCGCCGCCAGGACGTGATGAATGCGGCCGAGGCCAGAGCTCGTTTCGGAATGACGCTTCGCCGCCAGGACGCTGCGCGCGGGCGAAGCCAGAGCATCGGGCCGCTCCCTTAACATCGGCGCGGCCGTGGCCTACACTGGCTCCATGCACTTCGACCTCAACCTGAAGCAGCTCAAAGTCTTCTACTATGTGGCCCGCCACCTGAGCTTCACCAAGGCGGCCGAAGAGCTGTTCGTCACTCAACCGGCAGTTACCATGCAGGTGGATTCACTGGAGCGCCACTACGGCACCCGGCTGTTCACCCGGGAGCGCAAGCAGCTGGCCCTGACCGAGGCGGGGGCCATGCTCTACTCCTACGCCGAGCGCATCATGATCCTGGCTTTCGAGGCCGACCAGGCCATGCTCAACCTGAAGGTCCATCCGCACGGCGTGCTGCGCATCGGCACCACCAAGACCTGGGCTCGCGTCCTCATGCCCAGCTACGTGCTCCGCTTCCAGGAGCGGTGTCCCCAGCTGCGTATCCAGCTCGACGAGGGCAGCTCGGAGGAGATGGCGCTGAGCGTGCTCTACGGCCGCAACGACCTGGCCATCGTCGGGCGGGTGGCCTACGACGAGCGGCTCGAGATCATCCCCTTCCCCGGACACCCGCGCGACGAGGTGGTCTTCGTCGTGCCTGCCGACCACCCCCTGGCCGGGCGCTCGCACATCACCATCGAGGAGATCGCCCCCCTGCCGCTACTGCTGCGCGAGCGGGGCTCGGGCATCCGCCGGGTGATCCTGGCGCACGCTGAGGAGCACGGCGCCGAGCTCAACGTGATGCTCGAAGCCGGCAGCGTGCCTTTCATCAAGGACCTCATCCTCAAAGGGGCGGCGGTCAGCATCCTCACCCGCATCTCGGTGGAGGAAGAGCTGCGTGCGGGCACGCTCAAGGCCGTCTCCTTCGCCGGCGAAGGCCTGGCCATCAACATCGACCTGGTGGTACCCAAGGAAGGGTATCGCTCGCCGGCCGTCCGCTCCTTCCTCGACTTTCTCAGCGGGCTCGAGAACGAGCGGAAGTGCCCCTGAGCCGATGCCGCTCGGCTTCCACAGCCCAAGAACGATGCTTCGCCGTCAGGATGCGATGGGCGCGTGCGAGGCCAGAGCTCGTTTCGCAATGACGCTTCGCGGTCAGGTCGCGATGGGCGCGGGCGAGGCCAGGACGCAGGGAGCGGGCGTAGCGGAGCTACGGACGGGACTGAGGACACCGCATCGCGCCGCCCAGTGCGGCCGCGGCCGCCAAGGCTTCGTTGTGAAACGAGCTCCCCGGACGCAGGGAGCGGGCGGAGCAGAGCTACGGGCGCGACCGAGGACACGCCGCCGCGCTGGCCGGTGCGGCCACCGCGATGGCGGGCGTCCGGCCTACGTAGCCCACATGAAGGCGGCGGTAACCGGCTCTTCGTCCCGGTGCTTCTCCAGCCGCGCTCGGCCGGCCGCCCGTTGACCGTCGATCTCGTCACCATCGCCAACGACCTGGCGGCAGAGCTGGCCACTCTGCACTTCGACCCCCCGGTGGCTCACGTGTACAACCCGCTGGAGTACGCCCGGGAGCCTCACCACGCCTACCTGCGTCGCTACGGCCGGCCTCCCCGCGAGGTCGTCCTGCTGGGGATGAACCCCGGTCCCTGGGGCATGGTCCAGACCGGGGTCCCTTTCGGCGAGATCCAAGCCGTGCACGATTGGTTGGGCATCGAGGGCAGGGTCGATCGGCCGCCCGGCGAGCACCCCAAACGGCCGGTGCTGGGCTTCGCCTGCACGCGGAGCGAGGTGAGCGGCCGGCGGCTCTGGGGCTGGGCTCGCCGCGTCTTCGGAACACCCGAGCGTTTCTTCGCCCGATTCTTCGTGGCCAACTACTGCCCGCTGGCTTTCTTGGAAGAGAGCGGCCGCAACCGCACGCCCGATAGACTGCCGGCCGCGGAGCGCGTGACGCTGTTCGCCGCCTGCGACCGGGCTCTGGCCCGCACGGTCCGGCTGCTTCAGCCCCGGCTGGTGGTGGGCATCGGGCGTTTCGCCGAGGAGCGGGCCCGCGCCGCCCTCGAAGGCACCTCCGTCGAGATCGGCCGCATCACCCATCCCAGCCCGGCCAATCCTCTGGCCAACCGCGAGTGGGACTCCTTGGTCGAAGCCGAACTGGCCGCTCTGGGCATCGAACTCTGAGCGCCCGTTTGGGGTCCGCGGACGTCGGCTTCGACCGGCAGCGGAACCTCGGGCCGAAGGCACGCGAGGACCGGATCGCGCCCTCAGATGCGCGCGACCCCCAAGAAAGCGGCGTGCAGACTCACCACCAGCACCAGGAACACGGCCCGCGCCTGCCAGGCGCTCAAGCCTGGGAAGCGGTACCCGATTTGCCCGTCACGGCAGCGGCTCACGCAGTCCCCGCAAAGCGTGCATGACGGTCCCGGACGCCGGCGGGCGATGTCGACCTTGCCGAGGGCGTCGTAGCGGCAGGCCGGCCGGCAGGCGCCACAGTCGGTGCAGCTGTCGCCGATCCGCACTCGGAAAGGGTTGATCCTTCCTAATACCGTGGAGACGACCCCCAGGGGACAGTACAGGCTGCAGTGGGTCATCACTCCGGATCGCCGAGACCAGAGGGCCATGATGGCCAGGCCGCCCAACCCGAAGGCGGCCGCCAACCCCAGGGCCGGCTGCCAGGGCGCTCCAACGAGCCGCAGGAGCACCGCGGCGCCCACCACCAGCCCCAGGATGCCGAACTGCGCTTTTCGCCGCCAACGAAGGATGACGCTCGGCCGCTTGACGGCCCGCGCGGCCACGTCGTCCCAAGCCCCGATGTAGCACAGGTGGCTGCACCACGCGGACCCCACCAGAACCACGGTGGTCGTGAAGAGAATCGGCATGAAGAACCCGTTCCCTCGGAAGATGGGTCCCGCCACGATCAAAGCGGGCACCGGTAGGTGCAGCTTGCCGGTCATGAGGAAGCGGTCGATGCCGGCCAACCCCACAGCCAGCTGGCCGAAGAAGACGAGGGAGAAGAGCAGCCAGACCCGGCGCCTCAAACTGGGCGAGCGGGCCGGGTCAAGCATCCTCTCCACCAGCCAGGCGGCGTACACCGACAGGCCCAGGATCTCGAGCCATCCGGCGGTGGGAACGAACCGCTCGAGCAGGAGTCCGGGGGGATCGACCATCAGCTGGACGGGCGTGAGCACGGCGAAAGTCAGCAGGAAGGCTCCGGCACTGGCGGCGCTCGAAGCCCGACTCTGGCAGTAACGACGCCTCAGCGACGGACTCTCCAGTATGAGGGCCGCGCCCGCGGTGACGGCGGCCACCATCCCCAGGATGAGGGCCATACGGCCCCAAGCCGCCCCGATGGACTGCCGTAGGCCGATGAGATCGAAGGTGATGCGTATCCAAAGCGCGGCCCCCACGACCAACCCAGCCTGCAGGGCGCGCACGACCCAGCGACGGCGGACCGTGAGCAGGATAGGTCCGGCCAGACTGACGGCGACCAACCCCCACTCCCCGGACCGCAGGAAGTGCGCGGCCAGCATGAGGGCGGAAAGGACGACTGGCGCGAGCGGCAAGGCGATCATCGGCGGACGGCCTCCGGAATGATGGACGCGACGGCGGAGAGGGTGGTCTCGGCGAGGTAGGTGCGTACCTGTTCGTTCAGGCGCACGAGCAGATCGCCCATCAGGCAAGCGGCTCCGCCGCAGACCTGGCTGCCCAGCAGGCAGCTACGCGGCGCGAAGGGTCCCTCGATGGCCTCAAAGACCTGCATCAGAGTGATCTCACTTGGCTCGTGGGCCAGGGCGAAGCCACCACGCGGACCGCGCACCGAGCGCACCAGGCCCGCCCGGCCCAGGCGCTGGAGTACCTTGGCCAAATGGGCCTGAGACACCCCCAGAGAGCCGGCTACCTCCCGGGTGGAGCGATGCTCCGCCGGCTTGTTGGACAAGAGAGCGGTGGCGTGGACGGCCAGGGCGGTGGCGTCGGAGATCTTGAGCACGGTTTCGATGGTGTCCCTCCGTTGGCGTGGACGGCAGATCAGCCGGCTGGGTGTAATCCAGTATACCCGTACTTGATTACTGCTAACTACCCAGGAGGCTGAGACGCACCCCGCTCAGTACAAGCTAGCCTGCCTCGGGCCGCTCGCTCATGAAGACGTGGGCCAGCACTGTCGCGTCGCGCACCAAGTTGTCGACCAGGCAGTACTCGTTAGGCGAGTGGGCCGTCTCGTCCAGGGTCGACCAGACGGCCGCCGGGATGCCTCGCCGGCGCAAGACGGCCGCCACCGTGCCCCCGCCAATCCCGATGCAGCGGGCCTCGAGGCCGGCCACCTGGCGCAGCGCCCCGCTCAGTACACGCACGACGGGCGCACCCACCGGTGTAGGCGGCGCGGCTGGTAGCTCCGCAGGGAAGTCGATGTCAACGCGCACGCCAAAATCACGTTCGACCGAGGAGACGACGTCGGCAACGGCAACTTTGACCTCGTCGAGCGGATAGCGGGGCAGGACCCGGCAGTCGAAGAAGAAGCGCTCCTCGCCCGGGATGGTGTTCACGTTGGGGACGTTGGCGTCGTGCCGGGTGGGTTCGAAAGTCGAGCCGGGGACGTCATAGAGGGGGTCCGTGCCGGGGAAGCGGGCGGGCAGGCCTTCGTCCAGGCGCACCGCCAAATGAGCAGCCGCGCGGTGGGCATTGACTCCCGCGTGGGGGATCGAGGCGTGCACCTGCCGGCCGTGCACGGTGAAACCGCACCACAGGGTCGACTTCTCCGCCACCTCGATGACCGAGCCGCCGGCATCGCCCGCGTCGGGCACGATGACCAGGTCGCTGGGACGGACCAGTCCCGGTTCGGACGCCAGCACGTGCTCGATGCCGTAGGCGTTGCCGGTCTCCTCGTCGGCCACTAGGATGAGGCCCACGTCGGCGGGCGGCAGCAGCCCCTCGTCAACCAGGGCCCGCAGAGCAAACAGCGAGGCGGTGAGGCCCTGCTGGTTGTCCTCCACCCCGCGTCCGATGATGCGGCCGTCGCGCACCTGGGCCTGGAAGGGGTCGCACTCCCACAGGGTGAGGTCGCCGGGGGCACGGTGTCCATGTGGGCCAGCGTCCAGATGGCCGGCCCGGGGGCGCTCCCGTGTAGACGCACCACCAGGTTTGGACGCCGGCCCGCGGGCACGCGCTCGTCGGGGGCGTCGTAAGCCGACAGGTGGGTGAAGCCGAAGGCGGCCAGCTGCCCGCGGAGGAAGCGCGCCCTCTCCCACTCCCCCTCTCCCCCGTTCTCGGGACCCAGAGCCCGTACGGCCGTGAGACTCGTCTGGAAGTCGATCATCGCCGGCCGATAGGCCGCGATGCGAGCCGTGAGGCGTTCAGACAGCTCTGCGGGCAGCGGCATGGGCGCATCCTCCTTTGTCTCTGGACGCTCGCTTACCCTGGGCCCTCTACACGATCTTGCCGCGACGCAGCAGAAGGAAGATGCCCAGGGCGATCAGTATGAGGGGCCACACGAAACGACCCACGTCGCCGCCCACGCGCAGCACCAGCTCGAAGAAGGCCCCGAAGACCAGGAAGAGGATGACCCCGGCGATCAGGAATCCTCTGCCCACTCCGATCAATGAGGGCTTGCGTCCATACCAACCCCAGATCATAAAGCCCATCCCCAGGGCCAGCGGCCCCACAAGGGCCCACATGTACAACCAGCTCGACCAGTAGTCGGTGCTGTTCTGGAAGAGCAGCACCAACCCGGCCACGGTGACGATGCTCCCGGGAATGGCCACGAACCCGGCAGTACGGCCGGCCACGATCATGACCACGAAGAAGGCCACACCGGGCAAAATGACGAAAAAGGGCCAGAGCACCTCGCCCCAATCCAGGTCGAGGACCCGGCCCAGCAAGAACAGAGCACCCAGGACGATGAGCGTCAGCCCCGCGATCAGGTTCCCGCGACCGCCCCGGGATTCGGTGTCACCCGCCGCGTTGTCTCCCATGACCCCTCCTCTCTCGACTCGACGTGCATCATCCCCTCGAAGCAGCCTCGGCGGGGCAGACTCCCGCAGACGTGGTAGCCGGCGGCGTCGAGGCGGGAAGCCCTGGGCTTCTGCCCGCTTGGCGAACACCTCGCGGCTCCGTCCCCTTGCCGTTTCCCCGCTATTCCCCGGCCGGCGCCCCGGTCAACCCCGCGCGGGCAATGACCGGTCGGGGAAGACGGGGGACCGGAGGGCCAAGGAGTCCGCGCTGGCGGGCCGAGGCCCCTTCGTCAAGCGTCCGGCGGCGGCTGGAAACCCACACGTATGGCGGGCTCGCTCGCCGGCTCGATCCGACCGTGGGAGGCTTCGTACTTGGCGATGTTGTCCTGCAGCGCAGTGAGGATCCGCTTCGCGTGGGACGGGCTGGTGACGACCCGGGCCACGATGCTGCCGCTGTTCCCTACCACCATGGCGAAGTCCATGACCATCTCTTCCCGGGTGTGATGTACCATCATGCTGTTGGTGTACACACCGGCCGCCACGGATTCGGGCAGGCGGACCTTGATCTCCCGGGGCGACGGCCCAGCGCCTCCCCCTCGGCCTTTGTCTTGAGCCACCTCGACTCCTTCCCTTCAAAGCGCCGCCGAGGCTCGCGGCGGACGCTCGTGGCCGGTCCGGGCCGGCATGGCGACCCGGAGATACCTACGGTATCATCGAGGGCACGAGGTAGGCTGACTGATCTTCCACCCCGCCCAGACGATGACCGGAGGGCCATGAGCGACCCAGCAAGCCCGGCGCCGGCGCACACTACGCAGTCAACGAGCCACGCCATCGACCGTTTTCTGTGCGCTCACGCGCGCCACCGGGAACTGGATGCCGCGCGCGCGTCCGATCAGAGGGCAGGCAGCTTGCCCGGGCGATCCTGATCGGGCCCGGCAGTCGACCGCCCGTGCCCGCGCGACTCAAGCCGCCGCTGGCCGTCATCGTGCGGCCGTTCCAGCGCTTCGCACAGATCCAGACCTCCGAAGGCCTGGTGCTGCTCTTCTGCACGGCGGTCGCGCTCCTCTGGGCCAACTCACCCTGGAACGAGTCATACTCTTCGCTCTGGGAGACGGAGATCGCCCTGCACGTCGGGGACTGGGTGCTCTCCTACACGCTACTCCACTGGATCAACGACGGTCTCATGGCCGTGTTCTTCTTCGTGGTGGGCCTGGAGATCAAGCGGGAGGTGCTGGCCGGCGAGCTGGCGTCACCCCGAAAGGCCGCCCTTCCTCTGGCTGCCGCACTCGGGGGCATGATCCTGCCGGCCCTGCTCTTCACGGCTTTCAACTACAACGGCGAGGCCGCGCGCGGCTGGGGGATCCCCATGGCCACCGACATCGCTTTCGCATTGGGAGCGCTGGCCCTGGCCGGCCGCCGGGTCCCCACCGGACTCAAGGTGTTCCTGGTGGCGCTGGCCATAGTGGACGACATCGGGGCCGTGCTCGTCATCGCCATCTTCTACGCCGGCGACGTGGCCCTGAACGCCCTGGCCGCAGCCGCCGTGGTGACCGCCGTCCTCGTGTTCTTCAATCGCTCGGGTGTTCGGCATACCTTGGTGTACGCGTTCTTGGGTGTCGCCCTGTGGCTCGCGTTTTTGCTGTCGGGCGTGCACGCGACCGTGGCCGGCGTCGTGCTCGCCATGACGGTGCCCGCCCGTTCCAGCATCGGCACCGACCGATTCGCGAGCAACGTCAGGGACTTGCTCGCCCGCTTCGAGCAGGCCGGAAGACCGAGTCGGGGGCTCCTGGGGGACGAGAGGCGCCAGAGCGTGGCCCTGGAGATCGAGGCCGAGGCGACCCACGTGGGCGTGCCGCTCAACCGGCTGGAGCACGTCCTCCAGCCCTGGGTGGCCTACGCAATCATGCCTGTGTTCGCACTGGCCAACGCCGGGGTGGCTCTGCACGGCAACCTCTGGGAGCAGCTCACCAGCCCGCTCAGCCTGGGAATCGTCGTGGGGCTGGTGGTCGGCAAGCAGCTGGGCATACTATCCTTCGCCTACGGGGCGACCCGCTTCCGCCTGGCCGACAAGCCTCGGGGAGCCACCTGGCTGCAGGTGTACGGCACCTGCTGGCTCGGCGGTATCGGATTCACCATGGCTCTTTTCATCGCCGGATTGGCTTTCGATGGCTCCCCCCTGCTGGAAACGGCGAAGACGGCCATCTTGCTCGCCTCGGCCGTCTCCGGCGTAGTGGGTTGGATCATCCTGCGCGCCGCCCCCTTGCACACGCCGCGCGGAGAGTGATCAGCCGGCCGCCCCCTCCATCAGCCTGGCGAACTCCTGGAACAGATACACGCTGTCGTGGGGGCCCGGCCCGGCCTCGGGATGGTATTGCACGCAGAAAGCGGGTACATCGCGTAGGCGCAAGCCCTCCACTGTGCCGTCGTTCAGGTTGAGGTGGCTGACCTGTACCGAACCGAAGTCCGACTCGAGGACCATGTGGCTCGGGTCGATGGAAGCCAGATCACCCCCGTTCCCGAGTCTGGGCGACCGCCTGGGGGCGCTACAGCGAAGCCGTGGTTCTGGCTGGTGATCTCGATGGCATCCTTCAGGTAGTTCTTGACGGGGTGGTTGATCCCCCGGTGGCCGAACTTGAGCTTGTAGGTGGAGAAGCCCACGGCCAGAGCCATGAGCTGGTGGCCAAGGCAGATGCCGAACACCGGCACCTGCCCGAGCAGGCCGCGGAGAGACGCCACCGCATACTCCACCGGAGCCGGATCGCCGGGGCCGTTCGAGAGGAACACCCCGTCGGGCTCGAGCTCCAGCACCTGTCGCGGCGTGAAGGCGGCGGGCACCACGGTGACCCGGCAGCCCACCTCGAGCAGATTCTTGAGTATGGAGCGCTTCATGCCGTAGTCGAAGGCGACCACGTGATATCGGGCTCCCGACGTGGCTACCACGTAGGGTTCGGAACAGGTGACCGCCCGCACCAGATCGCGCCCGGAGAGCGAAGGGTAGGCGCGGGTCTCCTCCAGGAGATCATTCACTTTGAGGTCGGGACCGGCGGCTACGCAGGCGGTCATGGCGCCGTGCGCCCGGATGCGGCGGGTGAGGGCCCGCGTATCGACGCCGCCCACCCCCGTCACCCCCTGGTGGTGGAGCCACTCGACCCAAGCGTCGGGGCATGTGCGGTTGTAGTTGGTGTTCTTTGCCTCGCGCACCACGATCGCCCGGCTGTGCACGGCGCCGGACTCCAGCAGGTGATCGGCTGCCCCGTAGTTGCCGTTCATGGGGTAGGTGAAGGTGACCATCTGGCCATAGTACGAGGGGTCGGTGATCACCTCCTGGTAGCCGGTCATACCGGTGTTGAAGACGATCTCGCCGAAGACCCTACCCGGCGCCGCGAACCCGAAGCCCTGGTAGACCGTACCGTCCTTGAGGACCACATAGCCGGGGATCTCACTCCTGTACACCTTCGAGCTCCTCTCTCACACGCCCGGCCACATGCCGCATTGCCCCATCCACCATTGTCAGCAGCACCCGGCCCCGGCCCCTCTCGCCCAAGAAGGCGGAGTTGCGACTCTTGCCGAAGAGGTCGGCAGATGTGAACACCCACGACTCGTCCAGGTCGACCAGGCAGAAATCGGCCGGCGCCCCTACCCGCAGGTGCGGCGCCTGGAGTCCGAGGCAACGGCAAGGCCCGGCCGACATGGCCTCGATCAGGCGCTCCAAAGTCAGATGCCCCGGCTCCACCAGCCCGGCATTCAGTGCCGGAAAAGCTGTCTCCAGCCCCAGCGCACCGAACGGCGCCTCCTCGAAGGGTACCTCTTTCTCGTGCGGAGCATGGGGCGCGTGGTCGGTGGCCACGCAGTCGATGGCGCCTTCGGCCAGGGCGGCCACCAGCTCTAGGCGGTCGGCTTCGGAGCGTAGGGGCGGGTTGATCTTCAGGTTCGGATCGAAGTCCTTCACCCGCTCGTCGGTCAGCAGAAGGTGGTGAGGGGTGGCTTCGGCGGTGACGGGAAGACCTAGGGTCTTCGCCTCCCGTAGCAACCGGACCGAGGCCGCGGCTGAGACATGCTGCACGTGGAGTCGAGGAAAGTCCGTGCTCCCGAGAGCCGCGACTTCGGACACCGCGTAACGCAGCACCTCGAGGTCGCGAGACAAGGGGCCGGACTCGGCCGCCGAGGGCACTCCGCGCATCCCCAGCCGCGCGCTCCAGGCCCCTTCGTGCATGACGCCGTCGACAGACAGGCCAGGATCCTGCAGGTGCAGCAGGATCGGCCGGCCGGTGCCCCGCAGGTAGCGCAGAGCGTGCAGGAGAACGTCTCCATTGTCGATGGAGCGGCCGTCGTCGCTGAAGGCGATCGCTCCGGCCTCCACCAGCTCGAGCAACTCGGCCAGAGCCTCGCCTCTCAGACCCCGGCTGACGGCTCCCACCTGAGCGACGCGCACCACGGCGTGCTGCCGAGCCTCATCGAGCACCCAGGAAGCCAACGGTCCGACGTCGACCACTGGATCGGTGTTGGCCATGCCCGTCACCTGCACAAAGCCCCCGCCGCCGCCGCCCGGGATGCCGAGGCCACGTCTTCCTTGTACTCGTAGCCCGGGCTGCGAAGGTGCGTGTGCATATCGACGAACCCGGGGAACACAGTGCATCCGCGCGCCGATTCGACCACACGCGCCCCGCCGGGCGGGCGGAGCTCGTCACCGAGTGCCGCCACTCGGCCCTCGGCGACCAGCAGATCGGCCACCCGATCCAAGCCCAGGACGGGGTCGAAAAGACGAACGCCAGGCAGCAGGAGGTGCGCCGGGGCTTCCGGCCGGCAAGCCAGCCGGGGAGCCGCCACGGGCTCGGACGAGGTCATCGGATTCCTTTCGGTCTCACCGGACGCGTTTAAAGGCGTATCCATGGTACCCCGGCTAGACCGTCAGGTCCACGCCCGTGGCCTACTTCGCACGCCAACGGGTACTATCAAGCCATCGAGCACGGCGAGGGGCGTGGCCCCCCGGGGTGGCGCGCTGTGCGGGCGGGCAAAGGAGGCACGGTGAGCAAGACCTGCTACAACTGCGGTACCGAGAACGGCGACATCGAGAAGTTCTGTCGCAAGTGCGGCGCGGCCCTGGGCTCACTGGCCCACCTGCAGCACTCCGGCATCCAGGCCGGGACCGCCGAGGAGCGCGTGTTGTGGGACAACGGGGAGATCACCCTCACCACCGACGCCGTGCTCATTGGCATGGAGACCGACGCCCCCGACGTGGTGCCCCTTGAAACCATCTTCGATGTCGTTCTCGAGGAGAAGTGCGTGGTGCTCAAGGTCAAGGACGGCGACGACAAGTACTGCATGCTCGACGACCCCTCGGAGCTGGCTGCCTTGGTGCGCGAACACATGTTCCGTCCGCGCCTGGCCCACGAGCGCAAGCAGTCGGGGTACATCCCTCCAGACTGAGCCTCGGCTTGCAGTCGCCCCGGACGTGACCGAGGACACCGCATGGCACCGGCCAGGGCGGCCTGGGGGCCGGGGCTTCGTTGCGAACCGAGCTCCAGAGCTCGGTTCGGAATGACGCTTCGCCCTCACGATGCGCTGGGTGCGGGCGAGGCAAGGACGCAGGGAGCGGGCGTAGCAGCGCCCCGGACGTGACCGAGGACACAGCATCGCACCGCCCAGGGCCGGCCTGGGGGCCGGGGCTTCGTTGCGAGCCGAGCTCCAGAGCTCGGTTCGGAATGACGCTTCGCCCTCACGATGCGCTGGGTGCGGGCGAGGCAAGGACGCAGGGAGCGGGCGTAGCAGCGCTACGGACGTGACCGAGGACACCGCATGGCCCCGGCCAGGGCGGCCTGGGGGCCGGGGCTTCGTTTCGAGCCGAGCTCCAGAGCTCGGTTCGGAATGACGCTTCGCCGTCAGGGTGCGCTGGGTGCGGGCGAGGCACGGACGCAGGGAGCGGGCGTAGCAGCGCTACGGACGTGACCGAGGACACCGCATGGCCCCGGCCAGGGCGGCCTGGGCGCCGGGGCTTCGTTTCGAGCCGAGCTCCTAGAGGCGGGGCTCAGCCAGTGTCGGCCTCCGGGTGGGGCGCCAACACATGGTAGAGGATCGCCATGCGCACGGCCAGTCCCGACTCTACTTGGTGCAAGATCAGCGACCGGTCATCGTCGGCGAGATCACCGCTGAGTTCCACCCCGCGGTTGATGGGGCCGGGGTGCATCACCTTCTGGCCCGGGCGCAGCCGCTGCCGAGAGAGACCCCAAACCCGGCTGTACTCGCGTAAGCTGGGGACGGGAGGCACCCGGCCTCTGGCCCGCTCCAGCTGCATGCGCAGCAGGTAGACCACGTCCACGTCCTCCAGCGCCGCGAGATCCTGATACACGGGTACGTTCCAGCGTCCGATCCCGGGCGGCATCAGAGTCGGCGGACCGACCAAGCGCACGTCGATGCCCATCTTCCGGAACCCGAATACGTTGGAGCGGGCCACCCGGCTGCGCAAGACATCGCCGACTATGGCCACTTTGAGCCCGTCCAGCCGGCCAAAGGTACGCCGCAGACTGTACAGATCCAGCAAGCACTGGGTGGGATGCTCCCCCGCCCCGTCACCGGCGTTGACCACGCTGGCGCCGGTGTAGCGCGCGGCCAAGCGGCAGGCTCCCACCTGGTGGTGACGCATGACGATGATGTCTGGCCGATAGCTCTCCAGGGTGAGAATGGTGTCCTTGAGGCTCTCACCCTTGCTCACGCTCGATCCGGAAGCCTTGATGTTGACCACGTCGGCTGAAAGCCTCTTGCCCGCCAACTCGAACGAGGTGAGTGTGCGGGTGGATGCCTCGAAGAACATGTTGACCTGGGTGCGGCCCCGCAGAGTGGGGACCTTCTTGATGGGGCGGGAAGCAACCTCGAGGAACCCGTCACTTAGCTGGAAGAGAGTCTCGATGTCGCCGGTGGACAGGTCGTCGATGGAGAGAAGATGCATCTCGGTTCCCTTTCGGCCTCACGGGGTCCGGTTAAAGGTCACCACATGGTACCGCGGGAGACGGCCGGGGTGAAGAGCCGCCGTAGACAGGCGGCTGCGCGCCGCGTGCCGAATCGCTCTATGATGATGGAGTGAAGCACCGCCCGCGGAAATGAGAAGCCAAGCGCCCGCCGAGGAGTCATGAGGCACGACGCTGTCCAAGGAGACCTACCATGCCCAAGACGCTGACTTTGCCGGCTCGCGACGAAGGGCCCCACGCCTGGCTGGGGCGACTGGTACGCGAGGACGCCAGAAAACGCCTGGAGCGAGGACGCTCCCGAGGCGTGACCCTGGCCGCGCTGACCCAGGGGGAGTGGGAGTGGCTTCACAACGGTTGGTGCTGGGCCCGGCCGGATCGCTCCGCACTGACCTTCGACCAGCGCAACGACTACCTCGATGACATCGTGAGGCGGCACGCGGAGAAACATCTGGCCGTTGCCGACCAGCTCGAGGCTACCCTCCCCGAAGACCACCCGGCCCGGATCGAGAAGTCGAGGCGTCCGCGCCAAGAGCGCCTCGCTGCCATCCAGGTCGCCATCTGGGCCCACCTGGTTCACGGCTTTTGCCGCATCGAGGACGACGGCGACGACATCTTGTGGTGGCATCTGATCCGCGAGGAGTTCGTACCCTTCGATGCCGAGTACAACCTGGCCTACGTCGAGTGGCAAGGTCTGTTCAGGCAGATCGCCGTCTCGGTCGGGCACCCGGACAACCGGCCTTACCTGGGCCCGGCCAGACGACACGACCCGTCCGAATGAGCCCGGCTGTGCGGTTGAAGGCGTGCGATTTGCCGGGGTGCTTCTCACGGCCCGGTCCCCCTCGCAAGACTGACGAGGCCGCCTTTGCGGTACCTAGCCAGTAGGTGTGGCGCCGCCCGAATGGCACCGGCAGGGAGAGGCGACCTCCCGTCGACCCAGGGGATGATGGCATGAATCCCAAGCTGATTTGGCAGGAGACACAAGTCCGCCTGGCCCAGCTGAACCAGGAGGCGCAGCAGCTGCACAAGGAGGCTGAGGCGAAGCGGTCGTGCTCCCAGTGCGGTTTCGGGAGCCACGTACACGCCAAGGCGTGCGCACGCTGCGGGGCGGCGCTCCTCAGCGATGGAGCCGGCGACCAGCCAACGGACACGACGGGATAGGGTACGGTGCCGCGGCGGCGCGGACGGGTCCGGCCGCTCGAAGATCGCGCCCTTCTCAGTCGGGTGCGAAGTCCCGCTGCAGCGCGACTTCATCGAGGCCGTCGAGCTCCACCAGCCGCACGGTGATCCGCTCGTTGCGGCTGGTCGGCACGTTCTTGCCGACAAAATCGGGACGAATGGGGAGCTCGCGGTGGCCCCTGTCCACCAGAACGGCCAGACGCACCGCGGACGGGCGCCCGTAGTCGAACAGCGCCTCGATCGCAGCTCGGATGGTCCGCCCGGTGAAGAGCACATCGTCCACGAGCACCAAGGTGCGGCCCTGGACGTCGAAGGGAAGCGTCGTGGAGTGCACAACCGGCTGGTCGTACGCGGGCCTCGAGATCCGGGTGTCGATGTCGTCGCGGTAGAAGGTGATGTCGATGGCCCCGGTCGGCGGCCGCGAGCCGTAGTACTCCGCCAAGAGCCCGGCCAGACGCTCAGCGAGCTCGACCCCCCGGCGCTGGATCCCGACGAGGGCCAAGTCACTCAGCTCAGGGGAGTGCTCGGCGATCTCGTGGGCAATGCGAGTCAGCGTGCGCCGCAACTGGTCCGCGTCGAGCAGGATCTTCTCCGCTGGGCCTCCCTCTCCGCCGCCATTCGTTTCTCTCAGCATGAAGAGTCCCCCTTTCGCGACCCCTGAGCTGCCCTGCCCCCGCAGCGACACCAGAGCGGCCGCCATCATCAGGGCGTCCTCGTACACCGGATCGGCACCCAGCAGATCGAGCTCGTCGGAGAGCAGCCGGTCCTCGGGGCGAGGGGATACATCCACCGTGCGTACCAGCTCGTCGTCGGCGGCACCCCGTTTCACCCTGGCGGCACACACGCAGGCCTCGTCCATGCGCGCGACCGACACCACGACGGGACCGACATGCAGTCGCACGGCGATGAGGCCACCGGGCACATCGCACGGCGTCTGACCGGGCACCAGCACGATCTCGATGGTGTCCGGCACCTGGGCGGCTGCCCGGCGCAGCCGGGTGCTCAGCGAACCATCGCCGCTCTCCCATTGATCATGCTCCAGGCGCCACCCCAAGCGCGACGCCAACCAGGCGACGAAGAGCAACGCCCGGGCGGCCGCCGGCTCCAGGGCGCGCTTGGGCCTTTCGTACGTATCCTCGCTGCCGTACTCGACCACCACCCGATCGATGCGTTCGAGCCACGACACGCGCATGGGGTCATCGAAAAGCTCGGCTGTCACCTCGCGCCAGGGGGTGAGTCGCGACCAGTTCAGATCCTCGAGGTCGAAGTTGCGCGAACGGTCCGCCACCACCTCGGAGAGGGCCAGGATCCCGGCTAAGGGGTCGGAGAAGCCGGCGCTATCGACCAGCACGAAGTCCGAGACCTCCCCCAGCTTGTTGAAAGTATGCCCTCGCAGTCGCGGCTCGCCGGGCCACCAGAGGACCGTGGGGAGCTCGGGGACCATCAGGCGCATGGCGGCGGTGTGGAGCAGGCCGGTCGCTTCGCCGCGGGCGGGCACGGTCACCTGTTCCCAGCAGACATGGCGGCCCCCTTCCCGGGTGCGGTAGCAGGCGGCCGACACCCAGGCCTCCACCAGCTCCACCCCGCCTTCGCCCAGGCCCGCGTCGAGCAGCACGATGGCCCGCGAGGGGTGCCTCTGCGAGAGGCGGGCGATGACGGCCGAGATCCTGTCGGCCATCTCCTCACCTTCGGCGTAGACCACCAGATTCAGTTCGCGCAGGCGCAACACGCCCTCGGCGCCGCGCCGGCGAGCCTCGTCTCCGGCCGTGTGCCAGAGCTCCTGCAGCTCTCTTTCGGCCTGCCTCAGGTCGACCCTCCGGGAGCTCCCCAAGGTGAAGGCTAGTTCATCCTCGGCGATCGTGCTCACGTGCCCTCCTCCAGGTGGCTTACGGACATCCTAGCAGGCTGTTGAAGAATGACGCTTCGCCGCCAGGCCGCGATGGGCGCGAGCGAGGCCCGAGCTCGTATCAGAATGACGCTTCGCGGCCAGGCTGCACTGGGCGAGTGCGAGGCAAGGACGCAGGGAGCGGGCGTAGCGGAGCTACGGACGTGACCGAGGACGCCGCATCGGGCCGCCCAGTGCGGCCGCGGCCGCCAAGGCTTCATTGTGAAACGAGCTCCCCGGACGCAGGGAGCGCTCGTAGCAGCGCTACGGGCGCGAGCGAGGACGCCGCATCGCGCCGTCCAGTGCGTTCTGGCGGCCAAGGCTTCGATCTTCAACAGCCTCCTAGAGCCTCCGCCACTGGCGGACATCACGATCCACCAGCCTCTCCGCCCCCGAGGGACCCCAGCTACCCGACTCGTAGGGCAGGGGAGGAGGATAGTCGGGGGTCCGCCAGCGATCGATGATTGGGTCGACAAAGGCCCAGGCCGCTTCCACGCCGTCGTTGCGGGTGAAGAGAGTGGAATCCCCGAGCATGCAGTCGATCAACAGACGCTCGTAGGCGTCCGCGGTGTGCACACCGAAAGAGGTGCCATAATGGAAGTCCATGTTCACCTGGTGCACGTGAACCACGGGCCCGGGCACCTTCGATCCGAACTTGAGTGTAATGCCCTCGTCCGGCTGTATGTGCATGGCCAGCACGTTCGGCTCGAGCTCCGCAGCCGCCTCCGCCCCGAAGAGCAGCAAGGGGGGGCGCTTGAACTGGATGGCCACCTCGGTAGCCCGCTTGGCCAGCCGCTTACCGGTTCGCAGGTAGAAAGGCACGTCGGCCCAGCGCCAGCTGTCGATGAAGACACGCATGGCCGCGAAGGTCTCAGTGATCGAGTCGCCGGCCACGCCCTTCTCTTCACGATACCCGGGAACGGTCTCCCCTCCGGAAAGACCGGACACGTACTGTCCCCTCACCACGGCGGAGTCGACCTCCTCACCCACGAGAGGCCGCAGGCTGCGCAATATCTTGATCTTCTCATCGCGGACCGGACCTTCGCCAAAACCAGCGGGGGGCTCCATCGCCACCAGCGCCAGGAGTTGGAGCACGTGATTCTGGATGATGTCTCTCATGGCGCCGGCTTCCTCGTAGTAGCCGCCCCGCCCCTCGACACCCAGGTCCTCGGCTACAGTGATCTGCACGTGATCGACGTAGCGCCGGTTCCATACGGGCTCGAAGATGGCATTCGCCAACCGGAAGACCAGGATGTTCTGCACGGTCTCCTTGCCCAGGTAGTGGTCGATGCGGTAAACCTGCTCCTCCTTGAAGTACTCGGCCAGCTCCTCGTTCAGCCGCCGGGCGCTCGGAAGGTCGTGGCCGAAGGGCTTCTCGACCACGATGCGGGACCATCCCGGCTTCTCCCGCATTCCTGCCAGGCCGGATGTGCCCAAACCCTCGATGATGTCGCTGTAGGAGCTCGGGGGAGCAGCTAGATAGAACAGCCGGTTCCCGGTGTGCACCCTCTCTTGATCCGCCTCTTCGAGGATATCGCACAGGCGAGTGTAAGTGGCCTTGTCGCCGAACTGCCCCGGGCAGAAACGGACAGTCTCGGCGAAGCCGTCCCACAGGCGAGCATTCACCGGCTCACCCAGGTGCTCGTCCAGAGCCCCCCGCACCATGGCACGGCAGTCGTCGTGCGTCCAGTCGCGCCGGGCGACTCCGACCATGGAGAAGCCCGTGGGAAGGGCTCCCTCGGCGTAGAGCCGGTACAGCGACGGCAGCAGCTTGCGGCCGGTAAGGTCGCCGGTGATGCCGAAGATCACCAGAGCCAGCGGTTCAGGCGTGCGGCGCAGCCGCAGGCCGGCCCGGAGGGGGTTCCTCGTTGCGTAGTCACCGCTCACCGCGGAAGACGCGTCACGCTCCGGCCGCGACCAAAGCCCGCCGCTTTTCGTCGAGCGCTCGCCGAAGGGCGTCGAAGGAGTCGGCAAAAGCTTTGACCCCCTCGCTTTCGAGCTGGGCGGTCACCTCCGCCATACTGACGCCCTCGGCCTCCAGCTCGGCCAGCTGCCGCCGGGCCTCATCGGTGTCACGGGTCACGGTCCCGGCCACCCGACCGTGGTCCCGGAAAGCATCGAGGGTCACCTGAGGCATGGTGTTGACGGTGTCGGGCCCGATGAGCTCCTCGACGTAGAGGACGTCTCGGTATTCGGGGTCCTTGGTGCTGGTGCTGGCCCACAGGGGCCGCTGCAGGTTCGCGCCGCGCACGGCCAGGGCATCCCAGCGGGCGCCGCTGAAGGTTTGGAGGAACTCCTGGTAGGCCAGCTTCGCGTTTGCGACCGCCGCCTTACCCAGTAGAGCACGCAGCCGCTCGACCCGACCTTGATCCTCGGTCAGCTCGATCATCTTCCGCAGCGCGCTGTCCACCTTGCTGTCGACCCGGCTCACGAAGAAGCTGGCCACACTGTGGACCTCCCGCGGCTCGGACAGCGCCTCGCCCGCAGCCCGTCGCTCGACCAGCCGTTCGAGGCCTGAAATGTAGGCCTCAATCACTTCCCGGTACCGGTCCAGGGAGAAGATGAGGGTCACATTGACGCTCAACCCCTCCGAGATGAGCCGGTGGATAGCTTCCACACCGTGAGTGGTGGCCGGCACTTTGACAAGCAGGTTGTCTCGGGCCACCAAGGAGCGGAGACGGCGGGCTTCCTCAATCGTGCCTTCCACCTCGTAGGCCAGCGAAGGAGCCGCTTCGATGCTCACGAAGCCGTCCCTGTGCCCGGCCTGCGCGTAGACGGGTCGCAAGAGGTCCGCGGCCATGGCCACGTCCTGGCTCGTCAGCGTGTCCAGCAGCTCGTCGGTGCCCAAACCCATCTCCACCAGGTCGCCAATCGCATGGTCGTAACCGTCACTTTCGGCGATGGCCTTTTGGAAGATGGTGGGGTTCGACGTGAGGCCGCGCACGCCGTCGTCCCGGATCATACGTTCCAGGTCGCCGTTCACCAGCAGGTCGCGGCCGATGTTGTCGTACCAGACACTCTGGCCGAAATCATGGAGCTTCCGCAACGGATTGTCGCTCATATCGTCTTCACACCTCGTTCGAGCTGTAGGTCTTCTCGATGTCGTGCACCTTCGCCAGTCGCCGCCGGTGCCTCTCGGCCCCGGAGAAGCGCGCCCCCAGGAAGGTGTGCACGAGCTCCAGGGCGAGCTCCCGACCAACCACCCGGGCACCCAAGCACAGGACGTTCATGTCGTCGTCCTCCACGCCCTGGTGAGCCGAGAAGGTGTCGTGGGCGGTCCCGGCGCGGATCCCCGGCACCTTGTTCGCCGCGACACAGGCGCCCACGCCGCTGCCGCAGACTACGATGCCCCGTTCCGCCAGACCACCCCGCACTGCCGTAGCCACACCCAGAGAGAAATCGGGGTAGTCACTAGGCTTCGCGTCAAAGGCGCCGAGATCCAGGACCTCGTGCCCCTCGGCTTGCAGTGCGGCTACCACGCTCGTCTTGAGCAGGTAACCTCCGTGGTCGGCTCCGATCGCGACGATCATGGAGCTCCTCCTATTTTCTATTCTACGCGTTCCGCGCCAGGCGCAAACGGGCCTGCTCGAGCACGTGCGCAGTCGTGATGCCCAGCTCGGCCAGGGCCCGAGCGCCCGGAGCCGACGCCCCAAAGCGGTCGATGCCCACCATGGCTCCCTCATCTCCTACCCAGCGCTCCCAACCGAAGGTGGCGCCTGCCTCCACCGAGACTCGGGCCCGCACCGCCGGTGGCAGCACCGCGTCCCGGTAGTCCTGGTCCTGCTCGGCGAATACCTCCCAGCTGGGCATGGAGACCACCCGGGCACCCACGCCCTCATCCGTCAGGGTCTCCCGGGCCTGCAAAGCCACCTGCACCTCGGAGCCGGTGGCCAGCAGCAGGACGTCGAGGCGCTCCGGGCCGCCGGGAGCCTCGGCCAACACATAGGCGCCGCGAAAAAGACCTTCGGCCGGCGCCAGTAGCGAGCGGTCCAGGGTGGGCAGGTTCTGCCGAGTCAGCACCAAGGCCACTGGTCCCTGCCGGTGCTCCAGCGCGAGAGCCCAGGCAGCGGCGGTCTCGTTGGCGTCGGCCGGCCGGACCACGGTGAGGTTGGGCATGGCTCGTAGCGACGCCAGGTGCTCGATGGGCTGATGGGTGGGACCGTCCTCCCCCAGACCGACGCTGTCGTGGGTGAAGACGTACACCACGTGCGCGCGGGAGAGGGCGGCCAGACGGATGGAGGGGCGCATGTAGTCGCTGAAGACCAGAAAGGTGCCGCCGTACGGGATGACCCCGCCGTGCAGGGCCATGCCGTTCAAGACGGCCCCCATGGCATGCTCGCGCACTCCGAAGTGCAGGTTGCGCCCTCCGTACCCGCCTTTCTGGAACGAGCCGCACTCCTGCTCACCGCAGTCGGTCAGCGTGGTGTTGTTCGACGGGGCCAAATCGGCGGACCCTCCGATCAAGGTGGGGAGCACCGGAGCCAGGGCGTTCAACACCTTGCCGGAGGCGGCCCGAGTGGCCATACCCTTAGCGTCGGGGCGGAAGATCGGCACACGATCGCGCCAGCCCTCGGGCAGATCTCCCGCCAGCGCTCGCGACAGAGCGGCCGCCAGGTCGGGTTGTGCACGCTGATAAGCCTGGAGCCGGGTCAGCCAGGCCGTCCGGGCCTTGGCCCCCCGAGCGGCCACTCGCCCGTAGAGGCCCCGCACCTCGTCGGGCACGTAGAAGGGGTGAGGCTCCGACCAATCCAGAGCCCGCTTGGTCAACTCCACCTCCTCTTCGCCCAGCGGCGAACCGTGGGCCTCAGCGGAATCCTGCTTGTTCGGACTCCCGTAGCCGATGTGGGTACGCACCACGATCAACGAAGGCTTGTCGACGACATCCTTTGCCTGGACGATGGCCCGGTCGATGGTGTCCAGGTCGTTGCCGTCCTCCAGCGAGAGCACGTGCCAACCGTAAGCCCCGAAGCGCGCGGCCACGTCCTCGGTGAAAGCCAGTTCGGTGGAGCCTTCGATGGAGATGCGGTTGCTGTCGTACAGGTAGATGAGGCGTCCCAGTCCCAGGTGGCCGGCCAGCGAGGCCGCCTCCGAGGCCACCCCTTCCATGAGGTCGCCGTCGCTGACGAGGCCGTAAATCCAGTGGTCGATCACATCGTGGCCGGGACGGTTGAAGGCAGCAGCCAGGAACGCCTGGGCGATGGCCATGCCCACGCCGTTCCCGAAGCCTTGGCCCAGAGGGCCGGTAGTCACCTCGACCCCCGAAGTGAGGGTGCTCTCCGGATGGCCGGGCGTCAGGCTGCCCCACTGGCGAAAGTTCTTCAGCTCCTCCATGGGCAGGGGGTAGCCGGTCAGGTGCAGGAGAGCGTAGAGCAGCATGGAGCCGTGTCCGGCACTCAAGACGAAGCGATCACGATCGGGCCATTCGGTGTGCGCCGGATCGCAGCGCAGATGCCGCGACCAGACGACGTGCGCCATGGGAGCCGCTCCCAGCGGCATCCCGGGATGCCCAGACTTGGCCTTCTCCACCGCCTCGATGGCCAGCACCCTGATCGTATTCACGGCCAGTCGGTCGAGGTCCGTCACGCTGCTCACTCCCTCCTCGTGGTCACGGCACGATGCTCCAGCCCTCGGCGAGAGCGACTTTCCTCAGTGCAGGGCGCGGCCGCACCGCCACCGGCCATCCCACCAGCCTCAAGAGCTCGAGGTCGGTCTCGTGATCGGCGTAGGCCCAGCACCGCGCGGGATCGACTCCGGACTTCTCCAGATAGCGGCGGGCCGCGCGGGCCTTCTCGGCTCCGTAGAGGGCCCTCCCGGCGAGGGACCCCGTATAACGGCCCTGCACCGTCTCCAGTCGGGTACCCTCGCAGGCCTCCACGGCCAACCGTCCGCCGAGGCTTCTCACCAGCGGCTGGACCGCCGCCGAAAGGATGACCACCTGGTCCCCGCGCGCCTTATGGTCCTGGAGGGCCGCCACAACCGCCTGGTTCAGACGGGCGACCAGAAGCTCATTCGTGAAGAGGTCCATGAGCCGCCCCACCTCCACCTCGCTGTGGCCGGCCAGAAGCTCGGCGCCCCGAGCTCGCGCCCGGTCGGTGGCCTTCACCAGCCCCGTCTTGTAGAGCGCGAACCAGAGTCCCGCGCCTACCAGGAAGCGGCGGCTCACCATCCCCCGCCGGCGCAGGAAACCCACGAGCAGCCGCTGAGTTTGTCCCAAGACCAGGGTTCCGTCCAGATCGAAGAACGCGATGGCGGGCGGACCGGCGTCGGCCGCCTCGCGGACACCGCCCTGCACGCCCGTCTCGCTGCCCATGGCCCGGGAGTCTACCACGTTGCTCTTTCATCTCCCTCGGGTACAGAACGAGCGGCGGCGACCTGGGATAGAGAACGCGGAGGCGAGCATGGAGTCCACTGTACCCGAGCCGGTGGCCCTCGAAGCGCAGACCAAGGACATCGGCCGGCAAATCTTCGCCCTGCTGGCCGATGAGCGGCCCCACGTGTTCCGGAGCGACTGGTGGCAGGGCCAGGCGCTAGAGTGGGCCATGCGCGACGAGGCCTTCAAGGTCCGGCTTTTCCGCTTCGTCGACGTCTTCCCCACTCTGCGCGACGCCGACCGGGTGGCCGCCCACCTGCAGGAGTACTTCGACCATCCAAGCGGCGAGCTCCCGGCCGCCCTACGCTGGGGTCTCAAAGCCGCCGAGCCGGGCCGCCTGACCACCGGGCTGGCCGCTCGGGCTATCGGCCATAACATACACGCCCTGGCCGAGCGCTTCATAGCTGGTAACGACGCCGCGGCGGCCCTGCCCGTGCTCGAGGACCTGCGCGCGGAGCATATGGCTTTCACCCTCGACGTCTTGGGCGAGGCCAGCCTGAGCGAGGACGAAGCCGAGACGTACCAGACCCGCTACCTCGAGCTCCTCGAGAACCTGCCGGCGATCGCCGCCTCCTGGTCGCTCGATCCCCTTCTGGACGAGGCTCCTTGGGGCACGATCCCTCGAGTCAACATCAGCCTGAAGATCACCTCTCTCTATTCGCAGATCGACGCGCTGGACTTCGCCGGCAGCAAGGAGGTGGTGAAGTCGCGCCTGCGCCCCATATTCCGAGCCGCCCGGGATCGCGGCGCCTTCCTGAACCTCGACCTGGAGCAGTTCCGATACCGTGATCTGACGTACGCGGTCTTCAAGGAGCTGCTGCTCGAAGATGAATTCCGCGACTCAGAGTCGTTCGGCGTCGTGGTGCAGGCCTATTTGCGCGACGCCGACCACGACCTGCGCGACCTGATTGCCTTCGCCCAGAGGCGGGGCCGGCCCCTCACCGTGCGTCTCGTCAAAGGGGCGTACTGGGACTACGAAACCGTGCTGGCCGGGCAGGAGCACTGGCCCACGCCGGTCTTCACCCGCAAAACCGACACCGACGCTCAGTTCGAGCGACTCACTCGCCTGCTCGTGGAGCACTGGGAGGACGTGCGCCCCGCCCTGGGCACCCACAACGTGCGGAGCATGGCCCACGGTCTGGCCGCCGTCCGCTCGGCCGGGCTGCCTGACGCCGCCCTCGAGATCCAGATGCTGCATGGCATGGCCGAGCCAGTGAAGCGGACGCTGGTGGGCATGGGCCTGCGCCTGCGGGAGTACTTGCCGGTGGGCGAGGTGGTGCCCGGCATGGCCTACCTCGTGCGCCGCCTGCTGGAGAACACGGCCAACGAGTCCTTTCTCAGGCAGACCTTCGTGGAGGAGGCTGCCCATGACGAGCTACTGGCCGCTCCGCTCCCCACGCCCGACCTGGGAACCATCCCTCCGGCCCGGCTGGACGTGCACCCCACGGATCCAGACCACCCGGACGTGTTCGTGAATGAGCCCCACGCCGACTTCTCCCGCGAAGTGAACCGCGTGGAGATGCAGCGGGCCCTGGATCAGGTGAGAGCCGGAATGGGGGCCCACCGGTCCCTGCTGATCGGCGGGCGTGAGGTCGAGACCGAGCGTGTGATCGTTTCCGTCAATCCCGCCTGTCCCGAGGAGGTGGTGGGCACGGCCGCCAGCGCGGGCATGGCCGAAGCGGAGCAGGCTCTGGCCGAGGCGGAGGCGGCTTTCGCCCGGTGGCGGGACACCCCGGCGGCCCGCCGGGCAGCGGTGCTTTTCCGCACGGCCAACCTCATGCGTCGCGAGCGTTTCCGCCTGGCCGCCCTCGAAATCGTCGAGGCAGGCAAGACTTGGCGGGAAGCCGACGCCGACGTCGCCGAGGCTATCGACTTCCTGGAGTACTACGGCCGGGAGATGCGCCGCCTGGGCGCGCCTCGACCCTTGCATGACGTCCCCGGCGAGCGAGACCTTCTCTTCTACGAGGCCCGCGGTGTCGCCGTGGTCATCGCGCCCTGGAACTTCCCCCTGGCCATCCTCACGGGCATGACCTCAGCCGCCCTCGCGGCCGGGAACCCGGTCATCATGAAGCCGGCCAACCCCACCCCCCTGATCGCCTGGGAGTTGGCCCGGCTGTTCCGCGAGGCCGGGCTGCCCGAAGGCGTTCTCAGCTACCTGCCCGGTCCGGGTGCCGAGGTGGGCGAGTACCTGGTGAAGCACAAGAGTGTGGACCTCGTCGCCTTCACCGGCAGCCGAGAGACCGGGCTGCGCATCCTGCGCGAGGCGGCTGTGGTCCACCCGGGTCAGCGGAGCGTGAAGAGGGTGATCACCGAGATGGGCGGCAAGAACGCGGTGATCATCGACGACGACGCCGACTTGGACGCGGCGGTGGAGGGCACGGTGAGCTCGGCCTTCGGCTACTCCGGCCAGAAGTGCTCGGCCTGCAGCCGCGCCATCGTCGTGGGCGCCCTCTACGACGACTTCGTGTCGCGGCTGGTGGGCGCAGCGGCCAGCTTGGCGGTCGGCGATCCCGCCCTGCCCCAGACCCGGGTGGGTCCGGTGATCGACCAGTCCGCCTTCGACAAGATCCACCGCTACATCGAGCGGGGCAAGGACGAAGCCACCCTGGCCCTGGCCGCCCCCGCCCCCGAAAGCGGCTACTTCGTCGGGCCGCATATCTTCGTCGATGTTCCCTCCCAGGCCGGCATCGCACAGGAGGAGATCTTCGGTCCGGTGCTCTCGGTGATGCGGGCCGCCGACTTCGACGAGGCTCTTGCCATCGCCAACGGCACGGTCTACGCCCTCACCGGAGGACTCTACTCGCGCAGCCCGCGGCACATCCAGCGGGCCTACCAAGAGTTCCATGTCGGCAACCTGTACATCAACCGAGGGATCACCGGCGCCAAGGTGGGCCGCCAGCCCTTTGGGGGGGCACGCATGAGCGGAGTAGGCTCGAAGGCCGGGGGACCGGACTACCTGCCGCAGTTCCTCGAGCCGCGGGTGGTCACCGAGAACACCATTCGCCGCGGCTTCGCTCCTCCGGAGGAGCTGCAAGGCACACTCTGACTCGACCGATTCGCCGGGCCGGCCTTACCACGACGCCACCTCACGACATCTGGGCTCGGCGCACGAGACGGAAAGGGGACCCATGAGCGAGAATGAGAATGACCAGGCGAAACGCCGGGGTGTGCGGAAGCTGGAACACCAGGTGAGTGAGCTCCTGACGCTCCGGGTCGCCCGCAACGTCCTGGCGCCCGGGGAGAAGAGACTCAGCTTCGGCGAGCGCGCGGCCGACACGTTGGCGGAGGTGGCCGGGAGCTGGAGGTTCATCTACAGCTTCGGCGGGTTTCTGGCCGTCTGGATTGTGATCAACAGCATCGCCGCCATCCGCCATTGGGACCCCTACCCCTTCATCCTGCTCAACCTCATGCTGTCATGCTTGGCGGCCATCCAGGCCCCGGTCATCATGATGAGTCAGAACCGCCAGGAGGCCCGCGATCGGTTGCGGGCCGAGAGCGACTATCAGGTCGACGTCAAGGCCGAGATCCTGCTCGAGCACCTGACTCACGAGATCGGGGAGGTCAAGCGCATGCTCGCCGGCCTGGGTGCCCCCACTCAACCGGAACTGCCCGCACCGGGTAAGGATGAAGCCGTGGCGGGGGAGTCCTCCGGCCCCGAGCTCCCCGGACGCAGGGAGCGGGCGTAGCGGAGCTACGGACGTGACCGAGGACGCCGGATCGGGCCGGCCAGTGCGGCCTGGCGGCCGGGGCTTCGTCTTACTCCCGCGAAGTCCGCGGCCGGCGCAAAAGGCCTCCCAGTACCAGCTCGTTCAGGGTCGCGGCCAGCTCGTCCGGCTCGTACGCACTACCCCACTGCGGTCGGCTGAAGTGGGCGGCTCGGGCGGCGGCCAGCAGAAGGAGGGACACCTGGCCGGGTTCGAGGGGGCGGAATTCGCCGGCCGCCGTGCCCTGGGCGATGATCGCGCCTAGACGGTCCGCCAAGACCCGCTCCGCAGCGAACACGATCCCCCGCAGCTCGACGTCGGCAAAGAGTGAAGGGTCGCGATGGACCACGGTGGCCGTGGGGCTCTCCGCCGCCATAAGCCGGGAGTAGGCGGCCAGCGCCTCCCGAAGACGGTCGGCGCAGGATCCCGTCCCCTCCAGCGCCGCCAGCACCTGGGCCTGCCGCCGCGAACAGTGGTCCTGCACCAGAGCCAGCATGATGCCCCTCTTGGAGCCGAAGTGGTAGTAGAGCGCAGGAACCGTCACGCCCACCCCTTCGGCGATGGCGCGCACCGAGGTAGCCGCAAAGCCCTGCTCGGCGAACAGGTCCTGCGCCACGGAGAGGATCCTCTCCTTGACGCTCCTGGTCCGGGTGTGGTTCAATGTGCCGTCCATTTAGCGAGCGCTAACTATACCACCTGCGGCCCGGCCGCCAAAGCGCACGCCGACCGAACCAGGGGAGACTTTCGTGACGGGACTATCGAGGCGTAGAGTCTGGGCCGTCATGGCCGGGGTCGGCTTGGGGATGCTTCTGGCCGCCCTCGACCAGACCGTCGTCTCGACGGCCATGCCTAAAGTGGTGGCCCACCTGGGCGGCTTCGAGCTCTACGCCTGGGTCTTCACGGCCTACATGCTGACGTCCACCACCACCGTCCCCATCTACGGCAAGCTCTCCGACCTCTACGGGCGGAAGATCTTCTTCATGTGGGGCATGATCGTCTTCATGGCCGCCTCCATCTTCAGCGGCCGAGCCGAGAGCATGACTCAGCTGGTCGTGTTTCGCGGCATCCAGGGAATCGGAGCCGGCGCCTTGATTCCGGTGGCCCTGGCCATCATCGGCGACTTGTTTCCTCCGGGGGAGCGCGGCAAGGTTCAGGGTCTCATGGGTACCGTTTTCGGCATCTCCAGCGTGGTCGGCCCCACTCTGGGCGGCTACATCACCGACAACCTGAACTGGCGCTGGGTCTTCTACGTCAACATTCCGGTGGGGATCGTGGCCCTGATCGTAGTGGCCCTGACCATGCCCCGGGAGAAGCGTGAGCGTACGAACCGCTCGATCGACTATCTGGGTGCGGCCGCTCTGGTGGGCTCCATGGTGCCCCCTGCTGTTGGCTCTGTCGGAGGCCGGCGATACCCATCCCTGGCTCTCGCCCTACATTCTGGGCCTATTCGGGGTGTCCGTGGTCATGCTGGTGGTCTTCGTCCTCGTGGAGTCACGAGCCAAGGAGCCCCTCCTCCCCCTCGACCTCTTTCGCAACCGCATCTTCTCGGTATCCATGGCGGCCGTCTTCCTGTCGGCGGTGGGCATGTTCAGCACGATCATGTTCATCCCCCTCTTCGTCCAGGCGGTGATCGGGACCTCGGCCACCGATTCCGGCTACATCCTCACGCCGCTCATGCTCTCGCTGATCGTGGGCTCCGTGGTCGGCGGCCAGCTGGTCAGCCGCTGGGGCCGGTACCGTACCCTGGCCCTGATCGGTCTGAGCATCATGACCCTGGGTATGCTTCTCCTCTCACGCATGGGCCTCGGCACGACCAATGGCGTGGCCGTGCGCAACATGATCGTCACCGGTCTGGGCCTGGGAATCACCATGCCCCTCTACGTGATCATCGTGCAGAACGCGTTCCCCCACTCGCGCATGGGTGTGGTCACCAGCTCGGTGCAGTTCTTCCGCAGCATCGGGGGGACGGTGGGCGTGGCGATCATGGGCAGTCTCATGGCTCAGAGCTTCAGTCACCGGCTAGTGGACGGCCTGCCTGCCTCTGTAAAGCAAGCCCTCTCACCCGAGGCCCTGGCCGGACTGGGCAACCCGCAGGCCCTGCTCAATCCGGAGACCAAGGCCGCCATCGCCGCTCGGTTCCCCCGGGCCAGGAAGGCCTGATGGCCCAACTCTTCGACACCTTGCGCTCGGCCCTCTCCGGGGCCATCACCGAGATCTTCGTCATCGGAGTGGTCATCGTGGCGCTAGCCTGGGTCGTCAACCTGTTCCTGGAGGAGATCCCCTGCGCAAGACGCACGAGGTGCCCTTCGAGGTGCCAGGCGATTCCGACCCGCTGCCGCTCGGGGCGGCCGGCTCTGGGGTGAAGGTCTCCATGCCCGCCGACGAGAACGCCGGATAGCCCGCCGCCGGTCAGCCTGCGCGATGCCCACCCGCCGACCGAGCTCGCTCCAGCGCGGCCTCGAGATCGGGGGTAAGGTCGACTCCACCACCAGCTCCACGCCGGTCACCGGGTGAAGGAAGGTCAGGCGCCGGCTGTGGAGGAACTGGCGGCCCGCGCCGAGGGGATCACGCCGGGCGTACACGGGATCGCCCACGACGGGATGGCCGATGGCAAGGAAGTGCACTCTGATCTGATGGGTACGCCCCGTCTCCAGACGGGCTTCGACCAGGGTGAAGTCTCCTAGACGCTCCAATACCTCGAAATGTGTCACGGCCGGGCGAGCCGCCACCCCCCCCACTACCATGGTCTTGCGCCGCACGGGATCGCGCCCCACGGGCGCGTCGATGGTGCCGGAAGCGCCGGCCGGATTCCCGTGGATAAGGGCCAGATACCGCCGGTCTACCCGCCGGTCGCGGATCATCTGCTGCAACCTGCGGTGGACGCCCGCATCCTTAGCCACGATGAGAAGGCCGCTGGTCTCGCGATCGAGACGGTGGACGATACCCGGCCGAAAGGGCTCCCCCCCGGCGAGGCCGCGGTTGCGGAGAGCGTGGACAAGGGTGTCGGCGTTGTGGCCTCTCGACGGATGCACCACCATCCCGGCGGGTTTGTCGGCCACCAAGAGCCAGGCATCCTCGAAGAGCACGGGTACCGTCAAAGAGAACGACACGGCCTCACCGACCGCCTCCGACCCTTCGGCGGGCCAGGCCACCTCCACGGAGTCTCCGGTGCTCAGCCGGTAGCTCTTTGGATGAACGCGTCCCCCCACGGTGACGGCGCCCTTTTGCAGCAGGCTCACCGCGTGTGACCGGCTGCCGACGGCTTCGCGAGCGCCGAGGAAGGTGTCAAGACGAACTCCCTGGTCCTCGGGCCCGACGATGAACCGCGACAGGAGCCTCGTCACGAGGGCGTTTCGGGAGGTAGCGGTCCCTCACTCTGTTCCGTGGGCCCCCCCTCCGAGCGATCCCGTCGCAGCTCCCGCCCGTCGGGTTCCCAGAAGAAGCTCAGAAGCACAAGAGCCACTCCTAGAAAGATGAACACATCGGCCAGATTGAAGTTGGGCCAGTGAGGAAATTTCAGGAAGTCGGTCACCTGCCCGACAGTGATCCTCTGCACAAGGTTGCCCAGGCTGCCGCCGACGAGCATTCCGCCGGCCAATCCCGCGAGAAGAGACCGCCGCTCCAGCATCACATAAGCGACGATCACCAGAAGGGCCGCCACAGGGGCAAGCTGGATAAGCAACGAGTGTTCCGCCAGCATGCCAAAAGCCACGCCCTTGTTGCCCACCCGCTGCAGGGAAAAGAAGGGGACGACCTCGTGGACCTCGCCGAGAACCAAACGCTCCTCTACAAGCCGCTTGGTAAGCAGATCGAGCGCGAAGGCCGCCGAGGCTGTCACCCCGAGCGTCCCCCACTTGACGATCCACGCCCGGATGTCGCGCTCCCGGCGGAGGTCGGACGATGATGTCATGACCGGCATGAGGGGGGCGTGAGCTCCTAGAGCCCGCGCTCCTCGAGACGCTTACAGTCAATGCAGAGGGTAGCGTAGGGCGCGACCCCGAGGCGCCCGTCCCCGATCCCCCGGCCGCACTTGTCGCAGCGCCCGTAGGTTCCGTCCTCGAGCTTCTGGAGGGCGCGATCGATCTGCACGATGGTGGCCCGAGCACTCTCTTCCAGAGTGAGATCGATCTCGCGGTCAAGGGTGACCCCGGCCGTCTCGGCGAGGTGCTGGTCATAGGGGCTCTCGTCGGAAGCCTCCTCCAGCGACTCGGAGAACTCCTCCTCGTAGGCTTCCACTTCCCTCTCCCAATGGGCGCGCTCTTCCAGGAGGCGCTGCTTCACCGTCTCATGGTCCATAGCCCACCTCGCTTCTCAAGAGGTCGCTCCAAAACGAAGCCCCGGCCGCACTGGGCGGTCGGATGCCTTCAGCAGCTCGAAAAGGCGCTCCCTGAGATCTGCTTCCTCCACTCCGCGAAACGCCAGGACCTTATCCCTCTTCTTATGCCCCGCGTGAACACGGACGTAATCGGGTTTCAGGCCCAGCCAGACTGCCATGGCCCGGCAGAGCTCGTCGTTGGCCCGGCCAGCTTCGGGCGGCGCGGTGACCTGAACTTTCAGGCGGTCGCCGTATCTACCCTGAATGCGCGCGACCTTCGCCCCGGGACTCACCCGGAAGCCCACCAGCAACCCCCCGGCCGATGCGCGGACGGCCAGCTCCGCAAGCTCGGCGTCCAGAGGCTCCGCGCCCCGACCTTCCTGCCTACCAGCGGAAGTCACGGTCGTCGTCATCCTGATCCTCGAAGAAACCGTCCGAGGGCTCGTTCTCGGGACGTTTGCCGAACAGGAAGCGCCGCACGGACGATTCCTTCCTATCGTCAGCCGGAGGTAATGGGGCCTCCGACTCGAGCTCTTCGAAGTCGTCTTCCGCGTCGGAGGAAGGCGCTTCGTCGTTCTGCTGACCATCGGCGTCCAGCCAAGGAGCCTCCTCCTCGCTGGCCGCACTCTCGGGGGCGTTCGCCTCCGTCTCGAGAAACGCCTGGACCTCGTCGATCTCACCGGTCGAAGCGTCAGGGGCCGCCGGGACCCCAAAGACGTCGCCCTCCGGAGCGGCCGGCGCACTGGCGTCCGGAGGATCAGTAACGGCGGCACTCTCGGCGGCCACGCCGGACGCAGCCGGGGTCGCGGCCAGGGCCGAGGACACCGCCGGGCTCACCGGCACTTCGGCCCAAGGACGCGCAGCCGCTGGCCGCGTTGGCGCCTTGACCGGCTCCGCGTCCCCGCTCTCGAGCTCTTGCTCCACGCTCGAGACTAGTCCGCGGAAGCGACGCCGCTCATCGGACACCTCGTCCTCGGCCAGCAGGTTCAAGTGAGCCTCCAGGAGGGAGCGGAATTTGAAGCGGAAGTCCTCTTCCACCTGCTTCAACTGGATCAGAGCTTGCTGCACCCGCTGCTTCTCGGAGTACGACTCGCCGACGATGTCGCGGCCCTTGAGCTCGGCGTCCTTTAGGATGAGCTCGCTCTCCTTGCGCGCGTTCGCCCGCATCTCGTCGGCTTGACGCTGGGCCGAGACCAGCGTGTTTTGCAGAGTTTCCCGCAGCCCTTCGTAGTGCGAGACCCGTTCTTCGAGCCTGTGGATGCGCTCCTGAGCCTCGATGTTCTCCCGAAAGACGCGCTCGAACTCGTCGGCCACCTCGTCGAGGAAGACGTCAACCTCCTCGTCAGAGTAGCCCCGCATGGCCCGGCGGAACTCCTTGTGGCGGATGTCGAGGGGGGTAAGCTTCACGGCTCCTCCTTCTCGAACAGGCTGCTGAAAAGCGAAGCCCAGGCCGTCACACTACACTGGGCGGCGCCATGCGTCGTCCTCGGTCGCGCGAGTAGCGCTGCTACGCGCGCTTCCTGCGTCCTTGCCTTGCGCATGCCCAGCGCACCGTGGCGGCGAAGCGTCATTTCTCAGCAGCCTCCTAAAGAGCGCCCCTCACGAACCTCTCGATGAGGATCAACACCATGATCGCCAGCAGGGGGCTGAAGTCGATTCCCATACCCCCCCTCCCAAAGCTCGGGAGGACACGGCGGAACAGACCCAGATAGGGTTCAGTGGCATCGTAGAGCAATCGGTAAAGCGAGCGCACCAGATCGTTTTCGGGCAACGGGATCCAGGACAGGAGCACGCGCGCGATGATCAGCCAGTAGTAGACCTGGATGAGGGCCAACACGAAACGCAGCACTGTGCTGCTCACCGGCATCCCTTTCCTGCCCGTGACCGCGAGCTAGCAGGCTGTTGAAGAATGACGCTTCGCCGCCAGGGCGCGATGGGCAAGTGCGAGACCCGAGCTCGTTTCGTAATGACGCTTCGCGGACAGGCCGCGCTGGGCGAGTGCGAGGCCGGAGCTCGGTTCGGAATGACGCTTCGCCGCCAGGCCGCGATGGGCGAGTGCGAGGCCGGAGCTCGGTTCGGAATGACGCTTCGCCGCCAGGCCGCGATGGGCGAGTGCGAGGCAAGGACGCAGGGAGCGGGCGTAGCGGAGCTACGGACGTGACCGAGGACGCCGCATCGCGCCGGCCAGTGCGGCCGCGGTCGCCAAGGCTTCGTTGCGAAACGAGCTCCCCGGACGCAGGGAGCGCTCGTAGCGGCGCTACGGGCGCGACGGAGGACGCCGCATCGCGCCGGCCAGCGCGTTCTGGCGGCCAAGGCTTCGCTCTTCAACAGCCTCCTAGGCAAGCTCCCGCCCCCTCTGCACCGCCGCCTCTATGGCCCGAATGAAAGCTCCGCGCACGGCCTTATCCTCGAGCACGGCGAGGCCGGCGGTCGTGGTCCCGGCCGGCGACGACACCCGATCCTTGAGCTCTGCGGCTGAGCCTTCGTCTCCCACGAGCAGACGGCTGGTACCCAGAGCCATCTGTCGAACGAAGCTGCGCGCCACCTCTCGGGGCATGCCCACCCGCACGGCGCCGTCCTCCAAGCCCTCGAGCACCAGCGCCATGAAACCGGGGCCACTGCCCGTAACCGCGGTCACCGCGTTGAATAGGGACTCGGGCAGCACCCGGACCACACCCATGGCCGAGAAGAGGGAAGCGACCTCCTCGACCCGTTCGGGCGCCGCGGCAGGCTCGGCCGCCACCGCCACCACCCCCTCGCCCAGCGCTACAGCCAGGTTGGGCATGATCCGGAAGAGGGCAGGACCCGGCCCCAGAAGCGCGCGCAGGCGCTCGAGCGACAGGCCGGCGGCCGTCGAAACCACGGCCAACTCGGCGCCGGTGGCCCCGCGGAGGGCGCGAAGAGCCCCCTCCATGTCCTGCGGCTTCACCGCCACCAGGACGGCGTCCGCTCCTCGGGCCACCTGGCCGGGGTCCTCCACGGCGGTCACTTTCTCTCCCAACTCCCCGGCCACGGCCCGCGCCCGCTGGGCGTCCTTGTCATACACCCGGATGCTCCGGGCAGGCTGCCCGGGCAGCAACCAGCCTTTCACGAGTGCTCGACCCATGTTGCCGACGCCCAGGACCCCCACTGTGCTCATGGCCGCAATGATCGTGTTCCTTTCTCCTGCCTGGTCTTCAGTCGCGCACAAGAGCGCCTGGTCAGAACTGGTTGAAAAAGCCCTTTTCCATCAAACGCTGCTTCTCCTCGGCCGACACCTCGACGTTCTTCGGGGTGAGCAAGAAGACCTTGTCGGCCACCCGCTGCATGCCCCCGTCGAGGGCGTAGGTCAGACCGCTGGCGAAGTCGATCAGCCTCTTCGCCAGCTCGGTCTCGCTCGTCTGCAGATTCAGGATGACGGGCACTTCTCCTTTGAACTTGTCGGCGATCAGTTGAGCGTCGTTGAAGTTCTTGGGCACCACCAAGTGCACCTTCGCCGGGGCCTTCTCGGCCGGCGCCGGCACGGGACGGATCACGCTGGTGCGCCGGTTGCGGAAGCCGTCGTCTTCGCTGAAAATCTCGTCGAAGTCGGCCGCCGCCCGGCGACGGGAGGATCGGGTCTCGCGCTCGACCTTCTTCACGTTCGGCCTCTCCCGGTAGGATTGCTCCAGCTCCTCGTGGGGAGCCAGGGTCTCCTCTTCGTAGATGTCGTCCTCTTCGGCGATGCCGAAGTAGACGAGAGTCTTGTGCCACAGGTCGCCTACGGCCATCTCTCATCCTCCTTGTGCGCGAGCGAAGAGCGTGCTCCCCAACCGGACAATGGTCGCACCCTCCTCAACGGCCACTGCATAGTCGTTACTCATCCCCATGGAGAGCTCGGTCATTGGGTGGCAGGGAGCGAAACGAGGGGCCAGTTGATCCCGCAGCTCTCTGAGCCGTTGGAACACCGGCCGGGCATCCTCCGGGTCGCGCACGATGGGGGCCATGGTCATCAGACCGGTGAACCGCACCGAGTCGTAGGGCGCGGACTCCTTCATGAAGGCCTCCGCATCGCCGGGGAGGATACCATACTTGCTCTCTTCTCCGCTGACGTTCACCTCCAGCAAGACATCGATGGGACCCAAAGCCCGAGAGTGCAGCTCCCGCACCAGGCTCAGCGACTCCACCGAGTGGATCAGGGTCACACGCGGCACCACCAAGCGGGCCTTGCGGCGTTGCAGATGGCCGATGAAGTGGAACTCGAGATCATCGTGGTATCGTTCCCACTTCTGAACCAGGTCCTCGGCTCGGTTCTCACCCACCAGCCGCAGGCCGGCGTCCCGGACGAGCGCCATCTGCGCGACGTCGACGTACTTGGTGGCCGCCAGCAGCCGCACTTCCTGACCGAAGCCACCCCCGTGCGCGAGCGGCCTCCACTGTACGGCAGGCCTCGCGCAGGCCGTTCTTCAAATCTTCGAGAGAGAGGGGTACGAGTCCTTTGCGCATCGCCTCCATCTCGGAGCCTCAGGTCTTTCGCGAGGGAGCAGCGCCGGCCGCCCATAGCAGGGCGGCATGACGGCCGGTCGCCGGGCCCTCCACGCGGTGACTGTAGAAGAGGTCGCGGTTGCACGAAGTGCAGAGCCGAGGATTGACAACCCGAGCGCGGGGGACCTCGACCTCGGCCAGGGCCAGGGTAGCGGTCTCCCAGAGATCGAGATGCGGTCCGCCATCCCGGGGCAGCACGACACTCGGGCCGTAGCGATCGGAGAAGGCGCGCGCCAGCTCGTCGTCCACTTGGTAGCAGCAGGGGCCGATGCTCGGCCCGATGTAGGCCGTCCCCGGAGGCGCGGTCATGGCCCGGGCTCCCTGCTGCACGACACCACCCAAGAGACCGCGCCAGCCCCCATGTACGACGGCGCCGTCGACCTCACCTATCAGAACCACCGGGACACAGTCGGCGAACAGCAGGAGGGCGACCAGGCCTTGGTCGATCCGGGGATTGACCACCAGACCGTCACACGGCGCCCGGACGCTCTCTCGATGGTACTCCGAGATCCCGCAAACACGCTGGCCGTGCTCCTGGAACGGGGAGACCAGTTCGCGCGGAGCTTGGCCGCTCGCGGCTCGCAGCGCGCGAAGTACCCGCGCGCGGTTCCTGTCCACATGTTCGGGGTCGTCGCCTTGCCTGGCGCCCAAGTTGAGAGAGGCGTAAGGCGAGGGGCTCACGCCGCCACCCCGCGAGGTGAACGCCACCCGCAGCTGGCCCGGAGCGGCTGCCGCCAGCAGCGAGACGCCGGCGGCCGCGTACGGCCGAAGCCTCTCCCGAGCAGAAGGATCCATCCTCTTTTCGAGCTCGGCAAGGGCGTGCCCCCCCTCCGGCAGGTCTCTCACCTCCCCGAGGTCAGTCCCTGTCGCGGAGGAAGGGAGGGATGTCCAGGACGTCCTCATCCATCTCGAAGTGGGGCCGCTCGAAGCCCAGCGTGTTCCCTGCGGGCTGGGCCGCAGCAGCGGCCTCTTCTCGAGCCAGCACCGATCGGCTGTCAAAGCCGGTAGCGATCACGGTCACCCGCATCTGGTCGCCCATGGAGTCGTCGATCACCGCCCCGAAAATGACATTGGCCTCACTGTCGGCCGCACTGGAGATGATCTCGGCGGCTTCGTTCACCTCGAAAAGGCCCATGTCGGGCCCGCCGGTAATGTTGAGGAGGATGCCAGTGGCCCCCTCGATGGACGATTCCAACAGTGGCGACGAGATGGCCGCGCGGGCGGCTTCCACACCGCGGTTCTCTCCGCTGGAGACGCCGATGCCCATGAGGGCCGACCCAGCGCTGCGCATGATGGTGCGCACATCGGCGAAGTCGAGGTTGATGAGGCCGGGCACCGTGATGAGGTCGGTGATGCCCTGCACTCCTTGACGCAGCACGTCATCGGCTACCTTGAAGGCCTCGATAATAGAGGTGCGCTTCTCGACCACCTGCAGAAGTCGATCGTTGGGGATGATGATGAGGGTGTCGACCTTCTTGCTGAGCGCCTCGATACCCATGTCGGCCTGTGAGGCCCGCTTGCGTCCCTCGAACGAAAACGGCTTGGTGACCACGCCCACGGTCAGCGCGCCCAGTTCGCGGGCGATCTCGGCGATCACCGGTGCCGCACCGGTGCCCGTGCCCCCTCCCTTGCCGGCGGTGACGAAGACCATGTCCGCGCCCTTCAGCGATTCGCGCAGCTCGTCGCGGTTCTCTTCCGCGGCCTGCCGCCCGACCTCCGGGTTCGCCCCCGCGCCCAGACCGCGAGTTATCTTCCCGCCTATGTGAATCTTGACGTCGGCATCGCACATCAAGAGCGCCTGCGCGTCGGTGTTGACGGCGATGAACTCGACACCACGTAGGCCTGCGTCCACCATTCTATTGACGGCGTTGGTGCCTCCACCACCGACGCCCACCACCTTGATAACCGCGAGGTAGCTGGACCCCGTCTCACTCATGACTCCCGACCTCCGTCATACTAGGTAGCGGACCCATGCGCAGTCCGCCGGCCAACACTCGATGTGCGCTCCAGATTCGGGACAAGGTGAATCGACCACGACTTAAGCCTGAGAGTGCAATGTCCCCAACCCCGGAGCCGCTTGCCGGGGGCGCTGTTCGGCCCTATTACGGCACAGTATCCCGGTTTCCTGCATCTCTGCACCATATCACGCCTACTTTGCCTTGGCCACGCCGGGGCTAGGTACATGCACGTCGACGTACTCGACTTGCTTCCCTTCACTCGAGTAGCGGTCGATAATGCGCGCGGCTACCATCAACTTCTCCTCGAGCCGGGCGGGTTCACCCATCCGCACCTGGCACCCGTCGGCCAGGATCAGCATGAGCTCTCCGACATCGCTCACCTCCAGCCGGAGCACGCCGTACTCCTGCGGCCAGACGCCCGGGTCGTGCAGCAGACCCAGCACCGGAAGAGCATCCACCACCTGGGACGGCACCGTCTGGCCCGCCTCGAGCCGGATCTCAGCCTCGGGGACGACGAGCACCAGCGCGGGAGAGCTCTCTCTCACCCGCTCCAGCACTCGCCCGTCCTCCGAGATGACCCAGGTATCACCGTCATGCGCCCGTATTGCGGCCGCGGGCTGGTACTCGGTCAGATCGACCTCGAGGGTGTGGGGAAAGCGGCGGTAGACCCGAGCGGCCCGCACATAAGGTATGGCTCTCAGCCGGCGCTCGACCTCTGCCACCGGCACACGCAGGAGGTTGACTCCCGCAACCGGCTCGACGGCCGAGTAGAGCTGCGCCTCGGTGACGTTCTGGATCAAGGGGAGGCTCAACTGCCGGAGCGCGAAGACATCCGAGGCGCGCAGCCAGAAATAGCCCGCCACGACCGCCGCCACCAGCAGCAGCGAGCCTAGGGCCAGAGCCCGCCGCCGTCCACGTGAGCGCGCCACCTCGCGCCGCCGGCCACGGAAACGTTCATCCACGTCCGGCTCGCGGAACGGGGCGCTCAGCCTCGCCGCGCTCCCAGGGGAACTCGGCCCCCAACACGCGTACCTCCGGCTCGAGCAGAACTCCGCTGCGCCTCCAGACAGCCTCGCGCATCATGGCCATGAGCCCCAGCACGTCGGCCGCGGTGGCGTCACCCACATTCGTGAGGAAGTTCGCGTGCATATTTGAGACCTGAGCACCTCCCCGGCGCACCCCTTTCATGCCGGCGGCTTCCAGCAGGCGTCCGGCCACGTCTCCGGGCGGGTTGGCGAACACGCTGCCGAAGGTGCGGACCCCTCGGGGCTGGGTCTGGCGGCGCCGCCGCTGAAGCATGCGGTGCTGGGTCAGAATCTGCTCGCGATCGCCCGGAGTGACAGATAGGCGCACGGACAGCACCATGGCCTCTCGGGGCAACGTGCACCGCCGGTAGCGCCACTCCAAGTCCTCGGCCGAAAGCCAGCCCGTCTCTCCCGGCACCGCCACCTCCACAGCCTTGACCACGTCGGCCATGCAGCCGCCGTGAGCACCGGCATTCATGGCGACACCGCCGCCCACCGTACCCGGCACTCCGCAGGCGAACTCCAGACCGCCGTATCCCTGGTCGGCCAGAAAAGTGGCCACGCGGGGCAGGGGCGCGGCCGCCCCCACCACGATATCCACGTCTAACCGGTCGGAGCCGAATGGCCCCTCCACGTACTGGAAGGCGTCGTCGAGCTTGAGGATGACCCCCGTGTAGCCGCTGTCGGCGACGACCACGTTCGAGCCGGCACCCAACGCGGCCCAGGGAACCCGGGTCTCGGTCAGGATGGCAAGGGCCCGCGCCGCCGCCTCGGGCGTGGCCACCGTGACCAGCACCGCCCCCCGGCCGCCCACGCCTATGGTAGTGAACGGCGCCAGCGGAGCCCGGCGCCAAAGACGCATGTCAGGCTCGGCACTGAGAGCCAGGACCGCCTGGAGCACAGCGCCCGACAAGACATCCACCGGCACCCTCACTGACCCAGGAAGCGCTCGCCCACCCGGTGGACGTCCCCCGCGCCCATCGTGAGCAGCAGGTCGCCGGGCTGAGCAACGCGCTCCAAGTACTCCTCGATGGCCGTGAGCCTCGGCAAGTAGGCCACCGGGAAGCGCGGACTCAGGCGGAGGATGCTGTCGACGATGAGCTTGCCGGTCACTCCGGGCTGAGGCTGCTCGCGGGCCCCGTACACGTCGGTCACCACGGCCAGATCGGCCTCCAGTAGGGCTCGAGCGAACTCGTCGTGCAGGTAGCGGGTGCGCGAGTACAAGTGTGGCTGGAAGACCGCGATGACACGGTCCCACTCCCCCGTGCGGGCGGCGCGCAGGGTAGCCTTCAGCTCCGTGGGATGGTGGGCGTAATCATCGACGACGCTCACCCCTCCTCTTTCTCCCTTCCACTGAAAACGGCGGGTGGCCCCCGTGAAGCTGCGCAGGGACGAAGCGATGGTGCCCGGCGAGATGCCCAGCTCACCCAGGGCGGCGAAGCAGGCCAGGGCGTTCAGGATGTTGTGCTGACCGGGCACCACCAGGTCGGCATGGGCCAGCCGGTGCCCATGCCGCCAGACCTCGAAGGAGCTCCCGCCGTGGCTGAGGCGGACCTCGCGGGCCTCGTAGTCACTCCCGGGGCTCAAGCCATAGGAGCACGTGCGGGCATTCGCCTCGGCGGCCAAGGCCGCAAGCCTGGCGTCGTCCGCCCAATAGACCAGTCGACCGTGCCGGGGCAGGTGACCGATGAAACGCCGGAAGACGGAGGCCACATCCTCCACGTGCAGATAGTGGCTGTGGTGATCGAGTTCGAGGTTGGTGACGACGGCCACCTCGGGTCGCAGGAACAGGAGCGAACCGTCGGATTCATCGGCCTCGCACACCAGGAACTCCCCCGAACCGTGGCGTGCATTGGAACCCAAGTCGTTGAGCTCGCCCCCCACCAGGAACGATGGGTCCCGTCCGGCGTCGACGAGCACGCGGCTGATCATGGAGGTGGTGGTGGTCTTGCCGTGGGTGCCACATACGGCGATACCTCGAGAGCCTTCCATCAGCCAGGCCAGGGCCTGGGCCCGCTTGACCACCGGCAGTCCGCGCCGGTGAGCCTCGAGCAGCTCCTGGTTGTCCTCGGGAATGGCCGAGGAGATCACCACCACGTCGGGCGAGTCAACGTTGGCCGCGTCGTGTCCCACGATGACGGGGACGCCGGCCAGCTCGAGCAGGGCCGTGTAGCGGGAAGGCTTCAGATCGGAGCCAGCCACGCGGTAGCCCCGCTTGCTGAGCACGAGGGCGATGCCGCTCATACCGGCCCCGCCGATGCCTATGAAGTGCACGCGCTTCAAAGAGGCGAGGGAAGGGCCGGCGTCGTGCGCAGGGGGGAGGTCGGCGGGTGTCGTCTGGATGGAGCTCATAACGTCTGGGGGGCCCTGCCAATTCTACTATCTGCTCGACTATCCGGGTAGTCGCGTCCGGGCGGGCGAGCGACCGGGCCACCTCCCCCATGGCCGCGCGCCGCCCGGCGGGCAGGAGCTCATCCACCGCCGCGGCCAGTCGGGAGCCGTCGAGCTCCGCGTCGGCGATCACCAAAGCCGCCCCCGCCTCCTCGAGGGAGCGGGCGTTCTTGGTCTGATGGTCGGCCGTAGCCAAGGGGTAAGGTATCAGCACTGCGGGCAGACCGCGGGCCAGTATCTCGGCCACCGAGCCCCCGGCCCGGGACACCACGATGTCTGCCGCTGCCAGAGCCAGCGGGAAGTCGTCCAGGAAGGCATGGACCTGGTACCGCGGGTTCCCTCCCCCGACCGAGCTCGGTCTCGACTCTTCCGTAGTCCAGGCTGCCGGTCACATGCACGATCTGGAACCCGGTCTCCACGCCCGCGAAGGCCTGGAGCATCGCGCTGTTCACGCTCCTGGCCCCGAGGCTGCCGCCGAAGGCCAGCAGTGTGAGCCGGTGGGGGTCGAGACCGAAACGGGCGAGTCCCTCCTCCCGGGTCGCTTGCAGAAGCGCCGGGCGTATGGGACGTCCGGTGTGCACGTACTTGCCGCCCTCCAGGCCGGGAATGGGGAAGCCCAGGCACACCCGGTCAACCAGATGGCTGAGGATGCGGTTGGTCACGCCCAGGTGGGCGTCCATTTCCACGGCTACGGCGGGCACACCCAGAACGGCGGCTTCAGCCACTACCGGTCCAGAGGCGTAGGCGCCGACACCCACCACACAGGCGGGGCGCAGCCGGCGGAGAACCCGCCATGCGTCAACAGCGGCCACCGGCAGCGAGCCCAGAGTGCGGAGGGTGGAAAAACCGAGCTTCCTGGTGAATCCTCGTATGCGCACTGGGTCGAACGGGTAACCCGCCTTGGGTACGAGGGTCCCTTCCATTCCCCCGGGCCCGCCCGCGAAGCTCACCTCATACCCTCGCTCGGTGAGGATGTCAGCGATAGCCAACGCGGGCACCACGTGTCCGGCTGTGCCCCCGCCGGCGATCAAGATACGCGACATTGGGCGGCTCCAACGGTTCGGACAGGGATCGGTGGACCGGTACGGCTATGGGACCAAAACGGGCCACGGACAGTGTGATGCCCAGAGCCAGGAGAGACACGAGCAGGCTGTTGCGGCCGAAGCTGATGAAGGGCAGTGGCACCCCCGTAAGCGGCAGGGCGGCGGTGACCCCGCCGACGTTGAGAATGGCCTGCCCTCCGATGAGGAAGGCGCACCCAGCGGCCAGCAGGCGCCCGAAGGGATCGGCGCACCGGCGGGCTACGTGCAGAGCCGAGATGGTGAGAAGAGCGAAGAGGCCCACGACCAGCCCTACGCCCAGAAGGCCGAGCTCCTCGCCCAACACGGCGAAGATCATGTCGGTGTGGGCTTCCGGCAGGTAGCTGAACTTCTGCACGCTCCTTCCCGGCCCGGCCCCGAGCAGGCCGCCGCTCCCCAGGGCCAGGAGGGATTGGATGATCTGGAAGCCCTTGTCTCGCGGGTCGGAGAACGGATCGAGGAAGGCCAGGAAGCGCTCCACGCGGTAGGACTCGCTCATGATGGCCGCGGCGGCCAGCATCGCTCCGCCGCCCACGGTAGCCAGCCACTGCCACACACGCATCCCGGCCACCCAGAACAGACCCATCACCACGATGGCTACGACCAGGGCGGTGCCCAGATCCCTCTGCGCCAGAATAAGGGCACAGACCGGGCCGGCAACCAGAGCCACCGGCCAGAAGATGTCCTTGAAGAGACGGGTGCGCCGCCGCTCGAGGGCGAGCAGGTGAGCCGCGGCCAGGAGGACCACCAGCTTGGCGAACTCCGAAGGCTGCAGCGAAATCCCACCCAGCGCGATCCAACGGGTGGCGCCTTTGGCCCCCCGACCCACGCCGGGCACATGTACGGCCACCAGAAGCCCCAGCATCACGATCAACGCGACCATGGCCAGCGGTCGCAGGCGCCGGTAGTCGATGCGCGAGAGAGCCACCATCAGCACCAGGCCCAAAAGGGCGGCCACCCCCTGCTGGCGCACATAGATCAGACCGTCGCCGTCGTCACGGAAGAAACCAGCCGCCGTGGAGACCGAGAACACCATGACCAGGCCGACCACCAGGAGGGCGAGTCCGGAGAGCCACACGGCGTGGTAGGCGAGCGGCAGGCGGTGCTGGCCGCTGACCACCAGGTCGCGTTGGGCGCCCTCGGGCGTCACCCCCGCTCGCTCCGCATACCCGCCACGATGGTCATGAAATGGTCTCCCCGTTCTTCGAAATCCCGATACTGATCGAAGCTGGCGCAGGCCGGGGCGAGCAGCACCGTGTCGCCATCCCGGGCAGCCACTGCGGCGGCCGCCACCGCCGTCTCCAGGTCGCCGCAGTCTCGCGGGTCGGGCAAGTAGGACAGACCCTCCTCCTCGCGCACCCGGGTGAAGGCTTCCCGTATGAGGGGAGCGGCCTCTCCCACCAGATACACCGCCCGGCAGGCAGCGGCACAGACGCGCGCGATAGGCCGGTAATCGGAGCCCTTGTCCCGACCGCCCGCGATGAGGTGTGTCCTGTGTGGATACGCCCCCAGTGCCTTCAACGTCGCCTCGACGTTGGTCGCCTTGCTGTCATTCACATACGCCACACCCGCCACCATCCCTGCTACCTGCAGGCGATGGGGCACGCCCGAGAAGGTCCGCAGAGCCTCGATCACGGCCTCCATCCCGAGGCCCCGCGCGAGGCCCGCCGTGGCCGCCGCCAGGCAATTCTCCACGTTGTGCAGCCCTCGAAGAGCCAGCTCCTCAACGCCCAGTGCGTCGTGACCCGATAGGTACAGCCGTCGGCCCACCAGACGCGAAGCCGCCTGGGCCGCGCCCGAGGTGGAGAAGAAGGTCACTTGGGGCCCACCTTCGCGGGCCGCGAGCCCGCGGCCCAGTGCGGCCACGGCCGGGTCGTCGAGGTTGAGAACCGCCTGATCTCCCGGCCGCTGGTGAGCGAACAGGTTCGCCTTGCAGGTCAGGTACCGTTCCATGGTGTGGTGCCGGTCAAGGTGGTCCTGGGTCAGATTCAAGAGGACGCCAGCGGCTGGGCGGAAGGCGTGCACGTCCTCCAGCTGAAAACTGGAGAGCTCCACCACCAGCTCGTCGTCCAGGCCCAGGAAGCCGGCGGCCGAAGTGACCGCGAGTCCGATGTTGCCGAGCACCTGCACCGGCCGGCCAGCCGTGCGGAACATGTGGCCTAGTAGGGCCGTGGTCGTGGTCTTGCCGTTGGTGCCTGTGACGGCCGTGAAGGGTTGCGGGAACAGCCGGTAGGCGAGCTCGATCTCGCTCCACACGGGCACCCCCCGCCGGCGGCCCTCCTCGACCAGCGGGGTTTCCCCGGGCACGCCCGGGCTTTTCACGACCAAGTCGACGCCGTCCAAGTGGGCTGGGCCCTGAGGCGGCGCGAGCAGCTGCGCGCCGCGAGCCTCTATCTCCGTGAGGCCGGGCAGCCCCGCCCGATTCTTGCTGTCCGAGAGAACGACCTCGCGACCCAGACCGAGAAGCACCGCCGCCGCCCCCAAACCGGAGCGGCCGGCGCCCACCACCAGCACTCTCCTGTACTTACCAGGCAGCCCTCGGCCGCCCACATCCGCTGAGCCGGTCACGCACTCGCCTCCTATCGCGCGTCGACGTAGAAGATCGTGAACCCGGCCGCCGCGAAGATGGCGGTCACGATCCAAAAACGCACGATGATCTTGGTCTCTGACCAGTTGCGCAGCTCGAAATGGTGGTGGATGGGCGCCATAAGGAAAACCCGCCGGCGGAAGGCGCGAAAGCTGACCACCTGGATGATGACGCTCAGCGCCTCCACCACGAAGATGCCGCCGATCACCACCAGCAGCAGTTCCGTGCCCGTGACCACCGCCAATCCGGCCAAGGCCGCCCCCAGCGCCAGCGAACCGGTGTCCCCCATGAACACCTCGGCAGGGAACGAGTTGTACCAGAGGAAGCCCACGCAGGCTCCCATGATGCTGGCCGAGAGCACGGCCAGATCGGGCTCGTGGCGCAGGAAGGTGATGCCGGTATAGGCCAGCAGACAGGTGGCCACCGTACCCGCCGCCAGGCCGTCCAACCCGTCGGTGAGGTTCACGGCGTTCGAGAACCCCGAGATCACCAGGAACACGACCAGGAAGTACACCCCGCCGAAGGGGATGGACCAATCAACCAGAGGCACGTCCACATCGCTGTCCACGCCGGCAAAACGTATGGCCACCCAGCCTACGACCAGCACGAGCACCAGCTGAAGAAGCATCTTGGTGCGTCCGCTGATCCCGAGGGACCGTTTACGACCAACCTTGGCCAGGTCGTCCAGGAGTCCAATGGCTCCCGAGCCGAAGGTCAGCACGAACACCACCAAGCTGGGAACAGTCTTGTGCGCGAAGATCAGGTAGGGCAGCGCCGCCGCCCCCAGGATGAGCAGACCGCCCATGGTCGGCGTCCCCTGCTTCTGGTTGTGCCGCTCCGGCCCGAGCTCCCGGATGTTCTGCCCTATACCCCGAGACCGCAGCCACTCGATGAATCGGGGCCCAGCGACCACGGCCAGAACCATGGCCAGAATCCCCGCGGCAAGAATGCGGGTCACGATTACCCGCGCTTCCCGCCGCGTGTGACGAGCGCACGCACCAGGCGGTCCAAGCCCACCCCGCGGGAGGCTTTGACGAGTATGATGTCACCCGGCATCAAGCTCAACATGAGGTCCGCCAGCAAACCATCAACCTCTGCTCGATGATGAGCCTCAAGGGTTGGACGCATCTCCTGAGCCGATCCATCGATGTCGTGCTCACCCTGAGATAGATAACCCTCTACCATAGCCTCAGCTTCTCTGCCAACACTCCACACGAGGTCGATGGCCAGCTCGGCCGCGTGCTGGCCCACCAGGCGATGGTACTCACGCGACTTCTTGCCCAGCTCGAGCATGTCCCCGAGGATGGCCACCGCCCGCCCGCCGCTCTCCCGGCGGCGGGCGGCCAGATCGTCCAGCGCTAGATTGACGGCGGCCGGATTGGCGTTGTACGAGTCGTCGATGATCACCCACTCGCCTGCCCGGATCTCATCACCGCGCGCCGGGGTGAACTCGACGGCCTCCAGACCAGAGAGACAGCGCTCCAGGGGGAGACCGGCAGCGTAGCAGGCGGCCGTGGCGGCTACCGTATTCTCGAGGCGGTGGCGGGCACTGAACGGTACCTCGATCTCGACCTCACCTTCAGGCCACCGGAGCTGCAGAAGCGTCCTCTCACCCGTAGTGCGTATGGCTGAGCCGGAGACCAGGGCCTCCCCGGCTTCCGGACCGTACCGGAAGGGAACAATGCGACACCGCGCATCGCGCACGTAGGGATCGAGCATCGGTTCGAGGGGCACTGCGGCGACAGCCCTCGCGTCCAAGCCCTGGATCAGCTCCGCCTTCGCCGCCGCCACATCGGCGAGGCTGCCCACGAGCTCCAGGTGCACCGGGGCGATAGTCGTGATGACCCCCACGTCGGGTCGAGCGATCTCCACCAAGTCCCGGATCTGTCCCTGGCCGCGCATGCCCATCTCGAGAACGGTGAACTGGGTATCCCGCTCGACCCGCAGCAGGGTAAGCGGCACGCCGATTTCATTGTTCTCGTTCGCGACGGTGGCCACCACGGGGCCCACCGCTCCGACCATGGAGCGGAGCAGGTCCTTCGTGCTGGTCTTGCCGGCGCTGCCCGTGACTCCGAACACCTGGGCCGTCGACTTGCGCCGCACGGCGGCGGCCAGGCGGCCTAATGCCTGAGTGGTGTCCACCACCCGGTACAGAGAACCCTCGGAGCCGGGGGCGCCAGCCTGGGTCTCCGGCTATCCGAGCACCCATTTCCACCACGGCCGCCGAGGCTCCGGCGGCGAAGGCGGCCGGCACGAAGGCGTGACCGTCATAGCTTTCGCCGCGGATGGCGATGAAGAGATCTCCCGGACGAAGCGTGCGGGTGTCGGTGGAGATCCCCGGGGCTGGTCGAGTGGGCTCGCCCATGCCGAGGGCCGAACCCACCTCCTCCCCGGTCAGGACGATCACGGAATGCCTCCGCCCCCGGCCACGAGCTCCTCGAGCAGTTCCCGCGCCACCTGACGGTCGTCGAAGGGCAGAGTGACACCTGCAAACTCCTGTCCCCGCTCGTGGCCCTTGCCCAGGATCATCACCACGTCATCGGGGGCCGCCAGGCTCAGGGCCTGAGCGATGGCGCGCCGGCGATCCACATCGACATGGGTGCGTTCCGGGTTGGCCAGGCCCGCGATCATGTCGTGCAGGATGGCCTGGGGCTCCTCACTGCGGGGATTGTCCGAGGTGAGCACGACGATGTCGGCCACCTTCTCGGCGACCCGGGCCATCTTCGGACGCTTGCCCCGATCCCGGTTGCCTCCACAACCCAGGACGGCGATCAGACGTCCCTGCGCCACCTGCCGGGCTGTGCGCAGCACGTTCTCCACCGAATCGGGAGTGTGGGCGTAGTCGACCACCACGGCGAAGGGCTGGCCGGCGTCCACGCGTTCCATCCGTCCCGGTACACCCGGAAAGAGGGGGAGGGCGTCGATCATCGTGTCGAGGTCAAGCCCCAGGCCGATGCCAATCCCGAGGGCCGTAAGGACGTTCGCCAGGTTGAAGCGACCAACCAGCCCGGTCTGGACGTCGCGCGCAAGCTCTTCGCCTCTCACCACCGGCCGCCCCTGCAGGCGAAGTACAGCGGCGGCGGCTCTTCCCGCCAGCACAAGCTTCCCGCGGCTGCCCCCTGGACCCATGACAACGTCGGTGAGCTGCATGTCCAGCTCCGGCCCCGAGCCGCCGTCCAGCGCCTCGGTCCCCTCCAACCTGACGGCGAAGGAGAGCAGCCGGTCGGGGGGGAGCCTCTCGGCGAGCAGGGCGCCGAAGGGGTCCCCCACGTTCACCACGGCCACCGGCCGGCTGCGCGCGAACATAGGATCGAGGAACAGACGGCTCTTCGCCGAGTAGTAGGCATCGAAGGTCTGGTGAAAATCGAGATGATCCTGCGTCAGGTTGGTGAAAGCCACGACCGCGAAGGTGATGCCGGCCGCTCGTCCCAGATCCAGAGCGTGCGACGAGATCTCGAGCACCCCGGCCTGGTCTCCCGCGTCGACCATCATGGCCAAATCCTGCTGGATGTCGACTGCCTCGGGCGTGGTCCTCTCGGCTGGGAAGATCATGCCCCCGATGCGCCTCTCCACCGTCCCCAGCAGCCCGGCCCGCCGCCCCGATTCGTTCAGCAAGAAAGCCGTCAAGAAAGCTGAAGTGGTCTTGCCGTTCGTGCCTGTCACCCCTACTACGGCCAGCCGCGCACTAGGGTACTCGTGCAAGACGGAGGCCACCGGGCCCATGGCCCAACGCACCGAGGGGACGACCACCTGAGGCACATCCAGGTCGAGTTCTCGCTCCACGCACAAGGCGACCGCGCCTCGCTCCATCGCTTCCGCCGCGTAGTCGTGGCCATCACGCGTGAAGCCGGGGACGCAGAAGAAAAGGTGCCCGGGACCGGCCTCGGCGCTCCGGTAGGAGAGGTAGGATACCGTGGTGGATGGGTCTCCCACGACACGGAAACCCGGCACGTCCCTGAACAGATCCGAGAGTCTCACGATTCCTGATTCTACCATAGTGACCCTGCGCGACCCCCGGAGAGGCATGCCCTCAGCCGCCCGTAGAAGTCGAAGAGAGCTCGCCTGTGGAGGGAGGAATCTCCAGATGCTTGAGGGCGAAGTCCGCGATCTCGGCGAAGGCCGGAGCGGCCACCGAGGACCCATAGTAGGCGACTGTAGGCTCGTCGACCACCACGAGCACGACCAGTCGCGGGGCTTCGACCGGAATCATACCCGCGAAGGAGGAAAGGAAGAGCGTGGACGAGTATCGCCGCGTCTCCGGGTCGATCTTCTGCGCCGTGCCCGTCTTTCCGGCGACCGCGTATCCCTCGATGGCTGCCGCCTGCCCCGTGCCTTCCTGCACCACCGCCCGCAGCATCCGCTTCAGCTGCCCGGCCACCTCGGGGCTGACCACGGAACGCTCCCCGGAGCGCCGGTTGCTGGTGCGGACCAGATGCGGCTTCACGTAGACGCCGTTGTTGGCGATGACAGCGTAGGCGGTGGCCAGCTGGAGCGGTGTGACCGAGATCCCCTGACCGATGGGGATGTTGCCGATGGTCGAGCCCGACCATTCCTCCAGGGGCGGCATGAGGCCGGCAGCTTCGCCCGGAAAGTCGATATCGGTCTTCTGCACGAAACCGAAGCGGCGGATCATCTGTTCCAGGCCCTCTTCGCCTACCTGCTGCGCGATCATGACAGTGCCCACATTGGAGGACTGGGCTAGGATCTGGGTCACAGACCAATCCCGAACGGCCGGCTGATCGCGATGGGACTCCCGAACAGTGCGATCCCATACCCGGATTGTGGGCTTGAGCCGGAGGCGGGTCTCGGGGGTGACCAAGCCTGCTTCCAGGGCGGCCGCCATGGTGACGATCTTGAAGGTCGAGCCGGGCTCATACTGATCGACGATCACAGAGTTCCGGCGGAGCTGCTCGTCCACCTGGCCAAAGTTGCCCGTATCGAACAGGGGCGCATTGGCCATCGCCAGTACCTCGCCGGTGGCGGGCTCCATGACGACCGCCATGGCTCTCTTGGCCTTGAAATCCTCCACCACCTTCTTCAGAGTTTGCTCGGCAGCGTACTGGATGTCCTCATCGATGGTGGAAACGATAGACTGTCCTTGCTCGGCCTGGGCGTCGGATACGACGTCCAGGCTGCGTCCAAAGGGATCGCCCACGATGTCACGGCTGCCGGGGAGCCCGCTCAGAACGGCGTCATACTCCTTCTCCAGGCCGGCGAGTCCCACGTTGTCGGTGCCGACGTAACCGATGAGCTGCGGGGCCAGCTCCCCTTGGGATACACCCGCTTGGCCTCCGCCGTCATACCGATGCCCCGGATACCCAGGGCCATCACCCGCTCGGCGGTGGCTGGCTCGATCTTGCGGGCGACCCACGCAAAACCCCCTTCGCCGCGCAGCCGTTCGGCAAGAGTGCTCTCATCCAGGCCCAGCAAGGGAGCGAGCTGGGCGGCCGTGGCTCGGGGGTCCTGTATCAACCCCGGATTGGCCACCAAGGTGGCCATGCGCTCGGAGACCGCCAGCTCCTCGCCGTTGCGGTCGTAGATGATTCCACGCGGTGAGGCGATCTCCAGCTCGCGCACCTGCTGCTTCTCGGCCAGAGACCGGTACTCGGCTCCTTCCACCACCTGGATGTAGTAGGCCCGAGCGAAGAGGACCACGAAAGACATGATCAGGACGGCGGTGGCGCTCCGCAGGCGCTTGTTGGTCCGACGGATGCTCATCGACCGTCAGCCGGTCCGCCCCCTTGCCCGCCGGGTGCCCCGCTGGGGCGGAACTCTCCTGCACACTGGCCCAAGGCCCCAACGCCCCGCTGCCGGCACCCGGCAGCGCAAGGAAGATCCACCGCTGTCGGCTTCACCATGCCGAGGCGCCGAGCCGCCTCCTCGATCCGCTGCGTGGACGACAGCGCCGAAACCCGGGCCTGGAGGGCAGCCCGTTGGGCCAGCATGTCGTCTCTCTGCTGCTCAAGATGGGCCGTGCGCCACTCAGCCCGCATCGAGGCAAGGTTGAGGGCCGTGGGACCCAGGAGCGCCGCTCCGGCCATCACAAGCACGACCAGGGCCGGAAAGAGGCGAACACGCGGGCGCCGCACCGCGCGCAGTCGGGGCGCCGGTGCGGACGCCGGGCGGAATGTGGGCCGCGGATCAGCCACCGCCGCCGCGGTGGCGACGGTCTGAGATGAAGCGGCAGCTCCTGAGCGGATGGCCATACGGGCCGCGGCGCGGCGAGCGGCCGGCGACGAGGTTTCATCGTACGACCAGCGGGGGTGCTGCCACACGCGGGCGGGCGCGGCCATCACCTCTTCCTCGCCGCCCGCATGCGCGCCGAGCTCGACCGGGGATTGGCCTCGAGCTCGCGCGTTCCGGGCATGACCGCCTTCGGCGTAATGATTTCCAACGTGGCCTCCTTGCCGCACACGCAGACTGGGAAGTCTGGCGGACAGGTGCACGGGTGGGCTTGGGCCGCGAAGAACTCCTTGACGATGCGATCCTCGAGGGAGTGGAAGCTGATGACAGCCAGCACCCCACCTGGTCGCAAGAGCGTCGCGGCCTCGGGTAGGGCCCGGCGAAGACTCTCGAGCTCGTCGTTGACCGCGATGCGAAGGGCCTGGAAAACCCGGCGGGCAGGATTGCGCGAGCCGAACCGAGCGGGCGTGGGGATGGCCTCTTTGACCGTGTCGACCAGCTCCGCTGTGCGGGAGTACGGATTGCGCTCCCTGCGGCGTATGACCGACCGGGCGATACGGCGCGCGTAGCGCTCCTCACCGTACTCGCGGAAAACCCAGGCCAGACGAGCCTCGTCCCATGTGTTCAGGATGTCGGCCGCCGTCAGTTCCAGGTCGGGCTCCATACGCATGTCCAGGGGGGCGTCGTAGCTGTAGGAGAATCCCCGCTCCTCGGTGTCCACCTGCATGCTGCTCAGGCCCAGGTCCAAGTAGATGTGCGTGAAGCGGCGCCTCTGACGACCGAGCTCGTGAAGCACGTCGGCGAAGTTGCCGGCGAGAAACTCGGCAGGAACGGATGCTGTACGGGAGAACTCTTCGAAGTAGCCCCGAGCTATGGGGTCACGGTCGCACGCGGTGAAGCTGCCCCTCGGGCCCAGCCGAGCGGCGACGGCCTTGGCGTGGCCACCGGCTCCGAATGTGCAATCGAGCACCTGGCTCGTCGGAGCAGGGTCGAGGATCTCGAGAAGCTCTTCCCTGAGGACGGGCTCGTGCGCCATGGCCATCTCCACCTCGAATGCCAGTGAAAGTGCGCTAGGAGGCACGTGCCCTCCTTCTCTCCGCCTTCATCCGCCGGTACTCCTGGATCTCACGCGCGAACGTGTCGGGATGCCAGAGCTCCAAGTGGTCCCGATTGCCCACGATCTTCACCTTGTCCTTCAAACCCAGCTGCTCCACGAAGTCCTGAGGGACCATGATCCGCCCCTGCTTGTCGGGGACCATGTCGTGCATGAAGCTGTAGATGCCCCGCACGCTGGTGCTTTCCGCGGGCTCGTCAAACTTGTTCTTGGGCTCGATGTAGACCTCGTCGTGCTCAGCCCAGGAGTCAGCGTGGTACACGGCCACGCACTCGGCACCGTCGGTGCTTTCCACCAGGTAGGCATGCTCCTCGAAGAGCTTCCGGTACTTTGCCGGTAGAGTCACTCGCCCCTTGTCGTCCAGCGTGTGGTCGAACTGTCCTGTGATGAAGGGTCCGCGCATGACCCTATCCTAGAGGGTGTCATGGGAAAACGCAAGAAATTCGTCCCATTAGATTGGAATGAAACTGCAATTGCGTCCCACAAGCCCCCACAGCGTACCACGTCCCCCGAAGGCGCATGGACAACGCCCCCTTAGCCTCACGCAACATATACTGCAATATCCGTTCCGTGCACGATAGGTTGCACGGAATAAGCGTGGGTGGGCAGCGAGCTCACGAGGTGGAGGGAGCGGGCGTAGCAGCGCCCCGGACGTGACCGAGGACACAGCATCGCACCGCCCAGGGCCGGCCTGGGGGCCGGGGCTTCGTTCCGAGCCGAGCTCCAGAGCTCGGTTCGGAATGACGCTTCGCCCTCACGATGCGCTGGGTGCGGGCGAGGCAAGGACGCAGGGAGCGGGCGTAGCAGCGCTACGGACGTGACCGAGGACACCGCATGGCCCCGGCCAGGGCGGCCTGGGGGCCGGGGCTTCGTTTCGAGCCGAGCTCTTCGGTTACTACATCCTCTTCAAGGGTGCGTAGTCGATCAGCAGGCGCTTCTGCTCGCCCAGGTCTTGGAAGAAGACGCGCACCACGCCGCCGGCATCCACGCCTAGCACCACTCCCGCGCCGAACTTGGCGTGAACCACCGTGTCCCCTACGACGAAGGTGGTCTTCCCGGGGGCTTGCCCCTCATCCGCCGCTCCGGAGCGGCGGATGAGGCCGGTGCCTTGGACGCCCGACCCCAGGGCCGATGAAGCCCCAGACCGGCGGAAGCTCGTAGCAGCCCGGCGGGGAGCGCCAAGACTACCGCTACCGCGTCTGCCCCGGCGCTCCACCAGTGCCTCGGGAATCTCGTCGAGGAAGCGGCTGGGTACGTTGTAGTTGCCGGCCCCATACAGGGAGCGCTGACGTGCATAGCTCAGGTGCACCCGCTCCCTGGCCCGCGTGATGCCGACGTAGCACAGACGGCGCTCCTCCTCCAGGTTCTGCTCGTCGAGGGCCCTGGAGTGCGGGAACACTCCCTCTTCCATGCCTACGATGAAGACATAGTCGAACTCGAGGCCCTTGGCGTTGTGCAGCGTCATGAGAGTGACCAGAGAGGCCTGCTCCTGTAGGACGTCGGCGTCGGCGTAGAGGCTAATGCCTTCCAGGAAGTCGGTGAGATCGCCGCCCGGGTTGACCGCGTCGAACTCTTGGGCGACCACCAGGAACTCCTGCAGGTTCTCGAGGCGCCCCTCGTTCTCGAGTGTATGCTCGGCCTGCAGGGCAGGCACTAGGCCGCTTTCTTCCATGACGGCCCGGATCTGGTCGACCACCCCCGCCCGAAGGTCGTCTCGGGCCCGGTGCCGTTCCTCCCACCTTAGGAAGACCTGGTGCAAACAGGTCAGGGCCTTGCGAGCACCCGGCGAGAATTCTCCCTGCTCCTCTACCAAGGCCAGGGCGGCCCGCAGCGACAGGCCGTGCTCCGCAGCCAGGAGCTGTAGGCGTCCCTGGGCCACCTCGCCCAGGCCACGCTTGGGCGTGTTGACGATCCGCTGGAAGGAGAGATCGTCTACCGGGTTGCAGAGCACGCGCAGGTAGGCGAGCACGTCCTTGATCTCGGCTCGCTCGTAGAACTTCGTGCCCCCTACCACCTGGTAGGCGATGCCGTACCGCACCAGAATGTCCTCCAGCACCCGCGACTGGGCGTTCACCCGGTAGAAGACTGCGATACCCGAGGGATCACGTCCGTCGCGGATCAGGCTCTGGATCTCACCCGCCACCAGCCGGGCCTCCTCGTGCTCGTTCTCAGCCTCGAGGAGCACGACCGGCTCCCCCTCCCCCAGGTCGCTCCACAGGCGTTTGGACTTGCGGCCCCGGTTGTGGTCGACCACAGCGTTGGCCGCCTTGAGGATCGTGGTGGTGGAACGGTAGTTCTGCTCGAGGGTGACCACCGTGGCGCCGGGGAAATCGCGTTCGAACTCGAGAATGTTGCGGATGTCGGCGCCGCGCCAGGAGTAGACCGACTGATCGTCGTCGCCCACCACGGTGATCTGCTGATGCTCCTCGGCCAAAAGCTTCACCAGGATGTACTGGGCGTGATTCGTGTCCTGATACTCGTCGACCAGCACCTGGCGGAAGCCGGCACGATAGTGAGCCAGGCGGCGTGGCTCGAGCTGGAGCACCTCCACAGTGCGCATGATGAGATCGTCGAAGTCCATGGCATTCAGCTCGTAGAGCTTCCTCTGGTACAGGCGGTAGACCTCGCCCGCCACTTCCAAGTAGCTGCCCGTTCCCCAGGCCCCCTGCCGCCCCGCCCACGCCGGGGTGCCCCCTCCCCCGCCGCTTGCGAACTCGTCAACGTCGATGAGCCGGTTCTTGGCGTCGGAGATGCGTGCGTGGATGGCTCGAGGTGGGAAGCGTTTGGCATCGTAGCCCAAGTCCTCCAAGCAGTGCTTGACAAGGCGCACCTGGTCGTCCGAGTCATAGATGGAAAAGCCCGAGCGATAACCCAGCACCTCGGCCTCGCGGCGCAAAATGCGGGCGCAGGCGGCGTGGAAGGTGGAGACCCACATCGTCTGAGCTACCGGGCCCACCAGCTCGACCACCCGGTTCTTCATCTCGCCGGCCGCCTTGTTGGTGAAAGTTATGGCCAGGATCTCGTATGGGCCGGCCTGGTGGCTGCGGATCAGATGGGCAATGCGGTAGGTGAGGACCCGGGTCTTACCCGACCCCGCCCCGGCCACCACGAGCAAGGGGCCGCCCTCGTGGAAAACGGCGGCCGCCTGGGATTCGTTCAGGAGCGGAGTGTCCGTCTCACCGGGCCCCGCCGGGATGTGATCAGAGATAGGCATCGACTCTCATGGTACCCCATGGGACCCACCCAGGCGGGCGTCCGGGCACCGCCCAGTGTGGGCTGCGGGCGAGGCACGGACGCAGGGAGCGGGCGTAGCAGCGCTACGGACGTGACCGAGGACACCGCATCGCCCCGCCCAGGGCGGCCTGGGGGCCGGGGCTTCGTTTCGAAGCGAGCTCCAGAGCTCGGTTCGGAATGACGCTTCGCCCTCAGGATGCGCTGGGTGCGGGCGAGGCAAGGACGCAGGGAGCGGGCGTAGCAGCGCTACGGACGTGACCGAGGACACCGCATCGCCCCGGCCAGGGCGGCCTGGGGGCCGGGGCTTCGTTTCGAGCCGAGCTCCTACCTGGCGTCAGATTCCCGATCCCTGGTAGAACCCGGTGAGGTTGCAGATCTCTTCGTCCAAGAGGCGCTGCTCCTGGCGGCGCTTCTGGTGGGGCGGGCAGATCTCATCGAGTTCGTTCTCGAGCTGGACCATGCGTCGCACAACGCACTTCATGGCCTCGGCCACCGGATCGGGCAGATGCGTGTAGTCGATGTCGGGGATGCCCACCTTGGTCCCGTCGGTGATGACCGGCCGCCCCGGATTACCCACCACGGTGGTGTTGGCGGGCACGGGCTGGACCACCACGCTGCCGGCGCCGATCTTGGCGTTGTTGCCCACCGTGATCGAGCCCAGAACCTTTGCCCCCGTGCCGATGACCACGTTGTCACCGATAGTGGGGTGGCGCTTGCCCGACTCCTTGCCGGTCCCCCCCAGGGTGACACCCTGGTAGATGGTGACGTTGCGACCGATCTCGGTGGTCTCGCCGATGACCACACCCGAGCCGTGGTCGATGAACAGCCCCTCGCCAATCTGGGCCCCTGGATGAATCTCGATTTGAGTTAGGAAGCGGCTGAGCTGAGAGACCATGCGGGGAAACACCGGCACTTCTCTCAGCCAGAGCCAGTGAGCCACCCGATGAAAGAGGATGGCATGGAAGCCCGCGTAGGTGGTTACGATCTCGACGACGTTGCGTGCGGCCGGGTCTCGCTCCTGGATGACCTCGATGTCGCGGCGCAGCGTGTCTCGCACCTGGCGGCCGGACGAGGTCAGATATACCCAAGCCATTGCGGCCCCCGCAGTAACGGCTAGGAGCGAGACGGGTCTCTTGCCTCCGGTGTCGGCGGTGTGTCTCTCAGCGCTCATCAAAACCCCTTGTAGCTGACAGGTCAATCTCACCACCGACCCCCGCGAACAGGGTCGTGCTCAGATACCGCTCCCCCGTATCAGGCAGGAGCACGATCACCATCCGGCCGTCCATCTCCGGACGGCCGGCCACTTCCAGCGCCGCGTGCAGGGCCGCACCCGAGGATATCCCGCCGAGTATCCCCTCCTCGCGAGCGAGCCGACGGGCGGCGCCGAACGCGTCGCCGTCGCCGACGGCAATCACCTCGTCGTAGACGTATGGATCGAGCACGTCGGGAACGAAGCCCGCTCCGATCCCCTGGATCCTGTGGGACCCGGCGACGCCTCCCGAGAGGACCGCCGAGTCGGCCGGTTCCACCGCCACCACCCGGACCGACGGTTTCAGGGACTTGAGCACCTGACCCACGCCGGTAATGGTGCCTCCCGTGCCCACGCCCGCTACGAAGACGTCCACCAGGCCGTCGGAGTCCTGCCAGATTTCCTGGGCGGTCGTCTCTCGGTGAATAGCGGGATTGCTGGGGTTCTGGAACTGCTGGGGAACGAAACCGCCCAGCTCTTCCGCCAGGGTGAGGGCCCGGTCGACCGCTCCGGACATCCCCGCTCCTCCCGGGGTCAGCTCGATCTTGGCCCCCAGGGCCCGGAGTAGCTTGCGCCGCTCGATCGACATCGTCTCCGGCATGGTGAGGACCAGCTCGTAGCCCTTCGCCGCGCACACCATGGCCAGAGCGATGCCAGTGTTGCCCGAGGTGGGTTCCACGATGACGGTTCGGCCGGGAGTGATGCAGCCGTCGCTCTCCGCCGCCTCGATCATGCTGACCCCGATGCGGTCCTTGACACTGCCACCCGGATTGAATGACTCAAGCTTGCCCACGAGAGTTGCGGGCAACCCGCGGCCCACCGAGCCCAGCAGGCACAAGGGCGTTCGGCCCACAAGTTGTGTCACGTCATCGGCGATACGCACGGCGCCTCCCGGTGAATCGATCGTTCTACCGGCCGGCGGCTGCCGACCTCGATCATCAGATGTAGTACATGGAGGTACCTTCGAGGGTAGCCTCTCGCTCGGCGAGCTCCTGGATGCTTACGCTCGAGAATACCTCTTCCACGGCCAGCTTGGCCTGTATCCACACATCACCAACCGAGCAGATGGCCCGCCTCTCACAGGCCTCCGACGTGGTGCAAAGGGCGGGCTCGATAGCTCCATCAAGGGCCTCCACCACATCAAGGACCGTGATCTGATCGGGAGGGCGGTTGAAGGTGAAGCCGCCGTAGACGCCGCGATGGGACTGCAGGATGCCAGCTCGACGCAGAGCGGCGAATAGCTGCTCGAGGAACTGGGTGGGGATTTCCCTGGCTTCGGCCAGAGTGACGAGGGGTACCGGCGCGTCAGCCGAGTGCTGGGCCAGCTCGACCAGGGCGCGGACCGCGTACTTGCTTTTGGCAGTTATGTTCATGCCGGTCCCCCGAAAGCGACCTCGACCGGCCGCCAAATCCTGATTAGTTCAGTATGGTTTACATGATTCTAGCAGGCGCGCGCGCCATTTCAAGGCGAGTGTCCCACAAGGCGGCGATCGAGCTGCGGCCATCCCCTTGCTCCGGGAGAGGCTGGCTCACCCGCCCCCTACTGACCTACGTAGCGGGCGTACAGGACTCGCGCCACGGAGAGGTCGTCCGTGCCTTTGATTATCGCCCGGCCGTCGGGAAAGATGGTGAGAGTGGCCCCCTCCACGATGACCTCGAGCAGGAACGGGTTCCGGCGCACCTGGCCCACGGCCGCCAACCGCTCTCCCAGCGCACTGAGATCCACACGAGCTCCGGGGGAGGCACGACCTGCACGGCGTTTCGACCGCAAAGGGAGGTCGCGGCGAACTCTTCCACCGCCTCGAGGAAAGGGAAGCGCCGTTGCCCACAGGCGGGGCACTCGGGATCGCGCGCGATGTGAACAGCCTCGAAGCGAAGATCCCACAGATCGACCGTGAGCAGGTCCCGGTTACGGGCCTCGGGGTCGGCCACAAGTTTATAGACTTCGTTGGCCTCCAGGCTGCCGACCACCGCAACCGCTGTGTTCAGCACGCCGGCCGTGTCACACGTAGGAGCCGAGCCGGGCGGGGGCATCTCGGGGAACACGCAGCGCAGGCAGGGACCGTCCCCGGGGACCACCGTCATGGTCATGCCGCTCGCCCCGATCACCCCGCCGTACACCCAGGGAATGCCCCGGGCCACAGCCAGGTCGTTGATGAGGAAGCGGGCGGCGAAGTTGTCGGTGCCGTCGACCACCAGGTCGAGGTCCTCGGCAAAGTCGACCACCGAGAAGGGGTTCAGGTCGGCCACCAGGGGCTCGACGACGACCTCGCTGTTGATGGCTCTCAGATGCTCGGCAGCGGCGACGGCTTTAGGCAGGCGCCGCTCGACGTCGGCCTCGGTGTACAGCATCTGGCGCTGGAGGTTGTTCAATTCCAGGTAGTCGCGATCGGCAAGGCGCAGGAAGCCCACTCCGGCCCTGACCAGATGGCCGGCGACGACCGAGCCCAGAGCGCCGCACCCGACCAGGCCCACCCGGGCGGCGGCCAGGCGCCGCTGCCCCTGCAGGCCGATGGGAGCGAAGAGCGTCTGTCTGCTGTAGCGCGCCAAGTCCGTCACCTTGCTGGCCCCCGCTCTACCCGTTCGATCCCAGGTCGTCCATGGACAGGTCCTTGCCCACCACCACAACGATGCGCTGCGCCGGCAGGTCGTCCTGCTTCACCACGGTGCCCGTGCCCAGGACGCCACGGATCCTGTCGGCTTCGGCCAAAACGCCGGAGGCGGCGAAGATCTGCGTGGTCTCGACGTTCGGGAAGGCATCGGCGTTCTTGGGGGGGAGCAGCGTGTAACCCAACGGTTCAATCGCTTCGGAGACTTTCTGGGCGATACCCACCGTCCCGGAGCCATTCTGCACCTCGACCGAGACCGCCTGTTCGGCCGGAGCCCCGCCCAGCAGCGATTGGGTGGCGGCGGAGTCGGGCTCGTAGTAGGTAAAGCCGGTGCCCTCCACCACCCGTCCGGGCAGCACCTCGGCCACCCCCACTGCCGAAGAAAACGCCTCGAGCGCCGAACGCACGATTTCCCCGTCGCCCTCAAGAGGCAGGCTCGCGATCGCGTCACCTCCGCCCCCGGCATTGGCGGCCAGCGCCGCCACCGCCCGGGCAACCACCCGGCCGGTCTCAGCTCTATCCCCCGGCACTTGAGCGGGCAGGGTGTCCGCCGTGTCCCCGGCCACCGCCGCAAGCAGATCGGCCCAGACCACCCGTGCCAACGCCGTGGGCCGCGAGCCCGTGAGGGCTTCGATGCCCGAAGCCGCGGCTTGCAGATCGGACTCGTCGAGCAGGGACGCCAGGGGCTCGAAGCCGCTCGACGCCTGGATCAATGTGTCCGGCGGGAAGGTCAGGATGAAGCTGGGCGTCCTTGCAGGATCGAGGAGCGCGACCACGTGCTCTCCGCCGACGTCGGTGACCCGCAGCAGGACGGCCGCCACCACATCGCCGGACACCTCGATGGTGGTTTCGGTCGTGGAAGAGCCGGCCACCTCGCCGCCGCCATCGCCTCCGCGCAAGTCCCCCAGGCCGAGATACAGGCCGACCACCAGCAGCACGCCGGCGATTCCCAGGGTCGTGAGGCGGCGGCGCTTGCGCCGCCGCCTGCTCCTCTCCAAGGCCCGGCGTTTCTGACGATACCCTGCGGACCGGCCCCGGTCAGCCACCAGGCTCCTCCCCCGTGGAAGCCCCAGCCGGGTGGCGGGAAGCGTACACCCCGGACTTCTCGATGACCTCGGCCACGCCCTCGGGCACCAGGTATCGCACGCCGCGGCCGGCCGCCAGCCGCTCGCGGATCATGCTCGAGGAAAGGGCCAGCGCCGGGATCTCCATGGTATGCACCCTGTCCGCCCGCTCCAGCCCGGAGAGAACTTCAGCCAGCCGGCCAAGGTCGTACCCAGGTCGCGTGGCGGCGATGACAGTGCAAAGCTCGAGCACCCGCTCGGGTTGCTTCCAGGTGAGGATTTCGAGCACTGCGTCCGCTCCTGTGATGAAGAGGAGCTTGCTGTCGGCCGGGAAGACCTCGGCCAGCTTCTTCAGGGTGTCGACGGTATAGTCCACGCCGGGAGCGTCGATCTCCAGGCGCGAAACCCAGAAATGGGGGTTGGTGGCCGTTGCGATGCTGGCCAGAAGGTAGCGGGTCTCGGGCGGGGCTACTTGTCCCTGCTTGTGGGGAGCGATGCCCGTGGGCATGAACACGACCTCGTCTAGACGGAACTGCTGGCGGGCCTCCTCAGCCGTCACCAGATGCCCGATATGAATGGGGTCGAAAGTGCCCCCCATGATCCCTAGGCGGATTCCGGGACGCTCTCTCAGCCGCTCTGTCGGGTCCACTCGTCTCCTCCGATGGGATGCTCCGGCCTGGGAGGCCGTTGAAAAACGAAGCCCCGGCCACCGGGCAGTATGGGGCGGCGCCATGCCGCGTTCTCGGTCGCGGCCGCCGGCCGGGGCGCCACGAGTAGTCGTGTCCGAACATGGCGGTCCATGGACTTTCCGGCAGCCTGCTAGCGAATGTGGCCCCTTCCGGTCACGATGTACTTGGTCGACGTGAGCTCCTTCAGTGCGAGGGGGCCACGCGCGTGGAGCTTCTGGGTGGAGATGCCGATTTCCGCCCCGAGACCGTAAACCGCACCGTCGGTGAAGCGGGTCGAGGCGTTCACATAGACCGCCGCTGCGTCGACCGCGTCGCTGAAGCGCCTACTCGACTCGAGGTCCTGAGTGACGATGGCTTCTGAGTGGCCGGTGCCGTACTGGTTGATGTGCTCGATGGCCTCGTCGACCGACCCCACGACCTTCACGGCCATCTCCAGGGCCAGGAACTCGGTGGCGTAGTGTCTCTCGGTGGCGAGGGCCAGCCCGGCCCACTGTTCGCCCAGATGATCCCTGGCCTTCTGATCGATGTAGAGCGTGACTTTGCGGTCGCTGAGCTCCTTCACCACGGCGGGTAGGAAGTGTCCGGCAACCGCTTCGTGCACAAGCAGAGTCTCGGCCGCGTTGCAGACCCCGGGCCGCTGGACCTTGGCGTTCACCGTGATATCCAGCGCCTGGCGAAGGTCGGCGGCCCGGTCCACGTACACGTGGCAGTTGCCCCCGGCGGCATAGATCACCGGCACACGCGAGTGTTCGACCAGGAACTCCTTCAGCTGCTCCCCTCCCCGGGGTATGACCAGGTCGATGAGGTGAGTCAGCCGCAGGAGGTCCACGAGCACTTCGCGTTCCCGGGTGGTGACGAACTGGATGGCGTCACCCGGTAGGCCGGCCTCCATGACGGCACCGGTGATCGCTTCGGCCAGGATGCGGTTGGAGTGATAGGCGTCGCCCCCACCACGCAGCACCACCGCATTGCCTGTCTTCAGGCAGAGCGCGGCCGCATCAACGGTGACGTTGGGCCGTGCCTCGTAGATGACGGCGACCACGCCGAAAGGCACCCGCACCTTGCGGATCTCGAGGCCCTCTGCCGTGCGCCAGCCCTCCACGATCTCGCCCACCGGGTCAGGCAGGGTGGCCACCTGACGCAGGGCTTCGGCCATACCGTGCACTCTCTCCTCGTCGAGCAGGAGCCGATCGATGAGCGCGCCGGACAGGCCTTTCCTGCGACCGGCCGCCACGTCCTCGGCGTTCTCCTGGAGGATCTCGCCCATGCGGCGTTCGAGAGCCTCCGCCATCTCCAGAAGGGCCTGATTCTTCTTGGTGGACGATGCGCCAGCCAAGACCCCGGAGGCGCGTTTCGCGGCTCCAGCCAGCTTCGTGATGTCCACCCGCTCTCCTCTCGTGTCCCGAGGCAAGGCCGCCGGCCGCGGCTCTCTTGCCGCTACTACTCTACCAGCACCAGATAGTCTCTGTGGACAGCCTCAGGGGTAGCCAAGGGTAAGCGTTCAGCGATGCGATCGCTCCGTAATCCTTTGACCCTGTCGAGCTCATCGTGAGTGTAGTTGCTGATGCCCTTGGCCAGCTCCTGCCCTCTTTCGTTCACGACGCTAATGGCGTCACCCGCCGCGAAGTCGCCTTCAACGCACAGCACCCCCACTGGAAGCAGACTGCGGTTATCCCGCAGAGCTTCCTCAGCCCCACCGTCGACCACGACCCGACCCTTCGCAGGCTTGGCATACAGCAGCCACTGCTTGAAGGCGCCGAGCCCCAAGTCGCGGGGCCCGAACCTGGTGCCCACGGACTCACCGGCCATCACCGCGCCGATGACTCCCGGGCGGGCCCCGCGAGCGATGACAGTGGTCACCCCACCGCTCGTCGCAATGCGGGCCGCAGCCACCTTACTCCGCATGCCCCCGAGACCGAGCCTCCCCTTCGACCCGGTGTCGATCCCGTCGATCTCGGCAAAATCCTTCACCTCGTGGATAAGGCGGGCTTGCGGATCCTCCTGCGGATTGGCGGTGTAGAGCCCCTCGGTGTCAGTGAGCAAGATCAGCAAGTCGGCCTTCACCAGCAGAGCGGCTTGAGCAGCGAGAGTGTCGTTGTCGCCGAAGCAGAGCTCGTCTGTAGAAGTGGTGTCGTTCTCGTTGACGATGGGCACCACCTTCCATTCCAGCAGGCGGCGCAGGGTGTTCCGGGCGTTCAGATACTGGGTGCGGGCGCTGATGTCGAATGCGGTCAACAACACCTGAGCCGTGATGACCTCCTCGTGGGCGAACAACTGGCTGTAGGTGTGATAGAGGTGCCCCTGGCCCACAGCAGCCGACGCCTGTAGATCGACCACCTCGGTGGGACGGGCCGGCATGCGTAGCAGACCCATGCCCGACGAGACGGCGCCGGATGAGACCAGCACCACACGATGGCCCTGCCGGTGCAGGCCGCAGATCTCAGCCACCCGCCCGGCCATGGGTCCGAGACGGAACTTGCCCCGCTCGTCGGTGAGAGTGCTCGACCCGATCTTGACCACGACGGTCTTCGACGCCCCGCTCACACCAGCACACACCGCCCTTCAGCCACCTTCGCCATTCACCTACTGGTACTCGAACTCATATTCGCCGATGTACACCTCGTCGCCTGCAGCCGCGCCTCGTTCACGAAGCGCATCGTACACCCCCAGACGTTCGAGCCGCTCGGCCACGTAACGTACCGCCTGGTCGTTCTCCAGGTCGAAGCGCCGGACGAGGCGCTCGACCGCCTCGCCCTCGACCACGAAATAGTCGGCTTCCCGGCGCACACGGAAGGGAACCAGGTCCACTCCCGCAGGTTGGTAGAGAACGTGTCCGCCCTCCTCCTCACCCTCAGCCGCGACCCCCACCGCCCCCGGTGAGACCTCGTCCCCGCGCACCTCGCTCACCAGGGAGCCAACCCAGCGCAAGAGGGGGCCGAGGCCCTCGCCAGTCACGGCCGACACCGGCCAGACCATGCGCTCCAGGGGGGCCATCTCCCCGTGCAGCTCCCAGCGGTATGCCGGGTGCCCTTGAGAGCGCAGCTCGGCCACCAACTCCCGCAACGAGGCTATCCGAGACTGCAGCGTCGCCTGGTCGACGACGTCGACTTTGTTGAGCACTACCACCTGCGGCTTACGACCCAGTTCGGGGGTGTGAGCGTCGAGCTCGCGCATGATGGTGCGGAAGTTTTCCGCAGGCGGGGCGTCGTAGTAACCGGTGGCGTCCACCACGTGCAAGAGTAGATGACAGCGCTCCAGGTGTGCCAGGAACTCGTGTCCCAGACCCACACCGCTGCTGGCGCCCTCCAGGAGACCAGGGACGTCGGCCAGAATGAATGTTGCCTCCCCTCCGGGAACCTCGACCACGCCGAGCAGGGGCTGGACGGTAGTGAACGGGTACTCGGCCACCTTTGGCCTGGCGTTCGAGACGCGACGTAAGAGAGAGGATTTGCCTGCGTTGGGAAGGCCGGCCAGACCGACATCAGCCATGAGCTTGAGGGTGAGCTCGAGCCAACGACTCTCGCCCTCCTCTCCCAGCTCGGCGAACTTGGGGGCTTGCCGGACAGCGCTCACGAAGCGCTGGTTGCCGCGCCCGCCCTGACCACCTCTGGCCACCAGTACCCGCTGGCCCAAACGGACGACGTCGGCCATCAGGGCCCGCTCGACCCAGACCTGCGTACCCAGGGGCACAGGGATCTCTTTGTCGGCACCTGACCCGCCGTCCTTGCGGCCCCCCTGTCCATGGCGTCCGACACCCGCCTTGAAGTGCACGCGCCGCGCGAAACTGCTCAGATCGCGTAACTGCGGATCAGCCACGATCCACACGTTGCCGCCAGGGCCGCCGTCACCGCCATCGGGACCTCCTCTGGGCACGTGCTTTTCCCGGCGGAAGGAGGCGCAACCGCTGCCTCCGCGGCCGGCCGCTACGTGGATCTTGGCGTGATCGGAAAACACGGCCGGCGGGCGGGGCGCCCCAGCTCGGCGAGGCCAGGACTAGGAGCTCGTTTCAAAACGAAGCCTTGGCCGCCGCGACCGCACTGGACGGCCCGATGCGGCGTCCTCGGTCGCGTCCGTAACTCTGCTACGCCCGCTCCCTGCGTTCTTGCCTCGCACTCGCCCAGCGCGCTCTGACGGCGAAGCGTCATTCTGAAACGAGCTCTAAGCGGAGGCGACGACGCTGATCTTGCGGCCGGCCTTGCCCGCGCTGAACACGACCTGACCGTCGATCTTGGCGAAGAGTGTATCGTCGGAACCGATGCCCACGTTGTCGCCGGGATGGAAACGGGTACCGCGCTGGCGCACCAGGATGGAGCCCGCGGTCACAACCTGGCCGCCGAAGGCCTTCACACCAAGACGCTGCGCGTTGGAATCGCGTCCGTTGCGGGAGCTTCCGCCACCTTTCTTGTGAGCCATCCTTCCGCCCTTCCTAACCGATTGTGTCGATCTCGAGGCGCGTCAAAGCGCTCCGAAAACCGTTCTTGCGCTTGAAGCCCCGCTTGGGCTTGAACTTGAAGACCACCAGCTTGGGACCACGCAGATGCTCGACCACCCGGGCCTTGACTTTAGGAGCAGTCTCACCTATGGTCACGCCGTCGTCACTCGAGACGAGGATCGGAGCGAACTCCACAGTCGCACCTTGCTCAGCGGCCAGCCGGTCAACCACGATCTCGCGGCCGATCTCAGCACGATACTGCTTCCCGCCTATGTCCACGATGGCAAACATGTGCGCTCCTCGCTCTTTCTATCCCCGAAGATCTCGCCTCCGGACGAAAAACCCGGGGCTACGAACGCCGTAGTATAGCAGGAAAACCGTCCCGCCGACCACCGAACGGACCACGCTGATCGGCTCCCCGTCCCGCAGATCACTCCGAAAGATGGGCATAGGCACAGGCTCGGGTGACCTCGTCCACAGCCACTCTTACGGTTTGGCCGACCGCGTCGGCGGCCCCAGCTACGCAGACCGCCAGACCATCAACATGGGCAATGCCGTCCCGGCGGTTGTAGGCGTGCACCTCATCGATGGTGACTTCGATCACCTGACCCGCCGACACCGGCAGGCCCGCCCGGGTGATCACCTCCCGGGCACCTTCAGCGGCCATTTCGAAGCCGTCCTCGGGCAGATGCGGGACCCCCTCGACCACCAGGATCTTTCCCGTCTCCGCCTCGAGCGCGGCCAGGCGGGCCCGGCCGTTCTGCAGGAGCACCTGGGCGACCCGTGGGTGGACCTCGATCAGGAAGGCCTCGGCCTGGGACGACTCCGCCAGACGGCGCAGCCGCCGCTCCGTGGCAAGCACCAGGGTCTCGGCCGAAAGCACGACCCCCTCTCCGCGGCATGTAGGACAGGTGGTCGTCATGATGCCCCGGATCCCGTCGGTCAGGTTCTGCCGCGTCATCTCCACGAGACCCAGGGGCGAGAGCTCGACCACGTAGGTCTTGGTGCGGTCCTTCGCCAGCTCGGCCTCGAGGGTCGCCAGCACTTGCTCCCGGTTCTCACGCCGAGACATGTCGATAAAGTCGATGATGATGATGCCCCCGATGTCGCGGATGCGCATCTGGCGCACAACCTCGCGGCAAGCCTCGAGGTTGGTCTTGAGGATGGTGTCCTCCAGGAACTTGCGACCCACGTAGCGGCCCGTGTTGACGTCGACCACCGTCATGGCCTCGGTGTCGTCGATGACCAGGTAACCGCCCGAAGGCAGATCAACCCGCCGTTCCAAGCCCTTCTCGATCTCCAGCTCCAAGCCGTAGGTCTCGAACAATGGCTTGCTGCCGCGATACAGCTCCAGGCGGTCCGCCAGCTCGGGGGTGGTCGCCTGCAGAAACCCGTTGATCTTCTTGAGGAGAGGCTCGTCGTCGACCAGAATCTGAGTGAAGTCTTCGTTGAACAGGTCGCGCACGATCTTCAAGGGGAGCTCGGCCTCGGAGTAGACCATGGCGGGAGCCTCGATCGTCTCCAGCCGGCGCGTGACCGTCGACCAGAGCTTCTCCAGGAATCGAAGATCACGAGTGATGGCCTTCTCGCTCACGCCCTCGGCCACCGTGCGGATGATGACTCCGGCGCCCGGCGGCTTGATCTCCCGGCACAAGTTCCGCAGGCGGAGTCGCTCGGCGTCGGGCAGACGACGGGAGACTCCGCATATGGTCCCCTCGGGCAGATAGACGAGATACCGTCCGGCGATGCTGAGCTGGGTGGTGAGCCGAGCGCCTTTGGCGCCCATGGGGTCCTTGATGACCTGCACATCGATGACCTGGCCCGGCCGCAAGAGCTGCGTGATCTTCTTGGGTCTGGCATCGCTCTCCTCGGGCAGATACACTTCGTCGACATACAGAAAGCCGTTCTTCTCCAACCCGATGTCGACGAAGGCCGCATCCATGCCGGCCAATACGTTCTCGACCTTGCCCCGGTAGATGTTGCCCACCAGGGAGCGCCGCTCCTGGCGCTCGATGAACAGCTCGGCCAGCTTTCCCTGCTCGAGCATGGCCACCCGGCTCTCGACCCCCTCGGCCGAGATGATCAGCTGCTTCACTTGAGACCCAAACCTTTCCACGGCTCCGGGAGCCGTCCAGGATCGTCACGCCCGGGAGAGTCCGCCTGAGTTCCCGGACCCTGCCGTGTGTCCGGCCTCACGGCCGGCGGCGGCAGCGCGAATTCCGCGGCGCAGGTCTACGGGGCCAGCTCGATGTGCAGGCGCTCCACTCCGAGCACCTCGAGCTCCAGACCAGCCAGCCTGGCCATCGCCGCTACGACTTCTTCGGGCCGAACCGTACCACCGGGGGTAACGGCTGCCTCGAACTCCACCACAACGGCTCGACCGACCAAGGTTATCTCGACCGCGCTCACGAAGGACTTGACGTCGATCTGTCGGCGTCGCCCCAAACGAACTCGTTCGACGATCATTTCGCTCGTGCAAGTATAGCGTGTAGCCAGGTCTGCAAGGACTCCGGGGGCGAGGCCCGGCCTCCGGGGCTCAGCCACCACTCGGTAGCGCACCGCCACTACCCGGGCGCCGGCCGGCCGGCGATGGCGGTACGGCGATACCTCCAGGAGCATAAAGCCCGCGGGCAAAGCGTCCTGCAGGCGCGCAACGAAATCCTCGGCCGGCTCCGCGGCCAGGGTGAATTCGCAGAGCTCCGACCGGCTCTCCACCCCCACCGACCGGGGCAGCGCAACACTCAGCAGCGGCTTGGGTCGCATACTCCCGCTCAGAGCCAGACGTGCGCCGGCCCTGCGGACCGCCCGGCGCAAAACCTCCACCGTGTCCAGGTGGGCCACGTATCGCGCCCTGCCTCGAACAGCGAATCGGAGCAGATAGCGGAAAGGCGTGGCTCCCACGGGGGATGAGTTGCGGCCGGCGGCGCCTGCGCCGCCGGCCGCGGGCTCTCACCGACCAGGTCATGCCGCAAGTTCCCCTCACACACGCCGCAGTCGGCGCATCCTTCCCAACGGCAATCCGGCGAGGGGAGGCCGGCCCGCGCACGCTCCCACTCCCGCCACAGGAACTCCCGACTAACCACGCCATCGATGATGTCCCATGGAAGTGGGGCGTCGGCTGAAATCTCGGTGGTAGCCAGTACCTCTGCTGAGAACCCCACCTCTGCGAAGGCGGCCGCCCAAGCATCAGGGCGTCGATGCTCGGTCCAGGAGTCGAAACGAGCTCCTCGCCGCCAGGCGCCTTCGATAACGGGGCCCAGCTCGTGGCCCCCCGAGCCAGCGCTGCCTCCACGTAGCTGGACTCGGCGTCGTGGAACGAGAAGCGGACCCTCAGAGGCCGGAGGCCCTTGCGCAACAGGGCCTGGCGCCGCGCCAGAACCTGAGGGCCGGCCATGGCCGCCCACTGGAACGGCGTGAACGGCTTGGGGATGAAGTTGGTGACGCTGACGTGCAGCTGCAGGCGGCCGGCTTTGGAGCCGAGTCTCTCCCGGCCCAAGGAGCGGATGCGCGCGCAGAGCTCGACGATGGCGTGGACGTCGGCGTCCGTCTCGGTGGGCAGACCGATCATGAAGTACAGCTTGAGTGTGGTGCGGCGCGAGGCGAAAGCCTCGGCCGCCGCCCCTATGATGTCGTCGTTGGTGACATTCTTGTTGATGACGTCGCGCAGGCGCCGGCTTCCGGCCTCGGGAGCCAGTGTGACCGACTGACCGGTGGGCGATGTGAGCGTCCCGAGCTTGACGGCCGCCGAGTCGACGCGCAGGGAAGGCAGGTTCACGCGCACCTGGGGCAGGTCCTCACCCAAACCGGCCAGAGCCGCGTCGAGGCCGGAGTAGTCGGTGCTCGAAAGAGAGCCCAGGCCGAGCTCCTCATGACCCGTCGCGGTCAGCTGTGCCGCTGCCATGGACAGCACTTCGGCCGCCGGGCGCTCGCGCACCGGCCTGTACCACATGCCCGCCTGGCAGAAGCGGCATCCCCGGGAGCAGCCGCGCATCACCTCCACCCAGGCTCGATCATGCACTCCGGCCGTCAACGGGACCAGGCAGCCTACTGGGTAGGCAGCCCCCTCGAGCTTGGCGAGGGCCCGGCGCGTAACCCGCCGGCTCTGGCCCGGCACGTAGATTCCGGGCACGCCAGCGAGGCGGGCTTTGCGCTGGTCCCGGCTCTCCCGGGAGGCGATCGCTTCACCCAGCGTCTCGAGCAGCTGCCCCAGCACCTGCTCGCCGTCGCCCACCACCACCGCATCCAGGAAGGGAGCCATAGGGAGGAAGTTGGCCGTGGCCGGGCCGCCCACTACAACCAGCGGATCATCCTCTCCGCGCTGCTCCGCCCGCACGGGAACGCCCGCCAGGTCGAGCAACTCGAGGACATTGCTGTAGTTGAGCTCGTGCTGCAGGCTGATCCCGAGCACGTCGGCGTCGCGCACCGGGGTCCAGGTCTCCAAGGTGAGAAGGGGGACCGCCTGACGGCGCAGCTCGGCAATCACGTCCACCCATGGCAGGTAGGCTCGCTCGACTCCTACCCCCGCCATCCTTCGGGCCAGGTGGTAGAGGATCTGCACGGCCTGATTGGAGATACCCACCTCGTACGCGTCGGGGAAGGCCAGCACGAGGCGGAGCTCATCGTCGTCGCAGAAACCGGGACCGACCCCGATCTCGCCGCCCACGAGGCGTGCTGGGTTCTGCACCCGCGAGAGCACGGTCTCGAAGCGACGGCGGAAGCCAGCCCGGTCGGGCCGTTTCCGCACTGGCTTCACTTCCTGATTCGTCGAGCCAGGGAGGCCAGGCGGCTGGGTGTCGCCGGGGCGCCCTGCTCGAAATAGCGCAGGGCGGCCTCGCCCAGGGCACGGGTGCCCGTGTACCCGATGGCGCCTTTGAGCGCCCAGCCCGGGCCGGGCACAAAGTCGAGCGCCTGACGGGCGATGGCCCGCAGGCCGAAGCCCGCGCCCACCACCCCGAGAAGCTCCAGAGCGCGCTCGGCGGTGATCTCCTCGCCATGGATGGCGGCGATGGAGAGCACCATCTTCACCTGGTTCAGAGTCATCACCGGCATGTCGGTGCCGGGCAGGATGAAGGCGGCCCCGATGACGCCGTTCTGGCGAGAAGTCTTGCGGATTACCCGGGCGGCCGCCTGGCTGCGCAAACCCGGATAGCGACGGCCCAAGGCCACCGCGTGCTCCTCGGCCGCGTCGAGCACCGCGCCCCCCAGCACCAGCCAGGCGGCCTCGTCGTCGGCAAAGGACACCCGCCCCACCTGGTCCTCGTACCAGGTCACCTGGCAGGTGGCCGCCGAGCCGTCGTCCACGGCCACAACCGCTCCCGCGGGCAGCCGGGCGGTCCGCAGCCCGGCGACGACCTCGTCCTCCTCTCGGGGTTGGGAGAACACCAGCAAGGTTTCGCCCTGGCTCAGGGCTACATCCCGCAGGGAGTCGAGACCCTGCTCGCAGGCCCGGATCCATGCTCCATCAGGCGAAAGGACCGCCCGAGCTTGCGCCATCAACTGCGCATCCCCGGCCAAGACGAGAGAGGCGGCCACATCGGCGGTGGACGCCACCTCCTTCCAGGCATCCCAGATCTTCGTCGCGCCGAGAGCTCGTTTCATGATGACGCTTCGCCGTCAGGGTGCGCTGGGCGCGTGCGAGGCAACTCGGACGCAGGGAGCGGGCGTAGCAGAGCTACGGCGCGACCGAGGACGCGGCATGGCGCCGCCCCGTGCTGCCCGGTGGCCTGGGCTTCGTTTTTCAACGGCCTCCTAAGGGCCAATCTGGCCATACGGCTCTCCCTTGAGACGTCCCCCGTACAGGGCGGTACGCGAGTGTATGTGTACGCTCTCCAACAGACCCACGCCCGTCAAGAATACCACCAGGGAGTTGCTGCCGAAGCTGACGAACGGCAGAGGAATGCCAGTAATTGGCATGATGCCGATGGTCATGCCCACGTTGACGAACACCTGGAAGACGACGACGCTGCCCACCCCTGCTGCAATGAGCGTCCCGAAAAGGTTGCGCGCCATGCCGGCGATGCGCAGCGCCCGCCACGCCACGATCAAGAACAGGCCGAGGAGCAGCATGGCCCCCGCGAAGCCCAGCTCCTCTCCGATCACAGAGAAGATGAAGTCTGTATGGTGCGCGGGCAGGAAGTTGAGGTGGGTCTGCGTACCCTCCATGAAGCCCTTGCCGGTGAACATCCCGCTGGCGACAGCGATCTTGCTCTGCCAAAGCTGATAGGCGGCACCGCTGGTGTCCTTCTCGGGATCGAGGAACACCAGCAGCCGCTGGATCTGATAAGGCTGCAGCAAGCTGAGGCCGAGACCAGGCAACACGCGGAGCACGGCGACGGCGGCGGCTAGTGCCGCCCCAGCCAAAGCGGCGGCGTGGGTCCAGCGTATGCCCCAGACGACCAGCATGACGGCCAGCATCACTCCGAACACGAGGGCGGTCCCCAGATCGGGCTGGATGAAGATGAGCACGGCCGGTGCGGCCATGAAGGCCACGCTCTTGAGAACGAAACGGAAGCGGTCGCGCAGCTCCACCCCCTCCACAAGCAGAGCGGCGAAGGCCACCAGCACCGCCATCTTCACCAACTCCGACGACTGCAGGTCGAAGAACGGCAGGGCGATCCAGCGGCGGGCCCCCATGCGCTCCGCCCCGATCGCCAAGGTGAGCGCCAGTAAGGCCAGCGAGAACCCATAGAGATAGTTGCGCCAGCGGGCCCACACCCCGAAGGGGATCAGGCTGATGGTCACCATGGCCACCAGCCCCACCACCAGTCCCAAAGCCTGGGAGCGCACGTAGTACGTGCTGGTGGGCAGGTTCGGGTCGGCGTGGGTGGCGGAGTAGATCGCGGCCATGCCGTAGCCGGTCAGTCCCAGGGTGGTCAGCAGAAGGATCCAGTCGACGTTCCGCAGATAACGCAGGAGGCTGAACCCGGCCCGCGGACGCTGGTCGGCTTTCTGCAGCACGTTCATTCGGTCACCGTGATCTCGCTGGGGATGCTGCCGTCCTCCACGTGGAAGTATTTCTCCAGAACGCGGCGCACCACCGGAGCGGCCACCGAGCTTCCGTGGCCTCCCTGCTCCACCAGGGCCACCACCACGATCTCAGGATTCTCTGCCGGAGCGTAACCCATGAACCAGGCGTAGTCGTCCTCGGGCCGTTTCTCGGCCGTGCCCGTCTTCCCGGCCACGGGGATGGGGAAGCCTTTGAAAGCCCCGTAGGCCGTGCCTTCCGGTTGCGAGGTCACGTAGAGCAGGCCCCGCCTGATCTGATCCAGATCCTCGCCAACCATCTCTATGTGGTTGCGCTTCTCGGGCTCATAGTGCCAAATGACGCTACCCGAGGCGTCCGTGATCTGCATACCGAGCCGCGGTACCATCACATCGCCCCCGTTGGCGATGGCAGAGAAGGCCACCGCCAGCTGCAGTGGCGTCACCAGCAGGTCGCCCTGGCCAATGGACAGGTTGATGTCGTCGCCAGGCTTCCAGGCCTTATCCTCCTTGGTCTCGCCTACCTCCTGCTTCCAATCCTTGTCGGGCACTCTGCCGCTGTACTCGCCAGGAAGGTCGATGCCGGTGGTGCTGCCGAAGCCGAACTCCCGCACACCCTCCTGCAGTACCGCCCCCTTCTGGTCATAGAACTTGTTGCCCAGGTTGTAGAAGTACACGTCGCATGACTCCATGATGGCCTCGACCAGATTGACGTCGCCATGACCCTCCGTCTTCCAGCAGCGCCATACTTGCCGGCCCACCTTGTACGAACCCGGATCGAAGAACACGGTATTCCAATCGATCAGGTCGGTCTTGAGCGCAGTGGCCGCCACGAACGGCTTGAAGGTCGAGGCCGCCGGATAGCGGCCCATGATCACCCGGTCCAGAAACGGGTTGTGAGCGCCTTTCGCGTTGAGCGCTTCGTAAATCGACGCGTCCATCCCTCCGACCCAAGCGGAGAGATCGTAGTCGGGGTACGAAGCCAGAGCCAGGATCTCCCCGTTTCGCGGGTCCATAGCCACCACCGCCCCAGCGGGGGCATTCACAAAGCCGTCCTCGTGGGCCCGTTGGAGACCTTCGCGGATGGCACGCTCGGCGGCGTCCTGAATGTCGGAGTCGATAGTGAGCACCAGATTGTTGCCAGGCAGGGGATCGATCTGCTCCAGCACCCGCTTGGGCCGGCCAGAGGCGTCCACCTCCACGATACGCGACCCTGTCGTGCCCCGCAGGTAGGAGTCGTATGTGGCCTCGACGCCGTCCTTGCCGATGCGAGCGCCTGCCTTCACATCACCAATGTCGAACTTCTTCAGGTCGTCATCGGAGACGGCACCCACGTACCCCAGGACGTGGGTGGCGAACTCCTTGCGGGGATAATCCCGCAGGTAGGACTTCTCCACTCGCACACCGGGGAATTCCAGGCTGTGCTCCTTGATGTACGCGACGATGGGATTCTCGGGCACGTCCTCCTTGATGGTGGTGACCACGTAGGGGTCTTTCTTGCCCTTCTCGAGCTTCTTCTCGATGTCCTCCACAGGAATCTGCAGCACTGCCGCAAGTCGGGAAACCACCTCGCCTTCGTCCTGCACGTCCATGGGCAGGATCCCCAGGCTCAGACCGGCCCGGTTCTTCACCAGCACGTCCATGTTCCGGTCGTAGATGACACCCCGAGGCGCTTCGATGGTCACCGTCCGCACGCGGTTGTTGTTAGCTAGGTTGACGAAGTGGTCACCCGAGAGGATCTGCAGGAACCACAACCGGAAACCCAGCAAAGCGAAAAGCAGCACGACCCCCACCGCCAGGGCTCCCAAACGCATGCCGATAGAGGGGTCGTCGGCCGGAGGACGCTTCTTGCGCACGGGTTCCAGGTACACAGCGAGCTCCTAGCGAAAAGAAGGATCGGCGGCATCCGGCCGCGGCAGGATTCGCAAGCGCACCAGCCCCACATAGAGAGGCGCGGCCAGCAGGCCATCGACCAGGGCCGCGGGCAGCACCTGCAGGCGGGTCATGGCCATGAAGCCTCCGGCCGAACCCATGATGAACTGAAAGATCCCGTACACCCCTTGGGAGAGCAGCGACGTCACACCCGCCAGGACCACCACCATCCAGGCGCTCGGCAGCCCGAATTCCTCGACATACCAGCCGACGCCGTACCCCACGATCAGGTAGATGAAGGTCCGGAGTCCCACCGGGTCGAGAAACACAATGTCGGCCGTCAACCCGGCCACGAAGCCGAACACCAAGCCGACCGTAGCTCCTCGGCTGATAGCCACGAGCACCGTCAGGAGTAGAAACAGGTCGGCTGTTACGCCCAGGATGGGCAGCTGCGAAGTGACCACCGTCTGAAAAGCGACGGCCGCCACCAGGGCCAGAGCCAGCCGGCCCTTGTCCGCGAGCCAGGCCGCAATCACGCTCGGGCCACCCGCATGTGGCCGAGGCGACGCGGCATCATTGCCCGCCCGTTCCCATGTCTTGCTGCGGTGCGATGGAACTCATGTCCTCCACCGCCTCTCCCGCCGGGGCAGGGTTGGTCAGCACCATGACCTCCTCAAGAATGCTGAAATCCACGAAAGGCCTGACCTCGATTTGCTTGTAGATGTTGACGTCTTCTTCACCCACGCTCTCCACCAAGCCGATGGGGATGCCTTTGGGGAAGATCTGCCCGAAACCCGAGGTAATGACGATGCGCTTGAGCTCCACCACCTTGTCCCGCTCGACGAAGTCCATAAGGAGCTTCCCTGGAATCATGCCCTCGACGATCCCTTCGGGGCGGTCGCTCGCGCCCTGCACCACGGCAGCGACACTTGACTCCGGATCTATGATTAGCTGCACCTGGGCGGCGTGCTCCCCCACCGCGATGACCTTGCCCACCAGACCTTTCCCTGAGAGCGACTGATCTGTGGGGATGGTGGCCCCCACCACCGGCTGGTTCAGGGCCACCCCGTCGGCCGTGCCTCGGTCGATCTGGACCCATTCCTGCCAGCGCGTGGGGGATCGCCCGATGACCCGGGCGGTCACGAAGGTAGAGCCCTTGGGAAAGATGTCAGCGTCCTTGAGCTCCAGCAGCGATTTCAGACGGTCGTTCTCCTGGCGGGCTTCTTCGAGCAGCACGAGCTGACCGCGCATCGATTCAAGCTCCCTGGTCATCTCCCGGTTGCGGCTGTTGGCCCTCATCAAGTCCTTGCTCCAGCGATACCCGTCCTGGAAGGGCTGAACGGCCCGCGAGGCCAGGCTCTGCAAGGGGGACAGGACATCGAATCCGCTGCGCTGCACCGAGTGGAGGACGCCGGTGGCGGGCTCCCGGAAGAAAGCGCTCAGGAGAACCAGCGCCGTGAGGACAAGTGCGGCGAAGACCAAGCGCCGCCGCGCTACGGTTTTGCGTGGCATAGTCGACCCCCGCTAGCTAGTAGCGGCGCCTGCGTGCCCTCTGCGAACTCCGATGGAGCGCCTCGAACTCTTCCAGCGAACGGCCGGAACCCACCGCCACACAGGTGAGCGGCGACTCGGCCAGGTGTACGGGCATCTGCGTTTCCTGGCGGATACGCTCGGTCAGGCCTTTCAGAAGAGAGCCGCCGCCCGCGAGCATGATACCTCGGTCCATGATATCCGAGGCCAGCTCGGGAGGCGTCTTGTCAAGGGTGGCCTTGAGCGCGTCGACGATGGCGGCAACCGGCTCGGAGATGGCATCACGCACCTCTTCCGACGAGATGAGCACGGTCTTGGGGAGACCGGTCACCAGGTCGCGGCCCCGGATCTCCGCCTGCTCCTCCTCTTCCAAGGGAAAGGCCGACCCGATCTCCAGCTTCAGCTCCTCGGCCGTCTGGCTGCCAATCATGAGCTTGTATTCCTTCTTGACGTAGGCGATGATCGCCTCGTCGAGCTCATCCCCACCGATGCGCACCGACTGCGCGGTGACGATCCCGCCCAGGGAGATGACGGCCACCTCGCTGGTGCCGCCACCGATATCCACGATCATACTCCCAGTAGGCTCGCTCACTGGCAGTCCGGCCCCGATGGCCGCGGCCATGGGCTCTTCGATGAGATACGCGGCCCGGGCGCCGGCGGTGATGGTGGCCTCCTCCACGGCCCGGCGCTCGACGCCGGTCACTCCCGACGGCACACAGACGACCACCCGGGGATGGGCCCAGCGGTTCTGGTGCACCTTCTGGATGAAATGCCGGAGCATCTGCTCAGTGACGTCGAAGTCGGCGATGACGCCGTCCTTGAGGGGACGGATGGCGGTGATGGTTCCCGGGGTGCGGCCCAGCATGCGCTTGGCCTCGGCGCCGACCGCGTGAACCTCGCCGGTGCGCGAGTCGATGGCCACCACCGATGGCTCGGAGAGCACGATACCCCGGCCTCTTACGTACACGAGTGTGTTTGCGGTGCCCAGGTCGACGGCCATGTCCCTGCCGCCAAACCCGGTTACGAAGCTCAGAAACCCGATGTCCACCCCTCCGCGTCTAGAGCCACGACCTTCGCGCCGTGCCTACAAAGCTGCAATTATACCTGCCCGCGCCGCGAACACCACCCAGCCGGCCTACTCCCCCGCGTCCACCCAAACCCGGCGTAGAAGATCGAACCCGAGCTCCCGGAACAAACGCGCGAGCAGGGGCAGCGGCAGACCGACCACGTTGCTGTAGTCGCCTTCGATTCCCTCTACGAACAGGGCGGCGCGACCCTGAATGGCGTAGGCTCCCGCTTTACCCCTCCACTCATCGGAAGCGAGATAGGCCTCCAGTTCGGGCGCCCCAAGAGGGGCGAAGCGCACCCGGGTGACCGCGTGGGCCACCCGGAAGTCGGTCTGGCGGTTCTGACTGCAATAAAGCAGGGCCACTCCCGAGATCACCCGGTGGGTCCGCCCGGAGAGCGCCCGCAGCATGTCCTTAGCGTCGTCCTTGCCCCCTGGCTTGCCCAGCACCCGGCCCTCGCTCACCACGATGGTATCCGTACCCAGCACGAAGTACCGCCCCGCCGTTCCGGCGGGGACGCGGGCGGCCTGAGCTTTGGACAGGGCGTTCCACTCGGCCAGTGCATAGGGATTGGTACCACCGTTCCGCTCCTTAGCTCTCGAAGGAACCACCCGGAAGGGCACCCCTATGGCCTCCAGGAGCTGCTGGCGGCGCGGCGAGCGCGAGGCCAGCAGCAGCTGGAAGTCAGCCGGATAGCTCTTCTTGCGACTCACTCCGTCACACCTCGCGTCATCCCTGGCCTCCCGGAAGAGGTGCGCAGGATTCAGTCGACCAGCTCACCCGCCGTGAAGTACAGGCCCAGCTCCCGATTAGCGCTCTCCACGCTGTCCGAGCCGTGCACCACGTTTTCGCCGATCTCCAGCGCGTAGTCGCCTCGGATGGTACCCGGAGCTGCCTCCCGGGGGTCGGTGGCCCCCATCATGTCTCGCACGACCTTGACTGCCGACGGTCCCTCGACCGCCATGGCCACGATGGGTCCCGAGGTGATGAAGTCAACCAGCTCTCCAAAGAACGGCTTGCCGATGTGCTCCTCGTAGTGCTTCTCGGCAAGCTCTCGGCTCACCCGCAGCATCTTCATGCCCCTGAGGTGGAAACCTCGCCGCTCCACGCGGGCGGTCACTTCGCCCACCAGGCCGCGGGCCACGCCGTTGGGCTTGATCAGCACCAGGGTCCGCTCCACTACCATCTCCACCTCCTGTTCGGGCCGCGCGCAGAGCCGCGCCGCCGTAGATCACACGCGGAAGCGGCGGCGCGAGCCGCCGCGACAATCGATCCCGGGACCATCTGAAGAACTTCGAGCTCGTTTCAGAATGACACTTCGCCGTCAAGGCACGATGGACGTGTGCACGGCAAGGACGCAGCGGAGCGGGCGTAGCCGGGGACAACGGGCGAAAGCGAGACGCCGCATCGCGCCGCGCGCGGCGGCCAAGGCTTCGTTCTGAAAACGAGCCCTCAGACTGCGCCTCCCCCCAAGACCTCGGTCGGTTCCTCCAGCGGCGAGACCGAGCGACGCGGGTGGGGCTCGGCCCCGCAATAGGGGCACACTTTCCACGAGTACTCGAGCGGCCGGCTGCAGGTATCGCATGGAGTGCGCAACCCCTTGCGGCACTTGGGGCATATCACGTAGTCATCGCGCACAGGCTCACGACAGTTGGGGCACACCCGGGACACCCGGAGTTCCTGCTCCATGGCCCGCATCTCCAGATCCCGTTCGCGAACGTCTGCCAGATACTCCGCCGGACGCAGAATCGTATACACCAGGGTACCGATGAAGGGGAAGACCAGAGAGGTGGCGACCGCTACAGCGATGATCAGAACGTCCTCGATGCGCTTACGCGCATCTTTGAGCGTCCAGAAAACGAGGGCCAGCCAGAGCACGACCACCGAGAACCACACCAGGTACCAGACAAGGGTCCAGCCGTCCCACTCGATGATGTTCTGGATGGACTGAATCGCGTTGTCGAGATCCAAACCAGACTCCTAGATGACCTTCGAGCCAATGAAGTAGCCGATGGTGAAGAATAGCACGACGATAAGTATGAGCACGAGCACCGTGAACAGCATTACGTCGCGGGCATCTTTGCGCCTTCCGGCCACGTCGCCGCTCACAGCCTGACCAGGGACCGCTTGAGGTCGGAGATCAGGTACAACGAGCCGGTCACCAGGACCACTTGGTTCGAAGTGGCCAGCTTGTAGGCGCTCTTCAGCGCCGACCGGGAATCGGAATCGACGAACACCTCGGGTTTGTGGTCTAGGTCCTCCAGCAGCCGGGCGAGCTCTTCGGCCGAGTAGGAGCGGGGGTTGCTGTTCTGGGTCACGAAGAGGATGTCGCATCGCGGGGCCAGGTCGTTCAGCATTTCCACAGCGCCTTTATCCCGCAGAATCGAGACCACCCCGATCAGGCGCCGGCGGTCGAGGATGTGGTCGAGCGACTTCACCATCTCAGCCATGCCGGACGGGTTGTGCGCTCCGTCGAGAATGCAGAGAGGCTGCTCGCTGAGCACTTCCAGGCGACCGGGCACCACCGTCTCCTTCAATCCGCGACGCAAGGAATCGATCTCCAGGGCCTGCCCCAGGAAGAGCTCGAGCGCCCCGACGGCCACGGCGGCATTGCTGCGCTGGTACCGCCCCAGCACGCCGAGACGCAGGTCGGTGTAGATGTCCTCCGCTCCGAAGACGTCGAAGCCCGCCTGCTGGCGGCCGCTGAGCAGCGAGACCTCGTCGTCGAGAAAGCGCACGACCGCCTTGCGCTCGGCGCAGATCTCCCCGAGCCTGGCCTTGACGATCGGCTCCAGGGCACCGGCCATGACCTTACCCCCCAGCGGGATCACGGCCGCCTTCTCCTCTAGAATAGCCAGTACCGTCTCTCCTAGCTGCGCCGTGTGCTCCAGACCGATGCTGGTGACCACCTGGACCTCGGAGTGGATGATACTGGTAGCGTCCCAGCGGCCGCCCAGTCCGGCTTCGATCACGGCCACCTCACACCCCATCTCCTTGAAGTACAGGAATGCGGTGGCCGTCAGGACTTCGAACTGTGTGAGGCGCTCCCCCTCAGGGAATGCGTGCTCCACCTCGGCCGCCACGGGCATCACCCGCGCCACCAGGCTGTAGAACTCTTCGTCGGCGGACGGCATCCCATCGACGATCTGTCGCTCGGCCAGACTGACCAGGTGGGGCGAGACATAGGCCCCCACTCGGTAGCCATGCTCCTTGAGCACCGCCGCCATGAAGCGGGTGCTGGACGACTTGCCGTTGGTACCGACCACGTGGATGGTGCGGTAGGCGTCCTGGGGATCCCCAAGAGCGTCGGCCAGAGCCCGTACCCGGTTGAGACCCAGGCGCATGCCGAGCATCTCCAAGCCGTGCACATAGGCCTGAGCTTCCTGCAACGTCACCGGCGCCACGTGGCTCATGAAGGGAGATCCTCGCCCACCCGCTCCTTGTACTGGCGGGACACCTCGGTCAGAGTAGCCTCCGCCTGGGCTGCTCGGCCACGCATCTCCTCCACCACCTGTGCCGGAGCGTTGCTCAGAAAGCCGGAGTTGTCCAGCTTGGCTCGAGCCCGCCCCAGCTCGGCGCGGGCCTTCCCGGCCTTGCCCAGCAAACGGGCCCGTTCCTTCTCCATGTCGATGAACCCCTCCAGGGTCAGCAAAGCCTGCACCCCCGGAGCCTCCACGGTGGCGTAGCGACCAGCCGGTATGCCGTCACCGCCGGTGACCACGCCCTCCAAGACGCAGCCGGCCAGCAGTCTGAGCGACCGGGGCTGCTCCACCAGGCCGGCGGCGGCCTCCGGATCGCCGGCAATCACCCACACCCGCCCCTCGGCCTCTCGGGCCACGCCGAGGTCGTCTCGCGTCGAGCGCAGTCCGGAGACTATCTCCATGAAGGCCTCCATGGTCCGCTCGGCGGCCGGGTCGAACCAGGCGCCGCCATCGGGTGAAGGGAAGGCGCTGTCGAAAAGGCTGAGGGCAGGCCTGTCCCGTTCCGCCCGCCGGCGCACCTGGGGCAGGTTGCGGTGGATCTCCTCGCTCACGAAGGGCATGAGCGGATGAAGCAGGCCCATGACCCGTTCCAGGACGACCAGCAAGTTGCCGCTTACCTGCAGCCGCTCAGCCTGGTCGTCGCCGTAGAGGCGAGGCTTGCTCACCTCCAGGTACCAATCGCACATCTCGTTCCAGATGAACCGGTAGAGCAGGCGAGCGGCTTCGGAGAAGTCGTAGCCCTCGTACAAACTCTGAAGCTCCCGCGTGACACCGCTCAGCCGGCTGAAGATCCAGCGGTCGGCGGGCGTGACCAGGGCCACAGACGCCTCGGCCTCGGGATGCGCCCCCTGCAGCACCAGCCGCGAGGCGTTCCAGATCTTGTTGGCGAAGTTGCGTCCCATCTCGATGCGCTCCGCGCTGAAGCGGACATCCTGCGTCGAGCTCATGTAGACCAGCCCGAACCGAGTGGCGTCCGCGCCGTATTGCTCGATCAGGTCGAGGGGGTCCACTCCCGTTCCCAGGCTCTTGCTCATGCGCCGGCCGTCGGCCGCCATGATGGTGGGGTGCACGATGACGTCGTGAAAGGGGATGTCACCCACGAACTCCAGGCCCATCATGATCATGCGCGCCACCCACAGATAGATGATGTCCCGAGCCGTGGAGAGCACCCTCGTCGGATAGAAGGCGGCCAGCTCCGGGGTCCGCTCCGGCCAGCCCAGGGTGGCGAAGGGCCAGAGCGCCGAGCTGAACCAGGTGTCGAGCACGTCCTCGTCGCGCCGCACGTCTCCGCCGCACTCCGGGCAGGCTTCAGGCGCCCGCATCGTCACGACCACGTGCTCACAATCGTCGCAGTAGTAGACAGGCAGCCGGTGCCCCCACCAGAGCTGACGGCTCACGCACCAGGGGCGGATGCCCCGCATCCAATCGAGGTAGACGTCGTTCCAGCGCTCGGGCACGAAACGCACCTCTCCCCGCTCTACCGCCTCGATGGCCGGAGCAGCCAGGCGCTTCATGTCCATGAACCACTGGAGGGAGAGGAGCGGCTGGATCACAGTTCCGCAGCGGTAACACGTGCCCACTGAGTGAGCGTACTCCTCGGCCTTGACGAAGAACCCCTGCCCTTCTAGCCTGGCCATCACCGCTGCCCGGGCGGCGTCGGCATCCATGCCGGCGAACTCACCCGCCTGCTCGTTCATGCGCCCGTCGAAGCCGATGACCGACATGGCAGGCAAACCGTGACGCCGACCGATCTCCCAGTCGTTGGGGTCGTGACCCGGGGTGATCTTGAGGGCGCCCGTGCCGAACTCCGGGTCCACGTGCTCGTCGGCTATGATGGGGATCTCTCGATTGGCCAGGGGCAGCAGCACCGTCATGCCCACATACCTGCCGTAGCGGGGGTCCTCGGGATGGACGGCCACGGCCGTGTCGCCCAGCATGGTCTCTGGTCGGGTGGTGGCCACGATCAGGGCGTCGCCGGCGCCCACAACCGGATACCTGATGTAGTAGAGCTTGTCGGTCCGTTCGACGTGCTCCACCTCGAGATCAGAGATGGCCGAGCCGCAGCGCGGACACCAATTGACCAGGTACACGTCGCGGTAGATGTCGCCCTTCTCGTAGAGCATCACGAAGACATGCAGCACGGCGTCGTGGTAAGCCTCGTCCATGGTGAAGCGCTCGCGCCCGTAGTCGCAGGCGCAGCCCAGCTTCTTAAGCTGGTGGATGATGGTCGAGCCGTACTTCTCCTTCCAGGCCCACACGCGCTTCTCGAAGGCTTCGCGGCCCAGGTCTTCCTTGCGCAGCCCTTCCTCGGCCAGCTGCGCCTCCACCTTGTTCTGGGTGGCGATGCCGGCGTGGTCGGTGCCCACCACCCAGAGCGTGTTCGTGCCACGCATATGGTGGTAGCGGATAAGGACGTCCTGCAGGGTGCCGTTCAAGGCGTGGCCCATGTGGAGCGAACCGGTGACGTTGGGCGGGGGGATGACGATGCAGTAGGACTCCCGCTCCGGGTCGGGCTCCGTATGGAACGCCGACCGGTCGAGCCACTCCTTCATGATCCGCTGCTCCACCTCGTGGGGGGAGTAGCGCGCAGGCATGATCACCTCACCCACCCCATCTCCTCTCCTTGAAAGGCGGAGTCACGCCGCCCGGTGGCGGCCGGCCGGCGGGCGGGCGCCACCGGGCCCCACGACGAGGACGTGCTCCAGCACCTCCGCGAAACTCGACACGTACACGATCTCCAGCCCCCGCGTGAGCTCGACGGGCAGCTCCCGGACCTGGGGTCTCACGTCCGCCGGCAGCACCACCTTATCCACTCCTTCGCGCAGGGCGGCCAGGAGCTTTTCCTTGAGACCCCCGACCGCCAGGACCTGACCGGTGAGGGTGATCTCGCCCGAGAGAGCCACCCGCGGCTCCAGAGGCAGCTGCGTCAGAGCCGAGAGCAGCGACGCCGCCACGGCCACTCCGGCCGAAGGTCCCTCCTTGGGCACCGCCCCCTCGGGCAGATGCATGCGGATCTCGAGGGCCGAGAGCAGCTCGTGATCCGCCGGTCCTCCACCGTCGCAGGCGGATACGCCTCCAGCGATATCCGTCTCCTGGTCGATGTAGGTGCCAACTTCGCCCTGCGCCGCCTCCTCCAGCCTGATTCCCAGCTGAGCCGGGCCTTCCCCCGGTCCTCCGTCGGGCGGTGAGTACTGGTCGAGCAGATATGCCTTACCGGGTGAGGCGCTCCACAAAGCCGCCAGAGCTGTGTCGCGGGAGAGCGCCGTCTTCAGGTAGCCCCAAGCGGCCGTGACGCTCTCCTGCATCACCTCACCGAGCTGGCCCGTGATGTGGAAGTCCCCCTTTCCTGGAGCCACCACGGTCTCGATGCGCAGGATGTCACCCCCCGCCCCCGTATAGGCCAGGCCCGTGCTCACTCCGATCTGGGGCGTGTCCTCCAGCCGTGCCTTGAGGAACGGTGGCGCCCCCAGCAGGCGCTCGAGGTCGCGCGGAGCCACCCGCCTGGGCAGGGGCTTGCCCTCCACGCGCATGCGCGCCAGCTTCCGGTAGACCTTGCCCGCCAGCCGGGCCAGCTCACGCACCCCGGCCTCCCGTGTGTAGAAGCGGATCAGGGTGCGGAGAGCGACGCGTGTGAAAATGTCCCCCAACTCAGCCAGCCCGTTCTGCTCAGCCAGCTTGGGCACGAGGTGCCGGCGGGCGATCTCTTCCTTCTCTCGCTCGGTGTAGCCGGGCAGGCGGATGACCTCCAGCCGGTCGTGCAGGGTCTCGGGGATGTCCTCCTCGTAGTTGGCGGTGGCAACGAAGAGCACGCGGGAGAGGTCGTAGTCGAGCTCCAGGTAGGTGTCACGGAAGGCCTGGTTCTGCACAGGGTCCAGCACCTCCATCAGAGCGGCCGCCGGGTCGCCGCGCCAGTCGGACTCCATCTTGTCCAGCTCGTCGAGCAAGATCACCGGATCGTCGACGCCGGCCCGCTTAAGGGCGTCGAGGATGCGGCCCGGCATGGCCCCCACGTAGGTCTTGCGGTGCCCGCGGATCTCGGCCTCGTCCCGCACGCCGCCCAGGCTGATGCGCTGCAGAGGCCGGTTCAAGCCCTCGGCAATGGCCATAGCCACCGAGGTCTTACCCACGCCGGGCGGCCCCACCAGGCACAGGGTGGTGTTGGGCGGAGTGCCCTTGCGCAAGCGGGCCACCGCCAGATACTCGACGATGCGGTCCTTCACGTCCGCTAAGCCATAGTGGGTCTCGTCGAGTACGCGGGCCACCGCCTGCACGTCGGGCAGGCCTTCGCCGGAGAGCGTACCCCACGGCAGACCCAGCGCGTGGTCGAGGTAGGTCTTGACCACGGCCACTTCGGCAGAAAAGGGGGGCAGATCGCTCAGGCGCCGGGCCTCCTTGGTGAGGGCCGCGGACGTGGTCTCGGGCAGGCCGCGCTCCTGGATCATCTTCAGGTACTGACCCTGCTCGCTCTCGTCGTCCTCCTCTTCTCCCAGCTCGTCACGCAGTACGCGCAGGCGCTCGCGCAGAAACACCTTTCGCTGGTGCCGTTCCAGGTTGTCGTGCACACGCTCGGCGATATCTTGCTCGATCGCCAGGAACTCGTTCTCCTGGATGAGGATCTCGAGCAGCATCATCAGCCGCTCCTCTACGTCCTCGCCTTCCAGAAGATCCTGCTTGCGATCGGGGCTGATGGCCAGGAGGGCGGCGACCGTGTCGACCACGTCCTCGGGGTCGATGACCGCGTCCAGGGCGGTCTCGGCCTCTTCGGGCAGCTGAGGCGACTGGCTCACATACAGTGAGAATTCCCGCGCCACCGAGTCCATGAGGGCCCGCACCCGGAGGATGTTCTTGGGCTCCCGCTTTCGCAGCGGGCGGTAGGACACGCTGAAGAGCGGGGAGACCGAGGCGAAGGACTCGATGGACACCCGTGACTGCCCCTCCACCAACGCCTTGACCGTGCCGTCGGCCAGCCGGCTTAGCTGGACCACCTTGGCTAGAGTGCCCACCCGCTCGATATCGCTCTCGTTGGGGTCCTCGAGCGTGGCCTGCTTCTGTACCGACAGGATCAGCGGGCCCCCGGTTTGATGGGCGAGCTCCAGCGCCCGCACCGATTTCTCGCGGCCCACGAAAATGGGCGTCAGCATCTTCGGGAACAGGATAAGGTCGCGTGTCGCCAGAAGCGGCAGCGTCCGCTGAGACTCAGCCATGTGTGTGATCGCTCTCGCTATGCGGATTCTTCGTCGAGATCGAGGTCGTCGCGATCGGCGCTCTCGGTAACCAGGGTGGGCTCGATGCTCCGCTCGATGACCTCCCGCGTGACGACGCACTTGGTGACGTCACGACGGCTAGGGAGCTCGAACATGACGTTCATGAGGGCGACCTCGATGATGGAGCGCAGGCCGCGCGCGCCGGTGTCGCGTTCTATGGCCTTGTGGGCGATGGCTTCCAGGCTCTCCCGCGGGAAGATCAGCTCGACGCCGTCGTATGCGAAGAACCGCTGAAACTGCTTGACGAGCGCGTTCTTGGGTTCGGTGAGGATCGAGATCAGGTCGTCCTTACGGAGTTGATGCACGTTCGAGATGACCGGCAAGCGGCCTATGAACTCGGGTATGAGACCGAACTCGAGCAGATCCTCGGGCAGCACATGTGAGAACAGCTCGCCCACGTCCCGATCGCGGCGCCCCTCGATCTTCGCTCCGAAGCCAACCCCCTTCTGGCCGATGCGGCGCTCCACGATCTTGTCCAGACCGGCAAAAGCGCCCCCGCAGATGAAGAGGATGTTGGTGGTATCGATGGTGAGGAACTCTTGGTGAGGATGCTTGCGCCCGCCCTGGGGTGGGACGCTGGCCGTGGTCCCCTCGAGGATCTTGAGCAGCGCCTGCTGCACCCCTTCCCCGGACACGTCGCGGGTGATGGAGGGGTTGTCGGCCTTGCGGGCTATCTTGTCGACCTCGTCGATGTAGATGATGCCCGTCTCGGCTTTCTTGACATCGTAGTCCGCTGCCTGGATCAGCTTGAGCAGGATGTTCTCCACGTCTTCGCCCACGTAACCCGCCTCGGTGAGCGCGGTGGCGTCGGCGATGGCGAAGGGTACGTTGAGGGTCCGGGCCAGGGTCTGGGCGAGCAGCGTCTTGCCGCACCCGGTAGGCCCCACCAGCAAGATGTTCGACTTCTGCAGCTCGATCTCGCTGTCCTCGTAGGCCCCCATCTGCACACGTTTGTAGTGGTTGTACACGGCCACCGACAGCGTGCGCTTGGCTTCCTCCTGACCGACAACGTAATCGGCGAGGACCTCGTAGATCTCCCTGGGCTTGGGAAGGTTGTCGAGGTCGAGCGTGATGGGAGCCGCCAGCTCCTCATCGATGATCTCGTTGCAGAGATCGATGCACTCGTCGCAGATATAGACTCCCGGCCCCGCGATCAGCTTCTTGACCTGACGCTGGCTCTTCCCGCAGAAGCTGCAGAGGAGCTGCTCGGAACCGCCCGAAGCTTTCGGCACGAAGCGTCCCCCTACCTGTGCTCGATGATCTTGTCGATGAGCCCGTACTCCAGCGCATCTTCGGCCGTCATGAAGTAGTCGCGCTCGGTGTCCTTAGCCACCTTTTCCAACTCCTGACCCGTGTGCTTCGCGAGGATCTCGTCGAGCCTCTTGCGAAGGCTCAGCGCCTCGCGGGCGTGGATCTCGATATCGGTGGCCGGGCCCTGGAAGCCGCCCGACACCTGGTGGATCAGCACCTTCGAGTTCGGCAGGGCGTAGCGTTTCCCTTTCGTCCCCCCAGCCAGGAGTAGCGCCCCCATCGACATGGCGATGCCGATGCAGATGGTGGAGACGTCGGGTTTGATGAACTGCATGGTGTCGTAGATGGCCAAGCCCGCGTAAACGCTGCCGCCCGGGCTGTTCACGTAGATGGCGATGTCCTTGTCTGGATCCTCGGACTCCAGGTGCAGAAGCTGGGCCACGATCAGATTGGCGATCTGATCGTTGATGGGGGTGCCCAGAAATATGATGCGCTCGTTGAGAAGCCGGGAGTAGATGTCAAAGGCACGTTCGCCTCTGCTGGTCTGCTCGACCACCATGGGGATCAAAGGGCTCACTCTGGCATCCTTTCGACTCGTCCTAGCCGGCGGTCACCCGCTCGGCTAGACCTCTACGTCGCTGGCCTCGCGCTCGTCGACCTCCGATTCTCCAGCCGCCGCCTCGTCCCCTTCGGCCGACTCATCCACCTTCTCCGGCGGAGCCACCGGGACCGCGTGCTCCACGATCAGGTCGGCGGCTTTCTCCCGCAGAAGCTGCTGCCGGATATCATCGATTCTACCAGACTCCTCGAGGCGCGACCGCATCTGGGCAGGCTCTACCTGCCCGACGGCAGCCAGCTGTGCGATACGCTTGTCGAGCTCCTCGTCGGACAGCTCCAGCCCCTCGGCTTCGACCACGGCGTCGAGCAACAGGCCGGTCTTTACGGTGAGCTCAGCCTGGGGTCGCAGATCGTCCATCATCTGCTCAGGGGTCGTGCCCGCCGCCTCCAGGTAGGTCTGGAAGTCGCCTCGTTGCCTGGTCAAAGAACGGGCAAAGTCGTTCACCATGTCGGCCGCCTGCCGCTCGATCATGACCGATGGTACGTCGACCGTCATGGTCGCGACCGCCTTCTCGAGGGCGGCCGCGCGGAACGCGCGCTCGGTCGCAGCCTCTTTGGCGCTCTGGAGCTTCTTGCGGATGTCGAGCCGGAGTTCCAGCAGGGTCTCGAACTCGCTCACATCCTTGGCGAACTCGTCGTTCAGGGCGGGCAGCACCTTCCGTTTGATCTCCTTCACCGTGACGGCGAAGTCAAGCGTCTTGCCGGCCAGGTCCTCAGCGCCGTAGTCCTCTGGGAAGACGAGGGCGATCGTCTTCGCCTCTCCGGAGGCCATGCCCACCACACCCTGTTCCAGATCGGGGAGCAGCATCTCACCGCCGACTTGGAACATATAGTCGTCGATCTTCGTGTCCTCCACCGGCTCGCCCTCGAGGTAACCCTGGGCGTCGATGCTGACGAAGTCGCCCTCCTGCACCGCCCGGTCGCTGACCACCTCGAGCTCGGCGAACTCGTCGCGTAGGCGGTCCACCCGGGCGTCGACCTCGGCATCCTCCACCTCCGACGGGATCCGCGGGACCTCCACGCCCATATGAGCGCCCAGCTGGGGCACGGGCAGGACGGTAACCATGGCCCGGAAGGCGAAAGGTTTGCCCGTCTCGGGCTCTTCGTCGTAATCGATCTCAGGCCGGTCCACGGGAGCGATGCCCGACTCTTCGACAGCGGCCCCGTACCAGTCCGACAGATGGTCGTCGAGCATCTGGTGTACGATCGCGTGGCGCCCGAAGCGCTGCTCCACCAGGGTCGATGGGACCTTCCCTTTGCGGAACCCCGGAATCTTGACCTCTTTGGCCAGCTGGCGCAGCGTCGCCTGGAAGCGCGACTGCACCTCGTCAGCGGGCACCTCGACGTCCAGCCGGACGGAGTTCCCTTCCTGCTCGGTGAGGGTGGTCTTCACGATCGTCCTTTCTCCTCTTCGATGCGAGGGCGAGCTCCTGTGCCCGCCCGCTCCCTGCGTCCGTGCCTCGCCCGCGCGCATCGCACCCTGGCGGCGAGTCTATTCGAGAGTGGTGCGGGTGAGAGGACTCGAACCTCCACGTCAAAGACACATGATCCTAAATCATGCGCGTCTGCCATTCCGCCACACCCGCACGACGCCGCGGCCGGCCCCGGAGCCGTGCCGGCCGACACTGCAATTCGACCCTCCGCCTCCCGCGTCCTCGTACGCGGCGGGTGAAGGGTCGACGCTGCCGGAGGGTGAACGACGGGATTTGAACCCGCGACCGCTGGAGCCACAATCCAGTGCTCTACCGAACTGAGCTACGTTCACCGCGTACCACGAAGGAGCCCTCGAGCCCCCGACCTACCAGGCGCGCCTGGGAGGATTCGAACCTCCGACCTGCGGATTAGAAGTCCGATGCTCTATCCAACTGAGCTACAGGCGCCAACTCCGACCCGTTCCTCCGGCCGTGAGCGCTCCCGAGGAGCGGGCGACGGGATTCGAACCCGCGACCGACGGCTTGGAAGGCCGACGCTCTACCAGCTGAGCTACACCCGCTCGGTACCGCCATCCAGCCCCGGCGTGATGGTCGTGGTCGGGACGAGAGGATTTGAACCTCCGACCCTCTGCTCCCAAAGCAGATGCGCTACCAGGCTGCGCCACGTCCCGACGCTGGTCCCTCGCCAGGATCGGCCGCGAAAGTATAGCGTATCCAAACCGGGTTTCCACCCGGGGTTGCCGGGCAAGAGTACATGGCAGGCGCTCCCGCCGCCCGAATCTGCCCGAACGACGAGGAGGGATCATGGTACGCGCGTACGTCCTCATCAAGACAGAGCCCGGTAGGGTCCCGGAGATCCTGCGCCAGGTCCGGACGCTGCCGCCGGTCCGCAAGGCCGACGCCGTCACCGGCCCCGCCGACGTTGTCGTGGAGGTCGAGGCCACCGATCCGAGAGCCCTGGCCGAGCTCATCTTTCGCTCGGTACAGACGATATCGGGCGTCAAGGAGACCGACACCCGCATCGTGATCGAGGAGTGACAGCACCCTCGCGATTCGAAGACAAAGCCTGCTACAATGGGCGCCAGCCATCCGGCTCCGGCACCCCGACCGCGACCCCATGAGCGTCGCGCGATCCCGCGCCTCATGCCCCGACCCGCGCGCGCCTAACCGGAACAGCATCGACCGTAGCATGGAGACAGGGAGACCACCGTGAAGATCCTGTTGACCGGCGGAGCGGGCTTCATCGCGTCCCACGCCGGGGATCGGCTCATCCAGCTGGGTCACGAAGTGGCCGTTGTCGACAACCTGGTGACCGGCAAGCGTGAGAACGTACCTGAAGGCGCCCGTTTCTTCGAGATCGACGTGCGCAACCCTCAGCTCGACCAGGTGTTCGGCGAGGTCGGGCCAGAGGTGGTCGTGCACCAGGCCGCTCAGATGGACGTGCGCCGATCGGTGGCCGACCCGGCCTACGACGCCCAGGTGAACATCCTCGGCACCCTCAATCTGCTCGAGTGCTCCCGGCGTCACAACGTGCGCAAGGTCGTCTACGCCGGCACCGGCGGGGCCATGTTCGGCGAGGCCAAGTACCTGCCGGCCGACGAGGCCCACCCCGTCCTACCGCTCTCTCCCTACGGCGTGAGCAAGCATACGGTCGAGCACTACCTCTTCACGTACAGAGAGAACTTCGGCACCGACTTCACCGTTCTGCGCTACCCCAATGTCTACGGGCCACGCCAAGACCCGCACGGTGAAGCGGGGGTGGTAGCCATCTTCTCACTGCAGATGCTCCGCGGGCAGCGGCCTACCATCTTCGGCGACGGCGGAAAGACCCGCGACTATTGCTACGTGGACGACATCGTGGCGGCCAACATGCTCGCCCTCGACAAAGGCGCCGGTGGTCTCTACAACCTTGGTCGAGGAATCGAGGTCTCCGACTACGAGATCTTCGCCGCCGTCCGCGACGCGGTGGGGATGGACGTCGAGCCCATCTATGCGCCCACCAGACCGGGCGAGGTGGAGCACATCGCTCTCGACGCCTCCCTGGCTCGGCGCGAGCTGGGCTGGGAGTGGCGAGTGGACCTGACCGAAGGCGTCGGACGGGCGGTCTCGTTCTACAAGCTACAGCTGAGCACGGAAACCTAGAAAAGGAGAGACGTGGCCAGGAGGGAACGCAGAGACGGACCGGGGGAACGCGACCGGGACAAAGACCGGGACAGATCTCCTCAAAGCCAGGGTGACCTCGGTGAGCCGGAGCGCGACTCGCTGACGGCTCTCAAGACCATCCTGACGAAGGTGGCGGTCGTGGTCAAACCGCTCGGGTTGAGTCCCGAGGAGTCCACCGATCTGGTCCAACGCATGTACGAAAGCGTGCTCGAAATGGATCTGAAACTGGCGGCGGAGCCGGACGAGGAGCGGAAGACCATGGTCCTCGACCACGTGCGCAACGCCGAGATCCGCCGGGAGGACGACGTCCTCGTAGTCCAGTACCCCACGCAACCCTGAGAGCATCCCCGATATCGCCCTGCGTCCGCCGGGGCGCGTCCCAGTCCAGTCCGAGTCCCCCGCTCCGCGGCGGCCTCCTAGAACCGCGCCCCGCTGAGGGCCGTAGCGCACGGGCAGTCGCGCGGGTGGTCCAGGGTGGGGATCACAGCAAACAGCAACTCCCGCAGGCGCTCGTTGTTCTCTTCGAATACCCGCACGACCTCCGCGTGGCTGACCGGGGGGATGGTGGGGTCGTCGGCTACGCCCACATCGTAGTCGGTGATCAGTGAGATGTTCGCGTAGCAGAGCTCGAGCTCCCGGGCCAGATACCCTTCCGGATAGGCCGTCATGTTGATGACCTCCCAGCCATTCGCCGAGAACCACCTGCTCTCGGCCCGGGTGGAGAAGCGGGGGCCCTGGATGACGACCACCGTGCCGGAGTCGTGCATGGTGATGCCGAGCTCCCGACCCTTCTCCGCGAGCACCTTGCGGATGGTGGGGCAGTAGGGGTCGGCCGCCGACACGTGGGTGGCGATGGGGCCGTCATAGAAGGTGTCGCGCCGGGCGGTGGTGCGATCGACGAACTGGTCGCAGACGACAAAGTGCCCCAGCCCAACCTCTCTCTTCAGGCTGCCCGAGGCGCAGGGACCGATGATCTTGGTCACTCCCAGCTCTTTCATACCCCACACGTTCGCGCGATAGTTGATCATGTGCGGGGGGTGCTGGTGCCGGCGGCCGTGCCGGGGGAGAAAGGCCACCCTCTTGCCGCCGATCTCACCGATGAAGTAGCTGTCGCTGGGGGGTCCGTAGGGAGTGTCTACGGCCACCTCCTCGACCTCGTCGAGGAACGCGTAGAACCCCGAACCTCCAAATACCCCGATCTCCGCCTGTACCTGCGCCACGTTCATGCCTCCTGGTCTGGGGATGTCTCCTCGGCCTCGGTGAGATCCGCCTCGTTGCTCTCGCCGGCACCGGTTTCTTTCTGCGGCTGCTCCGCCTGGCCGCCCTCGCCAACTCCGCCTTCCTCCGCCGCCGGCCCGCCCTCACTCCCAGTGGCCGTGACGAACGCCAGACGCATCTGGTGCAGGGTGCTGCGGTAAAGAGTCGCCTCCTGGCTGTCCTCCTGGGAAGCCACCACGCCGGTCAAGGCATCGAAGGCGTCAATCGCCAGGCGGGACTGGGCGAGGTCCCGATCCTCTCGAGTATCCGGAGTGAGCCCCAAGTGCTGGAAAGCCATGCTCGACAACGTCATAAGCAGCTGGCGCAGGTAGTCCTGCACGCTCACGCGTCGCATCTCGTCTTGCAGCTTCTCGAGCAACTCCATCTCGAGCCGGCGGCGCTCGTCGTCCGCCGTCGTCCTGTCTTCGGGCATGAGACCTCCTTGGAACTCGTTTCAAAATGAAGCCCCGGCCGCCGCGGCCGCACTGGCCGGCACGATGCGGCGTCCTCAGTCGCGCCCGTAGCGCTGCTACGAGCGCTCCCTGCGTCCTTGCCTCGCACTCGCCCATCGCGCCCTGACGGCGAAACGTCATTCTGAAACGAGTTCTTAGGCTGCCAATCGACGTCAAGGGGTCGGCCGGCCCCGCCGATACCTCGTGATAGTATCCTCGCCGCCGAGGACAGGGTCAACGATATCGGGAGAGACCTATGGATTACGGGGACCTTCTGAAGAGCGCCTGGCGCGTGTCTTGGCACCACAAGTACTTGTGGATCCTCGGGTTCTTCGCCGCTGAAGCGGGCGGCTGCAACTTCTCCGCCAACTACAGTTTCGGTCCCGAAGACCAGGTCCGGCTCCCCGGGGGAACGAGGGTCCGGGCCGCTGACTTCCTGACCGACCACTGGCAGCTCATCCTGCTCCTCGCGGCCGGGGCGGTAGGCCTGGCCCTGGTGTTCCTGGTGCTCCGCGTTATCGCAACGGGCGGACTCGTCCAAGGCGCCGACGCCGCCTGCGCGGGCGAACCCGCGGTCGGACTGGGCCCGGCCTGGAGGCGAGGGCTGGCGGTATTCTGGAGGCTCGTGGCCCTCTGGCTGCTGGTCGCGCTCATCGCAATGGCGGGCGTCCTCGTTCTGGTGGTCCTCTTGGCCATCCCCGTGGTCGTGATCGCGGCCTCGGGAGGCGTGGGCCCGGGACGCGTCATCGCCCTGGTCCTGCTCGGTCTGGGAGCTCTGGCCGTACTAGCGCCCGCCGGCGTCGCCCTGTGGCTCGTCTGGACCTGGGCCACCAGGGCCCTCGTCCTCGAGAATGTAGGACCGGGTACCTCTCTGCGTCTGGGATGGCGGATCCTGCGCGCGAATCCGGGCCATAGCGTTCTGAGTTTCCTCCTCCAGCTGGCCATCTCGATCGCGGTCGGCATCCCTCTTGTAGTCTTTCTGATCCTCGTAGGTTTGCCGGTGATCTTCCTGATCTGGCGCACCGGAGGCGACCTGAGCGCCTTCTCGTGGGGAGGCCTGGCACTGCTCGCGTTCGTGGTGCTCGGCGCAGCCAGCGTTTACCAGGCGGCCGTCTCGACCTACCTCAGCGCCTACTGGACCATCGCCTACCGGCAGCTGACCCGGGGCAGACCCCTGCCACCCACCATGGCGGGACCATACCCCCCGGCAGGTCCTGGGACGCAGTGGAACCCGCCACGCGAAACCGGGTAGACGCCGGCAGGATTACAGAAGCCTGCGTAGCCCCGGGCGCGGCGGCCAGGGCCTCGCCGCGAAACGAACTCTCACCCGCCCAGCCGCGCCGGAGCCGGCACGCGCATCGTTTCCTGGACCATGCCGCGATGGATCGAGGCGAGATCCGACCCCTCATGGAACAGCGCCAGCTGACGCTGCGCGCAGCTCCCCTCCCGCAGCATGCGCTCGATCCCGGCCAGTTCCCTTTCCAGACCAAGGCGACCGGCCGTCGGGGCGGCCCGGTCGACCAAACGGGCCACCGTCTCGATGGCCGGCTTCTCCCTTCGGGTCTCGAGGTCGATGAGGCGGCCGTCAAGCCCCCAGCGGAGAGCACGCCAGCGGTTCTCCTCGATGAAACGGGTCTCGTGTACAACCAGCCTCCCGCGGCGATCGTACTCGTCGAGTAAAGTACCCGCCAGGGCCACGATGAAGCCGGCGATTGCCATGGAAGCCTCGAAGTCAGGCTGCGCGTCGGCGATGCGCACCTCGAGGGTACCGAACTTGTGGTGCGTGCGCACCGTCCACCAGATCTGCGTGGGCTCGGTCACGCAGCCGGTGTCGTAAAGGAACTGGGCATAGTCGGCATAGCCGGCCCAGTCTCCGTACGCGTCGGGAATGCCGCACCGCGGAAAGCTCCGGATGAAGACCTGCGCGCGAGTGGAGTGCAGCCCGGTCTCGATCCCCGGAAGAACGGCGAGCTGGCCGAGAGCGCCAACAGGGGAGGCAGCAGGGATCGGAACGCGTCGCACACGGCCACCGCCCGATCGGCGCCGCGCACGCCCACGTGTACGTGCAACCCGAAGGTATTGTTCGTCCAGGCTACATACTGCAGCGTTTCGACCACTTTGCGGTAGTGAGGCGTCTGGATGAAGGATTGGTCCTCCCAGTGACTGAAAGGGTGCACGCCGGTGGCGCACAGGGCCAGCCCCCGTGCGGCGGCCGCTTCGATCAGCGTGCTCCGGCGCCGGCGCATGTCCGCCCGCGCCTCCTCGAAGCTGGCCGAGGCGGCGCTATTAATTTCGGCTTCGGAGCAGATGAGCTCTCCGACCACCAGGGGCCTGCCAAAACGTGCGTCGGCTTCCGCTTTGAGCTCCTCGAATCGCCCGGTCAGCTCGAGGGTGCTCCCGTCAAGGATCTGGAACTCCTCTTCAATGCCCACTGTCAGGTCGACGCTGTCTTCGAACAGGCGGCCGACTTCCTCGTAGATCCGCACTCATCCCCCACTGGTTCACCACCCGCCAGGCTGGGGGCGGCACCGTTCCCTGAAGTCCGCCCGGTGCCCGACAGGCAGGGTCCTGGGCCGATTGCTAGAATCACACTGACGCGAAGAGTCTATCAGATGGGCAGGTATCGGCTGCCCGGCGACGGAGGGCGCGTGGGAGCTCCCGCGACTCAGGCAGATCCCGATAGCATACTCGTGCAGCGCGCCCGCTCCGGGGACCCTTCAGCCACCGCCGAGCTCTACCAACGTCACTCCCGACGGGCGTACAACCTTGCCCTGCGCATGCTCGGCGACCCCTGGGATGCGGCGGACGTCTCCCAGGAAGCCTTCATCAAGGCATTCGGCGCCTTGCGCGATTTCAAGGGAGAGGCCCGCTTCAGCACCTGGTTCCACCGGATCGTGGTGAACGCCGTGTACGACCACCTTCGCCGGCGCCGGTTAGACCCGCTCGAGGAATGGGAGATAGACCGGCTCTCCAGCCCCGCGACTGGACGCCCAGGGGGCATCCTCGCCGCAGGCGCCCGCTCGGCCGTCGACCCGGTGCAGGATGGGCTTTCCGAACCGGTGCGTGAGGCTCTGAAGGCGCTCAACGAAGGCTTCCGACTGGCCGTCGTCCTCTGCGACCTGCTTGGGTTCGACTACGCCGAGGCGGCAGAAATCCTCGGTGTGCAGGAAGGCACCGTCAAATCCCGGATCTTCCGAGCCCGAGCCCAGCTGGCGCGCCAACTCACCGAGAGCGGCTACGCCCCGGCGGAGGGCGCGGCCCGTAAGGACCGTCCGGGGAACCACCGCTCCGAGGGCAGCGTCACACCCGTACACGACCCCACCGATAGGCACGCTTGACCATGGACCACCCGCGCGATCACGAGCCGCAGCTTCCCCCGCTCCCGGACGAGTCTGGCCCCTCTCCCTTCCCGGCGGGGCACGTCGATGCCTGGGAAGCCCTGGCGGTCGACTACCTGGACGGCACCCTCCCCCCCGAGACCCTCGGGACCGTGGAAGCCCACCTACGGGACTGCACCCCCTGTCGTGAGGCTCTCGAGGCCCAGAGGTTGGCCCTGACCATCGCGGCCGCAATCCCACAGATCGAGCCCCCGGAGGACTTGCGGGCCCGCGTGCTGAGTGGCGCGGCTCCGCGCCCGCCGAAGGCCGCTCGGTCGTTCTGGGAACGCTTCCGCGCCTTGACCCGCCCGGGGGCTTTGGTCCCCGCGGCGGCGATCGTCGTGCTTCTGCTGGTGGTCGGTGCAGCGGCTGTCCGCTTGCTCCCCGGGGGCGGAGGCACGGACAGCGCCCTGAAGAGCGGAGAAGCTCCCGCGACCACCGCCGCTGCCGGGCTCCGGTCCGCCGACCAGACCACGGCGGCGAACGCTCAACCCGAGGGCCAGGTCGGACCCGACTCGTCCGAGTACGGAGCCGAACCGGAAGGCGTGGGCGGAGAGGCAGGCACCACCCTCGAGCGCTCTCAGATGGAAGCCGCTGGAGATGAGAGCTCGGTGCCGGAGACCACCACGACGATCGCGGAGGCGCTCGCGGAAATGCCGATCGTCCCCGTATGGGTCTCGGCTCCGGGGCAGCAGCCCGAAGGCTGGGCTGCCGTGGTCGAAGAGGTAACCGGCCTGTCACCCCTGCCCTCGGCCTCCGTTCAGACCGGGCCGGTGTTCGCGGCCCTCATGGAGCACGCCCAGATCGATCTGCTGGTCGCGGCCCTCCGGGCGAACGGTCTTGATGTTGCGACGCCCGGCGACTCGGGCGAGGGTGTCTCCACCACGACGACCGGACCTGACTCCACCGGCCTCCTCCCCCCCTTGGACACCCTGCCAGTACTGAAAAGGTCGTCCGACGGCGACTACAGTCTGGAGTCGGTACCATCCGGCTCCGCGGAGGTCACTCGGTACGTGGTCGTAATCCTCACCGGAGCCACCGCTCGCTGACCTGTGCCCCCACGTTCGGCCGCCGAACTGCCCCATGGAGGCGGAGCACCCTCCCCGCTTCATTATGGGCGCGCGACAATCAGGTCAGGTAGAAATAGAGTGCGTAGAGCATCTCCTCGGCTGGGTTGATGGTGTGCACGATGACCTCGTCGGGCACATTGAGGAGGGTTTCGGTGTAGTTGAAGAGGATCTTCACCCCCCCCTCGGCCAGCTGGTCAGCTACCTCCTGCGCCGACCCGGGAGGTGTAGCGATGACGCCGAGAACGGCCCCGAGCTCGCGGCATCGCGAGGTGATGGTCGAAGCCGGCTCCACCACCAGTTCCTGCAGCTGTCCCCCTATTCGGCGCGGATCGTTGTCGAAAACGGCCGCGATGTGGAACCCATGGTCCTTGAACATCGCGGACGTGGCGATGGCGCTCCCCAGATTGCCGGCGCCTACGAGGGCGATGGCGTGCTCCCCGCCGGTGTGCAGGATGGCCTGAATCTCGGAGATCAGGGAGTCGATCTTGTAGCCCACTCCCCGCTTGCCGAACTTTCCGAAAGTGGAGAGATCCCGCCGAACCTGGGTGGGATTGACGTTGGCATAGTCGCTTATCTCCTGGGAGGAGATGCTCTCCAAGCCTTGTTTCCTGGACTGAGTCAAAATCCGCAGGTATGTCGATAGCCGGGCGGCGACACCCAGGGTCAACTTCTCTGCCACTCGTCTGCCTCCTTGGGACCTATGTGGGCCGGCAGCGTGCTGGACAGCCGGCCATGACTGCCCCGCATCAACTTGTGAACACTTTCGCATAAAACGCGATACTGCACAAGATGACGCGGGTCCGGTGTCGCGTCCTGGGCGGACGCCCGGGAGAATCCACGACGACGCTCAGACGGACCCACCAGGCGGCTCATCGACCACCGCTCTCCAAGCATGAGGCGAGAGACCATGAGAGACGAGCTGGCCTCTCGAAGCAAGGCCCCACAACTCGGGGCCTTGCTCCCTGCTATGGTCGGGGCGCCGGGATTTGAACCCGGGACCTCATCGTCCCGAACGATGCGCGCTACCAGGCTGCGCCACGCCCCGCGGAGGGGTATCTTACACTATGGTCCCCGCCCGGGTCCACGCTGCCGCACCCGGATCCACGAGGCGGGTGGCTTCGCGGGACGCCGACTCCAGGCGTGGGTCGCCCGCCGGTCACGGCCAGAGAGCGCGACACACAGGCCCGAGAGCACAACCCGTGCAATCCTCCGCCTCGCCCGAGAAGTCGCCTGAGCGGAGACTTTCCAGACGGCGGCGCAGCCGGCCCTGAATCTCTTGAACATCGGAGGAGACGAAAGTGTGCTCGTGCAGGGATCGCGGTGACTCCAGGAACAGAAGACTGACCCGAGCCTGCCGTGCGCCAGTCCGCAGCCCGGCAAGCCCATAGAGCTCCATTTGCAGCTCGTAGTGAGCTCCGGCCTCGAGAAGGGAGCGGCCGTCAAGTCGATTGGTCTTGTAGTCGACCACCCACCAGCCCTGAGGAGTCTCCAGGAGGAGATCGAGAAAGCCGTGCACCAACACGCCCTCCTCTCGCATGACGAACGGGACCTCACGCCGAGCGAGGCCGAGACCCGGCGCGGCGGCGACCTGAGAAACCCAGAAGGCTCGAACCAGACTGCCCGCCCGCTCCTGCGCCCCGGCCGGCAGCTCGATACCCAGCTCGAGCGCCGCTCGACCGATCGCGGAGACCGAGGCGGCTCGATCCAGTGCCCGGGTCAGGTCGGCGGTCTCCAGGACCCGGTGCACGACATGCCCCACGTCACGCCCCGAGGTATCGGACCAAGGCGCCTCACCTTCCACGATGAGCTCGTCACGCCCTCCCAGGATCGGACCCACCGTTTCCGTGTCGCTCGTACCGTCGTCCTGCGTGGACGGCCAGGTCTGCCCCGCCCCCGAGAAGAGCTCCGCGCGGAGCCCCAGCACCCGTTCCAGATAGTAGCCACGCGGGCACCGCTCGTACTCCGCCAGTGACGAGAAGCTGACCTGCTGCACGCCTACCCGCGCGGTCAGGTCGCCTGGGTAGGGTGGCTCTTCCGGCGCCGCCTGCCACTTCGTTCCCGGCCGCGCGCGAGAGATCCCCCGGGTTTCGGGGGACGGGGGACACCGTCCCCACCACCAGATCAAGCCCGGGCCGCGGCCGCGTGGTCGCGCCGGCGGATGGCAACTCCGCCAAGTCCAAAGTTTCGAGGATGCGCCCCAGCGCACCGGCCGGCCGGCCTCGCCTCAGTTCGCCGCTCAGGATAAGCCTCTCCTCGGCTCGGGTCATGGCCACGTAGTAGAGTCGGGCTTCCTCCTCGGCCTCCAAGGCCAGCTGCCGGTCGATCACCCTCTCGGCCTCCCCCAGGGTCAGGCGAGGAAAGCCGCCCGCCGGACTCTTGATGCTGAGGCCGATCTCTCCACTCCGGCCGACGAGAGCGAGTGGGTTACGGGGTCGCATCGCCCCGCCCAAGCCGGCCACTACAACCACTGGGAACTCCAGGCCCTTGGCTTTGTGGACCGTCATGATCCGGATGGCGTCCTCGCCTTCGGCGAGGACGGCCGCGTTTCCCTCCTTCTCGGCCATAGCATGCCGCCTTTGGCCGACGTGGCGGACGAACGCAGCAAGGTCGGGGCCTTCCAGCGCCTCGAATTCGTCGGCCAGACGCATCAGCTTGCGCAGGTTGGCGAAGCGGCGCCGCCCATCGTGCGCCTTGAGAAGCACGAGGTCGTAGTCGAACCTCTCAACCACGCCCAGGATCAACGCCGCCAGCCCCGGCGAGCCCATTCGTCCGCGCAGATCGCGTAGCCCCTCGACGAAATCTCGCACCCGAGAGCCCTCGTCCTCGGACAGGCCGGGCGGGATCCGCCGTACAAGCCCTCCCCAAAGAGTAGCCGAGCGGGCATCGTCGGCGCCGGCACGCACCAGGAACAAGCCGTCGTCGGAAAGCCCGACGAAGGGGGAACGGAGAACAGTGAGAAGCGCCATGTCGTCGTGGGGGTTGACCAGAAGACGCAGGCCCGCGAGCAACTCGTTCGACTCTTCGCGGTCGTAGAACCCACGGCCATCAACCACGTAGGGGTCCAGACCCTCCCGCTCCAGTGCCTCTTCGAAATCCGCCACGTGAGTGAGATTGCGCAAGAGGACGGCGATGTCCCTGGGTCGCCACCCGTCCTCGCGCACAAGCCGCCCCACCCTCCCGGCGATGAAGAGGGCTTCGGGTCGGATGCTGCCCTTGCTCACGGGGGCTTCCACACCGGAGTCTTCCTCAGGCTCGTGGCCCACTATCCAGAGCTCGGCGGCGGGGTCGAGCCGCCCTCGGCAGTCGGGGCCGGAGCGGCGCGGATCAGTCCCGACCCGGTCCGCCGTCAGACGAGGGAACCCGCTCCCGAAGAGCGACCCCTGGGAGAACAGATGGTTGATGATTTCGAGGAGGGCACGGCGGCTGCGAAAGTTCCGGCTCAAGGGGGCGAGCAGGGCGGTCCCTTTCTGCGACCGAGTTGGAGCGCTCTCGCGCGAGCGGAAAACCTCGACGTCGGCACCGCGGAAGGCATAGATGCTCTGGAATGCGTCGCCCACGGTGAGCATCGTAGCGGCGCCCAGGAGGTCGAACACGGCACACTGCAGCTCGTTCGTGTCCTGGAACTCGTCGACCAGCAGCCTGGCCGCCGGTCCGAACGGTCGCGCCCCCTTCACGAGCAGGTCCAGCGCCTTGATCTCGAGGTCCAGAAAGTCCAGGACCCCGAGATTGCGTTTGCGGGCTTCGTACTCCTGGTGGAACGCGACCACGAGCTGATCGATCGCCCGGCCGAGGCCGACCAGGTACCGCTCGCCCAGAGCCCGGTGAAACGCCTCCAGCGCGCCCAGCACGGGCTCGAACATGGACCGGTCCTTGCCGCAGCTCAAGGAGGGTCGCATCTGCCCCAGCAGCCCCAAGGCCTGATGATCGCCCATGGGTTCCTTGAGCCGGGCCGCGCCGGACTCCAGCCTCTCCAAGTTGGCTCTCACCGTCTTCCCCGTCCCGGCCGGCGCAGCCTCCGCGAGGCAGCGCTGGATGCTCTCGAGAAGAGCGGAGCGCGCCTCTTCGACCTCGACCCCGGAACCGAGGACGAAGCGGGGCGGGCGCACTCCTGCGCCGCGAAGCTCGGTGCAGACGGCCGGCACAGCCCTCCTCAACACGCCCCCGTGACGGCCAAGATACTCCAGGGTCTCGTCATCGGCCTCTATCGCAGCTTCCTCCCAGACGGCATCCATGGCCTCGATCTGAACGATCCGCGCGCGGTCCTCGTCGAGCACCGCGAAACTTGGGTCTACACCGGCGTCGACCGGTGACGACCGCACTATGCGCCCGCACAGGCTATGAATGGTGCCTATGGGGGCGTCGTCGAGAGCCCACGCGAACCCCCGATGGCCCCTCTCGAGCAGAGCATGCCGAATACGGTCGCGCATCTCCCCGGCGGCCTTTCTGGTGAAGGTCACGGTGAGCAGGTCCTGCATGGGCACTCTGTCGTCGAGAAGCGCCTGCAGATAACGGTCAACCAGAACCGAGGTCTTCCCGGTTCCCGCCCCGGCGGCCACGAAGACCACCGGCGCCCGGCTCTGGAGGATGGCGTCCTGCTCGGGTGTGCGCCAAGCAGCAGTCATGGCGTAAACGCCTTCTCTTTCGAACGACACAGAGGTCGATTGTCGCAGTAGCTGGGACACTCCCAGGCTGGTGCGGCTGGGATATCGCCCCGGCGGATCCCTTCGGCCGCATGCGCGGCCGCCCTGACGCAGGCGTCCACCTCGGCTCCGAAGTCCTCGGCGTCCCGGGCCGACCGAGGGCTCAGCCACGCCCCGAGCAGGCCCGCATGGTCCGCCGCCATCATGCCCTTGCGGTCTTGACTCCCCAGGGCGACGTAGGCGCCTCCCGCAATGGGGAGCTCGGGATGCAAGCGCCTGAGTGCCGCCATGTACAGGGGCACCTGAAGGGCGCCCGTGGCCGCGAAATCCGGTCCATCCACGCGACTGCCCACCTTGTAGTCCACTATGAAAACCGGCGCACCGCCTGGGCCCCGGTCGACGCGATCCATGCGGCCCTTGACTACGACGCCACCGACATCGACGCCTTCCGCCGGAAGCGAGCACTCGAACTCGCTGGGAGTCAAGAGGCTGCCCGAGTGCGCATCGAAGTGGAGGAAGGCCTCGACCAGACGAAGGACCTGCCAGCCCATGAGGCGGCGCTCGGCTGGCGAGCCGCCCGCGGGGAGCCGAGGAACATGCAGGGCCAACGCACGCGAGGCAGCCTCCAGGGCACACGGAAGCGAGGAAGGACGGAGTGGAAGCGCGCGGGACGCCCTCAATGTCGTGTATGTGTCCTTCAGCACCTGGTGGGCCAGAATCCCCCTTTGCAGCCCTGTCAGGATCGGCTCCAGGTCCCTCGGCCTGAGGAGCCGCTTGACGAACCAGGCGTAGGGGCAGCGAGCATAGTCTTCGAGCTCGGTAGCGGCAAACACTCGCTGTCCGGCCAGGCGGCTGCTCGCCTCGGGCCCGCACAAACGGTGCGGGTCGCAGTGCCAGCGTACCGTGCCCCGGACGCGGGCGGCCAGCTCGGCGTCGGGTGGCAGCAGCTTCCGGTCCACACAGGCCCGCACGTACTCCCGCCGCGAGGGCGCCTGTCCCGGCTCGTGGGTCACATCCTGAAGACCCTTGCGTCTGACCACGGGCACTTCCGCAAGCACCCGCTCGACCTCATGGACGAAGGGAGAGACAGGACGCTCTTCACCGTCATCCTCGGCATCGCGGCTCGACAGGTAGAGCAGCTGCCAAGGGCGAGACAGGGCCAGGGAGAATAAAGCCACATCCTCGCCGGCGACCGGCTCCGGGAAAAGGGATGCGCCTGCCGTCGCGTTCGCCCGCCCGCGGTGCGCAGCGCTGAGGAGAGCGGGACGCCTCTCAGCGGCCGGGAACTCCCCGTCCACCAAGCCCAGAACGAACACGATGGGGAAGCGCCGGGCCCGAGCTCGGGGTACGCTCAACACGTGGACCACGCCCCGTTCGTCTCCTCGACCGGTCCTTACCGCAAGACCCTGAAGAAGAGCGAGCACCCGCGCGGCGATTCGCTCCCTGCTGCTCGAGAGAGGAGCCAGACGGCCCGAAACGCGGTCGATCTGCCCCAGACCACGAGCGAGCGTGGTGAGAGCCTGAGCGTCGTCCTCCAGGCGCCAGTCGTGAACGTGGCGGCCTCGAGTCGCCCGAGCGACCATCTGGACGGCGAGCTCGAGGAGGGCATCAAGACGCAGAGGCCTCCTCTCATCAGCGGTAGAGAAGACCGCGGCGACTTCGGCGAGAGCCTCAGGCAGGACCGTGTTCACCGCGGTCGTGAGGTCGGGACCGCCGGTCACACCCCGTTGCCGCAGGTGGAGCTCCAGGTCGTCGGCCTGGGCCCGTGATCCGGGTGCGTAGGGGCTGCGCAGATACGCGAGAAAAGCGTCTCTCTCCTGCAGTAACACCCCCCGGCATGCTTGGAGCACTGCATGGCCAAGACCCGTCTCACCCCATGCCAGGCGCCCGTCGATGCGGTGAGGGATGCCATAGGCTCTGAACACCTGGCGCAGGACGCGCTGCCAAGGGTCGACCTGACGCGCAAGCACCGCCATGTCGTCGGGGCGGTATCCGTCGCGCAAGAGGCGCACGATCTCGCCGCCGACCGACTCCGCCTCGTTCATCCGGCCGGAAGAGACGAGCATCCTGACCCCCGTGTCCCCCTGGGACAGGGTGAGGGTCGAATCCCCCTCCTCGGGCTCGGGGACGGTCTCGCTGAGAAAGCAACGTTCGAGACGAGCAAGCACGGGCGAGGAGAAGGCCATCGCCTGCCGGCGAAGCTCCACGACCCGAGCGGCCCGTCCCCGCCAAAAAGAGAGCTCGACGGCCGAGGACCGGCCCCTCACCGGGTCGGGATCGGCCGTCAAGGCGATGACCACCGGCATGACCTTCGCCAGCTCCACGAGCAGGCGTCGCTGGCCAGGAGTGAACGAGGTGAAGCCATAGCAGGCCACGGGCCTGGCCCATGCGACATCCTGGAGCGGCGCCGGAAGACCTCCGTCACTTCCGCCGGGCACCTTGCCGATCCCGGACAGATGCGCCGCCGACCGGACGGTGGCGGCAGCCAGCCGGATTGCGTCGGCCCTCTCCCCAACACCCAATGTATCGAGCGCCCGGCGGTAGGCTCGGAAGAGAGCTCGGACATCGCGCGCCAGCGCCCCCCCACCGTCCCGCTCCCATGCCTGGAGCCCGGCCGACACCTCTTCCGCCCCGAGGTCGCCATCGGTCAGCTCCTGGAACACCTCCGCGATGGCGGGGACGGTGCCCGGGAGCGCCGCCATGCCGGCGAGTGACTCCAGGGGCTGAGACGAGAGGACATCCTCGAGGATGAGCATCCTCTCGAGGTCGCCGACGGCCGGGGCGGCCTCCCGCGTGATGCCCCGCACCAGGTGCTCGAAGGTGCTCACCGGCGGACGCCCGACGACCGGGCCGCTGCGCTCGACCAGCTCGAGGGTGACCGCCGTCACGTCCGGCCTGGTCGGCACGACCACCAGCGGATCAGCCCCCCGATGCCGCCGCCACCACTCGACAACCCAACCCAGCTTGCCGGCGTTTGGCGGTCCCAGCACCAGGGTCACACCCGGCCGCGTCGTCGCGTCCTCGATATCTAGCTGCTGACCGTCCATAGGAATCGATTCTATCCCACCCCCGGACGGAAAAGCCACCCCGTGGGCGAGCTCGAGGCCCCGCCCGCCGGCGCGGGCGGCTGACGGGAGGCACAGCCGTGCGCTACTCTTAGCTCATGGGCAAAGACGACGAGAAACTCCTGCGCCAGCTCTCGCTCGTTTCCTTTCTGCTCAGCCGGCGCCGGCCGGTGACCCCCACGGAGATCCGCCGATCGGTTGAGGGCTACGCCACCATGACTGCTCAGGCCTTCACGCGGCGTTTCTACGACGACCGCGAAGACCTACGCCGTATGGGTATCGCGATCGAAGGGCTGGAGGGAGTCGAAACCGAACACGGAGAGGCGTACTACCTTCCGGGAGAGAACTACTTCCTGCCCGACCTCCAGCTCACACCCGAGGAGCTGCGTGCGCTCACGGTGGCCATGGCCCTGCTCGAGGGACGCTTCGCGTACGCCCGCCCTCTACGGCTGGCGCTGGTGAACCTCACCCGTGGCCATCCCGACCCGCAACAGCAAGAGCTCGACCGAGTAGCCGTCGCGCTCGCCCCGGACGAGGAAGCCCGCGACCTGGGGCGCCGCCTGGCCTGCCTGGACGATGCCGTCGCGCGGGGCAAGACGGTCACCTTCACCTACAGTCCGGCCGCGGGCAGCGAGACCACGGCCCGCGTCCTCGACCCCTACGGATTGTTCCGCATCGGAGGTCACTGGTACGTGGTCGGGCGCGACCACGTGCGCGACGACACAAGGACGTTCCGCCTCTCGCGCATCCAGAAGACCATCAGTTACGCGACAAAGAAACCGCGCGACTTTACCGTCCCCTTGAACTTCGACCCGGCGGAGTTTCGAGCCCGCCCTCCCTGGCTCCTGAGCGACCCGCTCGGCGTCGCGCGCGTGCGGGTGGACGAGGATCTCGCCTGGTGGGTAGAGCGCTCCTTCCCTCGCGTGACGGTGGAACCTGCGGACGCTCCCGGGCCTCGCGTCTTCCTCACGGAGTACTCCGATGAGCAGGCCCTGCTCTCCTGGATCATCAGCCTGGGTCGCCGAGCCGAGCTCCTAGAGCCCCCCGAGCTGCGCGAGCAGCTCCGCCGGGGGATGAGCCTGGTGATCGCCCGCCATCGCGAACCTGAAGAGGCCGAGAGCCATGCCTGAGACACCGGTCGCGCCGGAGCGACTTTCCCGGGTGCTGGCCCTCCTCTACTACCTCCTCGACGAGACCCGGGGTGAACGAGTGCCCCTGTCGGAGATCAGCCGGGACCTGGGGCTGGAGCCGGCAGAGGTCAGGGAGGACCTCGAGCTGCTGAACCTGGTCAATCACGGAGGCGGCACGTACCTCCTCTACGCAGAGGTGGAGGGCGGCGACGTTTGCATCACCCGCGAGCCGCTCGGCGAAGACCTGGCTCGCCCCGCCCGTCTCTCTCCCCTCATGGCCCGTGCCCTGCTGCTGGCTCTCGACCTGGTGGGGGACGCCGTGCCGGTGGAGGGGCAGGCCGAGCTGTCGTCGGCCCGGGACAAAGTCAGCCGGGCGGTCGAGGGACTGGAAATACCCGGAGCGGTGAGCTTGGATGACCTGGTCGCCTCCGACGCCGGGATCATGCACATTCTGAACCGGGCCCTGCGCGAGCGGCGGGTAATACACATGGAGTACTACACCTCCACCCGCGAGGAGCTCGGCACTCGAGACGTGGAGCCCTACCTGCTCTTCCACACAGGCGACGCCTGGTACCTGGAGGCCTTCTGCCGCAAGGCCGAGCAGCAGCGCACCTTTCGCCTGGACCTCGTGCGCAAGGCCACGCTATCCGGGGAGCTGTTCACACCGCGGGAAGAGGTCGACCTGACCGGTAGGGCTGCCAACCTCATGCCCGTTTCCAGGGCGCCCCGCTTCGCCCTGGTGGACTTCCCCCCAGAAAGACGGAAGGCACTGATGGAACAAGGCCTGTCCTGCGACGTATTGGAGGACGGACGGGTCCGGGCGCGAATCCCTTACCTTGATGAGCGCTGGTTGGTGCGCGAGGTGCTGCGTTCCATGGGCCAGGCGGTGCTGGTCTCCCCGCTGGCGTCCAGATGCCGGGTGGCCGTTGCCGCCGCGGAGCTGCTCGCCGTGTACGGCGGCCCCGTCGACGCTCAGGTACGCGAAGGGCCGCACACACCGGAACCCGGGAGGAAAGTGGAGTGAGAATCCTGCTCCGATGGGCCATCAACACCGTGGCCATCATGGCCACGGCCTACCTGCTGCCGGCGGTGGACGTCGCGTCCTGGAAGTCGGCCATCATAGCCGGTCTCCTGCTGGGCGTCCTGAACACCTTCGTCCGGCCCGTCTTCCGCCTGTTCGCCCTCCCTATCACCATCCTGACGCTGGGTCTCTTCGTCCTGGTAGTGAACGGGTTCATCCTCGAGATCCTCGACTGGCTCATGGACAGCCTCACGATATCGAGCTTCTGGTGGTCCATCGTGGCGGCGCTGATCATCTCGATCATCACCAGCATCATCAACATCATCTTGAACACCGACAAAATGAAGTCCACCCGCCGTACCAACGGACGGCGGGCGCGCTAAGAGGTCGACGCTTCGTCGCCAGGGTGCGGAGGACACGGGCGGGTGCCAGAGGCCGCGGACGTGATCGAGGACACCGCATCGCTCCGCCCAGTGCGACCGCGGCGTCCGGGGGCTTCGTCTTGAGACGAGCCCTGATACGGACCTCAGTGCAGGTCGACCTCAGAACCCTCGGCGCCGATGTTCCACATGCGCTCCAGGTCATGCTTGGAGTAGCAGCGGAAGGCCATGAGGGTCTCAGTACCTGCGATGCCCTCGATCGCAGCCAGCCGCTCGGTCACCACGTGCGCCAGATCCTCATAGGCGGCTACCCGCACCACGGCCACAAAGTCGAACTCGCCCGCCACCGAGTACACCTCGGCGACGCCGTCCACCTCCACCAGCGCCTCGGCGATGGTGGGAAGGACGCTCCTCTCCACGTCGATCAAGACGAAAGCGGTGATCACCGCTCCTCCTTCCTCCAGCTGTACAGCCCCACACAACGAGCGTCGCCCCGGGTCCGCTTGCACTCGTAACGGAGCCGCACCGCCGGGTTGAGACCACTCACCAGCCCGACCTCGTACCGCGAGAAGGCGGCACAGGGCTCCTGCCCCCACCACTCCCGGCGCGACCAGGGGCACCCCGGGGTGACGACCATGGCGGAACCGTCGCCATTTGCCTGCACACGGGCTCTGATGCCATAGACCCGGTTGGCCAGGGCTACCGCGCGGGCACACTCGAGGGGATCCCGCCCGTATCCCAGCTGCAGGCGCAAGGCGCGCCCCTGCTCCACTCCGATCGCCTGGAGCGCCACCCCCGGACGCCGCCCCGCGCCGCCTGCCACCGAGCCGGGGCCGGTGAGGCGGGCCACCACCAAACCCAGGCCCTCACTCGAGACTCTCCAACGAAGCCACAACGGGACCAACCGGGGCTCGCGCAGGGCCAGGAGGGCCAGACCCCCGGGCACCGCGGGTACGCCGGCCACGTGCAGAGGGCGAAGCAGCCGCCAGCCCAGACGCGCGAGCACGGCCCCGCGGCGGAGGCGGACCAGGGTCGCGGCCAACGATACGACGCCTCGGGGCACGGCCAATGGGAGATGCTCCGAGGTCAACCCATCAGGCTGACGTCGTGGCCCCGGGACTGGATGTAGAGCTTGAAGTCGTGCGGATTGGTGGCCACCTGGACGGCCTCGTGGAGCGTGACCAAGCCTTGCTCGTAGAGGGCGGTCAGGCTCTGGTCGAAGGTCTGCATACCGTAGTACTCGCCTTCCTTGATGGCCGTCTCGATGCTGTGTGTCTGGGCCGCGTCGAGGATGAAGTCGCGCACCCGCCCGGTGGTGATCATAACCTCTACGGCCGGCACCCGCCCCTGACCGTCGGACCGGGGAAGGAGTCGCTGGGAGACGATTCCGCGCAGGGAGCCCGCCAGCATGATGCGCACCTGCTTCTGCTGATAGGGAGGAAAGAAGTCGATGATCCGGTTGACCGTCTCGGTGGCGTCGATGGTATGCAGGGTGCTCAACACGAAATGGCCGGTCTGGGCCGCTGTCAGAGCGGTCCGCACCGTCTCCAGGTCGCGCATCTCGCCGATAAGGATGACATCCGGGTCCTGCCGCAGCACGTACTTGAGAGCCGAGGAGTAGGACTCGGTGTCCAGCCCCACCTCCCGCTGCTGGATGATGGAGTTCACGTCCCTATGGAGGATCTCGATGGGATCCTCCACGGTGACGATATGCCGGCGCTGATGCGCGTTGATGTAGTCGATCATCGAGGCGAGCGTGGTCGTCTTGCCAGAGCCGGTCGTGCCCGTCACCAGCACCATGCCCCGTGGCTCCAGGGCCAGCTTCTGGATCACTCCGGGCAGCATGAGCTCCTCGAAATCGGGGATTCGAGTGGCCACCTGGCGGATTGCGATGGAGATGCTCCCCCTCTGCCGGTAGATGTTCACCCGGAAGCGGCCCACGCGCGGTGCGCTGTAGGCGAAGTCAATCTCGTTGGTCTCGCTGAAGCGCCGGATCTGCTTGTCGCTCATGAGCGAGGCGGCGTAGTCCTTGGTATCGTCGGCAGAGCACGTTTGGTCGCCGATGTTGGTCAGCTCCCCATCGATCCTCATGACCGGGGGACTTCCGGCCTTGATGTGCAGGTCGGACGCGAGCGCCTCGGTTGCGATCTGAAGTAACTCATCGATGGATCTCATGAGACCTCCGACTCAGTGAACGGCCAAAGGGCCGCAAGGTTCCGGCTCTTGTGCCGCCGTCAATCCAAGACTCCTCCCCAGTATGGCCCGACACTCCGGATTGTGTCCAGCACGGCCTGCTCATCCTCGGGGCGAGCGCCGGTGACGATGCCCGGCGCGGGGGAGGTGAGTCCCCTCAGCGTCGCGACCACCGCTGAACCGACGCCCCCGGGATCGTACCCCCCTTCGAGGAAGCACACGGGGCCGGCCGCGCCGGCCGGCCCGGCAAGGAAGGCGAGACGGGAGGCCATCCAGCGGTAGGCCTGGTTGCTCAGGGCAAGGCCCCCCAGCGGATCGCCGGCACGCGAGTCATAGCCGCTCGAAACCAGCACCAGCTGAGGCGAGAAAGCAGCCATCAGCGGCTGCACGAGCGCGCTGAACACGCGGTAGGCCGCGCCGTCACCCGCCCCTCTATGCAATGGGATGTTGACGGTGTATCCCACCCCCGGGCCTGCGCCGATCTCTCCGGCTGCCCCCGTGCCGGGATAGTGGTACCGCTGATGCAGGCTGACGAAGAGCACCCGTGGATCATCGTAGAAGATCTCCTGAGTCCCGTTGCCGTGGTGAACATCCCAGTCCACGATCAGCACCCTCTCCAGGCCCAGCTCCTCCAGCGCGTGCGCGGCCGCCGCCGCGATGTTGTTGAAGAGGCAGAAGCCCATCCCCTCGCGCCGGCAGGCGTGGTGCCCGGGAGGCCGCACCAGCAGCAAGGCGCGCTCCCTCCGGCACGTGCCCGCTCGACCGCCTCGATGCCCGCCCCAACGGCCAGCAGAGCGGCCTCGTAGGAGGCCGGCGAGACGACCGTGTCCCAATCGAGCCGGCCGCCGCCGGTCTGGGACATGCGGCGCACCACCGTCACGTAGGCGGCGTCGTGGACGCGCTCCACGGCTTCCACCGGCGCCGGGCGGGGCGTCACCCACTCCACCTCCAGCTTCGAAGCAAGGATGGCCTCCCGAGCGGCCACCAGCCGCTCGGGGGCCTCGGGATGATCGCCGGTGTTGTGGTCGAGGAAGCGGGGATGGTAGTAGACGGCCGGCCGGGCCACCAAGCAAACCTTTACTATAGGATGCGCCGGGCGCCCGTGTAGTGGCTGCGGCTAATGCTGCTGATCCTCACATTGGCGCCGGTATACGGCGCGTCGATCATGTTGCCGTTCCCCACGTAGATACCCACGTGGTGGATGGGACTGCCGAAGAAGACGAGGTCTCCCGGCTGCAGCTCGTCGCGTGACACCGGGACTCCATAGCCGTACTGCGCCCGACTGGAGTGCGGTAGAGAGACACCGACCTTGGCGTATGCGTACAGCACGAGACCCGAGCAGTCAAAGCCGCTCGGTGAAGCACCGCCCCACACGTAAGGTACGCCGAGGTATTGCATGGCGACGTCGACCACCGAGCCGCCCACCTTCGACCGAGGCACGTCGCGGGCCGGCGTACTCGACCCCTTCGGTGAGGTGCTCGCCTTGACCTTTGCAGCCGTCGCGGCCGCCTCACGCGCGCGCCGGGCGGCTTCGCGGGCTTCGGCTTCCAGGCGGGCCTGGCGCTCCTGCTCCTCCTTCTCCAGCTGGGCGATCAGCTGCTCCTTGCCTTTCAGCATCTTGGTACGCTCGGCGAGCTTCTTCTCGATGGTCGCCTTCGCCGCTTTGCTCTTCCGGAGCAGCTCTTTCACCGTGGCCTCCTGCTGTGCCAGATCGGCCTTGCGGGTGGTCACGTCTTGCCGGAACTGGGCGACCTTGTCGAGCACGTCCTTGTCGGTGGCTCCCACCCTGGTCAGCAAGGAGAGGCGATTGATGAGATCGGAGAAGCTCTCGGCCTCGAAGATAGCTTCGATCAAGCCCAGACGCCCATTGCGGTAGATGCCGTCGATGCGGCTCTCGAGCCGGGTGTTGGCCACGTCCAGGTCCTGCTCAGCCCGGTCCAGCTTGGCCTGATTGTCCTCGATCGCCGCCTGTACCGACTCAAGATCCACTTGAGCCTCGTTATAGTTCTCGATAATGGACTCGAGCTCACCGTTGAAGCGTTCGAGCTGCTCCCTGAGGGCGGCCGCGTCCTTCTTGGCGTCGGTGATGGCTGCGGGTTCCGCGACCGCCGTTGGAGCCACGTAAACGCCCAGGAGGAACGTGATGACGAAGGCGAGGATAAACCGCCGGCCGGCTTCGCGAGCGTGACCGCTGATCGGAGCCTCCCAGGGTCGGTGTCAGGACGGCGACGGTCGGCCCGCCGCACACCGGCCCACTCTATCACGGCGGCTAGACCGCGGGCAACTACAGGCTAGACCGGGCTAGAGCCCGCTCCAAAACGAAGCCCCGGCCCCTGAGGCCGCACTGGGCGGTCCGATGCGGCGTCCTCGGTCACGTCCGTAGCTCCGCTACGCCCGCTCCCTGCGTCCGGGGAGCTCGTTTCACAACGAAGCCTTGGCGGCCGCGGCCGCACCCTGCGGGCGGAACGTCCTTCCGAACCGAGCTCTAGCGGCGCTCGATGTAGCACTCGATGCCCCGGAGGATGGCCCGGGCCTCGGCCTCCACCACGGCCGGATCAGCTAGAGTGGCCCCCTCCTCCGGGTGGGACACATACCCTGGCTCCACGAGGAGGGAAAGGCCCTGGATCTCGCGCAAGCAGACGAAGTTGCGTCCGTGGGTATGCAGATCGATGCGGCCGAGCTCCTCCACCAGAGCCTTGACCACGTAGCCTGCCAGACGCTTGCCGGCCTCGGCGAAGTAGGCGCCGTTGGCGAAATAGAAGGTGGCCGCCCCCCGGGCCCTCCTGCTGGGGACAGACTCGTGGTGGAGGCACACGTGCAGGTCGGGACGGATCGAGTTGGCCAGACGGACCCGCTCGTACAGCCCCAGGGCGCGATCGCCGTCACGAGAAAGGACGACCTCCGCACCGGCTTCCCGCAGCAGACGGGCCAGGCGGCGGGCGAGGTCGAGGTTGACGTCCTTCTCCAGGAGGCCGCCCGGTCCCCGGCCGCCGAAGTCCGTTCCCCCGTGCCCCGGGTCGAGCACCACCTTCATTCCCTCGATCGAGGCCGAGCCCACATAGCCATTCATGCGATCGGGGATCTTCTTGCCCTGAGACCCCAGCTCCGCCTTGCGAACCCGACAGAGCTGAGCCAGGCTGGCTTCACCCAGGATGCCGTCGACGTTGAGCCCCACATTCCTCTGGAAATCGGTGAGAGCGGTCTCGGTCAGGGGACCGAAGATGCCGTCCTCGGGGCCCGAGTCGAAGCCCAACTCATTGAGACGGCGCTGCAGGTGGAGCACGTCGTCGCCCCGCATGAAAGGCACCCGCAGGTAGAGGAGCCGCTCGCCTTCCAGATAGCCGGCCTCGACCAGCTCGGTCCAGGTGTTCTCCCCCACCACGCCGTCCGCCAGCAGGAGGCGCGCCTGCTGGAACTCCAGGGTGGCGCGTTCAGTGTTGGCTCCGAAGTGGCCGTCGGCTCCCTCCTGCCCCAGAAAATGGCCCAGGGCGCGCAGCCGCGTCTGGATATCGACGACTTCCTTTCCTCTGTCTCCACGGGCGACGGGTCTCATGCTGTTGGGGAAGGCCTCCGCGATGTCGGTTCCGGGCGGTGGTCTTGCGCGGGCGCGCCCTGCCGGTATTATACCCGGGAGGTGGGGGTGGAACGGCTGGGCCTTTCCGCCCGGTGGTCGGTGAGCGAGCATCGTGGGAGGCACGTGGGTCGAGCGCCCGACAGGATCCTGACCGTCGCGGTGGTGGCGGTGTGGGCGCTCGCACTGGTCCTGGGCGCGGCCTACCTCCTCACCGGCCGGGACACGACCTCGAACGCCGCCGCCATCGCGGGAGAAACCGCCGTCTCGAGAACCCCTACGACCCGCGCGGCCAGCCCAGGGGCTGCTTCGACTTCCGCGACCTCCACGACGATCCGCCGGCGTTCCCTGACAGTGGTGGCCGGAGGCGATGTGATCGGCGACCGCAAGGTGGGCGACTACATCGACGCACACGGTGGAGAGGCCGTTCTCGACGGGGTCGCCCCCTTGTTCGCCGACGCCGACGTAGCCTTCGTGAACCTGGAGTCTCCCTTGTCCGACAAGGGCACTCGCAATGCCGCCAAGGACGTGACCTTCCGCGGCCGCCCCGCGCTGGTCGACGGGCTGGCGGCCGCCGGCGTCGGCGTGGTGAGCCTGGCCAACAACCATGCTCTCGACTGGGGCTCGGAGGCCTTGCTCGATACCATTGCCCGTCTGGATGGGGCCGGCATCGCTCACGCCGGCGCCGGGGTCAACCTCTCCGCCGCCCGCGCCCCGGCGCTGCTCGAGACCGGCGCGGGCACGGTAGCTCTGCTGGCCTATACCAACGTGGTCCCGGAGGGTTTCCCCGCCGGCGACCAACGGGCGGGCGTCAATCCCATGCGCCCGGACACCCAGCGCATCCTCGCCGACATTGGGGCGGCGGCCGAGTCGGCCGACTGGGTGATCGTGAGCGTCCACTGGGGCATCGAGTACGAGGGAGAAACCGCTCACGAGCAGCGCGTCTTCGCCCACGATTTCGTCGATGCCGGCGCCGATCTCGTCCTGGGACACCATCCCCACGTGCTGCAGGGCCTGGAACTCTACCGCAACAAGCTCATCGCCTACAGTCTGGGCGACTTTGTCTTCGACCATTACTCCCGAGCCACAGGCGAGGCCTTCGTGCTGAGCATCCAACTGGCGCCCGCCGGCCCACCTTCCCTCACCGTAAGCCCCGTGTATCTAAGTGACGGCAACGGGATCCCTCAGGTGGTTGGAGGAGCGGAGGCCGACGGCATCCTCACCCGCCTTTCGGCCTACTCCAAGAAGCTGGGGCTCACGCTCACCCGAGACGGTGACCGAGCGTCGTTCTCGCCCACGTGAGCCGCACCAGCAGCACCACCACATCGTCGGCCAGCCGACCGCCGGCGTAGTCGCGAGCCTCGCTCACCAGACGTTCGGCCGCCCCTTCCAAGGGTGCGCAAGCCAGAGCGCGGGCCGCCGCGCCCAGCCGGTCGATGCCGTAAAGAGAGGAGCCGCTGCGGGCCTCGTACAATCCGTCGGAGTAAAGAATCAGCGTTTGCTCGGGCTCGAAGTCCACCTCGTACGTCTCATAGCGCTCGTCGCTGCGGACGCCGAGGGGGAGACCAGGCGCCCCGCCCAGCTCCTCCACCGCCCCAGCCGAGGCCAGCAGAGGCGCCGGGTGGCCGGCCAGAGCGTAGTCCAGCCGCCCTCGGGCGGGATCCACCACCACGAGAGCCGCCGTCACAAAGCCGGCCGGAGGCAGACCGGCCTCGATGCCCGCGTTCACCAAGCCCAGCCACTCCCCCGGCTCCGGGTCCATGGCCACGTAGCCGCGCAGCATGTAGCGGACGCTAGCCATCTGAGTGGCCGCCTGCAGCCCCTTGCCACAGACGTCGCCCACCACCAGAGCCGTCCTGCCCCCTTTCAAGGAGATCACGTCGTAGAAGTCGCCCCCTACCAGAGTGACATCCGAGGCCGACTGGTACACATACTCCAACTCGAGCCCGTGGGTACGGGGCACTCGCGGCAGCATGGAGCGCTGCAGGTACTCGGCCACGTCACGCTCCCGGGCAAGACGCCGTAGGTTCTGGAGGGCCACGGCCGTATGCGCGGCCAAGGTGCCCATGAGCATCTCGTCCTCGGCGCTGAAGCCGTGGTCTCCGGGAGCCCCAGACAGAACGAGACACGCCAGCGGTGTCCCGTCCGCGGCCACCAGGGGCGTGGCCAGGAATCCCAGGAAGCGGCCCGACCCATCGTCGAGCTCCCGCACGATGCGCACCGGCCGGCGCTCGGCCACCGCCTGCTCGGCCAGGCCCTTGACCCCGATGCCCGAAACGCCCCCGGCCGGGAGACCGTCCACCAGCTCCGGCGATGTCGTGAAGGCCTGCAGCCGCAGCCGTCGGCCCTCCGTCAGGTAGAGCGAGCCGCCGGCAGCGCCGCTGATACGAAGGGCGCCGGCCAGAACCTCGTCAAGCATGAGACCTTGATCGGCCTCGCTGTTCAGGGTCACGGCCAGCTGGTTCAAGACCTGCAGCTGGGTCGACCGCCGCCGCTCGGCGGCGACCGCCGCCCGCAGATCGCCCTGGACCTCACGCAATGCATCCACATGCTGCTGCAGGCTCCTGCCCCACCCTACCGATTCCTCGAAGAGACGCGCATTCTGCACGGCCACGGCCACCTGCTGCGCCAGGATCTCGAGGAGCTCTAGATCCTCCTCCGATCGGGGCTCTGACATGCTGGGCAGGCAGACCCCAAGCACCCCCAGCGGGAGACCGCGCGAAGCCAGGGGAAGCAGCCACAGGGAACAGGACCCCACGGCGCGCGCGACAAGCTGCAACACCGGATCGCCCTCTGTTTCCGTACCCGGCACCCACCGGGGCTCGAGGCCCTCGAGGACTCGGCCCAGCACGCCCTCTCCCAGCCCAACCGACAGACCGCTCAGGCCGTCGCCTTCGGGTCCCCTATACCGGTGCATGCGCAGCCGGCCGTCCTCCGAGGCCTTGAGCATGATGAACACCGACCGCGCGTGGAAGAGCTCGAGCACGGCGTTGATCAGCCGGTCTTCCACTGCGTCCAGAGAGAGCGACGAGGCGATCAGCCGGCCCGCGTCGGCCAGGGCTCGAAGCCGCATGCTGTATCCCTGTTCGCGCTGAAGGGCTTCTTCCATGCGAGCTGCCAGATCGTGCGACTGCTTCTCGGCCTCCAAACGGGCGAGGGATAGACCCACCACGCGGGCGGTGGCTTCCAGCAGGGGTGGATCCAGGCTGACGCTCGAGTCGGACAGCGGCTTGGCGGCGAGGAAACGTTGCCCCTGAGCTGGACCCACGGGCACGACCAGGCCCTCGCTGGTCCAGGAAGCCCGGGTGGCGGAGACGCCGGCGTCATAACCGGCGGCCAGGAGCTCTTCGCGCAGACGCGCGAGCAGCTCGTCTTCTCCCCGGCAAACCAGGGCCGCGTCGGCCACCCGCAGGACGAGATCGGTACGACGCAGCTCGCGGCGCGTGCGGAGCAGCATGGCATACTCCTGCATGAGCCCCACGACCATGGTGACGTACACCATCACCCCGGCCACCCGAGTGGCGTACCAGCCAAGCTCGAAAGGCCGCGGGAAGAGCATGTGCCCGGCCTGATCCAAGGCGACCAGCCCCAGAGCGAGGGCCAGGTAGCGGATGACCGGCCGGGGTGAGCGCAGGTACTCTTTCACGCAGTAGCCTACCAGAGCCGCATAGGCCGCCAGAAGCAGGACATCGGCCGCCCGCCGCCAGACGAGGGTCGTCTGCGCGGATGTGGGATCGGCAACTACCAGAACTCCAACAGCCAGGGTGGCCAGGGCACTCACCGACCCCACGATCAAACCCTGGACCTGCACGCGGCCGGGTGGGAGCAGACGCATGGGGACCAGGAAGACAGAGGCAAACAGGAAGAGATACATGTGGCGCACCCAGAAGGCGGCGTCGGTCTGGGCCAGGTTGAACGGTTGATCGCCCAGGAAGCCCGGCCAGACGGCGAAGACGGTCAACGCCGCTCCCCAAGCTGTGGCAAAAGCCAGCCCGGTGCGCCGCCATACCTGCAGGGCAGTGCTCCGGTGGTGCTCCAGGCAGAGAAAGGAGACGACGATCCCTCCGAGCAGCTGAGCCGCGTAGGAGAAAGGGATCACCCATTCCAGCCGCGCCAGCTCATCCGCGGAACCGATGGCCGTGATCCCGAGGGCCACCAGAACGGCGGCCACGGACAGAGCACTGAGGAAGGGACGGTCCCGGAGCATCTCCCTCCCGTGGCAGGCATGAACCGAACGCAGACCCCATCGCGGTGCCCGCCCAGTCTAGCACTCGGTCACTTCAGGTCAATGAACGTTGTCCGATATTTCTCCGGGAAGTCCAGGCTCGGTGAGCGTTCGAGCATCGAGCAGGCGGTCCAGCGCGGCTTCGTCGAGATTCTCGAGACGCAGGGCCGCCTCCCGAACAGTGAGACCTTCGGCCACCGCCAGCTTGGCTACCTCGGCCGCCCGGGCGTAGCCGATGGTGGGTGCCAGGGCGGTGGCCAGCGCCGTGTTCCGAGCCAGGGCGGCGGCCATACGCTCCTCGTTGGCCCGGATGCCGGTGACGCACCGCTCGGTGAAGGCACGCACGGCGTTGGTGAGCACGGTCAGGGCCGACGGCAAGGCGTCGGCCATCACCGGGGCGAACACGTTCAAGTCGACCTGGCCATGCAGGGCGGCCAGAACCACGGTCTGATCCAAGCCGATGACCTTGAAGGCGGCCACGTCGAGCATCTCCGCCATGGAGGGGTTGATCTTGCCGGGCATGATCGATGACCCTGGCTGGACCGCGGGCAGCACCACGTCGCCGAACCCCGCGTCCGGTCCGGAGCTGAGGAGGCGCAGGTCGTTGGCGATCTTGGCCAGCTCCACTGCCAGGGCGCGGAGCTCTCCGGAGAAGCGACAGAAATCGTCGTAGCTTTGGGTCACCTGAAAGTAATCGCGAGGCGGACGGAGCTCCCAGCCGGTGAGCTCCCGCAGGACGGCCACCACCTCCCGGCGGTAGGCTTCCGGGGCGTTGGTGCCCGTGCCCAGCGCGGTGGCTCCCAAGTTGAGGCTGTGGAGCTCATCGGCTGCCGTCTCGAGGGCCTCGCGCGCCTTCGACACGGTGGTGCCATACGCACCGAACTCCTGCCCCAAACGGATGGGCACGGCGTCCTGCAGGTGGGTGCGCCCGCTCTTGACCACATGGTCGAACTCGAGAGCCTTGTCGTTGAATGCGCCGGCCAGCTCGTCCAGTGCCCCCCGCAGACTCCGCCAGCCGCGCAGCAGGGCAAGACGTACCATGGCCGGCACCGTGTCGTTCGACGACTGAGCCATATTCACGTGGTCGTTGGGATTGATGGGATAGTACTCACCCCGGCGGCCGCCCAGAAGCTCGTTCGCCCGGTTGGCCAGCACTTCGTTGGCGTTCATGTTGTGGGAGGTGCCCGCTCCGGCCTGCACCCGGTCGACCACGAACTGATCGAGCCAGCGCGCTTCGACCAGGATCTCATCGGCGGCAGCCACGATGGCCCGTCCCCGCTCCTGGTCCAGGCGGCCCGTACGCATGTTGGCCAGGGCCGCCGCCTTCTTGACCACGATCGTGGCCCAGACGAAGTCGGGATGTGGGCGTTCGCCCGAGATGGCGAAGTTCTCCACCGCCCTCTGGGTCTGAGCTCCGTAGAGAGCCTCCTCGGGTACAGCCACCTCTCCCAGGCTGTCCTTCTCGATGCGGGTGCCCACTCTGACCTCCTGGTCGCTTCTCGGCCGTTCCCTTGGGTAATGCGTCGCCCCCCGGCGTCATGTACCCGCACCGGCCGAACGCAATACCCGCCGGCCGCCGCACGCGCGGTCCGCGGATGGCCGCCCGCCTGACGGTCCCTTTCCACTGCAACGATCACCGATGGAGCACCCGGTCGGCCGGCGCAAAGCCCGGCCGATCAGAAGTAATCGGGACGGAAGACGTAGGCCGGCTGGCCGCCCCCGGTGACCTGAGGGAGGATCTGGCCCGGCGCGGCCCGCACCAGATACGTCTCATACCAGGAGGCGCGCAGCTCGAGATCGCGAGGCGGCTGTACCCAGGGAGGGAGGTGCAGCACCAGACGCACGCAGCCCTCTCTGTGGGCCCGACCCATCTCGGCCCGCGCCAGCCGCCAGAGAGCCTCCTGATCCCCTGGCGCACAGCCGGTCTCGAGCACCGTGAAGATGTCGCCGTCGTGGCGCGAGCGCACGTAGCATGAAGGTCCCCGCGCAGAGACCACGAAATCCCGCGCGGACGACCCCGTCGAACGAAGGTCGAGGACCTGAGACTGCCACCCCAGTTGCTGCCGCCAGTACTCCCGGTTCCGGGCCACGCTCAGGGGGCAGATCCGGGCGGCGGCGCGGTACGTCTCGACAGCTCGCGGCAGGTCGTCGTCACGGAAGGGCCGGCCGTAATCGCGCGCGCGCCGCTCGGGGTCGTCGGCCGGCAACGGTCCACGAAGAAAGGGCATCGGGAAGACCGTGTAGCCCCGCGCCTGGTAGAAGGCCGGTCCGATCTCTGAGAAGAGCGCCGTTCCCGCGAAGCCACGAGCCACGACCCAGCCATGGACCCACTCCAAGAGCTCCGTGGCGTAGCCTCGACCCCTCGCCTCGGGCACGGTGACCAGCGAGTCCAGGCCGGAAACCATGCGCACGGCCGGCCGGCGCCGCCCCCGATTCGCCGGCCAATGGAGGGGCAGATCCAAGGCGAAGAGCGCGGAGACGACCTCCGCGCCCACCCGGCGCACGAAGCAGTGCACATGCTCCCGGGCCCAGGTCGACTCCCGGCGGAAGGGGGCCCGGAATCCCTCGAAGACCTCTGCCGCCAGACGCAACGCCACTTCCCGCTCGCTTGGGCACGCGGGACCGATGTCCGCCGCCCGGCTCGGCCTCCCCGAGAAGACCCCGGTCACGCCGTCACCTGCAGCATGAGCTTGAATGCCCCGCCCATGGCCGCCCCGTCCACAAGGGCGCCGAGCACGGCAGCCTCGGCATCGGCCTCCAGCGAGCACCGCGCCTCCAGCCTCAACCGCTCAAGTTCGTCACCGGCTCCCATCACCTTCAGGAAGGCGGCCATATTAGTGTAGACCACGGTCTCCAGGCCGCACTCCCGCCCGTGCAGGTCGAGAGCTCGAAAATCCACGTCAGCCGTCAGATCCTGGCGGCCTACCCGAGTCAAGGGGTCGCGGGTGAGCTGATGGCGAAAGTAGCCCCGCCGGGTTTCGGCGTAAGGCGGATGCCGATCCATCGGCGGTTCCCTTGCCAGTCGCTCCTCCCGTGCCCGCGGAACCCCCTCAGCCGGCCGCTCCTCCTCTGGTCCGAGAAACCACTCGCCGTAGTCGAAGGTAACCAGGCCCCGGTCGGGACACCTGCCGACCCATCCTCCCAGCAACGTACCCACGGCCGGCCGTAGCTCGATGCGCCCGTCTCGCGTCAGCCGGCGCAGTGCGGAGGCCTCGATCGAACCGAAGAGCCGGCGTAGCTCCCCCTCGGCAGCTGGCGACAGCGAGTCCCACTCCTCCACCGGAACATGGCCGCCGCCTGACGGAAGCGCCCTGACCCAAGCCTCACGCGGACGGTCTCCCGTCACATCCACCACGTGCACCGGCAATGCGTCGAGGAACTCGTTCATCAGAATGATTACGTAGCGACCATCCGCTGCGGGCCGCGACGCCCCGCCGCCGGTCGCGGCCACCTCTACGTCCCAGCCTCTCTCCCGGAAAGGAAGCACGGCGGCCGATTGGCGCCCGCGCAGCCCCGGGGACAGGTCGACCAGACGATAGCCTACGCGCGAGCGGAGGGACGGGGAGGTCTCGGCCCAGAAGCCGAGCACGCCGGCGGCCAGGTCGCCTTCGCCGGCGCCGAGCTCGATGATCAGTACTGGACGATCGGCCGCCTGGGCGATGTCGGCCAGCAGGCCGGCCACCGCCCGGTTGAAGGCGGGCGCGTTGCGCGGGGCGGTCGTGAAATCGCCCCCTTCCCCCAGGACCCTCGCCGCCCGCGCGTAGTAACCCGCCTCGGGGTGGGTCAAGGCCAGGTCCATGAAGCGGGCGAAGGTCACCCTTCCGCCCTCGGCGAGCACGGCTCGGGCCAGCCCACCCGGCAGCGGGACTGGGGGAGCCGGGCAGCCCCCGATCCGCCTCCGAAGGAGAGCTCGGTCACGCCCTCAGCCCCCTCGTCGCACGACCGGGAGTTCGACGTCCACCACCCAGCTGCCTGGGTCCCACTTGGGAGCATGGCGGTAGACCTGCCGGTGGAGCGGTTCGGATCGTTGGAGACCCTCGTCGGCCACCCACTGCGCGAGGCGCCTGACAGCGATCCCCAGGCCGTCAGGAAAGCCCCGGTGGGTGCATCGGGCCACCTCCTGAGGCGCGATTTCCTTGATAGCCACCTGCCCGTCCCCAGGATCCATCCCCCGGAGATCTGGGGGGATGGGGAGCCAGGCCTCGCCCGACACCTCAGGCGCACCGGGAAGCGGATCCAGGTACACGCCCACGAGAGGACCCCAGTGCTCGATGCGGTGCACTTCGGCCCAATCCATGAGATGATCGAAACGGCCGCCCACATCCCTCGCTGGGCCGCCCACCCGGACCGCGGCGACCAGGCAGCCTTCGCTCCGCTCGAGCCGGCAGGCATCCTCGGCCATCACGGGAACGCTTTCCCCTCTACACCCCGGCCACGCCCCGCGACGCCAGGAAGTCGCGGTAGCCCGCCATCTTCGCCACCACGCGCACCGAGCGGAGAGGTGAGGGCAGCACGACCGCCGAGTACGCTCCCTCGTTCTGGAAGACGGCCTGGTCGAGCGGCGTGAACGAGACATTGATGATGGGCTTGTGGTAGCGGTTCATGAGCTCCCCGACCCGGTGGATGAAAGCCGCCTCGCGGGCCAGGTAATCGTCTTTGGAGGCCGCTTCGAGCTCGGCCGGTACGGTGCCCGGTACGAGAAAGGAGCGGGCGGTCTCGATCGCTCTCTGGCGCCCGGCGCCCTGACCCACGACCCCTAGAACAATGACCGCATCCACGGCCACGCTGCGTACAGCGGCCTCCACCGCCCGCTCGGGGGCCTCGTTGGTCATGGTGCCCACCAGGTCTACCGGGTTGCCGTGACTCCAGAAGGGAGGCAGCACCTCGCTGATCTCAGCAATGACGTCGGCGGGCAGGTCGACCAGTTCCAATCCCGTGCGCCACACCTCGTCTGCGCTCAGCACCCCCCACCCACCTCCCATGGTAATGATGGCCACCCGACGCCCCTTGGGCAACGGCATGTACGACAAGCTGAAGGCCAGGTCGAGGAACTCGTCCGGATCGGTGGTGGAGATGATGCCACTCTGACGCACCACGGCCTCGTACACCTTGGCCGAGCCGGCCATAGCCCCCGTGTGCGACAAGGCCGCCTTGCGGCCGAAGTCACTGATGGCCGAGCGCAGCACTATGACCGGTTTCTCCACAGTGGCCTGCCGGGCGATCTCCATAAAACGGCGCCCGTCGTCGAAGCCTTCGATATAGGCCAGGATGACCCCGGTCTGCGGGTCGTCGCGGAAGTACTCGAACAGGTCGGTGGCGTCGAAGAGGGCCTCATTGCCGATGCCCACGAACTTTCCGATACCGCCCTTGCGGTCCTCGGCGGCCGCCATGAGCTGGATGCCCATGTTGCCCGACTGGGAGAGGAAGCTTGCCGGCCCGGTGGCCGGATGCATGATGATGGCGCCGGTCGCATAGAGACGGCTCCAGGAAGACATGACCCCCATGCAGTTGGGCCCGATCATGGCCATGCCGTAATCAGAGGCCAGGCGGGCCACTTCGCGTTCCATAGCGGCACCCTCGGCGCTGACTTCCGAGAACCCGGAGCTGATCACCACCACGGCGCGCACGCCCTGGCGACCGCAGGCCTCTACTACCCCGGCCACGAAGCGGGCCGGAACTGCGATGAGAGCGAGATCGGGCGTCTGGGGCAGTTCGTCGACGCCGGCGAAGGCCGGCAGGCCGAATACGGTGCCCGCCTTGGGGTTCACTGGATAGACCTTCCCGGGAAACTCGCCCGAGAGCAGGTTGTTCATGATGGTCCCGCCCCACTTGGTGGGATCGTTGGAGGCCCCCACCACCGCCACCACCTGAGGGCTGAAAACGGCATCTAGGGCCGAAAGCACCACGGGCAGACGACCCTCCGGCGGCGCGGGCGGCTCGGCCAAGGTCACCAGAGCATCGACCGCTACGGGGATGCTGCCGTCGATCAGCACCGGGTTCACGTCGATCTCGCGAATCTCGGGATGATCCAGGGCCATCTGACAGACGGCCTCCACGATGCCGGTGAGCTGCTCCTTGTCCACGGCCGGAGCGCCCCGGAACGGACCGAGCAGGCCGGCCGCCCGGATGGAGCCCAAGAGCCCGCTCACTTCGCGGTCGCTGAGAGGAGCCACTCCAAAGGCCACGTCTTGCAGCGCCTCGGTCAGCACGCCCCCCACCCCGAACATCACCACCGGCCCGAACTGCGGGTCGCGGCTCATGCCCACTACGAACTCCCGGCTGCGCGGGACCATCTTCTCCACCAAGATGCCCTGCAGCCGGCCCTCGCCCCGGCGCTCGAGCAGATGGTAGGCTCCCCGCACTGCCTCCTCGTCGTCCACGTCCAGCAGAACCAGACCCGCGTCGGTCTTGTGCATGATCTCCCGAGACAGGCCTTTCATCACCACCGGGTACCCCAAGCGGCTTGCAGCCGCCACCGCGCCCTCCTCATCGTTGACCACGTCTCCCGGGGTGACCGGAATGCCGTAGGCGCGAAACAAGGCTTTGGCCGTCGACTCGTCGAGGGCAGCGAGGTCCTGGGCCAGCGCCTGCTCGATCAGTGCACGACCGGGCGCCCTCATGTCCATGTGCTCGATCTCCACAGTCCCCGCTGGGTCGACCCCGCGCACCTTACTTTCTGGCATACCTTCTCCCTTCGAGCAACGTCATCGACGGCATCTGGGAGGCCGTTGAAAAGCGACGATAGCACACCGGCGTTGGAGGGCGGAGCAGGCAGGGGCAGGCGCAACCTGGGCGGGAAGCAGGCAGGACCAGGCGCGTCATCGCGAAGCGGGGGGTGCGGAGTCACTTGAGTTCGCTGTGGGCACGTGCCCACCGGAGATTGGTGGAGGCGGGGGGAATCGAACCCCCGTCCGAAACTCGTCTGGAAAAGGCTTCTACGAGCATAGCCCCTACTATTCGTTTCTCGCCTTACATCCCCGTAGGAGCAGGGTATGCTCGGCCAGCCGCCTGAGTGTCCCCTCTGGCGCCGCCGGCACTCGCCGAGGGTGAGCCCGCCTGCATGATGCCGCTTCACTCCCCGGCGGGCTCGGGAGGAGCGACAGGCGCTTTAGCTAGTTAAAGCTAAGCGGCCAGTGCCAATTCGGTATCGGCAGTTGTTGTTTTCCAACCTGTTTTACGAGAGCGGTTGGGATCTCGGCTCGCTACCTTGACTCAGACCAGAGCCCCGTCGAAACCATGTCGCCCCCAGGTGCACCGAAGGCCGACTCACGGACGAACTGGCGTCGTCGTCGGTCGCACCTAGTATACCAGGACCACGGACCCCCGGTCGGGCGATGGCCGCGTCAGACCCGCTCAGCCCTTCTGGCGCTCGCGCAAAGCCCGCTCCACATCGCGCTGGGCGTCCTTCCTGGCCAGGGCCTCGCGCTTGTCGTAGAGGGCCTTGCCTCGGGCCAGGGCAACCTCCACCTTGGCCCGCCCGTCCTTGAAGTACATTTTGGTGGGCACCATGGTGTACCCCGTGCGCTGAATCTTCCCCACCAGCCGCTTGAGCTCGCTCCTGTGCATCAAGAGCTTTCGATTGCGCAAGGGGTCGTGGTTGAAGATGTTCCCTTGCTCATAGGGGCTGATGTGCACACCAATGAGGTAGAGCTCACCGCCCTCGAAGGCGGCGTAGGAGTCGCGCAGGTTGGCCCGACCCTGACGCAACGACTTCACTTCGGTGCCGGTGAGCACGATGCCGGCCTCGAAGGTCTCCTCGATGTGGTAATCGTGGTAGGCCTTCTTGTTCTGAGCGATGAGCTTGACACCGATGGTCTTCATTACCACTCGAGTATACAGGGCACGGCGTAGGGCCACGGCGGCGGGCGCTTACCAGGGAGGTCACCGCCAACCCCCTCGGTTCGCCCCGGGACGAGGCACCCAGTTCACCCCCCCACCCGCTCCCGGTCGGCCAGCGTCAGATCAACTCTACCGCGCGCTGCATCGACTGCCAGCACCCGCAATCTCACGAGATCGGCCAGGCGGAAGGCTATGCCCGTCCGCCGGCCGACCATGGCCGCCTCCAGATCGTCGAGCTCGTAGTAGTCCCCGGGGAGCTCCCGGGCCGAGAGGAACCCCTCGTGCAGCTGCTCGAAGCGGACGAACGCCCCGCTGCGTACGAAGCTCATGATCTCACCCGCGAACACCTGGTCCCAACCTTGCTCGTCCAGCCGGCGGGCGAGCAGGAAGGCCAGGGCGATGTCGTCGGCCTTGAGCTCGAGCCGAGCCGCCTCGCGTTCGGTGCGCGAGCAGTGCTCGGCCCACTCCGGGAGGGTGGAGGTGGTGGGAGGCGGTGCCAGCCCCAACCGGGCCAGCAACCCCCGGTGGACCAGCAGGTCGGGGTAGCGACGGATGGGTGAGGTGAAATGGCAGTAGGTCTGCAGGGCCAGTCCGAAATGCCCGATGTTCTGGGTCTGGTAGAGAGCGCGGCTCTGAGTCCGCAGCACCTGCTGGGTGAGGGCCGCCTTGCCCCGACCCTTCACGACCAGGCGATCGATGATCTCGGTGGCTTCATTCATGACCCGCCTGATGTCCGCGGGGCCGGCGTGAATGGGGTCGAAGACCGGAGTGGGGACGTCCAGGCCGGCCAGCAGATCGAGAAGATGGTCCAGGTTGAAGGGGTCGGGCAGGTCGTGGACCCGGTAGACGGTTGGCACTTTCTCCATCCCCAGGAAGGTGGCCACCTGCTCGTTTGCCAGGATCATGTACTCCTCGATGAAAGCGTGGCTTTCCAGCTCCTCGGCGGGATGAGCGCCCGCCACATCTCCGGCGGAGTCCCAATGGAAGTCGGGCTCGCTCGACTCGATGCGCAGGCTGCCCCGAGCGTAGCGGTTCGCGCGCAGCGTCTGGGCAAGCGGGCGGCCCAGCTCCAGAGCTCGCCCGAGTCCAGTCGATGCACGCAGCCCTCCCCCGAATATCGCCTCGAGTTGATCGTAGTCGAGACGCTCGTCGCTGCGGATGGACGACCGGTAGAAGCGCACCCCGAGTACTCGCCCGCGGCCGTCGAGCTCCATCTCGGCGGTCACCGCCTTGCGGTCTTCCCCGGGCAGCAGCGAGCAGACGCCGGAGGAAAGGACCTCAGGAAGCATAGGCTCGACCGAGGTGGGCACGTACACCGAGGTGCCCCGGCGCAGAGCTTCCTGGTCAACCTCGCCGCCTTCGCGCACATAGTAGGACACGTCGGCGATGTGCACATAGATCAAGGTGCCCCGCTCTGTCGCCCGAAACGAGAGGGCGTCGTCGAAGTCACGGGCCGTGGCCGGATCGACCGTGAAAGTGAAGAGGTCGCGCAGGTCGACCCGGTCGGAGTCGGCCCGCCGCTCGAGCCGGGCCGCCTCGGCCGCGCCCGCTAGCACGCTCGGCTCGAACCCCCGCCGTTCGAGACCGTCGAGAAGCAGGGCCTCGAGTACATCCCGCAGCACGGTTGCGCTTCCTACCACCCGAGTGACCCGAGCCCGGCGGCCGTGGGAGTATGCATACAGCACCACGTCGCCCGCGCGCGGTGTGATGCCCTCCCGGGCGGGAAGGAGCGGCAAACCCGGCTGAAACAGAGGGTCGATCTCCAGATGCTTGCCCCGTCTGACCACCACGCCGGCCACAGGCCTCGGTGGTGCGGGGTCGGAGCCCGGTCTACGCGGGTCGGTGCCGGCCATTACAGGCCTGAGGCCGACGTTCGGGCGCCGGCGCGAGGCTCCCGCGCGCCGGGGCGCCTGGCCCGCATGGCGACTGCTGCGGCTCGGACGCTTCGACCGAGGCACGATCAGCTGCTGGAGGCTCGGCCGGCGTTCGGGTCGCCCGCCGACCTCAGGTCCATGCTCACCCACTCGGCTTCGTACACACGACGCACCGGAACCAATCCCGCCTCCCAGGCCGTGAGAACGGCCTCAAGCTCCTGCTCGCCGGCCAGGATGCCGGAAACCACCAGGCGGACTGGCGCCGCTGCGAGGGCGGACAGGCGGCGCACCAACCCGCGTACCGGCTCGAGCGTGATGTTGGCCAGAACCGTGCCTCCCTCGGCCCACTCCCGGGGTATCTCGTCTGCCCCCATCAGATGGACCTCGACCTCGACCTCGTTGGCGGCTGCATTGGTGCGAGCGGCCTCCACGGCCAGAGGGTCGTTGTCCAGGGCGCGCACGGGGGCGTAGCCCAGCTTCGCCGCGGCGATCGCCAGGATGCCCGAGCCCACGCCGGCGTCGAGCAGCGGGCCGGACGCCGGCGCGTCCTGCAGGAGCTCGAGCACCCCGCGGGTCGTGGGATGCAGTCCCGTGCCGAAGGCCATCCCCGGAGAGAGCACAATGTCGAGAAGGGGTCTGGCCGGGTCGCGCGGCGGTTCGGCCTCCCACGGAGGCCGCACGTACAGGCGGCCTATGCTGACCGGGTGGAAGTGGTCCTTCCAACCCTCCTCCCAGCCCCCGGGGACGAGCACCCGCTCGATGGACACGACTCTGTTGACCCGGGTCTCTGGGGGCAAAGCGGTGAGGATGACCTCATCGGGAACGTAACCCGCGCCGTATCGGAAAGGGTAGAAGAGCAGATGGCGCTGATCGCCCTCCCCCATCTCCTGAAAGGGACCGAGAAGATCCATCAAGGTGGCGCCCGCCGTCTCCGCCACCGAGGCCGGCAGTGAAACACGTACGGCCGGGTCGGCACCCACCGTCAGCCCGTGAAGAAGCTCTTCAGGCGCTGGAACACGCCCTCCGGCTTGCTGTTGTAGTGCTCCAGGCCGCAGCAATCGTCGAGCTCCTGCAGGATCTCCCGCTGGCGCTCGTTGAGATTGCGCGGCACCATGACGTTGACCAGCACGTGCATGTCCCCCCGGCCACCCCGGCGAAGATGGGGCACGCCGCGACCGCGCAGTACCTTCACTTCGCCCGGCTGGGTGCCCGGCGAGAACTCCACCTCCTCCTCACCATCCAGGGTAGGTAGACGCACGGTCGCCCCCAGCGACGCCTGCACCATGGTCAGATCCTGGCGGTAGAAGATGTCGTCGCCCTCACGCTCGAAGCGCTCGTGGGGAGCCACCGCCACGTGCACGTACAGGTCGCCCCGCCGGCCGCCTCGCTCGCCGGCCCCCCCTCGCCCGAGAGTCTGATGCGCTGGCCGTGGGCAATGCCGGCCGGGATGTCGACCGTGAGCGTCTTGCGGCGCGGCGCCCGGCCCGCTCCGCGGCAGGTGGGGCAGGGGTCGGTGATCTCCTCTCCCTGACCGCGGCACACCGAGCAGGTGGTCGTCTGCACGAACTGCCCGAACGCCGTGCGCCGTGCCGTGCGCACGCGTCCGGAGCCGCCGCACCCGTGGCAGGTCCGAATGGACGAGGGATCGAGACTGCCGGCCCCCTCGCATTGAGGACAGACGTCGAGCAGGGCTACCTCGGCATCCTTCTTGACACCGAAGGCGGCCTCCTCCAGCTCGATATCGATCTCTACCGCCAGGTCGTCTCCCGGCATGGGCCCGCGTGGCCGACCCCCTCGTGCGCCGCCGAAGATGTCCCCGCCGAAGAAGGTCTCGAAGATGTCGGAGATGTCGTTGAACCCACCGAAGCCGCCCCCGGCGCCGCCGGTGCCCGCCCCGCGCAGACCAGAGTGCCCGAAGGCATCGTAGACGCGGCGCTTCTCGGCGTCGCACAGAACCTCGTAGGCCTCGGTGGCCTCCTTGAACTTCTCCTCGGCGTCGGGGTCGTGCCCGTTGACGTCCGGATGGAGCCGGCGGGCCAGCGCCCGGTAAGCCTTCTTGATCTGCTGCACATCGGCGTCGCGGGGGACGCCCAGTACCTCGTAGAAGTCACGCTTCACTCGTATCGATCCTCCAGGAACGTAGAGAGCAGCTGCGCCGACCCGCGCACCGTGGCGATGGCCACCTCGTAGTCCATGCGCACCGGGCCGATGAGGCTGACCGTACCCAGATTACGCTGAGGCAGTCCGTAGGAGGCAGCCACTAGGGCGAACCGGTTCAGCGAGTCGTTCTGGAGCTCACGGCCGATACGCACCACCACTTTGCTCCCGACGAGTACCGAGCGGAGGGCGCGCAGCAACATGTACCGCTCCTCGAGCAGGCGGAGGAGCTCCCGGAACTCGGTCATGTCCTCCACCCGGGCCTCCGAGAAGAGCCCCGACGCGCCCCCCACATAGAGGGCCTCCTCGGACTGCTCGTCGAGCAGCTTTTCAAGGGCGGGCGCAAGCGAATCCAGGAAGATCTCCTCCCGCCCGGACAGGTCGGGGTTGCGCAGCACCTTGCGCACGGAGCGTTCGGTGAGGATGCTCCCCCCGATGGTCTCGTTCAAGTAGGTGCGGGCCCACTCCACCATACCCTGGTCGACGGCGTCGGGGAAGTCGATCACCCGCTTGGTCACCCGGCCGGTGGACACGATGAAAACCACCATGACCAGATTGGGCTGCAGCAGCAGGAGCTCCACGTGCCGCAGACGGGCGCCGCTCATGCGGGGCGCAACCACCAGAGCGAGCAGGTTGGTGGCCTGCGCCATGGCTTCGCTGGTCTGCTGCAGGGCTTCGTCGACTTCAGCGGCCAGAGTCGCCAAGCCGAGGGGCGCCGGCGCCACCTCGCGGAGCGACGTCTTCCGGATCAGCTGGTCCACGAAGTCGCGAAAGCCCGTTTCGGTAGGCGTACGTCCCGCCGAGGTGTGCGGATGCGTGAGGTAGCCAAGCTCCTCCAGCACCGCGAACTCGCTTCGTACCGTCGACGATGAGACCTTCACGGGTACGGCCCGCGCCACCTCCTTCGAGGACACGGGTGCTCCCGTGCGGATGTACCGCTCGGCGACCACACTGAGGATCGTCTGCTGTCGCTGCGTGAGTGTCATGGCGTGAATGCGCCCCTAGGGTGTGCGCGGCTCCCCGGTGGAGACAGGATCGCGGCCAGAACGGCGCTGCTGACATCGAGGCCGCGCGAACTCAACGAAAGTGTAGCACAGCGCCTCAGCACTAGGCCCCGCTCGACAAGGGCGTCCAGGAGCGCCGTGTCAAGCACGGGGCCGACGTCCTCTTCGGAAACGCCCTCGATGGTACGGAGGCCGAGCATGGCCCGCTCGAAGAGGCGGACCTGAGGCGTCAAGGCCTCTCTGTCGGGCTCGTCTCCCCCGAGATAACCGCACACAGAAGGGGGGTTTCGCCAACGCTCCAGGCCCGCCGTGCTGACGGCTGAGGCCCCCAGACCCACGTAGTCCCGGCCGCGCCAGTACGCCAGGTTGTGCCGGCATTCATGGCCCGGAAGCGCGAAGTTCGACACCTCGTACCGCCGATACCCGGCCGCCTCCAGCCGAGCCACCGCTTCACTGTAAGCCGTCTCCGCGAAGGCCTCGGCCCGCTCGCGGGCGCCCTCACCCAAGCGCGCTTTCACCCAGCGGGCATAGGCTTCCGTGTATGTCAGGTCGTAGAGCGACACATGGGTGGGTCCGGCCGCGACCGCCCGCTGGACGTCCCGGGCTGCCTCGGCTTCCTGCCCCGGTATGCCGAACACCAGGTCGACGTTCCAGTCCGTCCAGCCGGCCTGACGGACCATGGCCAGCGCCCCCGCGATCTGCTCATCCGTGGTGCGCCGCCCCAGGTTGCGGCGCAACCGCGCCGAGAAGCTCTGCACACCCACGGAGAGCCGGGTCACTCCGGCGGCCGCCAAGCCAGCGAGCATACCAGCGTCGATAGTCCCGGGGTTGGCCTCGACCGTGAGCTCGCCGCCCGGCGCCAGCCGGCGGCCGAGCCGCGACACCCAAGGCAGCAGCAGCTTCGGAGGCACGACCGTCGGGGTCCCGCCCCCGAGGTAGACGGTCTCGAGAGAGCTCGCCAGCAGGTGCCCGCGGGTCTCGAGCTCGGCACGCAGCGCCTCCATGTAACGGGCCACGCGGCCGGCGCGCAGATGAGGCCCTAGGGGCTCCGAAGCGAAGTCGCAGTACCCGCAGCGCGAGAGGCAGAAGGGGATGTGGACGTAGAGATGGCGCACGCCGGCCTCGTCCGGCGGAGCCTCTCCTGCCCAAGCCGCCGGCCGCCTGAATTCGGCCCCGGGGGCCCTACTGGCGGCCGCCCCCGACCCCATGAGGCATGGTTCAGGAGTCTCGATCATCGTCCTCGCCGAAGATCAGCGCCCCCAGCCCGCGAGCGCGGCCGCCACGCTACCCACATTGGCCCGTCCCGCCGTTCGCAGGTAGACACGCGAGACCCCGAGCGACCACCAACTGTCCCAGAATGACCACCTCCCGCGGGTCGCGCCCCGAAGGGGTCCGAGGCTTTCTTGGTATTTACCCGGCACCCACCCCGGTGATGCCGGCCAGCAGCAGCACCAGCCCTAAGACCACGGCCGCATATCCCAGCAGGCCCGCCCAGCGCCCGCTCCCAGGTACCTGGGTATCGCTCCGCCGCAGCCAGATCTGGAGCGCGCCTCCCAAGATGAGGATGGCCCCGGCGATGACGTACTCGATCACTTCTCGCGCTTGGTGTCATCGAGGTCAAGCACCGCCAGGAAGGCCTCCTGGGGGATCTCCACCGTCCCTACCATCTTCATGCGCTTCTTGCCGGCCTTCTGTTTTTCGAGGAGCTTGCGCTTGCGCGTGATGTCGCCGCCGTAGCACTTGGCCAGAACGTCCTTGCGCAGAGCCCGCACGGTCTCACGGGCGATGACCCGGCTGCCCACGGCGGCCTGAATGGGCACCTCGAACATCTGCCGCGGGATCTGGCGGCGCAGTCGCTCCGCCAGGGCCCTTCCCACAGCGTAGGCCTTGTCCTTGTGCACGATGAGGCTGAGGGCATCGACCACATCGCCGGCGATGAGGATGTCGAGCTTGACCAGGTCGCCGGGTTCGTAATCTTTCATCTCGTAGTCCAGGCTGGCGTAGCCGCGGGTGCGGGTCTTCAAGAGATCGAAGAAGTCGAGCACGATCTCGGCCAGGGGCAGATCATACGCCAGGCGCACCCGGTCGGTGGTCAGGTACTCCATGTCCTTGAAACGGCCACGCTTCTCCTGGCACAACTCCATGACTGTGCCCACGTAATCGTTGGGCACCAACATGCTGGCGTTGATGTAAGGCTCGCGCACGTCCACGATGCCGGCCGGATCGGGGAAGTCCACCGGGTTGCTGATGGTGCGCACCTCGCCGTTGGCCATCTCCACCTCGTAGCGAACGTTGGGTGTGGTGGCCAGCAGCTCCAGACCGAACTCGCGCTCCAGACGCTCTCGAATGATCTCCATGTGGAGCAGTCCCAGAAACCCGCAGCGAAAACCGAAGCCCAGCGCGCGGGAGGTCTCGGGCTCCCAGTGGAGGGAGGCGTCGTTCAGACTGAGCTTCTCGAGGGCGTCCTTGAGGTCGGGGTAGTCGTCGCCGTCAAGGGGAAAGAGGCCGCAGAAGACCATCGGCACCGCTTCCCGGTAGCCGGGCAGGGGGCTCCTGAGCCGGCCGGTCGGCGTGGGTGAGGGTGTCGCCCACCCTCAGGTGGGCCACATCCTTGATGCCGGTGATGATGTAGCCCACCTCCCCCGCCCGCAGCAGTTCGGTCTTCAGCATGTCGGGGCTGAAGATGCCCACCTCCTCCACCTCGCTCTTGCGCTGAGTGGCGAAGGCCCGGAGCAGGTCGTTCTTGCGGAAGGCACCGTCCACCACCCGCACGAAGGCCACCACGCCCCGGTACTGGTCGTAGATGGAGTCGAAGATCAGGGCGCGGGCCGGACCCTCCGGTTCGCCGCCGGGTGGCGGGACGCGGCTCACGATGGCTTCGAGCACCGCCTCCACCCCCTCCCCGGTCTTCGCCGAGATGCGCAGCACCTCGTCAGGCTCGACGCCGATGAGGTTCGAGATCTCCTCGGCCCGCCGCTGGGGCTCGGCGCCCGGAAGGTCGATCTTGTTCAGGATGGGGACGATCTCCAGGTCGTTCTCGAGAGCCAGGTAGGTGTTGGCCAGCGTCTGGGCCTCGATGCCCTGGCTGGCGTCGACCACCAGGAGCGCACCCTCGCAGGCAGCCAGGCTCCGCGAGACCTCGTACGTGAAGTCAACGTGGCCGGGGGTGTCGATGAGATTGAACTGGTAGTCGCGACCATCCTGGGCCTTGTAGTAGACGCGCACGGCCTGGGCCTTGATGGTGATGCCCCGTTCGCGCTCGATGTCCATGCGGTCCAGCACCTGCTCCCGCATCTCCCGCTCGGCCACCGTGTGGGTGATCTGCAGGATGCGGTCGGCCAGCGTCGACTTGCCGTGGTCGATGTGCGCGATGATGGAGAAATTGCGGATGTGGGAGAACTCAGACATGGGCGAGGTATTGTACCGCAGTCCCCGCTGCGATGAGCCACGCCGGCGGCCCCGGTACGCACCACCCATGTCAGTTTGTGCCACGGCTCCGGCCGGGTATCACCTCGTTAGAAACTCCCCGTTTCCGCCCCGCACCGGCCGACCACGACCATCCCGGGCCGGGGAGCTGGAGACCCAAAACGAACCCCTTCGAGGAGCAGCACCATGGCAACAGCGACAAGCACGCACAACGGTGTAGACCTGGAGAAGCTTACGGCGACCATCGATGCGATCAAGTCGGATCCTGGTCTGGCCCGCTTCACCTTCCGCTCATCGACCGAATGGATGGGCGGAGGGCACGTTCGCACCGAGATTCAGCATTTCTACGGCGCCGGCGCCGAAGACGTCAGCCGGACCGAGCCCTTTGTGATCGAGGGTGACGAGCCCCCGGTGCTCCTGGGCAGCAACCAGGGGGCGAATGCGGTCGAAGCGGTGCTCCACGCGCTTGCTTCCTGCCTGGCCGTGGGCTTCGCGTACAACGCCGCGGCCCGAGGCATCAACCTGGAGGCGCTCAGCTTCGAGCTCGAGGGCAACCTCGACCTCCACGCCTTCCTGGGCCTGTCCGAGGACACGCGCCCGGGCTACGAGGACATCCGTGTGACCTACCACGTGCGCAGCGACGCCCCGCGCGACACGATCATCGAGCTCTGCAACTACGTCCAAAAGACCTCGCCGGTGCTGGACGTGCTCCGCAACCCGGTCCCGGTGACTGTGAAGATCGATTGAGCTCCAGCCATGCAGGCCAGGTCGCCGGCCGCGTGACCGGCGGCTTGGCCTGAGGCTCCAGGCCTCCCGCCTCTAGCAGGCTGTTGAAGAATGACGCTTCGCCGCCAGGGCGCGATGGGCGAGTGCGAGGCCAGAGCTCGTTTCGGAATGACGCTTCGCGGTCAGGGTGCGATGGGCGAGTGCGAGGCAAGGACGGAGGGCGCGGGCGTAGCGGAGCTACGTACGTGACCGAGGACGCCGCATCGCGCCGGCCAGTGCGGCCGCGACCGCCAAGGCTTCGTTGTGAAACGAGCTCCCCGGACGGAGGGAGCGGGCGTAGCGGAGCTACGGACGTGACCGAGGACGCCGCATCGCGGCTAGCCAGCGTGGCCGCGGCGGCCGGGGCTTCGATCTTCAACAGCCTCCTAGGATCAGGCGTCGAGCACCGCTCTGACTTGGGCCAGAAGGCGGCGGGGGATGAAAGGCTTCTCCAAGAAGGCGGAGCCGGGCTTCAGTCCTCCGCGGGCCGCAACCGTCCCGGCGCTGTAGCCCGACATGAACAAGGTCCTCAATCCGGGCACAACTCCGGCGGCCTTTTCGGCGAGCTCCACACCGGTCATGCCCGGCATCAGAACATCGGTTACCAGGATGTCTGGAGCAAGACTCTCGTCCTCCAGCAGCCGCAGCGCGTGCTCGGGGCCGGTCACGGCGAGCACCTGATATCCCTGCTGCCGCAGGACCCGGGCGGCCAAGTTGAGCACTCCCAGGTCGTCCTCGACCAAGAGCACCGTTTCCGAACCGGAGATCGCGCCATCGAGGACCTCTCCATGGTGCCCGGGATCCTCTCTCTGGCCGGCGGCCTTCCGGAGATAGACTTTGAACACGGTCCCCTTGCCGACCTCACTTTCCACCGCGATATCGCCACCCTGGCGAGTGACGATGCCGTAGGCACTCGCAAGGCCCAGGCCACGCCCCTCCCCCACCGGCTTGGTGGAGTAGAACGGATCGAAGACCCTGCCTAAGGTTTCCTCACTTATTCCCACTCCCGTGTCGCCTACGCTGAGCACAGCATAGGCCCCCGGGTCCAACCGCTCGGAGTCGCCTTCCACAACTACATTCGCAGTCTCCAGGAAGAGCCTGCCCCCTCGAGGCATGGCTTCGCGCGCATTCAAGACCAAGTTCAGAATGACCTGCTCGAGCTGGCCCTTGTCGGTCATTACGCAGCCCGTGCCCGCGTGGAGATTGCTCACCACCGTGATGTTCTCGCCGATGAGCCGCCCGAGAAGATCTTCCATGCCGCGGACGACGGCGTTCAGGTCCACCGGGCGCCAGGCGGGACGGTCGTGGCTGGAGAAGGCGAGCAGCTGGCGAGCCACAGAGCTTCCCTTCTTGGCTGCCTCGCGGATCATTCGAGCGTCTTGCCGGCGGGGGTCATCCTCGTCCAGGGAATCGACGAGCAGCGAGCTGTGTCCATCGATAACAGTGAGGAGATTGTTGAAATCGTGGGCGATACCCCCAGCGAGCGAGCCCAGGGCCTCCATCTTCTGACTCTGACGAAGCTGCGTCTCCGCCTCCTCGCGGGCATCGAGAGCGCGGTTGATGGTATGGGCCAAAGAGACGAACTCCGGCCCGCCTTGCTCCTTCACCCGGCGGCCCTGCCCGCCATCGGCCGCCAGCGCCCTGACCTCCAACCCGAGCCTGCCGAGCGGGGCGAGCACAAGCCGCTCGAAGATGAGGCCCGCAGACATCAGCACCACCGCGGCCAATCCCGCAAGGACCACCAGGAAGAATCGCGTGGTCGCCAACCCCTGCTGATACGCGGATCGGGGCAGATCCACGCGCAGTACGAACTGAGGCCTGCCGTAGATGTCGCGGAGGAGAGCGTAGCCGGCCACCGTCGTATCGTCCAAGAGGCGAATGACCGCCCGCGCGCCGTTCTCGAGGACGGGCAGACTCGCCTGGTAGTCGGCGGGGAGGGGCCCGCCCTCGACGGAACTCAGGTTCACCGAGAGATGAGTGAGTACGCCAAGGCCGGTGACATTCCGGGCATCGAGGGCCCGGGCGAGGATGAACGCGCCACGAACGGGGCCTCCTCCATTGCTGTCCACGATGGGCCGAGAGCTCACGAGAAAGGCCTTCCCACCGAGAACGAGGAGACCACCGATCATGGCCTCCGGGTCCCGGTGCCCCACCAACGGGCCGGCCGCTTCCAGATGCGACCCCAAATCGGCCGGCAAAGGCAAGCTGCGGTTCTCCTGCAGATCGAAAGCTCGACCGTACACCACGTCGCCATTGGTTCGTACCACCGCGACGAGATTGACGGCGAGCACGGTGAAGAATGAGTCGACCAGATTCGTATCGATATAGGACTGCCCGTGCTCGGCCACGAAGGCGTAGGTATCATCCCAGACGCTGTAGTCACCGGCTTCGCGGTGCAGCTCGGTGATCTCGGCGTCGATGGCACGAAGCACCCGTTCGACGCTCTCACGGGTCTCCTCCTCCTCCAGCCGGCGAAAGCCCTGGATGAGAACGGTCTCGCTGACGACCACGACCAGCACGATGGCCATGAAGAAGGCCAGGCCGAAAGTGAGATAGGTTTTTCGTCTCAGGGTCACGCAGGCCCTCTTCCCTCGCGTGTGGACCCGCCCGCGACGGCTCGATTCTGGTGCTGGGGACGGCCGCGGGCGCCGGGCAGCCCGGCATCACCGCCCCAACTTCGTGTCCGGAGAGACAATCGGCACGAATCGGAGTCTTCTGTAGACTTTTGCGATCGGAGGGATTCACGACGCGCACAGGGTCGGGAGGGAAGTCTGGCGAGGGGTCGGGGGCTGCGAACAAACGGCGCCTTCCCTCTTTGCCGTTCCTCCATCGATGGGTATAAGCCTGGTGGAAAGAGAAGACGAGATCACGAGAAGCACGGAAGGTACGACCATGAAGACCCACGAGAACGAGGAAACCCTGGGCGGAATCGCCTCACGTATCGGAGTAGGTTACACGGACCTCAAGCGCTGCGTGGACGCGCATGGAATCCAGCCGGACCGCATCACCGGACGAGTGAGGGGTGCCTGCAGGCATTTCGGCCCCCGGAAGATCCGGCAGATGGAAGAGATGTGTACCTTGAGGAGCTAGGCCTCCAGCAACTGGAGGACCTCGGTCTCGGCGCCGGGAGCCACCACTCGCACCAAGTCCTCCATCGCGCGGAGATGCACCCGTACCGCCTCCTCCCCTACGCCGGCAGGCGCATAGACGGCGAAGAAGACCGCAGAGGTCTCGAGCGTGATGCGCGTGCGGGAATCGGGTCCGTGCAGCACGCTGGAGAGCACGCCGACCGAGTCGGCCATGAACATGTCCCCGGCTTTGAGGGTCTGCTCCTTCCCGTCCAGGCGCACGAAAGTCTCGGTGCCCTCGGCCACCTGGACGCACACCGGTCCCTCGACGGCGGCCGCGTCGTGCCCGGCGGTAAGGACGAGCGTGTCAAGCTCCGCCATGAACATGGCCTGCACCAGAGCGCCGGGGCTGGCGATAGGCCGGCGGGCGTTGACCAGCGACTCCAGCTGCAGTTGCACGTGGTAGCTCTTGCCGAAGCTGCGGTAGTAGGCGTCGTAGGCGTCGAGGGGCGGCACTCGCTTCAGCTCCTTGCGGCTCAGTCCCGCGTAGCGTTCCCGAAGCTGCATTTCCAGAGCGACCCGGCGTTTGTCGAGCTCTGGATGCCGTCCGGGATTCTCGACGCCGTTCATCACCAGGCCGCCGGCGACCGCTCCCGGATAGGCCTGCCTCCACACTTTGGTGGCCGTCAGCTCGAACATGATTCAGGCACCTCCTCGATCTGGAGCCAACCGCCGCGCGCTACCGGCGGACCACTCCGGCCGGCAGCTTGGTCCCCCGCAACCTCTCAATCCCGCCCCTGAACCGGTCTCCACCTTCCTCCGGCGCTGGTCGCCTGTCAAGAGATGGCCACCCGCGACGCTCGGCCTTCCGGTTGCAGGTATCGGATACCCTGAGACCGACGTCGACGAGCCGCCGTCCGGCAGCGGCCGGGACGCGGCTCCCGGCCCTGGGTGGAGGCCGACCAGGACGGTCAAGCACCTGCCGCGCCGACGTCCGCAGGGTCGCTGCGGCAGCCTCAGTTCGGCCGGACGCGCACATCTAGGGTTTCGCGCACCTTCCGGGACAGCGACTCCGGGGTGAAGGGCTTCTTCAACAGCTCCGCGCCTTGCCCGCCTGCGTGTTTGTCTCCCACGGAGTCGGCGTCGTACCCCGACATGCACAACGCGGCTGTCTGAGGGCACTCATGCGAGACGAGTTCCACGAGCTGGTGGCCGCCCATGCCGGGCAGGACCACATCGGTGAGGAGTAGGTCGATGTCGTTTCGGCGGCTGCGGAGAAGAGCTACGGCCTGGTCGGCGGAGGGCGCTTCGAGGACCGTGTATCCACGCTGTCGAAGGACCCTCGCCACCAGAGTGCGCACGACCTCCTCGTCTTCGACCACCAGCACCGTTTTGTGGCCACCCGCATCGGCAGTGGCAGGCTCCGCCGCAGCCGGCCCTTGGGGCTGGGGCGGGCCGGCCTCGGGCAGGTAGATGCGGAACGTCGTCCCCAGGCCCGGCCTGCTTTCCACCCGGATTCGGCCCCCACTCTGCCGTACGATGCCGTATACGGTCGATAGTCCCAGGCCCGTCCCATTTCCCGGATCCTTCGTCGTGAAGAAGGGCTCAAATATGTGACTACGGGTCTGCTCGTCCATCCCGTCGCCTGTGTCGCTCACCACGAGCATCACCCGGAACGCCTCGCCCGCCACTCCCGGCAAGCCGGGTAGATCGGTGCCGGGATCGATCGACCGAGTCTCGAATGTGAGTCGGCCCCCCGGGGCATCGCGTCACGGGCGTTCACAGCCAGATTCAGGATCACCTGCTCGACATGCGTGGCATCGATCTCCACGGCGGGGAGATCGGGTTCGAGTACCGTCACCAGATCGACGTCTTCTCCCAGTAGCCTCGCCAGGAGGCGCTCCATCCCCCGCAAGACTTCGTCGAGGGCCAGGCGGCGCGGTTGTCGAGGCTGCCGCCGGGAGAAGGCCAGAAGCTGGCCGGTAAGCGAGGCGGCGCGCTCGGCCGCCTCGCGGATCTCCTCCACATCGTCGCGGCGCGCATCGCCGCTGTCCCAACCGGCTAACAGGAGATCGCTGCAGCCGATCATCGCGGTGAGAAGGTTGTTGAGGTCGTGGGCGATCCCGCCGGCTAGCCTCCCGATCGCTTCCATCTTCTGGCTCTGGCGCAGCTGAGCTTCGATCTCCGCGCGTGAGGCTTCCATCCGCTCGTGCTCTTCACGAATCGCCCGCTCACGAGCGAGGTCGGATCGTGCCTTCTCCGCTTCCGTGGCGAGGATACCCACCGGTTTCACCACGAGCAGATAGAGGACCGGGCTGCTGATAGACGCCAAGGCGAGAGCGTCGAACAGATCGCGCCAGAGGTGGTCGAGAGGCACGATGTGCAGTATCTCCATCACCCCGAACTCCAGCACTCCGACAACCAGGAGTATCCGGAGCAGCAACCGGCCGGCTCCCCCCGTGCCGCCCCCCGGCCGTCCGTCCATCGCAACCTCCCCGCCCACAGACTACTCGCAGGGCAAGGTATCGGCTTCCCGTTCTGGAGACGTTAGCGTTTGCGGAAATGAAGCTGCCCGCGTCGAGCGCGGCGGGCCACGTCGAGCCGCCACGGCGAGCGTGTCGCCACCTCAGCTCGAAACAGCCACCATCGAGCGGGCCACATCGAGCATCTGCTCGCGGTCCAGCATGTAGGAGAGGGTGTTGGAGAGCCAGTAGAGGACCCCGCTCCGTCTCCACCAGATGCGATCGACGGTCTCTCCACTGCCCACCACGGTGAGAGTGAGCCCCTCGTTCACGAGCGTCTCCCCGTCGGAGGCGGCCGGCGCATCGACAAAGATCGTCTCCATGAGGCCCAGGTACTGGTCCTGGTCGCCCAACTGGTAGATCACCCTGAGGGAGTCGCGTAGTCCCTCATCGGTCTCGAGAGCGTACAGCCGGAAGCCGGCGTAGCGGTACTCCTCTGGTAGGGCGGCCGGCGCCATCACTGGGAAGGCGGCCGCTCCAGCCAGATACCGCCACACTGCGGAGTTCGGCACGGGCGGGGCGGAATCTGGCGGGGACCCTCCGGGTGGCACGAAGTCGGCTCCCAGGAACACGGTTACCCTACGCCGGGTGTTGTCCTCCAGCAGCTTGAAGATCCCAAGAGCCTCCGAGATCCGGGCCGCTTCGGCCGTCTCGTCAGTCGGGTACACGATGGCCGAGCGGCCGAGCCTTCCCCCGGCGGTATCGCCCACCTCTCGGACACGAGCCCCCAGGCCATCCAGGAACCGGGCGGTGGCCGCCGCCTCGCCGCTGCGGCCGTTGGCGTTGAAGACGTCAAGCGAGACGGTACTGAGATCAGGCGTTTCGCCCCCATTGGTCTCGCCGGTGCTGATGGTCGTGGAGACCGTCGTGGAGGAAGATGCAGTCGCGGCAGTGCTCCCCGTGACGGCCGGCGGCTCCGGTGCGGCGAGCAGGTCGTCCACGGCCGCGCGGATGCTCGTCTCGCTGGCCAGCACGTAGTCCAAACCGCCGATGTTCGCGTCCCGTACGTTGGCGAGGTTCACCTGCTTGACGCTCGCCGACCGCAGCTTCATGCCCCAGTAGGCCAACTTGAACACGTCGTTGGCGCTCATGGTGGTGGCGGTGTTCTCAGCCAGGAGCTTAGCCACCTGCGGGAGCTTGACCAAAGCGTTCCAGCCCAGAGCCTGCTCCCGGACCGCCCGCAGGAAGCGTTGCTGTCGGGCCATGCGCCCGAAGTCGCCATTGAGATCGTGGCGGAAGCGGACGTACTGCAGGGCCTGCTCCCCCTCTAGTCTCTGATAGCCAGGCAAGACATCGACAGGCTCGTAGCTGGGGTCGTGCGCGTAATAGCGGTGGTCGACGTCGACGTAGATGCCGCCAAGCGCGCTGGTGATCTGGCGGAAGGCTTCGAAGTCTACGTTCACATACTCGTCGAAATCGAGGCCCGTCACCTCGCGCACGGTCTTGATGGCCAGAGCGTCCCCTCCCAGGGCGAAAGCGGCGTTGATCTTCTGCAGCCCGTAGCCCGGAATGCGCACCCGCAGGTCTCGCGGCAGCGAGAGGATGGAGACGAACCCGGCGTCGGGATCGAGATGGACGACCATGATGGTGTCGGAGCGTCCGAACTGCTCCGAGTCGTCAGGGCGCCTGTCGGAGCCCAGCACCAGGATATTGATGGTCCCTTCGGGCTTGGCTGGTGCGGTCGGCGGAGTCGTGGTGCCGGCGCCCTCCGTCGTGGTGGAGGTGAGGGCTTCGTAGACACCGGGAGCAAGGTCATCGTGCGCTCCGGACAGCACAATGCTCGTCCAGGCGTAGGCGCCACCCAGCACCAAGCCGGCCACCACAGCGAGGACGCCGAACACGACCAGCGGAAGGCGCCACCAGCGGCGGGGCGGGCGGGGGCCGTGGGATGTGTACAGCGTGTACGGCTTGTCGCTCAGATGCCGCTCCGGGTCTGATCACGGGAAGATTCTACTCCGGTTCCCAGGCCTACGAAACGGAGACAACGATACCGTCACAGTCACCGATGCCCCCGGGGCGTCCGAAGAGCCTTCCGGCTCCGGATGGGTCCCGGCCGACGCTACTCGGATTCCTCGGCGGCGCTGATCCACCAGCTGTCGCCCACCCTCACGAACCCCATCCTGATGGTTCGCGTGCCGAGGGGTTCCTTCATGTCGAGAAGCATCTCCCCCTGGTCCGGCCCAGTCAGCAAGGGCGGGCTCTTCTCGCTGATACCCAGAGTCACGCCGAAGGTCTCGATCCGGTTGATCTCGCTGCTTACAACCTTCGCCCGCGCGGCCCGGTAGCCCGGCTCCAAGTAGGCCAGTGCGGCGTCGACGTCGTAGGCGTTGTACGCCTTCCAATAAGCGAAAGCGAGCTTGCGCAGAGCAGCCGCGTCAGCCAGCGAGATGGGAGAGGAGCCGCCCGCGCCTGTCGCCGCCGTAGCCTGCGCCGCGGTCGGTGCGGGGTTGGGGTCGGCCGAAGAAGGCGGTGTCGCAGACGAGCAGGCGAACGATGAGACGGCAAGGACGATGATGGCGGGGAGCAGGTACCGGGTGAGCATCTTCTCCCTCCGCGGTCACCCTGGTGGCTCGCCGTGCGCGGCCGCGTCGCTTGCCTCCTCGAGGCTCGCGTACAACACGAACTGCGGCTGACTTGTCAATCCCACGATTCGGAACATCCGCACGAGGTCGGGGTTTGCGCCCACCAAGCACAGGCGACCCTTTCCCTCCAGCCTCTGGATGATCCGATGTAACACTGAGAAACCACCGCTGTCGATGTAGGTGACCTCGGCTACATCGACAACGATAGGGTTGCGACCCTGGTCCAACGCCGCCTCCAAAGACGCGTTGAGCTCCGCGGCAGTGCCCAGCGCGATCTCCCCCTCGACGGTCAGGACCATCACGTCATGTCGAGTCACCCACTCGATGTGCATCGAACCCCTTTTCCACGAGTTTCCCGTGTTTGCAGGGTTTTCCCCGAATGACGGAACTCAAACAGTCCTGGCGCTCGATTCGGAAGGAAGCCCCGGCCCCCGCGGCCGCACTGGGCAGTCCGGTTCAAGGCCGCGAAGATGGGAAGAATGGCTGCATGAACGTCGTCACCATCGGCATGCGGCCGCTCACGGTAGAGGACCTGGGCAAGGTTGCCAGAGGAGCCGCCGTCGAGCTGCACCCGAGTGCCATCGATCGCATCCGGGCCGGGCGGGCCGTGGTCGAGGCTGCGCTGGCCGCCGGCGAGCCGATCTACGGGCTGAACACCGGGGTCGGGCGCCTGAAGGACGTCCGACTGGCTGAGAAGGAGCTTCGTCACTCCCAGGAAACGCTGGTGAGAACGCATGCCGGCGGGTTGGGGGCCCCGGAATCCACGGAGGTGGTCAGGGCCGCGCTCGCGGTTCGTGTGAACGGCATCAGTCGCGGTGGCTCCGGAGCCAGCCTCGCGGTGGCCGAGACCTTGATGGCCCTGCTCAACTCCGGTGTCCACCCGGTTGTGCCCCGAGATGGATCCGTCGGAGCCGCGGACCTTCCCCAGATGGCAGCCATCGGCCTTGTCGCCATGGGGGAAGGGCGTGCGGAGTACAAGGGTCAGATCCTGCCGGGAGGCGAGGCCCTCCGACGAGCCGGGATCGCCCCTCTCGCGGTCGAGGCAAAGGACGGACTCGCTCTCGTCTCCGCCAACGGCATCTCGGTCGGGCGAGGAGCCTTGGTGGCCATGCGGGCAATGGATCTTGCAGAGACCGCCGACGTTGCCGCCGCACTATCCCTGGAGGCCATCCGAGGCAACCCCTCGTTGACGCTGCCGGTCGTGGGAGCAGCAAAGCCCTATCCCGGGCAGACCGCGGCCTGTGGAAGCATGCGGGCCGCGCTGGCCGGCAGCTACTTGCTCGAGCCCGAAGCTCCCGCCTCCATACAAGATCCCCTTTCCTTCCGCGTGGCTCCACAGGTGCACGGAGCGCTGCGGGAGTTCATATCCTTCGCCCGCCGCGCGGTGGAGATCGAGCTCAACTCGATGAGCGACAACCCGCTCGTCTCCATCGAAGACGGGACCATAATCCACAATGGCAACTTCCACCCAATCGTCCTGGCCCTCGCCTTCGACGCTCTGCGCATCGCCGTCGTTCACGTGGGGCAGCTCAGCGAGCGTCGCACGGGCCATCTCTGGGATTCGTTCTTCGCCAGCGCCGCCGTCGTCCAGGGTCAGCTGCCCGCTGGCAGGGAGTTCCCCGGTCTCGCGCTGCGCTATGCGGCGGCTTCGCAGTTCGCCGAGCTGAAGCAGCTGGGCGCGCCGGCCACCCTCGATGTTCCCCCTCTCGACATGGAGATCGAGGATCACGCCACCAGCGCACCACTCACTGTTGGCAAGACGGCATCCGCTCTCGAGTTGCTGGAGAACCTCCTGACCATTGAGTTTCTCCTCGCCGGGACGTGCTCTCGCTTTCCGGCCCCTTATCGCGGCTGGGAGCGGAGAGCGGCACGGCGCTGCGCGCCATCGACCGGGCTCTGGCCGGCGCTGGGGAAGATCGGTCACCGGCGGCCATCCACGAGCTGGTGCGCGCCGTCATATCCCCGAATCACAGGTAGCTCACCCCCGACCGTCGCATTCGAGTCCGTCCCCACCCCATGGAATAGCCGGGCGGAACCGATAACAAGGCAAATCGCGCGACGCTCAGCCCGCTATCCTTGGTTCCGATCTTCCGGAGGAACCGCCAGCTGAACATCGCGAGGATCACGGCGCCGACGGAGCACCCCGATCACCTGCCCGATTTCCTCCATGCCCAGCATTCTCGCCACGAGCACATAGGCCCCCAGCCCCACGGCGTACCCGGTCGACACCGAAAGCAGCTGGGCGAGCACCGAATCCCCCAACACCGCTTCGAGGCTTCGCCACGATCCGTACCCGGCCGCGGCCAGAGGAAGTAGCGCCAGGAGAGAGCGCGACGCGGAGCGGTAGATGCGGCGGCCGTCCACCCCCCGATCTGGCGGCGCAAAAGGAAGATCAGCCCAAGAAAGTTGAATGTCGAGACGAGCGAGGTAGACAAGGTGATGCCCCCGGGCCCAGAGGTTTGTAGAGCAGCAGGTCGAGTCCGGCGTTCAAAGCCAGGTTGCCCACGCCCAGCATCAAGGGGAGCCACGCTTTCTGGATGCCGTAGAACGCACGGTTCAACAGCGTATTGGCACTCACGAAGGCCATGCCCAGGCTGAAGAAGGCCAGAGCCCGCGCGACCTCGTGGGTGTCGGCGCTGGTGAACAAGCCGTGCTGGAACAGCAACCTCACCGTCGGTCCGCCAAGCATGATGAAGAACGCGGTGAAGGGGAGAGTGATGAAGAAGATCTGGCGGATGCCCGTCGACAGGGAAGCCCGAAACTCGGCTGTGCGACCGCCGGTCGCCAGGCGCGACAATGTGGGGAAGAGCACCGTGCCGATGGCCACCGCGAACATGCCCTGAGGCAGCTGGAAAAGCCTGAAGGCCTTGTCGATGATGGCCGGCGCCGTATCGCTGATGTAGATGGTGGCTACCCAGGTGTCGATGAACGCGTTGAAGTTGATGATGCCCAAGCTCAGCACGACCGGCCCCAGCAGGCGCCCTGTCTGCCTCACCGCCGGGTGCCCGAGAGCAAGCAGGCCGCTCACCTGCTCGCGCCGCCGCCAGACCGCCGGCACTTGGATGAGAAGCTCCATGACCGTCCCCGCCAACACCCCCCAGGCCAGAGCGTAGAAACCCTGCTCGCCATGCCGGCGCGCGAAGATGGCGACCGACCCGATGATGACCAGGTTCCACACGATGGGCGCCAAAGCCGGCAGAGAGAAGTGGTCGTAGGTGTTCAGGATCCCCATGAAGATGCCGGCCACCCCCAGCACCACCACGGAAGGAAACATGATGCGCGTGAGGTTCACGGCCAGCTCGAACACGGCGGGGTCTCGGAACCCGAAGAGACCGATCAGCTGGGGCGCGAAGACCATGCCCAGGACGCTCACCGCCCCGAGGATCAGCGTGGCAAGAAAGGTGATCGTGTAGGCCACCTGCCAGGCCTCGCGGCGTCGATCCTTCTGCAGCAGCTCCGAGAACACCGGGATGAAGGCCGCGCTGAGGGCCGTGTCGGCCAGCAGGGTGCGGATCAGGCCAGGCACTTTGAAGGCCACCGTAAAGGCCCCCATGGCGGGCGTGAGGCCCAGATACGCGAGCATGACCTGCTCCCGCACCAGCCCCAGCACGCGGGAGCCTGCGGTTGCCAGCATGAGAAAGGCGGCCGCGGCCGCCAGACGTCTCTTGGTGTCGTTGCCCATGGGTGGCGCCTATGCTAAACTCCTGCGGCTTTGAAGGGAAGGACACCGTGAAGGAAGTGAACCTTGGCTAACACTCCCCAGCAGCGCAAGCGGGTCCGTACCGCTCAGCGGCAGCGCCTCGAGAACCTTCGGTACAAGTCGTCGATCAAAACCATGTTCCGCCGGCTCAAGGACACCGTATCGAGCGGTGATACCGACGCAGCCAAGCGGGTGGCCACGAAGCTTAGCTCCACCATCGACAAGGCCGCCGCTCACAACGCCATCCACAAGAACAACGCCGCGCACAAGAAATCGAACGTGTCGCGGCTCCTTAATCTGCTCCAGTAGCGTCAGCGCGTATGTCTCGAACGCGCGCTGCCGGCGTGTTTCTCGGACGTTTCAGAATGACGCCTCGCCGGCAGGGCGCGCTCTACGCGGGCGAGGCGAGGACGCAAAGAGCACTTCGGGTTTTCGGGGGCCGGGAGCTGCCCTCGAGCTCGTGGACCTCCAGGGGGCCGTCCGGCTGGGCCGCCCATTCTCAGCGCAACGCCAGCAGCTTCCCCAGGCAGAGCTCGAACTCGAGCTCGGTCGGTAGATTCCCCATGCCCTTCATGCGCGCATCGGTCTGGGCCAGGACCCCCATCGCCTCTCGGATGGCGTCCACCGAGTAGACCCCCGCCTGCTGTACCACCTTGCGCGCGGGAAACGGCTTCAAGGGAATCTCGGCCTGCGTCTGCTCGGGACTGAGCCCCTCTTCCCTCAGGGCCACCGCACGCGAGAGATGCTGAAAGTGCCTGAGGATTCTGTAGAAGAGCGCAGTGGGCTTCTCGCCTTCCTCGTAGAGCTCCTCAAGGGTGTTGAAAGCCTGCGCAGCACGGCCGGCGGCTACGGCGTCGACCAGATCGAAGACTGAGGCCTCGAGGCTGCGTGCTGCGACCTCGAGGACGTCCTCGCGCGTCGCCCGGCCTCGGCCGACATAGGCGGCCAGCTTCTCCAGCTCCCGCAGGAGAAGGTGTTGCTCATCGCCGACCCTCTGGACAAGGAGGCGGGCGTCGGCAGCACCCAGTTGCAGGCCCAGACGCTTGGCCTGCCCCACGACCCAGTCGGGTAGCTGGGCCGGCTTGGGGGCGTTGTATTCCAGCACGTCGCCTACGGCCGGGACCGCCTTACGTAGCACATCGCCGGCCGGCAGCTTCTCGCCCACCAAGGCCAGGCATGCATCGGGCGCCGGCGACAGGAGGTACGCGGCGATACGATCCTTGTCCGCTTTGCGCCAGGCATCGACACCGTGCACCAGCACAAGCCGGAGACCTCCCAGAAACGCCATGGTGTTGGCCGCGCTCACCACCTCTTCGGCAGAATGCTGGCCGGCCCGGAACTCGTCGATGTTGAGCTCGGTGCCCGACTCTTGCACGATGCGCTCACGCAGGCGGCGAAGGGCCAGCTCCACCTTGGGCCGATCGTCGCCCACAACGAGATACGCGGGCTTGAGAGGAGCCCGCTTCGCCTGCCCTCGCGACGCCTGGTCTGCCATTGCCGGTCCATCCCGCGTTGCCATCGCCACCGGTTCCCGTGCATGGAGGATGCTTCAGCGATTCACCGCTCGCCTTCCGCTCACTCACCGCCTGGCCCCGAACGCTCCGTCGCCACGTGCAACGCCCCCGCGCCCATGCCCAGTCCGATCCAGCCAGCCTGGTCGGTCCGAACGACAGGCATGCCCTGCTCCTGGAGCACGAGCAGCGTCTCGGCCGCCGGGTGTCCAAAGGAGTTTCCCGCGCCCACGGACACGCAGGCGAGCTGTGGAGGGCCGAGATCCTCCAGCAGCTGCGCGGTCAGTCCTCCCCGACTCCCGTGATGCGGGACGACGACCGCGTCCACCGGAGAAAGGGAGTAACCTGCCAGCGCCGCCGCTTCAGCGTCGCCTGGCAAGAGTATAGCAACCCCCCCGGACAGAACCTCCACCACCAGGGAGGCGTCGTTCAACTCGTCGGAGGTCATCGCGGGGCCTCCAGGGCGCCGGCCGAAACCGCTCTCCCCGGCGACGACCGACGTGGCTGGGGCGAAAAGACGAAGGGTCACATCGTCCACCTCGAGGGTCATCCCTGATCGGGCCTCCACCAGGCGCGCACCTGCATCTTGGAGTCTGCGCCTGATTGCCAGGTAATTGGCAGGCTCACCAGAGACCGGTGGACCCCGGGCCGGATCGACCCGCACCTGATCCACCAGGAGGCCAACTCGCGTCTGTCCGGCAATCTCAGCCAGACCACCAAAGTGGTCGGCGTGAGGATGGGATATCAACACCAGGTCCAGCGCCTGCACGCCGAGGGAGGCCAGCTGCGAAGCCAGGTCTGCGCCCGACGGCCCCGCGTCAACCAGAGCCGCGTGGCCCTGGGGCGTGCGGATGAGCGCAGCGCTGCCCTCCCCCACGTCAAGAATGCGGACCTCAACGGTCGCAGGCCACGCCTTCCGAGCCTCATGAGCGGCGGCCGCTCCCAGGAGTCCGGACCCTGCCTGTTGAGCCCCCAGACCGGCGAAGGCTCCGGCCGCCAGCACGAGTCCCGTGCGCACGGCCACCCCCGTCCGGCGGCTCCGGCCGCCTCGCGGCCGGAGCCAGGCCTGCATGCGCGACCGGCCCCGGCTCCAGGGGACTCGAAAGAGCAGGTATGCGGCGGCGGCCGCCCCGGCCGCCGCCGCGAGTACGGCCCCCGCATTTCCAGGAGTCACCACCGGAACCCGGGCGAAGAACCGAGACGCGAACACAATCCAGGCCAGGGCCACGCCTGCGCCTGCATCGAGGACGCTGCTGAACGCCGGGTGCACGAATCCAAGGGCAATGGCCCCCAGTCCACAGCTCATGACCAGGGGCAGCAGCGGAACCACGACCAAGTTGGCCACCACGCCCGCCAACGACGCCTGCCCGAAGATGACCAGGCTGAGCGGAGCCGTCCCGGCGGTGGCCGAAAGCGAGATCGCCACACCCGCGGCCACCCTCTCGGGAAGGGAGGAACGCAGGCGCTCTTCCAGGGGCCTTGCCAGGAGGAACAACCCACCCACGGCGGCGAAGGACAGCTGGAAGCCAGGCGCATACAGAGCGAGGGGGTTACGCGCCAGGATGAACGCCGCCGCTAGGAAGAGCGTCTGCCACGGGTCTCGGGTTCGGCCCACCGCCTGGCCAAGGAGCACCACCAGGACCATGACAGCGGCCCGCACCACCGACGGGCCCGCCCCCGTGAGAGCCGCAAAGACGATTACCAAGCCCGCGGCGGCCGAGCGCGCCACCACGCGCGGCACCGAGAGCAAAGACAGTCCCGCGAGGACGGCCGCCGCCAGACTCCCCACGTGCAGCCCGCTGACGGCCAGCATGTGGGCAGTGCCGGCTCGACGAAAGGCTTCAATGGTCGCCTCGTCGATGCCTCTCTTGTCGCCCAGGACAACCCCCCGCAACAGCCCGCCGGTGAACGGCCAGGGACCTCTCCCCAGGCTCTCCCACGCTCGCCGCCGGAGTGCGTCGAGCGCTCCGGCGAGCCCGCCGCGCCGCCCGACACCGCGCACATCACCTGCGGCGGCGGACACGACCACAGAGATCCCCTGACGCCGCAGGGAGCTCCGCTCGTCGTAGCCGCCATCCTGCGCGGGTCGAGGCAACCGCACCCTGCCGTGGACGAAGACCAGGCTGCCCTGACCGATCTCCGCAGACGGGTCGGCGCCCCCGAGGGCCCTGAGCGCGCACCGGTCCGGCGCAGCTCGAGCAGGACTCTCTCGCCTGCGGCCTTCTCCGGCGACGCCTCGAGCACCCGGGCTGCCACCCTCAAGAATCCGGCCGTGATCCTGGGCGGCTCCACCACGACCGCCTGCAGCTCGACCGTCCGGCCTGCTCTGCCGGCGAGCGTGCTCCCGGTCATCTGCGCTAACCGAACAGCCCCCAACGAGGCACCCGCCAGGACCGCCACCACAACCAGGAGAGCCAGAATCAAGCCCGCCGGTACCCCCGGCGAACCCGAGCTCTCCGCCGCCCGTATCGCGCCCAGGGTGGTCACCAGCACAGCGACGGCGGCCGCCAGACCCCCCAACGTAGGGCCCGGCTCCAGGGGCAACAGTGCGGCCGTGGCCAGCCCGAGCACCAGGCCCCCGGTGATGAGCCGGGCTAGGCCGGCCCTCCCAACCAGCCAGTACCCCAGGTGGTCGATGGCCTCTCGGCCGCGGTGGTGCCCACCGTGGCCTGACGGCGCTTGGGGCTCCGATATGGGCTCAGGGAGTGACCAGGTCACGCAGGTTTTCGACGGTGGCCGGGCCGATTCCGGGGACCGCGTCGAGATCGTCGACCGTGGCGAAGGGCCCGTGCTCCTCGCGATAGGCGGTGATGCGCTCGGCCGTCTTGGGGCCGATCCCCGGAAGGGCCTCGAGCTGCTCCGCGGTCGCGGTGCTCAACGACAACCGCACCGGATCCTGGCTGGAGCCCGGCGCAAACGACGGGCCGCCGCCGAATCCGGTGACGACTCCCTCTACCGGCGTGGGGTCGCCAAGGCTCGGCACGACGATGCGGCAGCCGTCGGTGACGGCGGCGGCCAGGGGCAGGGCCTGCTCATCGGCCTCTTCCGTCACGCCGCCCGCGAGCTCTATGACCTCGAAAACGCGAGAGCCGGCCGGCACCTGGTAAACGCCCGGGCGCCGCACCTGACCCGCCACCTGGACGAAGAAGGGTGCCACCGTGGAGGTCGTGCCGGCGGGGCGAGGATCGGCGAGCGCGGCCGCGCCGGCCGTCGTCGTGTCGACACCACCCCCGGCATTCGCATTCCCGGCGGCGCCCGCCTCCCCGATGGAGGGCGCATCGAGCACGACCACGCTCTCGCCGGCGGGCGACGCATCCCCGGAGACAACAGCACCCAGGCTCCCCCGGCCAGGATCGCCAGGGCGCCCAGCAGATAGGGGACCACGCGCCGTGTCGGTATTCGCTCCATGCCATGACGGTACGACAGGAACAGCCGAGTGCCGATACGACCTTGGTAGCACTATGAGGTCGTCCCAAGAGCCCTGGCCGTCGCGGCCGCCTGCGCGGGCGATGCGGCGTCCTCGGTTGCGCCCGTGCCGGCCGGCCCAGCCTGACTTGCCGAGCCCAGCCAACCCGCGAGCGCCGAGCCCCAGAACAGTGCCGGCCCCTAGCGGCAGCCGCCGGGAGCCCCGGACCTCCCCTACGCTACGACGCGGGGTCGCTCGCCTTCACGGACCGGCCGACCCCCGCCGGCCAACGCCCAATCAGTAGGCTTCCACCCATAGCTCGAAGTGCGCTGTCGGATGCGCGCACGACGGACACGACTTGGGCGCCCCCCATGCCTGCGTGCACGTATCCGCAGTTGTTGCACTTCCAGGAGGTGTTCTCGTCTCTCTGGAAGACCTTGCCCGCCTCCACGTTGGCGAGCAGCTTGCGGTAGCGGCGCTCGTGGTATGACTCGACTTCAGCGATCTTGCGGAAGGTGGCCGCCACCTTGATGAAGCCCTCCCCCTCGGCCACAGAGGCGAAGTCGGGGTAGAGGGTCCCCCACTCCTCCTTCTCGCCTTCAGCCGCAGCCAGCAGGTTATCAGCGGTCGTGCCCACCCAGCCCGCCGGATAGCTCGCCGTGAACTCCACCATGCCCCCTCCAGGAGCTTGAAGAAGACCTTGGCATGCTCCTTCTCGTTGTCGGCGGTCTCCTGGAACAGATTGGCGATCTGGACGTAGCCCTCGTTGCGGGCCACGGACGCGTAGTAGGTGTAGCGGTTGCGCGCCTGCGACTCCCCGGCGAAAGCCTTCATCAGGTTCTGCTCGGTGCGTGATCCCTTCATCTCCACGTGTCCATCTCCTTGCTCTCGAATCTACTGCCTACCGCTGGACTTGGCCTGTTCCACGGAGATCTCCCTGCCTCGGAACATGGTCTCGTGCATCTTCTCGATCACCTTGCTTGCCACCGCTTTGCGCACTTCCACGAAGGCGAAGTTATGCAAGAGGTCAATCCGGCCGATGTCGTCTTCGGAGATGCCCGCCGTCTCCTGGATGAAGCTGCGGACACCTTCCTTGTTGACTCGTGCGCGGCGCCCGATGGAGATGAAAAGGCGGGTCATCTGTCGCTCATCTCCCGAGTCGGCGCCCTCCTCCTCGGTCTCCTCATCCTCGTCGGTCTCCACCTCCTCGAGCGGCGCGCGGGCCGGTGAAGCAACGGCTGCTCCGGCTGAAATCGCGTCCTTCAGGTCGCCCGGGCGCGCGGCGAGCATCTTGAGTAGAGCGGCGGTGATGCGGCGCAGATCATGGTCCATGGCCAGACGGTCAACGATGGCCAGAAAGTCGTCGAGCCCCCGCTGGTCCAGACCACGAACCAGAGCGTTCACCTGGTCGCGCAGCCGCAAAGCGCGCAGAATGCGGGCCTCTTCGTCGGGCTCGAGGATTGGCAACTCGGCCCTGCCGGGCTCGACATCCCGAGCCGGGGCGGCAGGCATCTGCTCGAAATCGGCGGCGGACGCGGCCGCCGGCTCGAGCCTGGTTTCACCCGCCTTCGCACGAAGCTCCTCGGCCACCAGACGCTCTGCTTCCCGGAGACGGGCCTCGAGATCGGCCTTCCGGGCGGCCGCAAAGGCGGCCTGAGCGATGGCGGCTTCCTCTTCCTCCCGCCGCTTCACGGCATCGGGGGCCTCCGTTTCGCCCGCGCTGACCGCCGCCTCCTCGTGGATCACATCGAGGATGGCCTCGTGCTCGATGCGGGCCGCCTCCTTTATGGCTTCCTCGGCGGCCGTCCATTCGATTCGCTTACGTGAGTCCCTTTGAGCGTACCGCCGCTGGCGACGCTCCGCCTCGGTGGCCGGTTCCTCACCTAACGCGGGCAGAGCCACGAATGTCTCCTTCTTCTCGGTTTCCTCGCGGACACGCGCGGGACGGGCCCGCGCCGGGGCCGCCCCGCCCCCATCCCCCGCAGCCGCTCGGCCGCCTTCCAGGTCCGCCTGCCGCACCCGGCGGCGGGCCTTGGTGTCCCCGCGGGCGGCGCGCCGCCGCTCCTCGACCTCGTCGACGGAGGGCAGCTCGCCTTCCTCGATCTGGGCCATGGAGAACTCCTGGATGCGCAGGAGGTCCCAATACTCGGCCGGCGTAACGAACGTGATGGCCACTCCCGAGCGCCCCATGCGCCCCGTTCGCCCGATCCGGTGGACGTAAGCCTCTGGGTCCTGGGGCACATGGAAGTTTATAACGTGGGTCACATGACTGATGTCCAGCCCCCGAGAGGCCACATCGGTGGCCACCAGATAGGGGAACTTGTCCTCACGAAAGTCCTGCATCACCCGGTCGCGCTGCTGCTGGGTCAGATCGCCGTGCAACCCATCGACGTCATAGCCGCGCGCCTTCAACTTGCGGGTGAGCTTGTCGACGTTACGCCGGGTGCGGCAGAAAATGATGGCCGACGAGCCCTCCTCGGAGTAGTCGAGCAGGCGCATGAGGGCGTCGATCTTCTCGTCCTCGGGCACCTCGTAGAAGATCTGCTCGGTCTCCTCCAAGGTGAGGGTCTCGGGGACCACGCTAACCGATACCGGGTCCCTCATGTAGTCGCGCGCGATGCGCTCGATCTCCGCCGGAATGGTGGCGGAGAAGAGCAGGGTCTGCCGTTCCTGGGCGCACTGGCGAATGATACGCCGGATGTCGGGCAGGAAGCCCATGTCGAGCATCATATCGGCTTCGTCGAGCACCAACATCCTTACGCTCGATAGCTTCAAGGTGCCGCGACCCAGGTGGTCCAGGATGCGGCCCGGCGTCCCCACCACCACCTGCACGCCCCTGCGCAAGGCCGTGATCTGCCGGTCGATCCGCTGGCCGCCGTAGACGGGCAGCACCTTGTGCCCGCTGAAGAGGCAGAGCTCGTGGATCTCTTCGGCCACCTGTACGGCCAGCTCCCGGGTGGGACAAAGGATCAAAGCCTGCACCTCGGGCGAGTCGGCCGGAAGCCTATCGGCCATAGGGATGCCGAAGGCCGCCGTCTTACCGGTACCGGTTTGGGCCTGGCCCAGGATATCCTTGCCCTCCAGCACCAAGGGAATCGCCTTCTTCTGGATGGGGCTCGCTTCTACGAACCCCATTTTGTGGATGGCCTGGAGCACGGGTTGGCTCAGGCCAAATGCTTCGAAATCTGTCATGGCTTCACAAGCTCCTGCTTGCCGGCGATCGTGATGATCGTCGGGTTCTCTTTGTCTCGAGGTCGCGCGCTCATGAGCGCGCGACCACCATGCGCAGGAATCCGCGCAGGTAGAGGTTGGTCTCGTGAGGATTCTCTAACATGGGGAAGTGCCCCACGCCCAGCAGCGACTTCTGCCGGGCCCCGGGGATCCACCAGGCGAGCATGTTGGCGATCTGGATGAAATCCTGGGTATCCTCCTGCCCGGAGAGGACGAAGGTGGGCCGCTCGACTTCGTTCAGGCGCTCCACGTCGGGCGTTCGCTGCTCCGGATAGCAGGCCGAGTCAAGCCATTCGGCCCCCGAGTAGCGCCGGGTCATGGCGGCCACCTTCTCGAAGACGTCCGGCCGCCGCTCCCGGATCCAGGCGAAGATACCCGCCTGCAGCCACACCTCCTCGAGCGCGGCGGCCACCCCCCGTTGCCGGGCCACCTGGGCGGCGGAGCGCACCTGCGCCGTGAACTCCGACGACCAGGGGAACCCACGCAGGACCGAGTCGACAAAGAATAGCGAGCGCACCCTCTCCGGGTGGTCCAGAGCCACGGCCACCAGCACCGCCCCCGCGCGGGAGTGGCCAACCAAGTGCGCACTATCCAGTCCCAGATGGTCCAGGAGGCCCAGCAGATCGCCCGCGTGGTCGGGGATGTCGTAGCCCGTCTGCGGAGCCACCGAAGCGCCGCACCCCCGGGCGTCGTAGGCCACCAGGCGAAACTCGTCGGCCAGGGGTGCCTGCTCCTGCCAGAGCTCGTGGGTGAGCCCGAAGCCGTGCAGCAGCAGCACCGGTTCGCCGTTGCCCTGTTCCGCGTAAAACAGTCCGAGTGACTCCGCGAAGGCCAAGGGGAGTCCTCCTAATCTTCCAGTGGCGGGGGATGGCCGCCCTCGAGCCGGCAGATGGCCGCCCGTTCGTCTTCAGAAAGGGCCGACTTACGACCAGCATCGTAGTCATAGACCACGACCAGGGCGTCTCCTTCGGCCGCCACCCGATCGAGCTTGTGACTGACCGCCCGATATTCCATGCTGAAGCGGTCCCTGCCCAACCGCGCAACCCGAGCCCCGATGGAGACGAGGTCGGGGTAGGTGAGCGGAGCCCGAAAGCGGCACCCGGTCGAAGCCAGGATGCGGCCCCGGCCGCTGCCCGCCAGGCTGTCGGTGAGCACGCCCGCCTCCTCGAAGTAGCCCATGCGGGCCGCCTCGAAGTAGCGGAAGTAGACGGCGTTGTTGACGTGGGCCCGGGCGTCCATGTCGGCCCAGAGCAGCTTGATGTCGGTCACAACGGGAAAGCCGTGCAGCAGGTCGGCAACACTCACAGAGTTCCGCCTCCCCGGGTGGCCAGACAAGCCTCGCGCAGGAACGATCCCACGATCTCTCCCACGCCGCCCTGCCGGCGCGCGAAGAAGTGGTCGGCCTCCGGAATGACGACCATGTGCGGATCGACCCCCACGTCCCGCAAGAAATGCTCCACCCCTGCCGGCGGTGCAATCTCGTCGCGCTCTCCGCAGAGGGCCAGGACAGGGCCGCGGTAGTCCCCCAGCCTGGAGAAGAAGGTGGGCATGAACTCGTCGATGTCGACAGGAAAGGCGATGAGAGCCAACCCCGCCGGCGCCTCCCCCTGGATCGCCGCCAGCGACACCATGATGCTGCCGAAGGAGTAGCCCGCCATGGCCACCGGCATCCCCTCTCCGAGCTCACTCCGCAGGAAGGCTGCGGCGGCGGCGGCATCCTGATACTCGTCGAGCCCGCTGAAGCTGCCCTCGCTCCCCTCCACACCCCGGAAGTTGAACCGAAGCGTGGCCAACCCCCGCCGGCGACAGGCCCGAGCAACGTGGTGCACGACCGGCTGGACCATGGTGCCGCCGTGCAACGGATGGGGATGCGCGACAACCACGCCCCCAACCGTATCCGCTCCGCCATCGGGGAGCTCGAACAAGCCCTCCAGACGACCCGCGGGGCCGGGGATGGTGATCTCCCGCCTGAGGGAGGCCGCCGATCTGTCAGTCACCTCCACCTGCCTCACTCCCTCATGTTCACGAACTGCAGGGGGATACCGAAATCCTGCTCACGCAGCAGCGCGATGATGTCTTGGAGCTCGTCGCGTTTCTTTCCTGTGATGCGCACCTCGTCGCCCTGGATGGCGGCCTGCACCTTGAGCTTGCTGTCCTTGACCGCCTTGACGATCCTGCGTGCGATGTCGGTGTCGATGCCCGTGGCCACCGAGATCTCCTGACGGAGCATGTCACCCCCAGCTTTCTCGGCCGCCTGGAAGTCGAATGCTTTGGTGTCCACCCCGCGCTTGACCGCCTTGCCGATGAGCATGTCCCGTAGCGCGCGCAGCTTCATGTCGTCTTCGGTGAGGACACGCACCAGACCGTCTCTACGCTCCAGCTCGATCTGCGTTTTCGATCCCCGGAAGTCGAAGCGGGTGGAGACCTCTTTCTTCACCATGTTGACGGCGTTGTCGAGCTCCTGCATGTCGACGCGGCTCACGACATCGAACGAAGGCATACTGAACCACACTCCTTTCCTTCGAGAGATGATACCAACTAGGCCGAAGGGACGCCCGGACCGGATCCTTGAGCACGTGGAACGCGCGGAACGCTATCCCAACCCGGCCCGAACCGGCCGATGGATGCGGAGGAGCACCCGACCCGCGTGCAGAGCCACCGGAGCCAACCCCTCTGCCGCTCCCGGATGCAGGCCGCGACCCCGCAGGGCGGGGCAGCGGCACTCCTCCACCGACAGGAACTCGGCTCGCACCGGCGGATGCTCCACCCGGATCGAGCCCCATCCTCCGCCGGTCCGGGGAAACCAACCGACGGGCCGTTCGGTGATGAAGGTACCCAGCTCAGCGGCGGGCGGCGGGTCGGCCGCCCGCCCCCGGCTGACGCGCAGTCGAAACGCCAGTTGACCTTCGTGACGCACAAAGACCTCTCGCTCGGCCTGCCCTCCGCCCCACTCAATCTCCGCCCGAGTGGCCACTCCGCTAAAAAGGCCCTGCAGGCCTCGTGCGGCGGCGCTCGAGAAGTACATGCCCAGAAAGAAGGCCCCGGCCCCTCCGCCGCCGGCCGGTCGCACGTAGGTGCGCAGGTTGACCTGACTGAAGCCGAGGCCGCCGAGCGGCAGCCAGGCCGGACGCATGCCCTCGTTCCGGAAGCAGACGGCCGACACCAAGGCCCAGGAACCGCTCGCATCACGCCAAAGATCGGGCTCCAGACCGGCGGGTAGGTGAGGACGCACCAGCCGGGCAGGCAGACCCCAGGTCACCACCAGGAAGTCCCGCAGCTCCACTCGGAGAACGGCCAGCTGGGTTGGTCGGATCATCTGGGGCAACTCAGAGCACCGCGTGAAAGCGGCCGTTGCGGGCGAGCACCTCGACAGCCACGCCCATGGCAGTGGAGACAAGCTCCGCGGTGACCACGTCCCCTTTCGGCCCGCAGGCTACCACGCGGCCGCCGCACAGGAGCAGGGCGTGGGTCAGTCCCGGCGCGATCTCCTCCAAGTGGTGGGTGACGAAGAGCACGGTCGGGCCCCCCGGGGCGTGCGTCAACACATCGAGAGCCGCCAGGAGGTCCTCACGGGCGGCGATATCCAGACCGGCGGTGGGCTCGTCGAGCACCAGAAGCCGAGGGTCCGCCATGAGCGCCCGGGCGACCAGGACCCGCTGCTGCTCTCCCTGGGAAAGTACACCGAAGGGCCGCTCCATGACATGGGTGCAGCCCATGATTTCGAGCAGCTCGGCCGCGCGCGAGCGATCGTCGCTGGTAGGCGACTCGAAGAAGAGGCCGATACTGGCGAAGCGGCCGCTCACCACGATGTCGAGAGTTGTGTCCCGGAGATGCAGCTGTTGGGCCAACGCGGGGCTGACCCACCCGATCGCCCGGCGGAGCTCCCGCAGATCGACGCGGCCGAAGGTCCCGCCCAAGACCCGCACGCTCCCGCAGGTGGGGTGCTCGTAACCGGCCGCTACCTGAAGCAGGGTGGTCTTGCCGGAGCCGTTCGGGCCGAGGATGACCCAGTGCTCCCCAGCCGCGACCGACCAGTCGATTCCATCGAGGAGAGTGGCCCCGTCGCGAACCAGGGTCACGCCTGCAAGTTCCAATATCGAGTCTCGCACGGCAGAAGAATACCAGAGCCCCCCCAGAACGCGCATCGCCCGTCCAGTGCGGGCGCGGCGGCCAAGGTCTCGTTCCCGAAACCGGCTCTTAACAGAATCTTCACAGGCGGCCTCTTCCCCGCCGCGCCCGCCAATGGTAGACTGCCGCCCCATGTCGTCCGAGACCACACGGACGGGTGGCCTCCGGAGTGTCACAGACGCTCCCTCCGCGGGCTCCCGCAGACCCAGGACCCGCTCGCTCACCCGCCGTCTGGCGGTGACCGCGCTGGCTGCCAGCCTCCTGTTGGGGGGATCGCGATGGGGCTGGGCGGGCCGCTGGCCTCCCCCTTCCGCCCAGGCCGCCACCCTGCAAGAGACACGCTCCGAGCTCGCCCTGGCCAAGGCCCGCCTGAGGGCCCAGCAGGAGGAGCTCGACAAGCTCGCCCTTCGCAACGCCCAGGCCGAGGAAGCCCTCGCGCAGACCCAAGACAGCCTGGCTCTGGTACAGACCGATCTCGACCAGTCCCTGGCCGACTACGCCGCGCTCCAGGCCCGCCTCAGCGAGCGCCTGCGCGGCATCTACAAGGAGAGCGGAGGCGGGACGCTTGCGGTCCTCGAGACCATTTTCTCTGGGAATCTCTCGCTATCGGGTCTCCTGAACCGCCTGGGGATGCTGGGCCGCATGGCTGAAAGCGACCATGATCTCTTTGCTCAGGTCAAAGGGCACGTGGACAAGCTGAACGCCCTCCGAACCAACCTCGCCGACCGCGAGGCGGATGAACAGAAGCGGCTGGACGAGCTCCAGACGGCCAACCAAGCGGCCGGCGACACCCTGGACGACATTCGCGACGAGTACAACGCGTTGCGCGAAAAGGTGCGCAGGCTCGAGGAAGAGGAACGCAAACGCCAGGAGGCCGAGGCCGCCCGCATCGCCGCCGAGAAGGCCCGCCAAGAGGCCGCAGCCGCGGCCGTGGCGTCTTCCAGAGGGGGTGGTAGTTCCCGGAGTGACACCGGTGGGTCCAGCAGCTCCAAACCGAGCGGCTCAGGGAGCGCCGTGGCCACCTCCGGCTGGGTCTTCCCCGTGCAGGGGCCGAACAGCTTCATCAACGACTGGGGGTTCCCCCGCTCCGGCGGGCGGACGCACAAGGGCACGGACATCATGACCCCCCGCAACACGCCGGTGGTGGCAGTGGTCTCCGGGACCATCAGCAAGACCAACCCCACCGAGCGCGGCCTGGGCGGCGTCACCATCTGGCTGCGCGGCGACGATGGCAACTCCTACTACTACGCCCACCTGACCTCCATAGCCGACGGTATCGGCAAGGGCGACCGGGTCTCGGCCGGCCAGGTCATCGGCTACGCAGGCAATACCGGGAACGCCCGGGGCGGTGAGACGCACCTGCACTTCGAGATCCACCCTGGTGGCGGTTCCGCCATCAACCCCTACCCCACGCTGGTCGCCAACCGTTAGCTCGGCCCCTCCTTTTCCGTGAGACCGGACTCCGCCCTGTCAGGGCCCGCTGTACACCACCGGCGCTGATGACGTAGATTCGAGTCGACTGCCCAGCTGAGTCCGCGTGATCCGTGACTCGAAACGGGCGCGACAGCGCCGCTCGCCGGTGCGCCGGTCGGAGATGCCGGGAGTTCAGAATCGTTGCTGGACGAGCGCCTGACGGCTACGCCCCGCAAACCGGAGCGGGCGTCAGCCCCAGGCGGCGACCGTCTCGGTGAGCAACTCCCACTCGGGGTAGAGGGCCGCCAGCTCATCCTTGACCGCGCTCGCCTCCTCGCTGGCCGCCATCAGCAGCTCGTGGTTGGAGCAATGGGCAGGGTCGGCCAAGAGCGCGCCAAGCTCCTGCTGCCGGGCCTCCAGAGCCAGGATGCGCTTCTCCACCTGGCGGTGCTGCTTCTGGACTTCCCTGCGCTCGCGGAAGGAAGGCGAGCCCAGGCCGGGTTTCGGCGTAGGAGTGGCGGCCACCTCGACCGGCGACTTCTGGCCGGTTCGAGCCGCTGTCTCCGCACTCCGCGCTCCGTTGCCCGCGCCCGAGCGCTCGCTCCCCCTGCCGCTGGTTGACTCGGCTTTCCCGGCCGCCTCGTTCCGGCTGCCCAAACGGGCGGTAGGGGCGGCGGCACCCGCGCGGCCCGACTTCCACTGGTAGTACTCCCAGTCACCCAGGTAGTGGGTCAGGCGCCCCGCCTTGACCTCGATGACCTTGGTGGCCATGGCGTTGATGAGGTGCCGGTCGTGGCTGATGAAGACCACGCTGCCTTCGAACTGGCGCAGGGCCTCGGTGAGCACCCCGCGGGAGGCCATGTCAAGGTGGTTGGTGGGCTCGTCGAGAAGCAGGAGCCCGGCCGGGTCAAGGAGCATGCGGGCCAGGGCCAGGCGGGCCTTCTCACCCCCGGATAGCACCCCAACCTTCTTGTCCACCTCGTCCCCGGTGAAGAGGAAGGTGCCCAGGTAGCCGCGCACCATGAGGAGCTTGTCGGCCGGGGCGGCCACTTCTTCCATAGTCTTGAGCACGGTGCGGTCGGGGCTGAGGACCTCCAGCTGATGCTGGGCGAAGTACTCGCGGCGCACGTTGTGCCCCAGCTCCAGGGACCCTCCATCGGGAGTGATGACGCCGGCCAGCAGCTTCAAGAGGGTCGATTTGCCCGCGCCGTTGGGTCCCACCAACGCTATCTTATCCCCCGCTCCACCACCAGGTTGAGATCCTTGTAGACCACGGTGTCGCCGTAGGCCTTGCGCGCGTGCTTGGCTTCGACCACCACCCGGCCGGTGCGACCCGGCTGGGGAAAACGGAACTTGATCTTCTTGCGCTCCAGAACGGGCGCGTCGATGCGCTCCATCTTCTCGAGCTGCCGAATCTTCTGCTGCACCTGCTTGGCCTTGGTGTTCTTGGCGCGAAACCGGCGCACGAAGCTCTCGGCCGACTCGATCTCGCGCTGCTGGTTCTTGGCGGCGTTGGCCAGGGCCTCGTAGCGCTGTTGCTTCTCCACCTCGTAGTGGTCGTAGCTGCCGGCGTAGAGGTCCATGACGCCCCGGTCGAGCTCCACGATGTGCGTGACCATGCGGTTCAGGAAGTAGCGGTCGTGGCTCACGATGACCAGGGAGCCGGGCCACTCTAGCAGGAACTCCTCCAGCCAGAGCAGGCTCTCGAGGTCCAGGTGGTTGGTGGGCTCGTCGAGCAGGAGCAAGTCCGGTGACTCCATGAGCAGCCGAGCCAGCGCCACCCGCATGCGCCAACCCCCGGAGAGCTCGCTGATGGAACGCTGGAAGTCGTCGTCGCGGAAGCCCATGCCCCGCAGGATGGCCTGGGCTCGGGATTCGAGCGCGTAGCCGTGGGCGTGCTCGAAGGCGGTCTGAAGAGCGCCCAACTCGCGCATGAGCGTGTCCGCGTCCTCGGTGGAGGCGCCGCCATAGGCGGCGGCGATGCGGTCGCCCAGATCCTTCAGTCGATGCTCCATGTCCAGGATGTCGGCGTAGGAGGTCAGCACCTCGTCGAGCACGACCTGCTCGGCGATCTCCTCGATCTCCTGGGGCAGAAAGCCTATGCGCAGGTCCTTGCGGGCGTTGATGTCCCCTTCGTCGAGCGACATCTCGTTGGCCAAGATGCGCAGAAAGGTGGTCTTGCCGGCGCCATTCGGCCCCACCAGCCCGATGCGCATGGCGGGGCGGATGTGCAGGTTGGCGCGGTCCAGGATGACCTGCGTGCCGAAGGACTTCGAGATCTCTGTGATGTGGATCATGACCGGGGAAGGATAGCAGCAATGCGAGGGGGGGCGACGGCAGATGGGCAACACCACCTGCAGAAGCGTGTGCGAGGTCGCCTCCTCCCTGCCGGCCGCGTGTGCAGGCATGGCGCCCGCAGCGGACGGTCACTCGTCCCAGAAGAGGCGCTCGTCCCCGCCGCCGGCACCGCCCCCGCCGCCTCCGCCTCGGCCATCAACCTCCTGATCGCCCGTTCCCCCTCCTCGCCGTAATCGAGGGAGAAGTCGTTGACGTAGAGGGCGATGTGCTCCTGGCAGACGCGCGGGTCCATCTCCTGGGCCTGGCGGCGGATGTAGGCGGTGGACGCCTCGGGGTCGCGCCGGGCGTACTCCAGACTGGCCCGGATCGCGCGGTCGACCCGCCGCGCCACCTCAGGACCCAGTGCGCGGCGGACGGCGATGGCCCCTAGAGGGATGGCCTCGCCGGTGGCGGACTCCCACCACTCGCCCAGCTCGAGCACACAGGTAAGCCCGTGTTCCCGGTAGGTGAAACGACCTTCGTGGATGATGACCCCCGCCTCGACCTCACCTCCGTTCACGGCGGCCATGATGCGGTCGAAGGTTATGACCGGGCGCGCTCCCGCCCCAGGCGCAAAGAGCCGCAGCAGCAGAGCCGCCGTGGTCAGCTCACCCGGGATGGCCGTCCGGAGTTCGGCCAGAGCCTCCGGGAGCGCCTCCGGGCTGAGAGCGGCTAAGGGAGAATCGGACCGAGTCACGAGCAGGGGTCCACAGCCCCGACCCAGGGCCCCACCCGAATGCAGCAGCGCATAGGTGGGGCGCAGGCGGGCGAAGGCGGGAAACGAGACCTTGACCACGTCGGGCTCGCCCCGGAGGGCCATGGCGTTCAAGGTATCGATGTCGTCCAGAATCTCGAGCACGGACGGCGCGTCGGGCACCAGTCCGTGCACCCAGGCGTGGAAGATGTAGGTGTCGTTAGGGCAGGGCGAGTAGGCCAGGCGGAGCGGTCGCACCGAGGACGTCGTCACGGGCGGTCTCCCCCGGCCGCCTCCACCGGACCCGGCGCCGCCGATTCAATGCGGACACGCCTCAAGTCGGCCTTCATGGCTCGATGCCTTCGCCGGGGACCCCGGCGCCCTGCCAGGCGACCAGCACCTCGTCCAGACGGGCGCACACGGCCAGGGCGGCGCGGGCCGCCCGCGCCGCCGCCCCCGGAATGTCCCAAGCCGCCCGGTCGCGGTCAACCACCAGATTGCTGACGGCCCGCACCTCCAGGAACGGCACGCTGTAGAGAGCGCACATGTGGGCGGCCGCCGCCCCCTCCATGGACTCAGCAAGAGCCCCCCAGAGGGTGGCCAGCCGGTCACCCTCGGCCTGAACCCCGGTCACCTGTGAGACGGTCACGCAGGGGCCGACGGCTACCCGAGGGGGTGGTTCGGGCCACGAGGCCGCCTCGATCACCTCGGCCGCCCGGCGCACGAGACCCGGATCGAGGCGGAAGGTGTTCCAGTAGTCGGTGCCGGCCACGCTCGCGAGCGGCAGGCGCAGGGTTGCAGTAGACTCCCAGCCGTCAGGTGTCAGCACGCCGGTGTCTCCGTAGATTTCCTCACTCGCCAGCACCACGTCACGCACTTCGAGACCGGTGGCGGCGAACGCGCCGGCCACACCCACCTGCAGAACCAGCCGAGGAGAGCCTGCCGCCAGCAGACACGTGAGAGCGTGCGCGGCGTTCACTCGGTCGTAGCCGCTGACGACGAGCGCCGCGCGCACCCGGCGACCTCCTGCTCGTAGATTGCCCACCCACCATCGTTTGGTGGCCACCTCCAGGCAGTCGGCCGCCTCCATGGCGTCGAGCAGGTCACCGGCTTCGACCGTGGTGGCCACCAGCAGGGCGAGCTCCACGTCCTCGACGAGGACGTGGAGCTCGCCGGCGTCAGGCCGCAGGCAAACCGGGGGAGGCGGACCCCCGCTCTCCGGGCCCCCCGCCGGAGGGAAAGCCGGTGGCTGTCCGTCCAGACCGTTCATGCGCCGCTCAGGCGCCTTCCAGAAGAAGCAGGTCCGGATCCTCCAGGTAGCTGATCACGAGATTGAGGAAACGCGTCGCCTCCGCCCCGTCGATCACCTGGTGATCGTAAGTCAGGGACAAGGGCAGCATCTGTCTCACAACCAGCTCCCCCTTATGAACCACCGGCATTTCGCGCACGCGTCCCATCCCCAGAATGGCCACCTCGGGGTAGTTGGGCACCGGTGTGCCGTAGATGCCGCCTATGGCGCCGTAGTTGGTGATGGTGAAGGTGCCACCGTGCAGCTCGGAGAGATCGAGCTTGCGGTTCTGCGCCCTCTCCACCAGCTCAAGCAGCTCCTCGGCTATCCGGAAGATGCTCTTCGTATCGGCGGCCTTGATGTTGGGCACCACCAGACCGGCCTTGGTGTCGACGGCGATACCGATGTTGTAGTAGCGCCTGAGCACCAGCTCCTCGCACGTCGGCTCGAGCACGGAGTTCAGCCGCGGGAAGCGGCGCAGGGCGGCCGACACCGCCTTTATGACGAAGGCCAGGTAGGTGAGGCGCACGCCTCGCTCCGCCGCCAGGGTGCGCTCCTTCTCGCGAATGCGGCGCAGGATGGTCACGTCGGCATCGTCGGTGGTAGTCACCTGCGCCTGCTTGGCCACCGACTCGGCCATGCGCCGCGCCATGGTCCGGCGGACACCTTTGAAGGTGACCCGCTCGACCACGCCATGGTCGTCCTGCTCGATGGCGCCACCCATCCAGGCCTCCGCTCCTTCCAGCTCGGCCGCGACGATGGAGGGCGCCGACACTGTTTCCCGGCCGTAGATCCGGGCTTCGGCGTGATCTTCGACATCCTGGCGTAGGATCCGGCCCCCGGGCCCCGTTCCATGTACCGTGGACAGGTCGACGCCCAGTTCCTTGGCGAGAGTACGCACCGAGGGCATGGCCAGCACCCTCACTCCCGACTCGCCGGCGGTCTCGGCCCTCGGGGCCCGCGCTGCGGCCTGGAGGGTGGGTTCCACGACCGAGGCGGGCGCAGCCGTCTTGGCAGCGGGCTCCGGTGGGGGAACTCCCTCTTCTTCCTCCGGAGCCTCTTCCAGCCGGCCGATGACCGAGCCGGTGTAGAATTCCTCTTCCTCCTCGGTCTGACTCACGGGAGGAGGCGGCGCCGCGGCTTCCTTCTTCCCCGCGGCCGGCGCCCCTTCGACAACCTCTGCCTCAGAGAGCGGGGCCGCCTCCACCGCAGCCTCTCTCGCGGGGACCACCGGCCCCGCCTCCGCCGTCTTGCCGGCCCCTTCCTCGATGGTCACCAGCACCTGGCCGACCTCGATGGTCTCGTTTTCCTCGGCGTGCAACCTGACGATGCGGCCCGCTCGCGGAGAGGGGATCTCGACCACCGCCTTGTCGGTCTCCACCTCCGCCAGGGTCTGATCCTCGGCCACCACGTCGCCTTCCTTGACCTTCCAGGAGAGCAGCTCGCCCTCGGTGATGCCTTCGCCGACGTCCGGGAATCTGAACTCGAAAGCCATGGCTAGAACTCCATCGTTGCGATGATCTCGTGCACGACCAGGTCCACGTCGGGTTGGAAGTAGTCCTCCAGCTTGGCCAGGGGAGGGATGGTGTCGAAGCCGGTGACTCGCCGCACGGGCGCCTCCAGGCGCAGAATGGCCCGCTCCATGATCTGGGCCGAGATCTCCGCCCCGAAGCCGCAGGTCCTGGGGGCCTCGTGCACGATCACCGCCCGTCCGGTCTTGACCACGCTGGCGGTCACCGTCTCGAAGTCGAACGGACTGATGGTACGAATGTCGACCACCTCGACTTCGTACCTGCCCTCCGAGGCCAGACGATCCGCCGCCTCCCGGCACACGCGCAGCTGGGCGCCCCAGCCGATCAGGGTCAGATCCTTGCCCTCCCGCACGACCCTCGCCACGCCCAGAGGTATCTCGTACTGCTCCTCGGGCACCTCCATCTTGATGGCCCGGTAAACCCGCGCCGGCTCGAAGAATATCACCGGGTCGGGGTCGCGGATGGCCGCCGTCAGCAGACCTTTCGCCTCGTACGGATCGGCCGGCATGACCACCTTGAGCCCCGGGATGTGGGCGAACACCGCCTCCATGCTCTCAGAGTGGTGCTCCAGAGCCCGGATCCCGCCCCCGTAGGGCATGCGCACGACCAGGGGCACCGTCCACTGCCCTCGGCTGCGGGTACGATAGCGGGCGGCATGGGAGAGGATCTGGTCGTAGCCCGGATAGACAAAGCCCGAGAACTGGACCTCGGCCACCGGCCGGTAACCGGCCAGGGCCATGCCGATGGCGAAGCCGACAATGCCCGACTCGGCCAGCGGAGTATCGATCACGCGCTCCTCGCCGAAGCGCTCCACCAGCCCCTCGGTCACCCGAAACACACCGCCGTCTCTTCCCACGTCCTCGCCGAGCACGATCACCTTGGGGTCTCGCTCCATCTCCTGGAGCAAGGCCTGGTCGATGGCGGTCACCATGTTGAGGCGCGCCACCGCTACCGCCTCCCTTCGATCCGGCGGCGCAGCTCGGCCTGCTGCTCGGCCAGCGGCGCCGTCATCTCCGCATAGACGTGCTTGAAGATCTCCTCCGGTGGCGGCGGGCCCAGGGCCTCGTAGGCGGCTACCGCCTTGGCTACCTTCTCACCGGCCCGGGCCTTCACGGCGGCTTCCACGGCGTCGTCGAGCAGCCCGTTCTTCTTCATGTAGCGGGCCAGGCGCAGGATGGGGTCCCGCTGCTTCCACAGCGCCACCTCGCCCTCGTCGCGGTAGCGACGGGCGTCATCGGCCGTGGTATGGTCGGTGACCCGGTACGTATGCGCCTCGACAAGCGTGGGACCGCCGCCCCCTCGGGCCCGCTCTAGTGCTTCACTCACGATGCGGTACACGGCGAAGACGTCGTTGCCGTCAACCTGGATGCCGGGCATGCCGTAGCCGACGGCCTTCTGAGCCACCGTGCAGGACGCAGTCTGCTTGTAGTACGGGACCGAGATCGCCCACTGGTTGTTCTGGCAGAAGAACACCAGGGGGACCTGAAAGACGCCGGCAAAGTTCATGGCTTCGCTGAAGTCCCCCTCGGAGGTGGCGCCTTCGCCGAAGGAGGTGAGCACGGCCACCTTCTCGCCGTCGTTCTTCATCGCCCAGGCGATGCCAGCGGCATGGATCATGTGGGTACCCACCGGAATGGCCGTGGGCAGCATGCGCACGCCCTCGGGGAAGACGTTCCCCCGCTCGTCGCCCCCCAGTATTGGAGGAAGTTGACCATGTCCATGCCCCGCAGCAGGAAGGCCCCGGCTTCACGGAAGGCGGGCACCATCCAGTCGTCGTCGCGGAGGGCGAAGGCCGCCGTTACGTGGGCCCCCTCCTGTCCCGTGACCCGGGCGAAGGTGCCCATGCGGCCCTGGCGCTGCAGCTTGAGCATGCGTTCGTCGAACTCCCGGGTCAGCACCATGAGCTCGTACAGCTCGCGGATGCGATCGGGCGAAAGGTCGGGCATGAGGTCCTGGTCGACATTCCCTTCCTCGTCCATGACCTCCACGCGCTCGACGGAGTAGGTCACCAGCGTGGTCACCGGCACGACCTGCACCTCCTATCCTGATCGAGTGTCCCAGAAGAACAGTTCACGGATCGTTCCAAGGCCGGCCGCCGTCACCCTCGCGGGGCGCGCTGGGCAGAACCTCCCCACTAGTATCACCTCCGTGGCCCGAGTCCTACACGTGTCACCACCTCAGCCGTCTCGAAGCCGCTACCCGAGGCTCCCGGCGGCCGCCGGGACCGGGCGTGCCGGTATGCTATACTTCATTTCGGTCCGGCGGCCGGAAGGTCGCGTAATCCGGACCAGGAAGGAGGTGGTTGCGCATGCATCACACGCAACAGTGTGACCACTGCCGGGCTGAGATCCCCTTGTTCGCCTGGGTGTGTCCCGACTGCGGGCACTGGGTGGGCGAAATCACCCGACACGGGTGCGGCGATCTCGCCAAGGAACCGATCGCGGCCTGACCGCGGTGCTCGGTTCCGGGCCTGGAGCAAGGCCCTCAAGGAGAGCCCCGTTGGGGCTTTTTTTGTGCTCTTTCCCCGACCGGCGTGATGTCGCATCGACCCCATCCCGCCGTACGGCTAACCCGCCGGCCGCCGGGAACCATCCCCGCCGTTCCTCGCGAACACCGACGGCCTCTGGAAGTGGCTGTAAACAAAGGTCTGCACCATCCTCCGCAGCAGTACGGCCGGTTCTGGATGATAGAGGATGGCGGCCCCGGTCTCCTTGTCGATGGCCTCCACCAAGTTGGGAATTGCGTCGGCGATACCCCCGCTCCCGTCCACCACCCCGATCAGCTTGCCCTCGTCATAGGCGATGGCGAACTCGCCCAGTGTCCCCGAGTGCCCCCCTATGACGATGACCATATCGCTCGAGCGGATGTTGACGATCTCGCGCCCCATCAGCCCGCTGCCCGTATAGATCATCACGTCGAAATGGTCCGCGGGGGAGTCGTACACGTTCACGTGCTCGTCGAGGCTCAGAGCGGGAGAGATGCCCACTGACAGCCCCTTGTTCGACTGCGCCCCCCGAGCCGACTCCCAGGGAAGGCCAGGCGCCGCCCCTGTGATGAGCACCATGCCCATCTCGGCGACCGCCTGACCCAGCTCGAACGCCTTCCGCCGCACGGCCTCGGGCAGATCCCCCGAGGCCGCCCCCATGACCCCCACGGTCAGAGGCCCACTACTGACCCGCGAGGCGTAGCCCTCGGGGTTGGCTTCGAAGGCGTCGCGGTGCTCCTGGGAGCAGAAGTAGAAAGCGCGGCCCTTGTAGAAGGTGGCCGCCTCCGCCTTCCGCTCTCTTAGCTCCAGACCGCAAACCGGATCGAGTGTCACGAGGGCATCCTTTCCGTCTCGGGTTTCATCTCGGCCAGGGCGACAGATTCGAGAAGGGTGGGCACCAGCACGTGGAAGTCGAGCTTCTCCTCCAGGAGCTTCTGCAGAGAGAAGGCCGCCTGGGGCTCACCATGCGTGAGGAGCACCAGTCTGGGCCGTTCGAGATGCGATGCCCACGCGAGCAGCTGCTCCCGGTCCGCGTGGGCGGAGAGGCCGGTGATCTCATGGATCGTGGCCCGCACCCTGATCTCCTCGCCGAAGATGCGCACTCGTTTCTCCCCTTCCAGGAGACGGCGGCCCAGAGTGCCGTGCGCCTGGTAGCCCACAATCACCACGTGGGCCTCAGGTCTCCACAGATTGTGCTTCAGATGGTGCTTGATACGCCCGGCCTCGGCCATGCCGCTCGCGGAGATGATGACAATGCCACGCCGGTCGTTGAGGGCCCGCGATTCGTCGGCGCTCTGAGTGTAGTGAAGCTGAGGAAAGTTGAAGATCGGACCGTTGTTGGCTATGAGTTCCATGGCGTCCTCGTCGAAGGATTCGCGATGACGGCGGAACACTTCGGTGGCCTGTACGGCCAGCGGGCTGTCGACGTACGTCTGCGTGTCCAACCCGCGCTCTTCGCAGATCTCCTTCAGGAAGTAGATCAGCTCCTGGGTGCGTCCCACGGCGAAAGCCGGGATGATGACATTCCCGCCCGACTCGTGCGCCTGCTCGATGATCTCGGCCAGCTGCGTCTTGGCGTCGCCCCCTCCATCGTGTACCCGGTCGCCGTAGGTGGACTCCATGACCAGATAATCAGCCGAGGATACCGATTCGGGGTCGCGGATGATGGGCTGGCCGGGTTGGCCCACATCCCCGCTGAATACGAGCTTGGCCTCGCCGCCCTCCCCCCTCAGCCACATCTCCAGCACCGCCGACCCCAAGATGTGCCCAGCGTCGCGGAAGCACACCCGCACCCCGGGAGCCGGTTCGGTCACCTCATCGTATCGGATCCCCTGGAAGAGGCGGGCCGTCTCCTGGGCGTCCTCCTGCGTATACAGAGGACCGCCGGCTCGGCGTCCCGCGCGGCGTGACTTTCGCTGCCGCCACTCGGCTTCCATCTCCTGAATGTGCGCCGAGTCGAGCAGCATGATCTCGGCCAGGTCGACCGTGGCGGTCGTGGCGTAGATGGGTCCGCCGAAGCCTTCGCTCACCAGGCGAGGAAGCAGGCCGGAGTGGTCGATGTGGGCGTGGGTGAGCAGCACGAAGTCGATGTCCGCCGGGTCGAAAGGGAAGGGCTCGCGGTTGCGCGCATCCTCAGCCGCGCCGCCCTGATGCAGGCCGCAATCGACGAGGAACTGACACCTGGTGGCCTCGATGAGGTAGCACGACCCCGTGACTTCCCGTGCCGCACCGCACACTTGAAGCTGCATCGCCCCTCCCGAAGTCGAACTCGCGGCTGTCATAGTACCGCACGGCGACCTCGAGCTCGGGGGCTCGGCGCTTCGGAGCGCAGCCAGCTTGGCCCTGTCGTTTCCGGCAAGGCGCCTCGACGAAGCCGGTGGATGGATGGTAGGTTCTTCAAACGACCACCGCGTCGCCCCAGGAGGCCCAAACCATGCGAACGCACGCTGGGGACCAGCAAGGATGACGACCGGCCCTCACACAGACTCGAACACGGCCCCCTTCTACGACGCCGACGGGCCCGCGGTCTTCCACGACCGAGCCGACTGCCCCGCGGGGTGCGCAATACCGGCTTCCCGGCGCCGCATCGACGTGCTGGCCCTGCGCGGGAGGCTTTCCGGATGGTGACAGCGCAAGTATCGCTGGGCCGGGCGCCAGCGTACCGAAGACCAGGAACGAGCACGCTGCCCCCTTTGCGCGTCCCTCGAGAAAGGTACCGAGTGGACCGGCTGAGGATCCGCCCCGGGCTCGACATCCCCCTCGACGAGATAGAGCTCGTGGCCTCCCGGTCGAGCGGCCCGGGCGGCCAGCACGTCAACAAGGTCGACACCCGGGTCGAGGCGCGCTTTGACGTGGCCTCGTCACCCTCGCTGCCAGACGACGTCCGGGCTCGGCTGCTGGAGCGCCTGGGGGACGCCTGACCAGGGAAGGCGTGCTCCGGGTGACGGCTCAGAAGCACCGTTCGCAGTGGCGCAACCGCCAAGAAGCCCTGGCGCGGCTGGCCGTCCTCCTGGCTCGGGCCCTCACCGAGCGCAAGCCCAGGCGTCCCACCCGTCCGAGCAAGGCCGCCGAAAGCAGGCGCTTGGAGGGCAAGCGCCGGCGCGGCATGGTGAAGCAGCAGCGCAGCAGGCCGGACCACGAGGACTGACGCCCATTCGCCTCGCACGGGCCTGGCGCGCGCCCAATGCCTCCTCCTCGTTGCCTTGCGGAGGGGTCCCTAGTATGGTGACCTCAGCCTTGCCCGCCATGGCAGACATGGCGCCCGGGAAACGAAACGGCCAATAGATCGCGGAGGTCAAAGTGGCGAATGACAGTGTACTCGAAGGTAAGACCTTCGACGTCCCCCCCGATTTCCAGAAGCGGGCCTACGTCGCGAGCATGGAGCAGTACCAGGAGATGTACCGCCGCTCCCTAGAGGACCCCGATGCCTTCTGGAGTGAGGTGGCCGAACGCATCACCTGGTCTAAGAAGTGGCACACGGTCCAGAACCACGACTTCGCCCGGGCCAAGATCGGCTGGTTCGAGGGCGGCCGCCTCAACCTCGCCTACAACTGCTTAGACCGCCACCTGGGGACCGAGGTGGCCGACAAGGTGGCCGACTATTGGGAGGGCGACTCCCCCGGGGAGAGCCGCACCATCACCTACCGCCAGCTCTATGAGGAGGTGGCCCGCTTCGCCAACGTGCTGCGCAAGAAGGGCGTCCGCAAGGGTGACCGGGTCACCATCTACCTGCCCATGATCCCGGAGCTGCCCATCGCCATGCTGGCCTGCGCCCGCCTGGGGGCCATCCACAGCGTGGTCTTCGGTGGCTTTTCGGCCGACTCTTTGCGCGACCGCATCTTAGACTGCGAATCGAGCCTCCTCGTCACGGCCGACGGCGGCCGGCGGGGGGAAAGACCGTGCCCCTAAAGGCGGCCGCCGATGAGGCCCTTTCGGCCTGCCCCAGCGTGACCTGCGCGATCGTGGTCAACCACAGCGGCCTTAGGGACATAGGCTGGGTGGCGGACCGGGACTGCTGGTACCACGAGGAGATGGCCGCCTGCGACATCAGCACCGATTCGCCCTGCGCCGAGATGGAGGCCGAAGACCCGCTCTTCATCCTCTACACCTCGGGCTCCACCGGCAAGCCCAAGGGGGTTATGCACACCACCGCCGGCTACGCCGTCTACGTGAGCTACACCCACCAGCTGATCTTCGACTACCACCCCGAGGACGTCTTCTGGTGCACGGCCGATATCGGCTGGGTGACCGGGCACAGCTACATCGTCTACGGCCCCCTGGCCAACGGGGCCACCTCGGTCCTGTTTGAAGGGGTGCCGAGCTACCCGGCTTGTGACCGCTTCTGGGAGGTGGTAGAGAAGTACCAGGTGAACACCTTCTACACCGCCCCCACCGCCTTAAGAGCCATCGCCCGCGAGGGCGACCACTGGGTCAGAAGACACGACCTCTCCTCCCTGCGCCTCCTAGGCACGGTGGGCGAGCCCATCAACCCCGAGGTGTGGCTCTGGTACTTTAGCGTGGTGGGCGGGGGCCGCTGCCCCATCGTGGACACCTGGTGGCAGACCGAGACCGGGGGCATCCTCATCACCCCCTTTGCCCGGGGCCATGAAGATCAAGCCCGGCTCGGCCAGCCTGCCCTTCTTCGGGGTGGAGCCCGTGCTCCTGGACGCCGACGGCCAAGAGGTGGTGGGTCCGGGGGTGGGCAACCTCTGCCTGCGCCGGCCCTGGCCCGGGCAGATGCGGGCCGTCTACGGCGACCCGGACCGCTTCTTTGCCACCTACTTCACGCAGTACCCGGGCCTCTACTTCACCGGGGACGGCTGCCGCCGGGACGAGGACGGCTACTACTGGATCACCGGCCGGGTGGACGACGTCATCAACGTCTCCGGCCACCGCTTAGGCACGGCCGAGGTGGAGTCGGCTCTGGTGAGCCACCAGGCCGTGGCCGAGGCGGCCGTGGTGGGCATGCCCCATGAGATCAAGGGCCAGGGCATCTACGCCTACGTCACCTTGAACGTGGGCATCGAGCCCTCCGCCGAGCTTGAGAGGGAGCTGCGGGCTCACGTGCGCACGCAGATCGGCCCCATCGCCACCCCCGACCGCATCCAGTGGGCTCCGGGCCTGCCCAAGACCAGAAGCGGCAAGATCATGCGCCGCATCCTCAAGAAGATCGCCGCCAACGAGCTGGGCGACCTGGGCGACACCTCCACCCTGGCCGACCCCACGGTGGTGGAGCACTTGGTGGAGAACCGGGCTCGGTAGACCCTGGTGGGGGGGCGCGGAGTGCGGGCCTCCACCCACCGCGCGAAGCGTTGGCCAACCGGGGGGGCTGACCAGTGCGTAGGAGGACGATGCACTTGAAGGACAGCAACTTCTGGCAATGGCGCCTGCGGCGCCCAGGCGGTGGGCCGGCCTCGCAGGCCGAGACCGGCCCACCGCCCGTGACGGGGGCGAACCTCCCCCGCACCGTCGACTGCGTCATAGTGGGTGGCGGTATCACCGGCCTGGTAGCTGCCCGAGCCTTGCGCCTGCAGGGCGTTACGGTGGCGCTTTTCGAGGCCGAGACTCTGGGATGGGGCGCCAGCAGCCGCAACGCCGGTATGGCTCTCACCGGCCTCAAGCGGGGACTTGCCGATATGATCGCCCGCTACGGCCGGGAGACGGCCCACCGCCTATTCCGCGCCTCGGTAGAGTCGGTCGACGCCATCGAGCAGTTGGTGGTCGAGGAGCGCATCGACTGCGACTTCCAACGACACGGCCACCTGACCGCAGCCTTCAAGCCGGCCCACTACGAGATGTTGAAACGAAAAGCCGAGACGCTGCGGGTGGAGCTCGGCTACGAGACCCGCCTCGTTCCCCCGCCGACCTGGCCGATGAGTTGCGCACCAGCTACTACCACGGCGGCCTGGTCGACGAGCACAGCGCCGGCCTCGATCCGGCCCGCTACACGGCCGGGCTTGCTGCGGCCGCCGCGCGCCGTGGGGCCCTACTGTTTGAAAGGACCACCGTCCTCGACTTGCAGCGCTCCGGCCCCGAGTTCTCGGTGCACACTAGCCAGGGTGCCCTGCGCTCCGGGGCCGTGCTGGTGGCTTCAAACGGGTATACCGGCTACCATGCTCCGGGCCTGGATCCCTGGCTCCGCCGCCGCATCGTGCCCATCGGTAGCCACATCCTCGCCACCGAACGGCTGGATGCCGCCCTGGCCACCAGGCTCATCCCCAGAGGGCGAATGGTCTTCGACACGAAGAACATGCTCTTCTACTTCCGCCGTTCGCCCGACAACCGCATCCTCTTCGGAGGCCGGGCCACCTTCACGCCGACCTCACTGGAGACGACCTCGCGCATCCTGCGGCAGGGCATGCTGGCGGTCTTCCCAGAGCTGGCCCAGGCGCGCATCGAGCACATCTGGGGTGGCCGGGTGGGCTTTACGTTCGACCTGGAGCCTCAACTGGGCGTGCACGACGGCATCCATTACGCGCTGGGCTACTGCGGGCACGGAGTGGCCCTGGGTACCCTGCTTGGCGGCTCCGTGGCCCGCCTGATCGCCGGTCTACCCGAGGACTCGCCCTTCCTCACGCTCCCCTTTCCCTCGAACCCGGCCTACCGAGGCCGGCCGTGGTTCCTGCCCCTCGCAGGGGCGTGGTTTCGGGTGCTCGATCTCGCACGCTGACGTAGAGCGCCGCAGCCCGTCGTGGCAGCCAGGGTCCGAGCCGGGAGGGCGAGGCACTGGCCCGGATCCCAGACTGTCCCGCGCCCTTGCGTCAAGGCCGCCCGGCGTGTACACTCGGTCACATATACCCTGAGGGGTATACGTCCATTTCGAGGGCGCTTGCAGGAACGAGAGTCCGGCTCGACCGGACATGGTCACGGAGGTTAGCGCATGGGACCGGGTCCCGAGGGTGAGGAGATGGCCGCGCACGAGGATGAGACGCGCCGGTCACAGGCGGCGGGCGCTCGGCCCGTCGCCCACATCGACCAGGGGTCGCTGCGACCGGTCGCCGGGCTGCCCGGTGAGCCGCGTCTGCCCGAAACGAGCAGTGGTCCGAGAGAATGATGCTGAGCAGCCCGGCCAGCGACATTCCCGCCTAGCCCTCTTTGGATTCAGAGATCAGGCCGCGACCGGCTGGAAGATCGACGAGAACAAGTGCACAGGCTGCTTGCTCTGCGCCCAGTACTGCCCGCACGGGGCGGTGAAGCCGCGGGAGCGCCGGGTCGCCTGACAGGTCACCGAGAACGGCAAGGCGATGGGCGAGGCCCGGAGGGAGCCGCTCCCCCGGGGCCTCGTGACCTTTCCGGCGTCGACCCCCGAGGGCCTACCTACCCAGAGCCGCAAGGAGGTCCCGCTTGTGCTCCTCTTCGACGATGAGGATGTCTTCCAGGGCCCGGCGCAATCCGTATTCTTGCAGCTCCTCCGCCTGCCGGATTCGGGCCTTGTAGCGATCGATGGCGTCCTGCTCGCCGCCCAGATCCTGCTCCAGCATGACGGTCGGATCGGGAGAGATCAGACGCCTCTCGACGTCGACGGTGGGTACGCCTCCCAGAAAGTCGATCTGCTCGGCTAGGGAAACGGCATGGATGTGCTCCTCGTTCGCATGGATGAGGAGCTCCTTCTGTATGTCGCCGTAAGCGGCCCCGGTGAGGGCGGCCGCGTGCTGCACGTACTGGATCAGCGCGGCGAACTCCCATTCGAGGTCCTTGTTCAGCAAGTCGATGAGCTCTTCCCTAGTGATGGCCACACGTCCTCCTCAAGCCTAGCTCTCCCGTCACATCGAGGCGCGGAATGCCCCGCCGAAGTTGCCTGCCCAACCCAAGCCGCTTTTCAAACAGCCAACCACAGCAGCGCCGCGCCACGGGTGGCCACGGTCACCGCCTCACAGCCTATCCCGCCCGCCTCGATGACGATTCTTGTAGCCTGGTCTTGCCGTATCGGCTACCATAATCCCGATGCTTGACATTTTCGGCATCTATCGGACTATAATGATGCTAGATTCGCCCCCGGAGGAACCGTGACCCGTCGCCTTGACGACATCGACCGCCGCATCGTAGCCCTCCTCCTCGAGGATGGCCGCATGGCCAGCGCCGAGATCGCCCGCCGTATCGGCCACGTCTCGGAGAGGACCGTCCGCTACCGCATCGACCGGCTGGTCAGCAACGGCGTCGTGCAGATCAGCGCCATCGTCAACCCTCGGGCCCTCGGCTACGCCGTGACGGCCGACGTCTTCATCGAGGTCGTGCCAGGCCGCCTGCGGAGCGTAGCCCAGAGCCTGGCCCAGCTCCCCGAAGTAAGCTACGTGGCCTACTCCACAGGCGAACGAGATCTAAGCATTCAAGTCTACGCTCGCGACAACTCAGAGCTCCATACTTTCGTCAGCGAGGTGGTGGGCAACATACCGGGGGTGGCGCGCACAAGCACGATGCTCGTGCCCTGGAAAGTGAAGGACGTCCATCAGTGGCAGGTTCCCGAGGGGCTCCCGCCGGCCGATGGCAAACGACGCAGCACAGCGAGTACAGGAGGACCGGCGTGATCGGCACGGACTTGACCGCGCAAGCCAAGGCGGTGACGGAGCGCGAGATCGCCCGCTACGCCGCCATGACTCCGGGTAGCCAGAGAGCCACGGCCCGGGCCAAGAGGGTGCTCCCCTTGGGAGTAGCCAGCAACTTCCAGTTCTTCGACCCCCACCCGGTGGTGATGGTCCGCGGCCAGGGCAGCCGTCTGTGGGACGTCGACGGTAACGAGTACACCGACTACAACATGGGCTACGGCTCACTGCTCGCCGGCCACTCCCATCCTCTCATGGTCGAAGCTCTCCGAGCGCAGGCCCCCGACGGCACCCTCTTCGTGACCCCCTCTCCCCTCAACACCGAGGTCGCGGAGGAACTTTGCCGGCGCTTCCCCTTAGACATGGTGCGCTTCACCAACTCCGGCACCGAGGCCACCATGGACGCCCTCCGCCTGGCTCGCGCCGCCACGGGCCGCGAGATGGTGGTGAAAGTGGAGGGCTGCTACCACGGGCACCACGACCTGGTGATGGTCTCGGTCAAACCTCCGCTCGATCAGGCGGGCCCGGCCGACTCCCCGAACTCCGTGCCCTTCTACGGTGGCATCGCCGGCGGCACGGTGAACGAAGTGGTGGTCGTCCCCTACAACGACCTGACCGCCCTGGAGCGCGCCTTTGCCGCCCACCCCAACGAGATCGCGGCCTTCATCCTGGAACCGGTACCCGAGAACATGGGTATCGTCCTGCCTGACGAGGGCTACCTGACAGGCGCCGTTGAGATCGCCCACGGGTACGGGGCGCTGGTGGTCTTCGACGAGGTCAAGACAGGCATCACCGCTCACCCCAAGGGCGCCTCGGCTCTGTACGGAGCCATGCCCGACCTGGTGTGCCTGGCCAAGTCCATCGGCGGCGGGGTCCCGGTGGGAGCTTTCGGCGGTAGGCGGGAGATCATGCAGCTCATCGCCGACGGTGCCGTTGCCCAACAGGGTACCTTCAACGGCAACCCACTGGTCATGGCGGCCGCCAGGTCCGTCCTCACCCAGATCTGCACCGCCGAGGCCTGGGCACAGGCCAAGTCCAAGAACGACCGGCTCATCGCCGGCTGCCAGTCGCTCATCGACCAGGCCGGGCTTCCCGCGCACACCGTCGCCCTGGGAGCCAAGGGCTGCGTGACCTACGCACCCGATAGGGTACGCAACTATAGGGACTATAAGAACACCGACTTCGACCTGGCCTACGCCCACTGGATCTACATGATGACCCACGGCATCTTCCTGCCACCGGGTCTCGACGAACAGTGGCTCGTCTCGGTGCAGCACACCGACGAGGACATCGACAAACACCTGGAGATCTTCGCGGACTTCGTCAGGGAGGTCACCGCCTAGCCCGGGTGCGTCAAGCCCCCCATCGGGCCCTCAGCGCACCACCAGGTTGACCAGCTTTCCCGGAACCACGATCTCCTTGATCAGGCGTTTGCCCTCCAAGTGCCTGGCCACGCCGGGCAGAGCCTTGGCAGCGGCCATGACTTCGGCCTGAGAGGCGTACGCGTCCACCACCACTCGATCGCGCACCTTGCCGTTGACCTGGACGGCCAGCTCGATCGTGGCGTGCTCCAGGAACCGGGGATCGGGCGCCGGCCAAGGAGCATCCCAGACCCGCTCGCGGCCCATCATCTGCCACAGCTCGGCGCCCATGTGCGGGGCGAAGGGCTCGAGCAGGCGCACCATCATCTCCACGGCCTCGGCCAGCACCCGCCGGCCGGCGGCCGTGGTCTGAAGACCGCCCTGCCGGGCGGCCGTGACCTCGTTGTTCAGCTCCATGATGGCCGCCAGCGCCGTGTTGAAATGGAAACGCTGCTCGATGTCGACCGTCACCTTGTCGATTACCTGGTTGGTCTTCACCAGAAGGGCGCGGGCCGCGGGGCTCAAAGCGTGCTCGTCAGGCAGCGGTCCGAGCGACGCCGCGGCCGTCTCCCCAGCCTCCGCGAACCAACCCGCCTCGATGGCGTCGGTCGCCTGGCGCCAGACGCGGTTCAGAAAGCGGTTGATGCCCTCGATGCCTTGGTCGTTCCACTCGACGTCGCTCTCCCCCGGACCCATGAACAGGATGTAGCTGCGCAGGGAGTCAGCCCCGTACCGGGCTACGTGCTCGTCCGGGTTCACCACGTTGCCCTTGGACTTGGACATCTTGGCGCCTTTGTGGTAGATCATCCCCTGGGTGAAGAGGTTGGTGAACGGTTCCTCGAAGCCCACCAGCCCCAGGTCGAACAGCACCTTGGTGAAGAAGCGCGAGTACATCAGGTGCAGGATGGCGTGCTCAACCCCCCCGATGTACTGGTCGACTGGCAGCCAGTAGTCCACCGCCTCCCGGTCCCAGGCCACATCGTCCCGCCAGGGGGAAGCGTAGCGGATGTAGTACCAGGACGAGTCCACGAAGGTGTCCATGGTGTCGGTCTCGCGCTTGGCCGGGCCGCCGCATCGCGGGCACGTGGTGTTGACCCAGTGCTCGGCCGCCGCCAGCGGCGACTTGCCTTTGGGCGCATAGTCGGTGATGTCGGGCAGGAGCACGGGCAGCTGCTCGTCGGGCACGGGCATCTCACCGCACGAGTCGCAGTAGACGATGGGGATGGGCGCGCCCCAGTAGCGCTGCCGGGAGAGCAGCCAGTCGCGCAGCTTGTAGTTGACGGCGAAGTCGGCCTTGCCCTGCTCTTTGAGCCACTCGGTGACCCGGCGGATCCCCTCGGCTTTGGACAGCCCATCGAATTGTCCGCTGTTCACGAGCGGGCCATCGCCAGGGTAGGCCGCCGTCAGCCCGCCCTCCTCGTCCTTGAGCTCTTCCGGGCTGGAGATGACTTCGATGACGGGCAGTCCGTACGAGCGGGCAAAGGCGTAGTCGCGTTCGTCGTGACCGGGCACGGCCATGATGGCCCCGGTGCCGTACTCCATCAGCACGTAGTCGGCCACGTAGATGGGGATGAGCGCCTGGTTGACCGGGTTCACCGCATAGCGACCGGTGAAGACCCCGGTCTTCTCCTTCTCGATGCTGGCCCGCTCAATGGCCGATGTAGCCATCGCCTTGGCCACGTAGCGCATGACGTCGGTCTCCTCGGCCGAGCCGCGCACCAAGTCCTCGACCAAAGGGTGCTCCGGAGCCAGAATAAAGAAGGTGGCCCCGAAGAGGGTGTCCGGCCGGGTGGTGAAGACGGTGATCTCCGCGCCGGTCACCGGGTCGCTCTGCGCGTCCCCCTCGGCAGCGGACGTCTCCGCCGCGGCGCTCCGAGGAGCGATGGCGAAAACCACGTCGGCCCCCTCCGACCGCCCGATCCAGTTGCGCTGCATGGTGATGACGCGTTCGGGCCAGGACTGGAGCTTGTCGAAATCGCGCAGCAAGCGCTCGGCGTAGTCGGTGATGCGGAAGAACCACTGGCGCAGCTTCTTGGCCTCCACCAAGGTGTCGCAGCGTTCGCAGTGCCCCTGGATCACCTGCTCGTTTGCCAGGACAGTCTGGCATGAAGGACACCAGTTGACCGGAGCCTCCTTCTTGAATGCCAACCCTTTGTTGTAGAACTGGATGAAGAGCCATTGGGTCCACTTATAGTAGTCCGGGCGACAGGTGGCCAGCTCTCGACTCCAGTCGATGGAGACACCCAGCCGGCGCAGCTGCCGGTTGATGGTGGCGATGGCCCTCTCGGTGAAGGCGGCCGGATGCTCCCCGGTTTGGATGGCGACATTCTCGGAGTTCAGCCCGAAGGCGTCGTACCCCATGGGATGCAGCACCCGCCGCCCCTGATGCCGGCGGAAGCGCGCGATCACGTCGCCCATGGTGTAGTTCTTGACGTGGCCCATGTGAGCGCTGCCCGATGGATAGGGAAACATCTCGAGCAGGTACGTCGACCCCGGTCCCTTACCGGCCACCAGCACCTCGGCGGTGGGGTTCTCGACCACGAAGGTCTGTTCACGGTCCCAGACCTCCTGCCACTTGGTCTCGATCGCCTCCGGGTCGTAGGTGCGTGCCATGGATCCCACTGTCCTTTCCGAGCGCTGAGGCCTATGCTTCTTCTCATATGATCCACTCGCCGGATAGCCCCGGCGCTGGTCAGCCCCGTATTCTAGAGAACGGCGGCCCGGCCGCCAAACCCGAGGCTAATCCCGACCGCGCGGACTGCCGATCTCGCCGGGCTCGACCGCACCACCCCAGCGGCCCGGGTAGGTGGATGCGTGCCGTTTGTGGGGACTGAAAACAGGAGTATGCCCGGAAGCCGAAGAATATTCTGGTTCAAGGTTAGCCGGCAGCTAAGTGTCCGGGGTTGAGGGCCATCAGATGACAACAGCCGACATAGCCGTGCGCATCATCCTGGCTGTGCTCTTCGGAGGCCTCATCGGCCTGGAGCGCGAGCTACGAGACCGGGCGGCGGGCTTCCGCACGCATATCCTGGTAAGCGTCGGAGCCACCGCTTTCACCATCGCCTCCACCCACGGGTTCGATTCCTTCATCCAGCCGGCCGGCACCTCGAACCTCTCTGTAGATCCGGCACGCATCGCCGCTCAGATCGTCAGCGGCATAGGGTTCCTCGGCGCCGGAGCCATCATCCGCCACGGCATCTCGGTACGGGGCCTCACCACGGCGGCCAGCTTGTGGGCGGTGGCCGCCGTCGGGATGGCTACCGGGCTCGGTCTCTATCAGCTGGCCGGCTTCACGGCCGTGGTCGTAGTGGTGAGTTTGTACGCGCTCCTCTTCATCGAAGGTCGTCTCATCTACCCCCGGGTGCGCAACCTCCAGGATGTCGAAGTGCGCTTCCGGTCCCGCGGTTTCGGACCGCTGACTCGCCTGGTCGAGGTGCTCGACGGGTCCCACATCGTCGTGCAGCAGATGACCGTGGATCCAGAGGACGCCGACACGAACACCATCCGTCTGGTCCTGCAGCTTCCCCGGGGCTTGACTCCAAGCCAGCTGGCAAAGCTGATGGCGCAGATGCCCGACGTCGAACGCATCACGATGGACTGACCCCCGCCGCTCCGCGCCCGGTCGCGCCGGATCCGGCGCGACCTCCATCTCTAGTATTGCTGACCCGAGGAATGGTGACACTGACCGCCGTAGCAGGTGCCGGCATCCCACCCGCTGAGCCATCCGCCATAAATGAAGTGCAGGGTATTGACTCCCGGCGTCTGCGTCCCGGCCGGCCAAATGAAAGAGCCACCGTGGATGTTGCCCGGCGCGCCATTCGACACCGTGAGGCCGCTCCGGTCGACAGTCCCCGCGTGGCAGCCGCGGCACCCCTGGCTGTTGCCCCCATCAAGGCGATGCGCGGACTCTCCGTGGTCACTGAACCGGCTGCCTTCGGATTCGCCTTCGTACACCAACGAGGCGTGACATCCGAGGCAGAGCTGCCGCTGCCCGGCCGGTGTACCGAAGTCTGTGCGACCGGCATCCTGAAAGGTGCCTCCGTGGCCCGCCGTGGTCACGTGGCAGTCGAAGCACGTGATGACATTGTGTGATCCTGAGCTCTGGTTCCAGGGCGGCTTCATGGTCACGACGCCGCCGTTACTCTCCGACGGCGATGTGTAGGGGTTCGACCCGGCGGCTCGTACCGGGTGTGTGAAGGCATTCGCCGGATCGAGGGGCCCATTGATGTCCGCCGCGTCAGCGCTGTTTGCCGAGAAGGGCCGTAACGCCGTACCGCCGACCGCCCGCGCGGTCTGGCTTGCCGCGCCGTCGGCGTCGTGGCACTTCAGGCATAGGCCATCCTGCACGACTAGGGCCTCGGCCTCAAGCACGTTCGACTCGGTGTCGCGGACCAACCTCCCGAAAGGCGCGAGAGACAGCCCGGTGTCAGGATCGCGTAGATCGATCACCTCATTGGCGTGGTAGATGTCGCTGAGACCGTTCGTGACCGCGTCGCGTTCCAGGTGACACACCCCGCAGTCCTCATCGGAAACCAGACTTCCCTGCACGTGGTGCGCAGCCCCGCCGAACTCATCGACCACCGCCCTGCGTGTAAACGCCCACCCCACCTGAGCCTGACTGTGGCATCCCACGCAGCCTCCGGTCGGCCTGGGACGATGCACGTTGTAGCCCGAGTCATCCGCGGGAGCGCCATAATCGTTCCCGTGACACCCCGAGCACCTTAGACCGGGCGTGGCCAGGTTGTCCTTGCCGTGGGCCGAGATGCCCCCCGGCAATGAGAGCTTGTTGCTTGAGTCTCGACGGTCCAGCCCCTCCACATGAGTGGCCTGCCCCGCGGGCACAGATCCCGCCTCCGGCTTCCCACTTCCGTTCACATACTCCGAAGGTAGGTGGCATTGCAGACAAAAGCGTACTTCGCCTGCGGTGGTGCCGGTGTCGATACCCGACCAGCGTTCGTCCGAGATAAGGTCGCGGTTGGGATGCGACCCATCGTTGCCCGCACTGCCATGCGGATTATGGCAGTCGTAGCACGGCAACGGCGCGCCGACGGGCAAGGTGCCACCGGCTGTCATGATGCGGTGACCGCTGGTGTAGTCTGCTCCCTCGAGGTCCGCCTCGTACGTGACCGTTGTCTTGATGTCGCTCTGGGCGGGTCCGTCGGCGTCGTGGCAGGTGAGGCACAGCTCGGCATAGGTCCCCGTCTGCCGGTCGCTGAGAACCGAGGCCACGTCGGGCGTCGGCCGGTATTGAGCAGACAGGGCGTCCCGCGGGGACGCGTTCCGGTGTCCGGCGTGACAGTTGCGGCAGTCACCTGAGGGCAGGCCGGATCCCGGCCAGACCACATTGCCGGACGTGCTGGGATTGTGCGCGTTGTTGAGCGTATCATTGAAGACCGTCGCCCCCGGGAACGTCCCGAGCTCCGGGTAGCCGTCGGTACCCCGGAAGGGCTTGGACGCGTCGATTCCCCCAGCCGGATAGGGATAGCCGGGGACCGCCCAATCGAAGGTGTCGTTGTGGCAGGCCTCGCACCACGTGTGGTCGTTGCCGGTAATCGCGGTTCCCTTGATGGTCGCCCGGTGAAGGCTGGGAGAAGTCCGAGCCAGCCCGTGGGGGTCGTGACAGGACGAGCAGCGGCTTGTGAGACCGGGCCCTCGAGTCCCGACGACATCCTCGATAACGTGTCCAGAACCACTCATCGAGAAAGCCGACTGCACGTTTGTCCTCGCCCCCGTCCCGTTGTGGCACGTGTAGCACAGGTCCGTCTCCAGGCTCTCCTGCAGAAGTGACAAACCGAAGCTACTGGGCCGGGCGGCCTCGTGGGTGGAGTGGCACAAGCCGCAGATCCCTGAGCCGGCGTTGTAGACCCCATGGGGACTCACTCCCACCTCGGCCGTGGTGAAGGTCGAGCTGACTTCCTGGCCCAAGGGAACACCAGCATAGTCTCGGGCCGCCGCTCCCACGGTGAACATGTACGTCGTGGACACGGACAGCGGGTGAGAGGGCACGAAAACCACACGTCGCGGGTCGGACGGATCCTGCTCCACGCGACCCGGCACAGGCGTCCCTGTCGGCACGGCCACCAGCAACACAGCCTTCTCCAGGCTCGCCGGGTTCATTTCCCGATCGAATATCGTGGCGATCTCGGTAGTGACGATCACCGCGCTCGAGCCCGTGGGTGGAGTGACAGACAGGACCACCGGTTGCGCGGATGATATGGCGCCGGTGAGGAAGCTGGAAACGGCTTCTGATCCCATGGGCAGACCTGATTGGCTGGCCACGTACCCTAGCACCCGGATGAAGTACTGCGTATCGGGGGAAAGACCGGAGGTCGTCCGGACGGCGACACTGCGGCTGAAAGGGTCATAGTCGACCTGAGTGCTCACCTGGACGTCACTCAGCGCGTCGAACGTGCCGGTAGCGTCTGCATCACGCCAGAGCTGCACGGTCGATGGAGTCAATGTCGACGAGTCCATGGCCTGAGAGAATAGAATGGAGATCACCGAAGCCGGATTCACGCTGTTCGCGCCGTCGGCGGGGATCACACCGGTCACCTGAGGTGCGGCCGTAGAAAGGATGACGGTGTCTTTGATCTGGGTGGTCGTGGCGTTCCCCCGGCTATCCCGCAACCGGGCCCAGACCTCCTTGGGACCATCCCCGGTGGCCAGCGTCCAGGGAACCGAGGGGGCCAGGGCCTGCCATGCGCTCCAGGAGGTGCCGTCATTGCTCAACTGCACTTGAACCGGCGGAGACCCGTCAACCGCGTTCAACTGCAGAGTCACATCCACCTGAGCGACGTATGCCGCATCATCTTCGATATAGAACGCCACCACAGTCGGTGGCCGATTGTCGATCCTCACGGTCGGCATGTCGGCGCTCGTGCCGGTAGCACCCGAATCGTCTGTAGCTCGAGCCATCAGCGCGTACAACGAGGCGTTGTCATCGAACGGCAGGCGCCACGTGTAACTCCACCTCACAGACGGCGTCCCCGCTCCGGATACAACGCTCGCCGTCTGCCAGGTCCTCCCTTCATCGCTTGAGACCTCGACCCCCGTGATCACTCTCTCCCCGGTGGCTGACCCCTCCACGAGCGCAGTGGTTCCTCCGAGGGTGGTGCCCGAAGCCGGTGCCGCAAAGGTCACGGTGGGCGGCGCCAGCGACCAGGCCGCGTCGGGGCCTATCCACGTCGCCAGAACCACAAGGGCGACGGCAAGAAAGACGGGAGACAGGACGAGGTGCCTGTTGTGTCGGGTCTTCGTGCGACCACCTCTCCGGACGGCCGCGGAGCCGGTTGCTTGTGCTCCTTTGGGGGCACTCACGTTCGGAGGCTCCTTCCTCATGGGCCGTAGACCCTCAAGAGGCCACCGCCTCTGTCGCCCACGACCACACGCTCCCCGGCGATCACCACGCCCTCAGGAAGAGTTAACCGTTCCTCGACCGCCCCCGATGACCCGTAGCTGCCCAAGAACGCCCCCTCCTCGCCGAACACCCAGACCCGCCCGGCAAACGCGTCGACCACATGCAGGCGCCCGGACTCATCGAGCGCCAGCGAGCGAGGCAACAACAGCCCCAGAGCGCTGTTGGTCTGGGTGAAAGAGCGGACTGAACGGCCTGTCTCGTCGAAAGCCTGCACTCGCCTGTTGTTGCTGTCTGCCACATATGTCAGACCGTCGGGTCCGACCGCCACGTCGGTGGGGTGATCGAGTCTGCCCGGCGAGAAGCCGGCCCCGCCGAACGACTGGAGCAACTTGCCCGCCTTGTTGAAGATCTTGATGGTCTGGTCGCCGGCATCGGCAACGAGCACCCGGCCCTGCGCGTCGATCGTCACTCCGGTGGGCTTGGATATCCCCGAAGCCCGCCTCTCGTCGCCGTCAAGAAACGCTCCCAAGACACGGCCCTCGCGACTGTATTGCCAGATCTGCCCGTTTGTCATATCGGCAACCAAGAGGGTCCCCGTGAGCGTGGCAGCGATGTGAGTGAACTGCGGCTTTGCGACTCCGGCCCCTTCTGGAAGGTCGAGCGCGATCTCGACGATACTCCCGTCGAACGTCAAGGTCACTAGCGAGCCCACCGTCGAATCCAGAAAGACCACCTCGTCACCGAAGACCGCGCCTCCCTCCGGACGGAAGGTCGGCCGTTCCCCATCGCTCGACTCGCCCCGCACGGTGACTGATGTCCGCAGTCGAACGTAGTCCGACCCCTCCACGGCATTGGAGATCACCATGGCACCGTCATTGGGCGAGCCACCCTGCACCAAGGCAAGCACCATGACCACAGCGACAACGCCAGCTCCGATCAGGATCGCCCCGATCAGGCGCATGGCTCATGAATCGGCTGGCGAGGGGTCATTCGCGCTCCTCGTACTCACCTGTGACGTGGCAATGGGCACACGTCTTGCTCGAGTGACACCCGATACACCCAGCGGCCCCATCGGCGTGGACTACCGACGGATGCAGCTCCACCCACGGTGGCCCACCGGGCTCGTACCCTTTGTGGTGGCAGGCGGCGCAGGCCTGGCGCTCCGGATGGCAGAACCTGCAGGCGGATCCGCCCACCTGCTTGGCCACCGTCGAGTGCTCGTCTCTCCACCCGTCGGGGTGGGGCATGTCAAGCTTGTGGCAGTCCGTGCAGAAGGTTGGGCCGTGACAGAGACCACATTGCTTCTGCCGGTCTTCCACCTCGGTGTTCGTGTGTTGACCGCGGACTGAATCCCTCCGCTCGGCAGCAGGAAGCCAGTTGGGGTCGTCGTGGGACAACGGTTTCAACGAGAAATCCGAAGGATGGCAGGCCGAGCACCCTCCCGGTGGACCCGATGCGTCTTCCTGGGAGTGACAACCGAAGCACTTGTCCATAGTTGGGTGTTTGATCCCCTCCTGCGTGTGTGTCGGGACCAGGTGACAGTCGGCGCATTGGGTGCCATCCGCCAGGTGAAACCCGTGCTGAAAGCCCGATGTGAGGGAGGGATAGACCTTCCCGGGTTGATCCAGGAGGCTGTGGCACTCGGGGCAGCGTGCGAAGTTCCCAGTCAGCCAGCCGGGGGCAAGGTCGGCGAGCCTGATCGGGCCAGACGTCCCTGCGAGGTCGCCCTCGCCTTCGAGCGTCCCGTCTCCTGCGGTCGTAGCCTGTTCCAGCCACGACGTCGTGGAGACCCCGGTGACCGGCGGCACTTCGTCCGGAGAACACCCCGCAGCCATGGTAGTGGCCACACAGAGCAGAAGGACGCCAAGCAGAGACACTCGTGCGCCGCCGTACGCCCGGGGTCGCGCTGACGAAGCGAAGTGCAGGTGCCTCGAGCTTGCCAGAGAGGATCGACGCCGTGTGATTATTGGGTAGACCTCGCGAACGGGACGTATCTGGTCAGCGGGCGCATCCGCGGGTTCGGGCAGGCACCTCGAACCTTGCGCGCGCGAGCACAAGTTCTGTCATTATAGCGCACCCGATTGAGACCGGACACCCCGGAGACATCTGCCGGCGATCCACCGGGGCCGCCGGCAGATAGAGACCGAGGTCGCACCTACTCCCCTGGGTGGCAGGTGCGGCACCACACCGTCGGTGGGATCGTGGCCGGGCCCGCGTGGCACGAGCCGGTAGCGAACACCTGACCCGGAGCCACGTTGGAGCACGTCGGGTGATCTCGCACATCGGGGTTCAGGCTATGGCACTGCTCGCAGTCGACGCCCACCGGTCTGTGCGCGGTGTCATAGTCGGCGTGCTTACTGGTGTGGCAGGCATCGCACCTCTTCGTCCAGGGACGGTTGATCGCGCCCACCTTGGTCGGGTGACAGGCTCCACACCCCGCCGCCGCACTGGAGGAGCTCGCCTTCGCGTGTTCCGTCAGGAGCGACAGGTAATGACATTGTGTGCATGTAGCCGTGGCTCCGCTGTTCGCCCAGGTGAGCGAACCGGATTCCACCGCAGTGTGGATCGAAGTCAGGTCGCCGTGCGGATCCGCTCCATGGCAATCGACGCAGTCCGTGCTCACCGGTACCTGCCCGGTGTCGTGACAGACGTCACATCCCTCTGCTTCATGTACAATGCGCAGGTCCGCGTCATGGCAGCCCGAGATCGCGCAGCTGCCCTGGGCCGACTGGTGCTTGCTCTCCACTGCGCCGTGCTTGACCGGGGCCAGACCTCCGCTAACGTGGCAATCGGAGCACCGGGAGTTCCACGTGAAGCCGCCGGGCAGGGGGTGGCAGTTCGCACAGCCGGCGGCGGCACTGGAGCTGGAAGGCCTCGCATGCTCGTCCGGAAGCAACATGAGGTGGCAGCCCTGGCAATCGGTGGGCTCGGTCACCGTGTGAGAGCTCGCTACCCCCGAATGGATTGAGCCGGTCGTGTGACAGTCCACGCACTCGGGGTTGAGCGCACCCGATGGCCCCGAAGAGCGGTATTCGTCGATGACCGCCCGCACTGTGGCGTCGGCCGAAGCGTGACACGTGTTGCAGTCAGACGTGTGATTGATGGTGTGCTCTGTCACCAAGTTGCTCGAGTGGCATAGAGCGCAGTCAGGCACGGTGGGATTCAACAGCTCGTGCTGCGCCATGTGCTGGCCGGCACCTGCACCGTGGCACACGGTGCACCCTTGCTGCGGACCCGCACCCGAGCCGGCGACAATCGCCGCCTGCACCGTCGCATCGAGGGAGTCGTGGCAGGTCCCACACGAGCGAGCACGCACGGTCACGTGCTCGGTCATCAGGTTGAGATCGTGGCACGCGGTCCCCGCACACGCCGCGTACGTCAGGGTGACGGCCGTATCGGGTTCGTGAGCTGTGGCGTGGGATCCGCTCGTGTCCCCCCCGTGGCAGCTCATGCAGTCTGTGTCGCCGGCGGCGATAGCGGCCTGGACCGCCGCCACTCCGCTCTGGTGACAGCCGAGGCAGGAAAGAGGCGTCCGCTCGCCGTCGGAGCGGTTGTGCTCGATGGTGAGGATGGCGTCGTGGCATTCGGCCTGCACGCACCCCACCTGCTGGGACACGTGGTAGGTGTCCGGCGCGCTCCGGTGCATGGGCACAACGGGGGCATATCGCGTCTCATGGCAGGCCATGCATTCGAACCCCAGGATGTACTCGGGCTCATGTGGCGGGTCTGTGAGCTCGTACTCGTTCGCCGGCAGGATCCTCCCCACCGGCCCCCCGTCCCCGTGACACCCATCGCAGTTGGCCATGGGGTGGTTGGGCACGGGGAACCCCGCATGACAGTCGCTGCACGGATCGTAGCCCGAGGAGGTCATCGATGCGAAGATCTGGACCTGCCACGACCAGGTGAGCTCGGTCGAGAGGCCGTTCGCGTCGGTCACCGCCGCACGCGCTGTGTGATACACCCCATTCGCCAGGCGGGTGGAGGGTGTGTACCCGAGCAGTTTGGAGACCGGATCGTACGTCACCCCCACGAGCGTCCCGTCGATCTCCAGAGTGGCGACCGCCAGCGGTTCAGCCGCTGTCACACGTACGGACACGAGGGGGGTTTGTGTATTGACCGTGGTCATCGGAGTGGGTGTGGGGGAGCTCAGTTGTGGGCCGAGGGTCACGTTGAACGACCACGAGTACGACGACCTTTTCCCCGAGTAGTTCATTATCGAGACGGAGACAGCGTGCGTTCCCGCGGCTAGGTTCTGAGCTTGGTACACCGCGGTCCCGCAGGTCCAGTCGTAGACGGGCACCCAGACACCCCATTCGTCGTCCCACAGGTAACCTGCGAGGTAATAGGTGAAGATCGGCTTGACCCGCTTTCCGTCGACATACATCAAGAGCGAGCTGGGGTTCAGGGCTGCACCCGGGTCGTCGAACTCCACCTTGATCAGCGGGTTGGACACCTCGACCGTCGCTTCCGGGCCGGGTGTTGGGGGGAGAAGGGTGATCGTGGCTGGACCGGCGGCGACCGCTTGTCCCGTCAACCCTACGACGAGTGCGGCAGCCATGAGAAGCATGACCCCCGCCCCCGCCGATCGTCGTCCGATGGCCCTCGCAAAGCCGCCCTCGCGCATGTGCTTCCTCCCATCGAACCGCGGTAACCTGCCATAGATTGCACGCTGCCTAACTATATGGGGACTTCCATGGCAAACGCAAGCCTCGCGCAGGCGACATGCGTCGTATTCCGCTGATCCCGCTGGCGCTCTGTAGGTTTTGGCTTGAAAAGGCCCGGCACGGGGAAGGACCCCCGCGTCCACGAGGGTCCTTGCCCGTTCATGCCAGTATGTCGAGGACCCTCACTCGGTCGCCGTCGAGGTGGTCTCAGAGCTTGGTGCTTCGTCAACCCTGGCCGTGCTTGTCGTCTCCTGGCCCTCTTCCGACGGCCGCGGTGGCCGAAGCACCTCGAATGGCTGACCCTTCAGGCTCACCCTCCCCCAGAAGTATGCGATGTCCTTCCCGTCGAGTTCGCCGCTGGTCTTCCCTTCGACCGTGAACACTACCGTGCTGACCTGCGGGAACTGACCCGCATTCAGGAGGATGGCGGCAAGAGCCAGCGTCTTTTCCGAGTCGTCCGCTTCGAACGAGAGGACGTCCCGGCTCCAATCAATGGTCATTACTCCGTCGGCGACCGTCACGCTCGTGATGGTCGCCTCGGGCTGGACGATGGCCACGTCGGGGTTGATCTCTGGCTGAGCCCCGATGAATTCCGCGAACACCTGGCCGTATGTATCAGTGGCATCCAGCACGCGGGGCTCCTCCACGATCGTCCTCCCGGTCGAGAAGAAGACCGAGACTCGGACGGTCTCCTCGGGGACACCGGTCGGCTCAGGGATGTCGTTCGCCGGCGCCTCGGTGCAGCCACTCAAGAGGGCAACGGCAAGCACCGCGAGCAGAAGCGAGACAGTGGACAGCTTGCGCAGGCCCACCGCTCAGTCCTCGCTCGGACCGGACTCATCGTCCTGATCCGATCCGCCGCTGTCGATCGTCGTCGGTTTGACCACCGTGTCGGCGATCTCTTGGTAGGCGAGCGTAGCGATACCGAGCTCATCGGCAGCCGCACGCAGGACCGTATCCTCGGCCAGCAGGATGCGCTTGCCCCGCAGCCTCAAGGCGACGTCCAGCGCGTCGGCCTGGCCTTCGTCGAGGTGGTATCGCTCGGCCAAAGAAGCCGCACTCTCCGCCTTGACCGGTCGTTCTTTCCAACTCAGTCTAAAGGACTCAATCCTGCGCCCGATGTCGGCCACATGGGACGATGCGTTGACCGTTCCGAGCGACTTCGCCACCACCGGTCCTTCCGCATGGGCGTACATGGCCGATATGAACTCGGGAGTCATGACGTAGCGCGGCCGGCGTCGCAGGAAGAGCAGCCCCAGCGGCAGCAGCAGCAAGAGCAACGCGTACGGCACGAACCTGGCCGTCTGACTGCTGCCCACGGCCGTGGGTATCGAGAAGACCTCCACCCGGTCATTGAACTTGTCAGCGACGACCAAGCGACCGCCCCCGTAGGCGATCCCATCAGGATAGTAGAACGTGCCATCGGCGTGGCCGACGTCCCCGAGGTTCTCAATGAACTCACCGGCCGAGTCGAGCACCACTATCTCACTGTTCGTGCCGTCGACTACATAGAGGAAGCCGTTTTCGTCGACGGCGATGCTGGCCGGCAACCCAAACTTGCGATCCTGGCCCTGGTAGGTCACAGCCTGATCGGCCGGGATGGGAGTCCCGTACTGCCACAAGGGCTCGCCGTCGGTGCTGATGGCCTGGACACGATAATTGAACGAGTCGGCTACATACAGCGTCCCGTCTTCTCCCACGGCAACACCACCAGGCATGTCGAACTGCCCGGGCTCTTTACCGCGGGAGATATACCCGGTCAGGGGATTGCCGTCTAGGTCGGAGATGAGCACCCCGCTCATGGCCGTGACGAACAGCAGGTCGTTGCCTACCGTGATGGAGAGGGGGTCCTCATCCGGGAACGAGATCTCGTGCACCGGAGTGCGAGTGGGGTCGTAGATGACTACCTTCTTGAGGCCCTTGTCGAGCACGTAGGAGCGCCCGTCGGGCGCGATCGCCACATCGATGGGCTCCCAAATCTGCCCAGTGCCCTGGCCGAAATCTCCGTAGAAAGTTACAAAGTTGCCGTCGGCATCAAACACCACGATGCGCTTCTTACCGGTGTCGGCCACGTATATGTTGCCCTGCCCGTCCACGTCAACAGAGCTCGGACGGCGGAGCAGGTCTCCCTCGAATCCGTAGATGGAGAACAGATAGTTGCGGTCTCTTGTTCCTGCCTGCTCGATCTCGGCCGGTTTGCTCAGGTAGTAGTACGCGACTCCGAGTCCGACTACCAGCAGGACGAGGAACACCACAAGCATAAGGAAAAGCAGGGCTCGGCGCGAGTCGCCGCGGTTGCTGGGGGACACGAAAGACCTCCTGTGCTTTAGGTACCGGATGCGGTGCTGGTGGCTTCTTGCGTGCCCTGATCCTGCCAGCTGCGCACCTCGTCGAGGGCCTCGGGGTGTGCCGTGGAGAGGGCGGTGAACGCCGCCACAGCCGGCTCGTAGTCAGGAACGTACTCCAGCGCCCAGAGGTAGTCTTGCAGAGCATAGCTCCAGTTGCCCGTGCGTTCGAACAGCGTTCCTCTTTCGTAGAGGAGCAAGGCGTTCTCCGGACCGTGGTCCACGGCTTTGTTCATGGAGTCGATGGCGGCGTCGGTGTCGCCGAGCTTCTCCTGGACGTGCGAGAGCGCCACGAAGGCGTCCTGATAGAACTGGGCGACCTGCCCCTGGAGGCTGGTGGCTTGTTGAAGGCTCTGAAGGGCCGCTGGGGTGTCGCCGCCAGCTGCCTGGGCAAGACCGAGGATGTACGGCGCCGACGGATCATCGGGCGAGAGCCGTTGAGCAGTGCGGGCCTGGTCGATCGCGTCGCTGTAGCGCTTCTCACTCATATACGCCGCTGCCAGCTTTACTCGGGCGGTGGCATCTTCGGGGTTCGCCCTGACCGCTTGCTCGGCGGCCATGAGGCTGCGCTCGGCTTCAGTCTGCGGTGTGTCGGGAGTCCCACCGGTTACCATCGATACCCCGACGGCTACCAAGAGGACCACTACAGCAAGAGCAAGAACGACCGCGAGAACGCGCAGCAGCGGGAGAGCACGGGTTAGCATGGGCACCTCTCGACTCATGGAGTTTCTCAGGTCTCACTGCCGTGAAGACCTATGATATAGTACCGCGGTCCCCTTGTGAAGGAGTTAACAACAATCAGCTTTTGGAGGAAATCTCGCCCTCCAAGAGCCCACGGAGGAACTCTTCGATGCGCATTGTACTGTATGGAGTCGTCGTCTCGGTCGTCGCGCTCCTGGCTGCAGCTGCCTTCGTCGTCCTGAGCTCGTCGGGTGACCGATCCGCTGGCGGAACGACGACAGAGATCACCGATCCCGCGCAGATCGACACGGTAGCCGTGGCCTTCGTGCAGAACCCCTACACCGATGACTACGAGATCACCCGGATCGCCGGATACCTCGACAACCTGGGCGACAAAACCATTGTCTCGGCCGCTCTCGAGATCCAGCTGCTGGGGAAGGACGGGGGCAAAGACGAGCTCGTGCAGTATGAGGTGCTCAACGTCCCGCCGCACACGCGCAAGAGCTTCGATGCCAACGCGGGCACCATACCCGGTCCCCGCACGGCGGAGGTGAAGATAGTCGGCCTCCGGGTTTCGGAGTAGGGCCGTGCCACTTCTCCAGAGTCCAACCAGAGCAAGGCGACGCATCGCCGCTGTCGCGATGCTCGTTGTGGCCGCGGGCCTCCTGGTCTCTTGCGCCCAGAAGAAGGATCCATATCAGACCCGTGTGGTCACCTCCGTTACCGCCGAGGACGCCGCCGAGTCGATCACCCCGCTCGAGCGCGGCAAGATCCGCCGCGATGTCCTCGCGACAGCAAGAGGGGGCATGAACGCCTGGCTCGATGACGATCTCGAGGCCATGCCGCAGTATTTCGGCGCTGAGTACCTGGACGAGTTCAAGAAGCAGGCCACTACCTACGCTGACGAAGGAAAGATCCGCGTGCGCTCGCACTCCGAGATCGTCAGCAATGTGACCAAGATTGCGAGTAGCGGCAAGCAGGCGCTCGTGGAGTACAACTTCACCGACGACTCTTACTTCACCGATACCAACGGCAAAGTCCTGTCGGAGCCCGACCACCAGAAAACGGTGTTCCAACTGACGCTCGAGTTAACCGACAGCGACTGGCGTGTCGTCCGCATTATCGGCAGATCGGATTCGCTGAAGTAGCACGAAGGCCGCGCGAAACCTCTACCCCCGCCGCTCAGCCCTGGTCAGGGCCACAGGGGCTGCGGTCGCCCGTCGGGCCTTGGTTGTTGAGAGGGGCTCGACCGGTACGTATCGTAACCGGCGGGCAGGGGATTGTATCGCTCCTTGTACGACGCCGGGTGGCACTTGTCGCAAAACCCTCCGCCGTGGCACAGGTAGCACTCTGCGTTCTCCCCGACCTTCTGACCTGTGGCCTCCAAGCCGTGCTCCGCGATCCAAGCTGTGCCCCCATGTTGGGCGCCTAGCAGGCCATGGCACGAGCAGCTCTCGTTCGACCGGACGAAGATCTGATCCCCTTCGTAGTGGCACCGGAAACAGACTGTGCGCTTCGTGAAGCCGGCACGCATGTGAGTGTCCTTCCAATCCTCGGGGTGCGGCATGCGGATGCCGTGACACGACGTACATTTCTGCTCCTCGTGGCATTGGTAGCACGTGTCATACTGCTGAGCAGCTGTCAATTCCACCTTGGGTAACTGCTGATCCAGAGACGCTGGCCGCCCGAGGTCCTCCGCGTGACAGGTGTCGCATTCCGACGACGCGGTCGTCCCGTCGTGGCAGGGCAGGCACCTGGCCATAGTGGGGCTGGTGGGATCTCTCAGCACCCCAGGATGCGACACGCTGTTGTGGCAGTCGCGACATCCATAGACACGGTCCACGAAGTCGGCGTGGCGCACCTTGATACCGCCGCGCTGCACAGTGATGTGTGTGATCTCCTCGTGGCAGTCCAGACACGTGGCCGAGTCGACGCTTCCGGGGCGAGGATCGGGCTCCTTGTTTCCGCCGGACGCATGGACGTATGTCCACCTCACGTAGGTCACGAGCTGCTGCGCAGGCCAGGTGATCCCGCGGGAACGGTGACAGGCCGCGCAGTCGATGCCCTGGTGCGGGCTCTCAGCCACCGATGTGAAGAGTACCTCGTTCCCGTGACACTGTGCGCAAGTCGACGGCCGTTCCAGTACGTGGTTCCCCGCCACGAACGCGAGCGCCAAGAGGCCCACGGCCACCATCTGGAGCACCCATCTCCCGCCTCTCGCGCTCGTGGCCCGGGTCTGCGTCAACGCGGCCAGCCGCCCGCGACTTGATCGCGCGTACAACGCAAACACCAGGGTGGCCACGAGAAGCCCTGCCAGCAGGAGCAAGACCATCGCAAGAATGATGCCACGCGAGCCCTGTCCGCTCAGCAGAAGGTCGCGTATCCGCCCGCCGAGGTTCACGAGACCGGCCTATCTCTGAGCTTTTGACGAACGTCGGAAGGCAACCCCGGGTGCGTATTCTTGACGTGGCACGAGTCGCACGTGGAGGGCTCGTGACAACGCGCGCAGGCCTCCTCCCCCACCTCCCGGGACAGATCGTCGTGAGACGCTAGTATCCCTTCCGGATGCGGCATCTCTAGCCCATGACAATTGCCGCAGGCCGCCTTGCTATGACACGAGAGGCAGACCCCAGCGTTGCCCGCGGAGACCTGAGGCCCATGTTCCTTGAGAAAGCTCGGTGGGTGCGGCAATGGCAGCTCATGGCACGAGACACAGAACTGGGCGGCATGACACGCCTTGCAGGTGGCAAGGTCGCCCATCCCGTGCGTACGGCTGACCATGGGCCCGTGGGTCACCTGCCATACTGACGGGAGCTGCTCCGGGCTGCCCACGATCTCCCCACCGGTCGGTGCTCCGTCTGGATGGCAAACCTCGCAGGTCGCCGGATTGGTCGGGTTTGTGCTGTGGCACTGCAGACACATGTCCATGTCGTATTGGAGAACACGGAATGAGGCGTCCCCATGAGCCACGGTTGCATGGCACCGGGTACAAGCCCACGTCTCGATATCCAGGCCCCTGTGGTTGATTAGCAGGCCCTGTGACACCGTCGTCTGGACCAGCTGCGTCTCAGGGTGGCACCCCACGCATAGCCGGCTGTCGACGTAAGCCTCGGGAGTCACCCGACCGGGCGTTATCTGGCTGAACCCCATGCGAATGACGGCGATGCGGCTCTGGATTAACCCGAAAGCCGTAGTGTCCCGGTGGCACGCATCGCACGAGATCGAAGCATGCGCGGACCCGGCCAGCTGCAAGCTGTCGGCGCCATGGCACAGACCGCAGAAGCGAGACGACACACTCGCCCCCGCCAGGACCGCGCTCCAGATGACGAGCACGAGCCCCAAGCTCAGAACGATGTACCAGCTCCGCTCTGCGAGGCGCCAGTACCGGCCCGGAACCAGCCTGTCCCCGGACCGCGGCTTGCGGATCGACACGCTCAGTTGCTCCCTACTGTATCCGGCAGGCTGTCGCCGGTGCCTTCAACATCATCGGACCCAGAGGCCGGTCCGACCTGCTCCGCAGGAGGCTGGGCGGTGAGTCCCTGCTTCCCCGTGCGCTGGAACAGATCAATCGCCTCGACTAGAGACTCGGACTGGTCGTGCAGAAAGCTCCTCTTCTGCGCAGGGATGGCTCCCGCGAATGACGTCTTCACGAGGGTTACGTACCAATCACGGTACCAGACCACTCCTAAAGCCCCTTCATCGGGTGAGTATCCCGTCCGCGCGACGGTCACCCCGTTGACCTGGATCTCCTCTTGCCTCAGCGGATACGACTGCAAGAGACCCTCCGCCCTAGCGCGCGCGGCCCCTTCCGAAGCGACCGCCTCCACCCGAGCGTAGTTGGTGATAGAGACGAGGGCTTCCAGGTTCATATTCAGAGTCCGGTAGATCGCCTCCGCGGCGTGCTCGTTTTGACCGGGCACCTGCTGGCGGGCGATCACTTCGTATGAGATGACCGAGCTAGGAAGAAGATCGACCACGGGTTTCTCCGGCGTCACGGCCCGCTGCCCATCCTCCGCCGTCACCGCCGTGGAGCCGGCCACGACGTAGGTGTCGCCACCGGCAGCGAGGATGTTCATTGCGGCGGCCGCAACAACGCTTAGGATCGCCACGATGGCGAGGATCCGGAAAACTGTCTTCTCAACATGCCGGTGCTGCCGGTCGATGCTCCTCCGCGGGGACGCGCTTCCACCCGCGCCGTGCGCCAGGGGCTCATCCGCAGGGGAGACCGACTCGCCTCCGTCCATTCTGCAAATCCTTTCACATGCTCACCGACCAGCGGGGAGGACTCGGTATTGATTGTACCGGATACCGCCCGACAAACCAGGGGTGCCGTCAACCGCACGCACAAGAAGACGCGCATGTACCTGGCCCTCGGCCGGCACAATCCCCCACAATCGAGTAGGGGCCGCGCTCACCCCGGCGCCTCCCACACCACCGGACATGCGGGCCCGCCGAGCATCCCGTAAACGACGGTATGAGCGAGGAATCCAACAAGACCCTGGGTCTGCCAGCAGGCATTCGGGAGGGCGCGCGGTGCAGTATGGCGGAACAGGCGACGCGCCAGCAGCCCAGCCGCGAGTTGGCCCACTGGCGGGCCGTGGCGGAAACCCCGAGAGCGCATAAGTTGCGCCGCTGGGTGCGAACCTGTTTCCACTCCCTCCAGCGCACCTGCCGCAGGCGCCGACCTAGCCACTCGTCAAGCTCCTCGAGGACGAGAAGGTGTCAGCCAGAGCGAAGTAAGCCGCCCAGCCACCGGTGAAGCGGTTGAGGGCCGCTATCCGCGCGGGCAGCGGCGAGAGGGGCGAGCCCTGGGGATGCCTTCCTAAGGGCGGACCAGGACACCCTCGGCTATGATGCCCGCGTTGAGGTAGGCGCGAAGGGGCTTTGGCACCTTCTTGTCCTTCACCTTGCGGGCCACGCGGGCCATGAAGGCGTCGTGGTTTGCCCGGTCGAAGAAGGCCTCCAGATCCAGGTCGACCACCCACCCGTCCCCCGGCTGCAGCTTCTTGGGCTTGGCGTAGGGCTTGGTGAGCCGAGCGGCCGAGCCGAAAGCCATAGCTTTGGTCGGCATAATGGGGGTCGAAGATGGGATTAGTTCCCCTGCCCGCGCATCGCGGGCATACCCGGGCAGATGAAATTTGGGATGATGAGGGGTGTCGCCTGCTGACGCCGCGTTTTCTATGGTGCCTGTGCGCCCGTGATTAGTTTGGCGTGGGAGTCTCCCCCGGGATACCGGACTGTTGCCCAAGAGCACGCCCATCAGACTCGTCTGTCTTGGAGACCCCTGCAGGTGACTCTTGGTTGTTGTCGTCGGGGAGGGGAGGTTTTGATGGAGACGATCTTCGAGCGAGTGGCCGCCCTGGACGTGCACAAGGCCCAGGTGACCGCCTGCGTGCGGGTGCCTAAGGCTGCAGGTGGACGCGAAGAGCACCTGGCGGAGTTTCCGACCACGGTGCGGGGGCTGGTGGCCCTTAGGGACTGGCTGGAAGCCCACCGGGTCACCCACCTGGCCATGGAGGCCACCGGAGTGTACTGGCAGCCGGTCTGGCATGTGCTGGAGGACGTAGTCGAGCTTACCCTGGTGAACGCCCGCCACGTAAAGCAGGTTCCCGGCCGTAAGACCGATGTCTCCGATGCTGCTTGGCTTTGCCGGCTCATGGAGGCGGGGCTCCTGCGCGGCAGTTTCGTGCCCCCAAACCCCAGCGGGCCCTGCGCACGCTGACCCGCTACCGTAAGACGTGAGATCCAAGAGCGGCAACGGGAGGCCAACCGGCTGCACAAGTTGCTGGAAGACACCGGCATCAAGCTTAGCTGCGTGGCCTCAGACATCCTGGGCGTCTCCGGGCGGGCCATGCTGGACGGCTTGGTGGCCGGCACCACCGATCCCGAGGTGCTCTCTGAGCTTGCCCGGGGCAGGCTGCGACAGAAGCTCCCCGCCCTGCGCGAGGCCCTGGAGGGGCGCTTCGAGCCCCACCACGCCCTGGTGATCGGGGCCATCCTCTCCCACCTTGATTTTCTTGACGAGCACATCGACCGGCTCTCTGAGGCCATCGAAGAACAACTTGCCCCTTTCGAGAGCGCCCTGGGGCTGGCCTGCACCATCCCCGGGGTCGCCAGCCGCACGACCGAGGTTCTTCTGGCTGAGATCGGCACCGACATGAGCCGCTTCCCCTCGGCCGGCCACTTGGCCTCCTGGGCCGGGCAGTGCCCCGGTAATCACCAGTCGGCCGGCAAGCGCCGCTCGGGGAAAAGTCGCAAAGGCTCCAAGTGGCTTGCCATCACCCTGGAGGAAGTAACCCTGGCCGCCACCCGCACCAACGGCAGTTATCTGCAGGCTCTCTACCGAAAGCTCCGCCCTCGCCTGGGCCACGGCCGGGCTCTGGGGGCCGTCAAGCACTCTATCCTGGTGGCCTACTGGCACATGTTCACCACCGGCGAGGTCTATTGCGAGCTCGGCGGGGACTACTACCAGCGCCGGGACCCCGAACGCCACATCCGCCGCCTGGTGGCTCAACTTGAACGCCTGGGACAGCATGTCACCCTGGCTCCTGCCGCTTGAGGAGGGTCGTATTTCCCATCAGTTCCCCATGCCGCCCTTGCGGCGGCACCCGCAAACCATGAAGATGGGTGGGTCCGGTCGCTCGTGGCGACGTCGGGAACTCTGTGGTGCCGCGAGCCCGTTAATCAGTTTGACGTGGAGGCTTCTCGGCACCCCGAACTGTCGCCAGCCGAAGCTGAGCACGCCGAGTAGAGTCGTTTACCGGAGCAGCCTCCCCCCGGGCGTCCGGGCGGTGATCGGAAACACGAGGGAGGGAGCTTGTCATGGAGTCGATCATCCCCCGCTGTTGCGGGATCGACGTGCACAAGGCGCAGCTGACCGCCTGCGTGCGCCTGACGGCGGAAGGTCAAGTGGTCGAGCTGGTGGAGAGCTTCGGCACCACCACGCCCGACCTTTGGCCCTGCGCGACTATCTGGCGGCCCAGGGGGTCACCCATGTGGCCATGGAGTCGACCGGCGTCTATTGGAAGTGCCTGTACTATGCCCTTGAGGACGAGTTTGAGCTGCTCTTGGTCAACGCCGCCCACATCAAGCATGTCCCGGGACGCAAGACCGACACCATCGACGCGGCCTCCGATCGCCCATCTGCTCGCCTGCGGGCTCCTGCGCGCGAGCTTCGTGCCTCCCAAGCCCATCCGCCGCCTGCGTGATCTCACCCGCTATCGCAAGGCGCTTATCGAGGAGCGCAGTCGCGCGGTCAACCGCCTGCACAAGATCCTCGAGGACGCCGGGGTCAAGCTCTCCTGCGTGGCCACCGATGTTATGGGGGTCTCCGGGCGGGCCATGATGCGGGCACTTATCGACGGCCAGGCCGACCCCGAGGCCCTGGCCGAGCTGGCCCGGGGCCGCCTGCGCGCCAAGCTGCCCGCCCTGCGCCGGGCGCTTGCCGGCCGCTTTGAGGAGCACCACGCCTTCCTGCTTGAGCGCATGCTTGCCCACGTCGAGGACCTGGAGTCCGACATCACCGCCCTTTCCGAGCGCATCGAGGAGCAGATCCGCCCTTTCGAGCCGGCCATAGCGCTGCTGCGCACCATCCCCGGGGTTGAGCGCCGCGCCGCCGAGGTGATCGTGGCCGAGACCGGCGCCGACATGAGCCGCTTCCCCTCGGCCGGGCACCTGGCCAGCTGGGCCGGCGTCTGCCCGGGCCAGAATGAGTCCGCGGGCAAACGCAAGTCGGCCAAGACGCGCCGGGGCTCCAAGTGGCTGCGCGGCACCCTGACCGAGTGCGCCCGCGCGGCCAGCCGCAGCCGCGGCACCTACCTGGCCGCCCGCTACCGCCAGCTCGCCCGCCGCCGGGGGGACAAGAAGGCCACTCTGGCCATCGCCCACGAGATCCTCTGCACCTGCTGGCACATGCTCAGCACCGGGGAGTTCTATCGCGAACCCACACTCAGCCACAGCGACGAACAGATCATCAAGCGCATCCGCCGCCGGGCCATCGGCCAGCTCGAACACCAAGGCTACAAAGTCATCCTGGAACTGCTACCCAAAGTCGCCTGACACCCAACCGTGGTGCTATTTTCTGAGTAGGTACATGGACAAGAGCCTGCTGGACAAGTCGGTCCAGCACCGTGGGCACTCCGAGACAACGTTCACCGCCGGGAGGCTTGGGGATGGTGACTCTCCGGACGGGGCTTGGTCGGTAGGTGCCTGCCTCCAGTTCCGCGCAGACCTTCGGGTAGTGGGCATGGAGCCAGGGACGAAGCTCGGCCGTGGTCATGCCGCCGGGCCAGCGGCACCGGCGTTCTGCTCGACTGAGCTTGAGCGCCCGGGTGAGGTTCTCGCTGGAGAGCAAGCTCCAATAGAGCGTCGCCGGGGCGGGGTTGAGGTTCGGTCTTTCCGGCGCCAGGAAGAGACTTTGCTCTTGGTGGAGGCTTTCGGGCTTCACCCCAATCTCCACTCGCCAACGACCCTTTTGGGGTTGGCTGCCGTCATCGTCTCTTCCTAACGTGCACGAAGAGTGGACCTCAGGCTCGTGCGTTCGGCCCTTCCCGGCTCTTGCATCATCCCCGCCGGTACTGTGGCCTTGGCTGACTTCTCCTCGGTGCGAAAGGACCTTCCGACCCTTCCGATCCACTGCCCACCCGGCGAGCACCTTTTGGTGACCGGCTTCGCCGTGTACGGCCGGCTCACTCGGGCCGCCCCGCCTCCTATGCGGTTCGTGTTCCTCGGTGGAGGGGTTTGCCTCCGCCTTCCTTCCGACCCCGCCTCGCGACGACGCCGTTGCCTTCGGCTAGGAGTCAGCGCCACCGCCTCCTCCAGAGGACTTTCGCCGCCAAGCTGCTGCTCATGCCGGGCGTACCAGAGAGGCCCCCCGCCATAGGCGGGGGCCTCCCAGATTACCTTTGCACAGACAGCGTAGCTGCGACCAGGTACTAGTTGTGGATACCGATACCCGGGTGGCAGCGGAGGCAGACCGCGTCGAGGTTGTCCTCGGTGATGGTCGTCTGCGTCAGCGCCGTGTAGGCCGTCGGAGACGTGATGCTGTAGTCGCCCAGCAGCTTGATGCTGTTCGAGCTCCCCGAGTGTGGGAAGTCCGAGTTGGGCTTGTCGGGCGACGCGTCGGCCCGGTCGTTGTAGTACGAGCCGGTGCCGTAGTGGCACTGAGTACAACTGTTAGAGCTCGAACGCAGTGCAGCCGTGGCCGTCCCGCCGTAGACGCCGGCGTTGCCGAACACGGTGGACAGGTCATTGCGGTGGCAGCTGTAGCACTGGCCGGGACCGTCGTAGGCGCCATAGTACGGAGCCGGGTGGGTCCGCTCGTTGTGAGCCTTGAAGCCGAGTTCAGGCTCAGTCAGCGGTTCCCAACCACCAATGTCCAGGTTGTGGCAGTCGGCGCACCAGTAGCTCAAAGCATAGGTGTTGACCGTCGACGGGTAACGGTAGACACCGGTACCCTCCGTCGGGTAGTCGGCCGCGTCGGGCTCGTGGATGTCCTGAGCGATCCAGCTCGGGGACGACGACGCCACACCGTTCTCCGTGTAGGTGAACGAGGAGGACTCGTCCTGGCTGAAGTTGCCCTGGCCGGTGGTCCAAGGACCGGTCTGACCTTGCGGGATTGCCATGTCCTCGATCACCTTGACGGCCTGTTGGACGTCGTAGTTACCGTACGCGTTGGCGGCACCGGTGGTGGTGGCTGACGGGTAGCGGCGAAGCAGCTTGTAGCCCTCACTTGCGAACGGCCCGTCGGTGACCGTATTGTACGTGGCGCTGGTCCACGGGGTGAAGGTCCGCGGACGCCACACCATGTTCACAGCGTTGTGCGGCTGGTGGCAGTTCATGCAGCGCAGAGCCAGCGGGCCGACCTTGATGAAACCGCTACGGCCGGTGCCCACCGCTCCTTGGGAGTGGTGCCGGCTGAAGCGGTACATCGAGAGCTTCTGCGCATCGTAGCTGCGCACCTCGATGGTCTCGGTCACCGGGTCGCCGTTGGCATCGGTGGTCGAGAGCACCACAGGTACAGCTTCCTGATAGACAGAGCTATCCGGGATTTCCGTGAACGAGCCCACGGTGTGGCCGTTCAAGACGGTGGTCGGATCGCCGTTTGTGTACACGACCTTGTCCGAGTGGGCGGATCCGCCGATGTGGCAGTAGTCGCACGCGTCGTCTTGCGAGTCGGCCCGCAACAGGTAGTAGGCACCTTCGGCTCGGTGGACGGCGTGACACACCTTGCACTTGTTGGTGGTGGTGTCGTAGCCGCCGTGCGGGTTGGTGGTATACAAGGTGCCCGATTCGAATGCCGCGTAGCCGCCTTCGTACTTAGCCGATGTGTCTGCCAGGTCCTGATAGGTGAACACAGACAGGCCAGTAGTGGGATCACTCACGGGCGGATCGGCAGCCAACGCCGTTCCGGCCATGCCCAACACGAAAACGGCTACGAGCACGAGAAGCGCGAGCTTCTTCATTCCGTAGCCTCCTTTTGTGAACAATGACACAAAACCGGTTACTATGATCTTCAAAGTCACCTCCTTCCTTCCCTCGTTCCCGGTCGCATTGAGTCCATTGACCTATGGCCCACGGTCCCAACGCCCTAATCTTACTAGGTGTCGAGCCCCGCACAATACCCCAATGGGTATTTAGCGAAAAAAAGTGCCCCATTTCACAACCGTTTTCTCTGAGCGCAAACGAGCCCTTCTCAAGAGAATTGCTCGACCAACTTCTACAAGTGCAGCAACGGTCTGGGGTTGAAGGGACATCAGGCAGCAGAATCGCGCGCCACTGGAGGACGCCGGACACTCCGCCGGTCGTCCTTCATGAGAATCCGACGAAGTTCCGTTTTCATGGAACCTTCTGACGCCGGTCGAGTCCGGCTATAATCCTCTGCGCGTGCAGCCTACGATGACATTCAGAGCCTCAAACGAGGTGACCACGGGCGGATTCCCCCCTCCAGGATTTCGGCGTTGACCCCGAGTACCCGCGCGCAACCCGAGCGGCCCGCAATAGGAGACCCAGAGGCACCGCCAGGTCAGGTGATCGATCCCCCCGCCGGGATCCTCGCCGGGCGCTCTCAGGCTCATCCGTCTGATCCTGCATGCCCTGGTCGTGGTCGTTCCTTTGGGCTACTCCAACCTCAGCTGGCTCCCTTGGAGCGACGGATCGCTGACCTTCGACGAGTACGACACACTCAAGGTCTTCCTGCTTTACTCCCTCGTGATAGCGGCCGCGGCTATCTGGGCGTTCTCGTTTATCCGTCACGGGACACGGCTACGCCGCACCCGCGCCGATTGGCTGATGATCGCTTTGCTGGTGTGGGCGGTCATCGCAACGGCGCTTTCAGAACAGCCTGCTACCTCGTTCCTGGGCAAGTACCGCAGGTACGACGGACTGACCACGTTCGCCGCATATGCCCTCGTCTACTTCTTAAGCGTGCAATCGTTCTTGACCCCGGACCACCGCCGAAAGCTCGCCCGCACGATCTGCCTCGGGGCGGGAGTGGTCGCCGCGTACGGCGTGACCCAGTACCTGGGTTTCGATCCCACACCACGCAGCTCAGTGCCGTTTGAGTCTCGCCAGGCGTTCTCCACGATGGGCAACCCCAATCTGCTGGCGGGCTACCTGATCTTCCCGCTGGCCCTGGGGGTCGCACTCGCTCTTAGTGAGAGCCTGACCTCCCGGCGCGCGGTCTACTGGTCCCTCGTGCTCGTGGTGGCCGCCGCTTGGATCACCTCCTTCACGCGCGGAGCGTGGATCGGGGGGCTGGTGGCGCTCGCGTTCGTAGTCATCGCGTTCGTGCGGGGCAGGCTTCGTCCCACGTGGGTCGACGCGGGCTTCGCCGTGGCTGGCGCCGCCCTTGGCGCGGCCATCGTCGCCCATAGCTCCTCATCCCAGAATCCCATCACCAACCTCATGACCCGCGCGCTCTCCACCTTCCAGTTCCGAGAAGGGAGCGCCCTGCAACGATACGAGATCTGGAGAGGGGCGCTGGCTTCCGTGCGCGCGAATCCCGTGTTCGGGCACGGTCCCGACACCTTCCGCCTGGTGTTCAAGAGGTTCGGCCCCCGGGAATACGTCGCGGACGCAGGCTGGGGCAACATCGCCGACAACGCCCATAACTACGCGCTCCAGATCGCGAGTGGACTCGGCATTCCCGGTACCCTTCTTCTCTACGGGTTCCTCTTCTACTCGCTGTGGCTCTCCGCACGATCGGCTTTCTCCCGCCTCCGCCCTCCCCAGGCATTGGTCCTAGCCGGCTTCTGGGCGGCCGTCGTCGGCTACGTGATTCATCTGGTTTTCGGCATCTCCGTGGTCGGCTCCAGCGTGCTCCTTTGGATGTCGCTCGGAGTCCTGCTCGGTCCATCTTCTCGGACCAGGGACCTATGCCCTTCTCCTTGGGGAAGGCCGGCGGCCATCGCCGTGATCGTCGCGGCTCTTCTCGGTATCGCCGGCAGCGCCATGATCCCCGTGGCCGACCACTACTTCCTGATGGCCAACCTATCTCCCTCGATAGAGCAACGGCTTGCCGGCGCGCGGAGGGCCGTCCGGCTGAACCCTTTCGTCGACGCATACCGTTCCGAGCTAGGCAACATCCACATGGACCTGGCGAACTCCTGGCTTCTGCAGGCCAACGCCGACATGAGGGCTGGTCGCGATCCTGACACCTCGGTTCGGGCGGCCGAAGTCGCCGCCAAGCAGGCCATGGCCGACTATGAGAACGCCATCGCCTTCGTGCCCCTCGAGTCGGAGAACTACTTGAACCTTGCGATCGCCGCCAACCAGGCAGGACAGATCGACCCGGGCTACTACTCCAGAGCGCTCGAGGCGGTGGCCAGGGGCCTTCAAGTCGACCCCTACAACCCGGGGATGCGCGTCGAAGCGGCCTGGGCCCTCTTCCAGCGGGGACAGACGGTGGAGGCCATCTCACTGTGCGAGGAGGCGGCCTCCCTGGATCCCCGGTTCGCCAGACCGCGGGCGCTCCTGGGGGAGCTGTACGCCGCAGTGGGGAGGACGGCTGACGCCCTGGCCGCGTATAAGGCCGCCCTAGCTCTCGACCCCCGTGATGCCGCTGTGCGGCAGGCCATCGAAGCTCTGGAGGCCATCAAGACCGACACAGCGCGCGGCGAGTAGCGTTCCCGAGCCCCCGCCATTCACCTTCGCATGGGCCCAAAGTCCTTCATTGCCCCGTCGGACCCGCCGCGCGAACACCGTCGCAACATCAACCCCTCCGCGACGCTTGCAGCTCCCGAGCCAGGTCGCGGATCTCGTCGCGGAGAGTGGCGGCGTACTCGAAGCGCAGCTCCTCGGCGGCAACGAACATCTCCTCCTCCAAACTGGCCATGAGCTTCTCGAGCTCCTCGGTGGTCATGGTTTCGCCTGAGCGTCCTGCCCGGCGCTTGGACTTCGCCGGAACCACCTCGCCCAGTCCGAGTAGGGCGGTGATGTCAGAGACCCCCTTGACGATGGTCTTCGGGGTGATTCCGTGCTCCCGATTGAAAGCCATCTGGGCGGCCCGCCGCCGGTCGGTCTCGGAGATGGCTTTCTCCATGGCCTGGGTCCACCGGTCGGCGTACATGATCACTCGGCCGGTCGAGTTTCGCGCAGCTCGGCCGATGGTCTGGATGAGGGCAGTCTCACCGCGCAGGAACCCCTCCTTGTCGGCATCGAGGATGGCCACCAAGGATACCTCGGGCAGATCGAGCCCCTCCCGCAGCAGGTTGATCCCCACCAGCACGTCGAACTCTCCTAGCCGCAGGTCGCGCACAATCTGGATGCGCTCCAGAGTGTCGATCTCGGAGTGCAGGTAGCGCACGCGGAAACCCATCTCCAGGAGGTAGTCGGTGAGGTCCTCGGCCATCTTCTTGGTGAGCGTGGTGACTAGCACGCGTTCGTCGCGGTCCGCCCGGACGCGGATCTCGTTCATGAGATCGTCGATCTGGTTGCGCGTAGGCCTCACCTCGACTTGGGGATCGACCAGGCCGGTCGGTCGCACGAGCTGCTCGACCACGTGGGTGGAGACCGAGACCTCCCACTCGCCGGGCGTAGCCGAGACGAAGACGGCCCGGCCCACCTTGCCCAGAAACTCCTCGAAGCGCAGAGGACGGTTGTCGAGCGCGGAGGGCAGACGGAACCCATTCTCCACCAGGGCCAGCTTGCGGCTGCGGTCCCCGTGGTACATGCCGTGCAGCTGAGGGATGGTGTTGTGCGACTCGTCGATGAGAACCAGGAAGTCTTCAGGGAAGTAGTCGAGCAGCGTGTGGGGCGGCGTCCCCGGCTCGCGGCCGTCGAGGATGCGCGAGTAGTTCTCGATGCCGTTGCAGTAACCCAGCTCCCGGAGCATCTCCATGTCGTACTGCGTACGCTGGCGCAGACGGAAGGCCTCCAGCCGCTTGCCCCGAGACTCGAGAAAAGCCACCTGCTCTTCCAATTCGGCGGCGATCTGCTCGACCGCCCGCTCCATCGCGTCGCCGGCGGTCACGAAGTGGGTGGCCGGGTAGATGGCCACCGTAGGCAGGCGGGCTACCACCTCCTGCGTCAACGGATCAACCTTGACGATCTCCTCGATCTCGTCGCCCCAGAGGCCCACGCGTACGGCCAGGTCCTCGTAGGCCGGCCAGACCTCGAAGCTGTCGCCCCTGACCCGGAACTTGCCGCGGGCGAACCCTACGTCATTGCGCTCATACTGGATGGCTACCAGCTTGTGGAAGACATCCTCGCGGTCGATCTCTGCACCCTCCTTCAGCAGCACCACCTGTCGGAGGTACTCGTCGGGGGAGCCCAGTCCATAGATGCAGGAGACAGAAGCCACGATCACCACGTCGTCGCGCATCAGCAGGCTGCTGGTGGCCGAATGGCGCAACCGGTCGATCTCCTCGTTGATGGAGGAATCCTTCTCGATGTACGTGTCGGTCGCGGCGATGTAGGCTTCGGGTTGGTAGTAGTCGTAGTACGAGACGAAGTACTCGACCGCGTTGCGCGGTAGGAATTCGCGGAACTCGTTGCAGAGCTGGGCGGCCAGCGTCTTGTTATGGGCGATCACCAGGGCGGGGCGGCCGACCTGCGCGATCACGTTGGCCATGGTGAACGTCTTGCCCGAACCTGTCACGCCGAGCAAGGTCTGGAAGCGATCGCCCTTGAGCACGCCCTCGACCAGGCGATCGATGGCATCCGGTTGGGCACCCTGCGGCTGATAGTCGGACTTCAAGGAGAAATCAGCCACCGGCCCCCCTATGACGCCAACCCGGGATGAGCTTGCGAGTAGATGGTGCGGAACCTTTCCACGCGGGCCACGAACTTCCTGGTCTCAGGAAAGGGAATGTCCTCGGACCGGAGGGTGGGCGCCTCCCCTCCGCCGCCGGTGGCGGTGCGGGCCAGCCACTCCGCCACGACACCCTGACCGGCGTTGTACGCAGCCAGGGCCGCCGCCTCGTCGTCGTGGAAGACCTTGAGCAAGTAGGCCAGATAGTAGGTCCCCAGGGCCACGTTGTGCTCGGGATCGTTCAGGTCTGGGTCTTTGGCTCCGGACCAATCAGCTTGCTGGACGATCCAGCGGGCGGTATCGGGCATGAGCTGCATGAGCCCCACCGCACCCACCCGAGACACGGCTTTGGGGTCGAAGTTGCTCTCCGCTTTGACCACCGCGGCCACCAGATACGGGTCCACGCCGTTAGTCTGGGCAGCCTCCACGATGACCTGCTTATAATGAAGCGGATAAATCCTCTGAGAGACCGCCGCCGGCAGTCGATCACCGCTCCACAAGCCCAATCCCAGGGCGATCAAGGCCGTGGCCGCCAGGACAATCAGGGCGCGCCAGACATCGGGTCGCGCGCCACCTGTGGACCTGCCGCGCCGGCGCCGTGCACTACCGCGAACGGCTGTCATCACTCGACATCTCTCGCGTCTCGGCCTCGAGCAGCGCCCGGGAGTTTCGGTATACATCGACGACAAACTCGCGCAGGGCTACCGCCGACCCATCGTTCACGAAGACGTAGTCGGCTGCGACCGCTCGCTGTGCGGGAGTGGCCTGCCGGCTGTCGAGGACCGCGAAAGCCTCTTCGCTCAGGCGCCCGGCCACCCGGCGGCGGCGCAGGTCAGCGGGCGCCTCAATAGCCACGACGAGCCCGAACGCGGGCTCCGTTTGCACCTCAACCAGGAGGGGAACCTCGCAAACCACCACGCTCCCGAGTGGCACGCTCGCCAGGAAGGAGCGGATCTCATGGGCCACCATTGGATGGACGAGCGCCTCCAACCAGCGTAGAGCCTCTTCGTCTCCGGTCACCCGCCTGCTCACAGCCCGCCGATCCACCGAGCCTTCGGCGCCCAGGACCTCGTTGCCCAGGCGGGCGCGCAGCGCCGCCCGCATCTCTGGACGCTCGTAGATGCGATGGACCGCCTCATCGGCCGAAAAAGTCAGCGCACCCAGGTCGGCGAAAACAGCCAGCGCGGTGGACTTGCCAGCCCCCACCGCGCCGGTCAATCCCACGGCAATCACACCGTCGACCAGCTGCGCGCGCCGCCGCCCGCTCTGCTCGCCACGATCCACATGAACTCCGATCTCACCGGCATCAGCTCGCCCGCCGGCCACACTTTCCCACGTACTTCCGGACTCGACTTCCATTGTAACCCGCCCCCCGGACAGAAGCCGGGAATACCCACCACCATGCGTCCACTGCGTTAGGGTGCGCTGGGCACGCGCGAGGCCCCAAGCTCGGCTCGGAATGACGCCTCGCCCTCAGGGTGCGCTGGGTGCGGGCGAGGCAAGAAGCTCGTCTCGGAATGACGCTTCGCCGCCAGAGTGCGCTGGGTGCGGGCGAGGCAAGGACGCAGGGAGCGGGCGTAGCAGAGCTACGGGCGCGACCGAGGACGCCGCATCGTGCCGGCCAGCGCGGTCTGGCGGCCGGGGCTTCGTTTCGAGACGAGCTCTCGAACGCAGGGAGCGGGCGTAGCAGCGCTACGGACGTGACCGAGGACACCGCATCGCCCCGCCCAGGGCGGCCTGGGGGCCGGGGCTTCGTTTCGAGCCGAACGCCCCAAGCTCGGCTCGGAATGACGCCTCGCCGCTAGGGTGCGCTGGGTGCGGGCGAGGCACGAACGCAGGGAGCGGGCGTAGCAGCGCTACGGACGCGACGGAGGACACCGCATCGCACCGCCCAGGGCGGCCTGGGGGCCGGGGCTTCGTTTCGAGCCGAGCTCCCCAAGCCCTAGTCCTTGTCGAAGACCTCTTCGGACAGCGCGAGGCTATTCGCGTCGAACTCGGCGTACTCCGGCTCTCCGGCGTCTTCGCGCTCGTCTTCCTCAGCTTCGACGGCCTCATTCCCGGGAGCCTCGCCCGCGACGGCCTGATCGCCGGAACTCTCCTCCCCGGCGGCCTGATCGCCGGATTGCCCGGTAACCGGCTCGTCCACCGGCTCTTCGGCCTCGGTCACCGAGTCCTCATGGATGCGGTACTCGGGCTCGAGGCGCTTCAGGCTCAGAGAGAGGCGGCGCCGGTCCGGGTCAATCTCTATGATCTTGACGTTGATTTCCTGAGCGGGACGCAGGATCTCGCTCGGATCCTCTACGTGGTGCTGGGCCAGCTCGGAAATGTGGATGAGGCCCTCGACCCCCTCCTCGATCTCCACGAAGGCCCCAAAAGACACCAGCTTGGTCACTCGGCCATGCACGATCTCGTTGACCTGCCGGTTCTCGAACACCTCCTGCCACGGATCCTTCTGGGTCTGCTTGAGACCAAGGGAGATGCGCTGGCGCTCGCGGTCGATGTCGAGGACCTTAACCGTCACCTCCTGGCCGATGTTCAGGACCTCTGAGGGATGGTTTACGTGGCTCCACGAGAGCTCGGAGATGTGGATGAGACCATCGATGCCGTTCAGATCGACGAACGCGCCGAAGTCCACGATGTTCGAGATGGTGCCCGTCACCAGATCGCCCACGTTCATGCGATCGAGGATTTGCTCGCGAACACCGCGGCGCTCCTCTTCCAGCACGGCCCGGCGGCTCAAGACCACGTTGTTGCGGAACCGGTTCAGTTCGATGACGCGGCATTGCAGGGTTTGCCCCAGGAACTCCTCAAGGTCGGCCACCCGCCGGATGTCTACGAGGGAAGCGGGTAGGAACCCACGGACACCCAGGTCGAGGATCAGGCCACCCTTGACCACCTCGATCACGGTGCCCTCCACCGGCGTGCCCTCCTCGGCCGCCTTCTCGATGCGCTGCCATGCCCGCTCGAAGCGAGCCCGCTTCTTGGACAGGATCAGGCGACCGTCGGCGTCCTCCTTGGTAAGAACGAGGGCGTCGATGACATCCCCCACAGTCACCTCGTCACCCGGGTCCACCGATTTCTTGATGGATAGCTCGTTAGCCGGGACGACCCCTTCGCTCTTGTAGCCAATGTCGACCAGGACCTCATCCTTGTCGACCCGGACGACCGTTCCTGTGACGATGTCACCCTCCTCGAAGGTGATCATGGTCGCATCGTAATTGGGAATCATCTCGCCGTCGACCTCGATCATGAGGTCCTGGCCCCCGGCAAGGGTTTGCGCGTTGTCGTCGATTTGTTGGTCTGGCATGTAGTCTTGATTCCTCCTCGCAAAATAAGTATGCGCGCGGAGGCCCAAGGCCCACCTGGCGCTAGGCCGTAGTATACCTACGAGTTGGAGAAAAGCAAAAAGCTCGGCCTACACCGAATAGAGGCAGCTGCGCCGCCGAGACCGGGAAGCTCGGTCCTCTGGAGACCCCCCCGGGGTCCTCCGGCCAGAAGCACCAATGAGACTGGGCCGCCGAGGTCGGGGGACGTCAGTTCAGGGGCGCCTTGGTCTGCATGGCCGCCTGATAGCGAGACTTGAAATCCCGCATGAAACCAAGCATCAGCTGGTTGTACTCTTCGTCGTACTCCTGGAACAGTCCCTCCACCGGGTTCCAGAATAGGATGCGGCCCTCATAGTGGCGGGCCGCCCCTCGCTTGAGCATAGTGTAGATGCCGCCCTCGATCACCTTGACGGTCCGCGCCTCGGCCTCCCGATCCATGACCGGGTAGAAGGCTCCCAGCTGGCGGCGAGCCTCCGCCTCGATGGCGGGCCAGACGCTGGGCAAGTCGAGATCCTGGGGCCCAGGAGGGTGTGCGTACGAATCGAACCTAGATTCCATGACCTGCTTCCTTCCAGATTTCGACGTAGTTTACCATCTTCTGCGGATGCAAACCCTACAAAGCCCGGCTCGGCCTGGATTTTTTCGGTTCTTCTGACGTTCATATCGGCAAGGAAGCAACATGACTTGAGTAAAGTCAGGGAACCGGGCCCGCCCCTGGAACAAGAATGCGGCGGTGCGGACAGGAGCTGTTGCCGGCGACCGCTTCCGGCCGTTACTTCGCCGAGAGCCAATCGCGCCCTATACCGGCATCCACCTCCAAGGAAGGCTCCATGGGATAGGCACCGACCATTTCGGCCACCATGGCCTCACGCACCTGCTCGGCCGCTCCGGCGGGAGTCTCGAAAACGAGCTCGTCGTGCACCTGAAGCACCAGCCTCGCTAGAGGATGGTCACGGAGCAACCGCCGGTGACACCTGATCATCGCTACCTTGATGATGTCGGCGGCGCTGCCCTGGATGACGGAGTTGACCGCCAAGCGCTCGCCTAGGGAGCGGGTCTGGAAGCTGCCCGAGCGGAGCTCGGGGATGGAGCGCCGGCGACCGAAGACGGTGGCCACAAAGCCCTGATTGCGGGCAGCGGCGACGGTGGCCTGAGTGAAGGCACGCACCTGGGGCATGCGCTCGAAGTACCGGTCGATGTGCTCCGCGGCCACCTCGCGTTCGACCCCCAGCTGCTGGGCCAACCCGAATGACGAGATGCCATACATGATGCCGAAGTTCACCGCCTTGGCGTACCGGCGGTGGTTGGCGTCCACCTCGGACTCGGCCAGATCGAAGACCTCGGCCGCGGTGTGCGTGTGCACGTCTTCTCCCTGCCGGAACGACTCGAGCAGGCTGGGCTCCTGAGAGAGATGCGCCATGATGCGCAGTTCGATCTGGGAGTAGTCGGCCACCACCAGAAGGTTGCCCTCCTCGGCGGTGAAGCATTGGCGGATCTGAGACCCGAGCGCGGTGCGCACGGGGACGTTCTGAAGATTGGGGTCACTCGACGAGAGCCGGCCGGTGGCGGCTATTGTCTGATTGAAGGTGGTGTGGAGCCGGCCGGTCGCGGGGTCGACCGCCTCGGGCAGCGCGAGCAGGTAGGTGGAGAGAAGCTTCGAAAGCTCCCGGTGGATTTCGATGCGTTCGATGATCGGATGAGTGCCGCGTAGCGCCTCGAGAGTCTTGGCATCGGTGGAGTATCCGGTCTTGGTCTTGCGCTGCCTAGGTAGACCGAGCTTCTCGAACAGCACTTGGGCCAGTTGCGGGGGCGAGCCCAGGTTGACCTCGCCGCCGGCCAGCTCGTAGATCTCGGCCTCGAGCCCCTCCATCTGATCCTGGATCTTGGCAGTGATCTCCCCAAGCAGGTAGCAATCGAGGTGGATGCCGGCTCGCTCCATGTCGACGAGCACCCGCGTCAGAGGCAGCTCGATGTCCTGGAAGAGATCCCACATACCCTGGGCGCGGAGTTTCTCGCGCTGGAACGCGGCCACCCCCAGCACGGCCGCCGCCTCGGCGGCCTCCGCTTCAGGCCCCTCGGCCGGCCTTACGTCCACTCCGGCCTCCCGGGTCAACTCCCAGAGGTCGTATGCACGCCGTCCTGGCGCCAGCAGGTACGCTGCGATGAACGTGTCGTGCGCCGCCTGGAGTACGAGTTCGCGCAGGAGAGCCGGCCCCCCCTTTAGGTCGTGGACCACAGCCTCTCCCCGTGCCAGGAGCTCCCGCAGCGCACCGCCCACCGAAGCAGCCGGACTCAGGCGGTAGACCCGCAGATTGGCTTCATGGGCGCCCGCCCGGCCTCGGGCAGTGGGCGCCTCGCCCTGGGCCAGCCACAGGCTGTCGCTCTCTCGGCTGGCGGCCAGCGCGACCGCCTGCTCCCAGTCGAGGGCTTTCTCGAGGTCGCGGGGCGCCAGTAGCTGAACCATCACGGCCGGCCCGCTTTCGCCGGCGCCGCCAATGGACGCGCCCTCGGGAGGACGGGCGTCATGCAGCCGGTCCAGCAGGGTGTTGAACTCGAAGCGCTGGAAGAGCTCGCGGACACGGGTCCAGTCCAAGAAGTGGGGAGCCACCTCGGCGGCATGCACCTCCACCGGCACCTCTCTATCCAGCAGCGCCAGCTTCTTCGAAAACCGTGCCGTATCTTGATGTTCGCGCAGGAGTTCCCGCCTCTTGGCGCCCGAGACCGACTCCAGATCGGCGAACACACCCTCCAGCGAGCCGAATTGAGCCAGGAGCTGAGCGGCCGTCTTTTCGCCGATGCCGGGCACGCCGGGAATGTTGTCGGAGGCATCGCCTTTCAGACCAATCAGGTCGGGGATCAGGCCCGGGGGCACGCCGAAGCGCTCCTCCACGGCCGCCGGATCGTACATCTTGACCTCGGTGACCCCCGCGTGTTCGACATCACCGTAACGCTGTCGTTCACCAACTGCAGCGCATCGCGGTCCCCGGTGACGATCACCGTTACGCGGCCTTCGGCCGCGGCCTGGCGGGCCAGGGTGGCCAAGATGTCGTCCGCCTCGTAGCCCGGCACCTTCAGGTTCACGAAGCCCAGGCTCGCGGCTAGCTCCTCGAAGTAGGGCCACTGCTCCTGCAGCAGATCGGGCATGGGCTTCCGCTGAGCCTTGTACTCCTCGAACTCGGCGTGGCGGAATGTCTTCTCGCGCGCGTCCCAGGCCACGATCACCGACTCGGGCTTCTGCTCGAGGAGGATCTTGATGGCCATGGAGCAGAAGCCGTAGAGCGCGTTCGTGGGGAACCCCGTGGACGTGGCGATGGTATCGGGCAAGGCGAAAAAGGCCCGGTAGGCAATATTGTTGCCGTCCAGCAAGAAGAGACGGCCGTGCTCGTGCCGTGCCGCGCCTGTGGTGCCGTCGTTTGCTTGAGCTACCATGAGCCCATTGTACCTCGGGGGGCTCCCCCGACCGGATCTGTCGTACGGCTATCCCTCGAGGATGGAGTCAACCTCCTCGGAATCCACATCCATGACATACGGGATTCCCGAGATCTCCGTGGCGTCACGACTGAGGCAGGTCAGATCTGCCCTTCCCAGCGCCTCGAGCCTGAACTTGCGCGAGCCCGCCATGAGCTGCCGCAGACCTTGGGCCAGGCGGGTCATGTAACCGTAGACCCCCACCGCGCCGTCAGGGAGCTCTCCCACATCGGCATACTCCTCCTGGAGCGGAACGTAGTGAGTAAAGACCTGGTCCCTGATATGGCCGTGCTTGAGCACGTGCTTGGGCAGGTTGGCCTCGTCGATCAGCTGGCCCACGAACTTCGCCGACATCGCGGCGGTGAGGGCCGCCCGGGCCATCCCGACCATCTTCACGTAAGGTGCACCCATGGCGATCGCCTTGAAGAGGTGATCTTCCATGGAGAATCCCCCGGCGATGGCTATAGCGGGCACGTGCTCTCCCCGATCGGCCAGGCGCTTGGCGTACCCGTACGTAAGAGCCTCCAGGTAGAAGGTGGGGACACCCCATTCGTTCATCATGCGCCAGGGGCTCATGCCCGTACCTCCGCCCGCTCCATCGACTGTCAGAAGATCGAGCTTGGCCTCGGAGGCATACTTGACGGCCCGCGCGAGGTCAGCCAGACGGTAGGCGCCCGTCTTGAGGAACACGTATCGGGCCCCGGCCTGGCGAAGCCGGCCGACCCTCTCGTGGAACCCCTCCGCCGAGACCATCCCCACCCGGCTATGACGTTCGAACTCATTGAAGGCCTTGCCAAAGCCGAGCTGTGCCTCGTGCCCGGCGGGATCGGGAAGCACGAGGTAGCCCCGCTCCCTCAGCATCCTGGCCTTCTCCATACTGGAGATCTTCACCTCGCCGCCGATGTCCTTTGCGCCCTGCCCCCACTTCAGCTCCACCGCCCGCACGCCGAGCTCGCGGACTGCGTACTCGAGCACACCCAGACGGCTGTCCTCTACGTTCTCCTGAACGACCACGGCCCCTTTTCCGCGAGCCCAGCGGCGATAAAACTCCACCCGACGGCGCAGCTCCGGGGCGTCCACGACTCCGCCTCCTTCCAGACGGGCCTCCTCGTCCATGCCCACCACGTTCTCGCCGATGGTGAGCATGACGCCCGAGATGGCGGCCCCCGCGGCCAGGCCCTCCCAGTGTCGCCGAGCCACGTCGGTGGAGCCCAGACCCGGCACCACGATGGGCAGCTGAAGCTCGATGCCTTGGTCGTGACCCAGCCTGGTGCTCACCTCCACGTTCGGGAAGATAGCGACATCGGAGTCGGCGGCGATGCCGTGCGCACCCACGGCGGTTCCCATGATCGACAGATGCGAATAGTCAACCGGGTAGTCCTTCTGAGCGGCGGCCGTCATGTGCCCGTACGGCTGCGGATACAACATTTCCGCCCCGCGGAGCGCGGACTGCGCCACTTCGCAGTACCCCGGGCAGTCGTCCTGGCAGACCGCGCAGAGTCCGCTCTGCGGGTTCACGTCATCCCCGAGTCGTGTCCGGGAACCTGTGGCCCCGGAGCGATTGGTGGGCGTCAAGGTCATGATTCCGTACCCCCAGTGGTCTGGCCGTAGACTCGCCTGCGGCGGGATACCCACGCCGTTGGCAAGACTGCTAACAGTAGCTGTCCATGGGGAGTAGGGCATCCTCAGTTCGTCCAGAAATGAGCTCACAAATTTTAGACATATGACCATAGAGAGTTCGTGGCAGAAGACTGCAGGGAGGGTGGTCCTGATCCTGGGCCCGGGAGCTCGCCTTGGGGTGGCGCTTTGCCGCTAGGGCGCGACGGGCGAGTGCGTACGCGGAGGGAGCGCCCGTAGCCTCCGGCTACGGGCGCTCCCGAGAATACACCGCGTGGCGCCGCACGGGGCGGGCGCGGTGGCCAAGTTTCGTTCGGAAACGAGCTCTACAGGACGGCCAGATACCGGTCGAGCTCATAAGGAGTGACCACCGCCTTGTACTCGTCCCACTCCGCCTGCTTGTTCCGGACCAAGTATTCGAACACATGGTCGCCCAGGGCTTCCCGCATGAGCTCCGAGTTCTTGAACTCGGCGATGGCCTCATGCAGATCGACGGGCAGCGAGCGGATGCCGGCCGCCTCCCGCTCATCGTCGGTCATCTCGTAGATGTTGTTGGTGGCCTCGGGCATGAGCTCGTAGCCGTCGTCCACGCCCTTCAGGCCCGCGGCCAGCATGACGGCGAACGCAAGGTAGGGGTTGCACGCGGGGTCGGGATTGCGTAGCTCGACCCTGGTGGCCTTCTCCTTGCCCGGCTTGTACATGGGCACCCGCACCATGGCCGAGCGGTTGCGCCGGGCCCAGCAGCAATAGATGGGGGCCTCGTACCCGGGAACCAGGCGCTTGTAGGAGTTCACCCACTGGTTCGTGACAAGGCACATCTCGCGGGCGTGCTTCAAAAGGCCGGCCACGTACGCCTTGCCCAGCTTCGAAAGGTGGTGCTCGTCGCTCGCGTCGAAGAACGCGTTCGAGCTCCCCTTGAAGAGCGACTGATGGGTGTGCATGCCCGAGCCGTTCTCACCGTAGATGGGCTTGGGCATGAAGGTGGCGTAGATGCCCTTGGCCTGGGCCACTTCCTTCACAGTCAGGCGGTAGGTCATGACCTGATCGGCCATGGTGAGGGCGTCCTTGTAGCGTAGGTCGATCTCGTGCTGGGAGGGGGCCACCTCGTGATGGGAGTACTCCACGTCGATGCCCAGCGCCTGCAGCGCCTGGATGGTGTCGCGGCGCAGATCGGTAGCCACGTCTAGAGGGGTCAGATCGAAGTACCCCCGCGATCGAGCACCTCGGTACCCAGGCTGTCCCGGAAGTAGAAGAACTCGAGCTCCGGCCCCAGGTACATAGTAAGGCCCTTGTCGGCAGCCTTTTGCAGATTGCGCTTGAGGATGTACCGAGGATCACCCGGGAACGGCGAGCCGTCAGGCTGCTGCACGTCGCAGAACATGCGGGCAGTGCCGCCCGTCCTCCAAGGCAGGATCTCGAACGTGCCGGGATCGGGCATGGCCACCATGTCGGATTCCTGAATACGGGTGAAGCCCTCGATCGAGGACCCGTCGAAGCCCATTCCCTCCTCGAAGGCCATCTCCAGCTCCGACGGCGTGACCGCGAAGCTCTTTAGGAAACCAAGGACGTCCGTGAACCAGAAGCGGATGAACTTGATGTCCTTCTCCGCGACGATGCGTAGCACATCGTCCTTGGTCAGACCGTTACCCATGAATCACCTTCCTGTTCGCCTATTGGTGCGTGCACGGTACCTCGCACAGGCCAATCGGACAACCTTCAACTGGATAGAGGAATGGCCAGAGCTATTGTCCAGTCGGCTAGCGTTAGGGCCCGTCATGAAATAAATGATCCAATGGGTGGCTCGGATGGGGCGATGGCGTAGTTCCACTCCCCGTGGAAGGCATCCCGCTTGAGATTCACGGCGGCCAGTTCCTCGTCGGGCACCTTGATGCCCTTCTCGTAGGTGTTTTGGTCGAGTTCACAGCGCACCCGCAGTCCGGAGCGGGTCACGGTGGCCGCGATCAGGTTGACGATGACTTCGTGACTGATCAGAGGTTTGCCCCGCCAGTTCTGGGTGATGAACGAAAACAGGCGGTGCTCGATCCGGTTCCACTTGCTGGTGCCCGGGGGAAGGTGAGAGACCCCGATCGTGAGCCCCGTCTCGTTGGCCAACTTCTGCAGTTCGACCTTCCACAGCCGGAGACGGTAGCCGTTGCTTCCCCCGCAGTCGGCGGTGATGAGGAGTCGGTGGGCGTCGGGGTACCTCTCTTTACCCATCGAGTGCCACCAGCGGCGAATGCTCTGCACGGCGAAAGCCGCGGTATCGTGGTCGGTGCCCACGCTGACCCAGCCCAGGTTGCCCGCCAGATCGTAGATCCCATAGGGGTTCGCCTTTCCCAACTCGGGGACCATGAAATCATGCACGCGCACCGCTTCTGGATCCCCCTTCGGACGCAGTTCTCGGCCCCCGTTCTTGAAGTCGCCCACCAGCTCCTTCTTCTTGGTGTCCACGGAGATGACCGGGTCGTTGCGGGCTTGGTACTCCTTGACCTTCTCGTTTAGGTGTCGAAACTGAGCGTCTCGATCGGGATGGGACGAGCCTTCCCGGGTCTTGCGGTTCCCCTGGAGGCTATAGCCCATGTCGTGCAGCAGTTCGGCGACCATGCGATGGCTCGTCTGGTGCCCCATCCGCGTGAGCTCATCGGCCAGGCGGCGACCGCTCTTTAAGGTCCAGCGCAAGGGCGACTCCGGATCGCCTCGGGTCTCCGGTTCCACCAGGCGCTCCAGGTCGTCGCGAAGGGTCGGATCCGTGTCCACGGTGCGCTTGCGTCCGCCGCCCTCTCGCCGGATGCGCCCGCGCGGCGCGAGGTCCGGATGGGCAAGCTCCCGAGATCCCGCCGTGATCGCCCGCCGCGAAACCCCCGTCACCCGGGCCACGAGCGTGTTCCCGCCCCGGCCGGCGGCCAACGCTTCCGCCGCGGCCACCAGGCGTCGGCTACGCTCATCTAGGAAGGGGGCCAAAAGCTCGAATCGTTCTTTGATGCCGGCCTCTCCACCCATGCGGTGAAGCGTAGCACGGTCGGGCCGGTTTCGCTACTGTTATTTTGTGACAGGCCCTTAGTAGGCGTAAAGCTTGCCGTACGGCCGGTGGGAGTAGGGGAATACCTTGGTGAAGGGCCGGTCGAGCGCCTCGGCGGCGTCACAACCGGCGCGGGTGCAGAAGTCGAGGGTGAGCTCCTCGATGCGGGCCATCTCGTCATCGGTGGGTGCGGCAGTACCTGCCTCCTTGCCCAGTTGGTGCCCGGCCACCTCCCCGCGCAGATAAATCACCCCGCCGTGCATGCCCGTGCCGACGTAGGACCCCACCAGTGGGAGCTCGGACTCTCCTAGGCCCAGCAGGATGATCTCGCCGCCGGCCATGTACTCACCCAAGAAGTCGCGGGCCCTTCCCCCGACCACGATCACCGGGCGGCGGTCTTCGTAGGCCTTCATGTGGATGCCCACCCGGTAGCCCACGTCGCCGCGCACGTAGAGACGGCCTCCGCGCATGCCATAGCCCAGCACGTCACCGGCGTCGCCTTTGACCACCACCAGCCCTGAGTTCATGGTGTTGCCAACCCCGTCCTGGGCGTTCTCGTTCACCACCACTGTGGGTCCGTCCATGAAGGTGGCCAAGTCGTTGCCGGGTACGCCGTTGACCTCGATGGTCACACCTTGGGCAGCGATGGCCGCCCCGATGTAGCGCTGGCCGTTGACGTTGTCGAGGACCACCCGGGTGGCACCGCCCTCGATCTGCTCCCGAATCTGGCCGTTCAACGTCTTGTAATACACGCCGCGGGCATCGATGCGTGCCGTTTCTCCCACCCGCGACACTCGTCCCTTCTCCGTGCCCGGCTGGCCGGCGTTGATGCGCCCCGGTTCGATACCGATGGGGCCTTTTCTGGCCGGGCCAGTGGGTACATTCCGAGCCGCTTCCGAACTCGGCATCATGGCGTCATCTCCTCCTCCGCCGCTCCATGCAAACCCGTCAGTGCCCCAGCCCGGCGGGCTTGACCCCGAGCATCCGGCTCGTGCTCTCGTCCAGGCCTAGGGAGCGGAGCCGCTCCCGGCTGCCCCGCATGCTCTCGATGGCGTTCACGCCCAAGGCGCCCAGTACCTCGGCCAGCTCGTGACTCCAAGCCCGCACCAGGTTGATCACGCGCTCCGCGCCCCATTCGGGATCTAGACGGCGCACCAGCTCTGGTCGCTGTGTGCAAATCCCCCACGAGCAGCAGCCGGTATGACACTTCTGGCAGACATGGCAGCCCAGGGCCACCAAAGCCGTCGTGCCAATGGCGCAGGCGTCGGCGCCCAGTGCGATGGCCTTCGTGACGTCGGCCGAGCTGCGGATGCCGCCCGCCGCTACGATCGACGCCCGATTGCGAATACCCTCGTCTCGCAGCCGCTGGTCGACCACGGCGATGGCGATCTCGATGGGAATACCCACATGGTCGCGGATGATGGTCGGCGCAGCCCCGGTGCCGCCGCGAAAGCCGTCGAGGTAGACGATGTCCGCCCCGGCCCGCACCACACCCGAGGCGATGGCGGCCACGTTGTGCACGGCGGCGATCTTCACCGACACCGGCTTGTACCCGGTGGACTCCTTGATGGCATAGATCAACTGGCGAAGGTCCTCGATAGAGTAGATATCGTGATGCGGCGCCGGCGAGAGCGCATCGCTCCCCTGAGGGATCATGCGCGTGGTCGACACCGCCTCGTCGATCTTCTCGCCGGGCAGGTGCCCGCCAATTCCGGGCTTGGCTCCCTGGCCGATCTTGATCTCGACGGCGGCACCCGCCTGCAGGTAGTCGGCGTGCACCCCGAAACGGCCCGAGGCGCACTGCACGATGATGTTGTCCTGGTAGGGTTGCAGGTCGGCGTGAAGACCGCCCTCGCCCGTGTTCATGTAGGTGCCCAGCTCTTTGGCCGCCATGGCCAGCGCTCGATGCACGTTGAGCGACACCGACCCGAAACTCATGCCGCCGAACATGATGGGCGTCTGAAGCTCCAGCTGCGGGTCGAGCTCCGTCAGCAGTCGGGGCCCGAGGCCGTTGGCGGCCGGCGCAACTTCCACATAATCGGGCTTGCGACCCAGATAGGTGCGCAGCTCCATGGGCTCGCGCAGAGGATCGATGGAGGGATTGGTCACCTGGCAGGCGTCGAGCAGCAGGTGATCGAAGATGCGCAGGTAAGGCTTGTCGTTGCCCATGCCGGTCAGCAGCACGCCGCCCGTCTCCGCCTGGCGCCACACCGCCTTGCGATGAGCGGCGCTCAGGCTGTCGGACTCCTTGTAGGCGAGCGGGTTCTTTTCGATGGTGATGGCATCGGCGGGGCAGAAGGTCACACAGCGGTGGCAAGCGGCGCACTTGGCATGGTCGGGCCTGGGACGGCCTTCGTCGTCAAGAACGTAGACCCCCCAGCCGCACTGGTGGACGCAGCGCCCGCACTTGATGCAGGTCTCTCTATCGATGCGCACCCGGAACTCGGGGCGCGTGAAGGTCATCTCTGCCATGTATCTCTACCTCAATCCGCCGTCGCTAGGGCGACCGCGCCCACGGCCCCACCTCTGCCTGCCCGATCGTCGGAAGGCTCCCCTGCCCCCCGCAGCCGGGCCACTACCGGCTCGCCCGCCCGGGGCATCCAGCTGCGCTCGGGTTTGGGGCAGATTTCGCGGATGGCCGATTCCTCGCTGGCTACGTAGACCCTGTTGCCGTCGCGGGCGGCCACTAGGGGCCGCAGCTTGACGCGGTCGTTGAGGGCCACCATGCCCTCGGCCATGCCCAGCACCACGGCGAAAGGGCCATTCAGAAGGGCCGGACCGTAGACCATGCGCAGAGCCGTGTACAGCTTCTTCTCCTCGGCCGGCATCAGGTCGATGTCCTTCCAGAAGGGGCTGGCCAGCGCCTTGCAGGCGAACTCGGGGGTCAGCCGATGCCGGCGCAACATCAGGTCGAAGAGGTAGGTCACCACCTCGGTGTCGGTACGCAGGGTGCAGTTGTAGCCGAACATCTCCAGGTAGCGCTGGTTGATGCCGTAGGAGCTGATCTCGCCGTTGTGCACGATGCTGTAGTCGAGCAAACAGAAAGGGTGCGCCCCCCCCCACCAGCCCGGGGTGTTCGTGGGGAAGCGACCGTGTCCCGTCCAGGTCCAGCCCCGGTACTCGTCCAGCCGGTAGAACTCTCCCACCTCCTCGGGAAAACCCACACCTTTGAAAGCTCCCATGTTCCGCCCCGAGGAGGCCACGAAGGCGCCCTTGATGTGAGCGTTCACGTCCATCACTGCGTGGACCACGTAGTCCTCGGCCGAAAGCTGGGTCTCGACCAGCCGCTCGTCGGTGATCTCCAGGAAGTAGCGGTATAGGAGGGGCTCGTCCTGGATGCCCCGCACCGGCTTGGTGGGTATGGGCTCGTGGTGCATGATCGCGAAGTGCCGAGCCAAGTAGTACTCGGTGTCGTCCTTGGCCACGTCGTCGCTGAAGAGCATGTGGAAACAGAAGGCGTGGGGGAAGTCCGGGTAGATGCCGTAGCCGGCGAAGCCGCCGCCTAGACCGTTGCCCCGATCGTGCATGGAGGCCATGCTCCGTATGGCCAGCTCGCCGCTCATGCGCTCCCCGGACTCGTCGCACACGCCCATGAGACCACAGGCGCCCAGAATGCGCTCCTCTGCCTCGGCCGTGTACTCTGGCCGGCCTCCCAGGTCAGGCGTGCGGCTGCCCGGCGCGGGCAGGCCGCCGTAGGGTCGCCGGGCACTGTGGCGGTCGACCTCGCCCCAGCGGTTCAAGCCGCGGGCCCCCTCACCGCCGGCCGTGTCCAGTCTCAGCACGCGTTCGCGCTCGTTCATGCCGCGCCTCCTTCATCCTCGGTGCGGCCCGCCGCGGTCGTCGGCCTGGTCCGGCCCTCGCGCCGGGCCAGGATGCGAGCCAGCTCGTCGCCGCCTCGCTCGGCCAGCGGAGCCAGACCCAGCTTGGCCCTCACGCTCTCGCGCGGCTCTCCCAGGGCACCCGTGGACACGAACATGTCGTACGAAAAACGAACGGCCTGGGGCAGCTCGCCCCTCTGGGTGGCCAACTCCTTCAGCTTGCGGAAGACCTCGGCCATCCCCAGGCGGCTATGACACTTCTCGTAGCAGGTGAAGCAATCCAGGCACTTCCACAGATCACCACGTTCGATGACGCCCTCCAGATCGCCAGAGAGGATCTCGCCGATGATGGTCGTGGGGCTGAACTGGGGCTGCACCTTGGCGACCGGGCAGTCTTCCTCGCAGGCCCTGCAGTCGTTGCACTTCTGCAGCTCGGCCACCGAGAACTCCTTGGCAATCTCGGCCCGCACCTCGGCCTCCCGAGCCCACTTGTGAAGAAAAGGCTCCACGCTCACGCGGTGTAACCCCAGGCCTAGCTCCTCGGGAGTCCGCCCCATGGCCAGCGCCAGCAACTCGGAGTAGTAGACGACTGGGATGTCCAAGGCCTCCTTTTGCCGGAGCAGCGTCGCCTGGTTCAGATCGAACTGCTGGAAGCACGAGGGGCACACCACCACCAAAGCGTCCACCCTCTCCTGCTTCATGTTCGTCAGCTTGCGCCGGCAGAACTCGAGCGCCCCGTCGCGCTCGCCCACCCGGTCGAGCGCTCCCCCGCAGCAATCCATCTTGGTCTCGTAGTCGACCACGGTGGCTCCCAGGGCTTTGACCAGCTCCTCGAGCTTGGTGGGGTTGGTGGCGCTGTCCCAGCGTACCGCCGGGCTGGGGCGAAGCAGATGGCAGCCGTAGTGCACGGCCACGCGCATGCCCCCGAATGACCGGCGCGCCCCCTTCGCGATAGCGGCCGGGCCCAGCTCGTCGTACAGCCACTCGGCGAAGTGCTTGATCGAGGGACCCTCCTCCAGCCTCAGGCCTTCGGTGCCCAGCAGATCGTTCACCCTGTCGCGCCGGCGCCAGTCAGCCTTGAGAGCGGCCGCAGTCGACTTGAAGGTGGAATAGCAGCCGTTGCAGGGGGTCACCAGGGGCAGGTCCGCCGCCTCGGTCAGCGCCAGGTTGCGGGCCGCCGTCACATAGTAGGCTTCCTCGTCCACCGCCTTGACCAGCGTGCCCTCGGGGCAACACGTGTAGCCCTGCACTTCAGCCACCTCGGAACCCAGATCCTCGATGACCAGACGCGTGGACTTCTCGATGAAGGGGAACCGCGCCGGAATGGTGCAGCCCCAGAACATGGAGAACCTCTTGCTCATGTATTCACCCGCATACTCGCAGCCGCTCGGGGTGGCGGCCTCTGTCAGCTCTCCCCCCATGCTCCGGAGTCGGCAGGGGAACGAGAATATAGCAGGAGCAACCGGCCGGCAGTCTGTACCTCTGTACAGAATAGAGCGGATTATCATAGGCCCGGCGGCCATCTGAAGTCTTTGTATGGCTAGGCCATTGTGGCCATACGGCTGCCAGAAGCCAAGCGATTCCGCCAAGAGGCGTGGTGGCAGACCACAGCACCCGCCACCCTGTACAGACGTCGAGCTTCTCCCCCGCCTCAGGTTCCGGTAAAACGGAAACCCGCGGCCGGCGGATCCGCCGGCCGCAAGGGGCTCGCGGGCAATCCGGGGCGCGGGGGCCCATGATTGTACTCCCTGGGGGCCACGTCGTTGGCCGAGCCGGCGTAGAAGAGCGAGGCCAGAGCTTGAATCTGGTCGCGCCCCGGCCCTAGCTCGAACTGCCCACCGCCGTACACATGGATGCCGCGCGCCTCACAGTAGGCGATGGCATCCAACAGTCGGCGCCACGAGCCGAAGCGGGACGGCTTTATGTTGATGGCCCCGGGTGGGAAAGGGAGTCCGCGGATGTCGTCGACCGAGTGGATGACCGCGTCCCAGCTAATGCGGTCCTCGGCGCCGGCCAGCGCCGCCAGGCCCTGGGGGTGGGAGCCGGGTCCTCGATGTACGTGGCACCGCGGGGAGCGGCCAGCGCCGTCTCCTTGACCCGCCGGTACAGCTGAGCATCGAAGGGCTGATCGACCGGCGTGCCCTTGTATGCGCCCTTCAAGTCGAGCACCCGCACCCGACCGAGGTCGCTCAGCGCGCCGAAAAGCTTGGAGCCCCAGGTGCTCTGCGGATCGAGCTTGAACTCCAGCCCCGGCTGCACCTCCAGCCAGGCACGCAGAAGCGCATCCGACGGGGGCGGGTCGAGGCGGGTGGAAAGGACGAAGCGCACCGGTCGCAAGGGCCTCACCAGAACCTCGGCGAGGTTCAACCCCGCCTGCCGCAGAGCGAGATCCAGGGCCGCAGCCTCGAAGGCCCAGCGAGAGTAGGGCAGCTCTTCCGCCGGCAGGAGGTCCTCCAAGCGCTGTGAAAACTCGGCGAGGCTGAGCTCACCCGAGAGATCCCAGGACGCGCGCTCGGCCAGCACAGCATCGTGAGTTTCGGCCTCGTAGGTGACATCCTCCCCCACGCCTTCGGCGCTCCCGCCGTTCAGGGTCACGACCGTCGTCACCCGGGTGAAGCCGCTCGATACCTCTTGCCGCTTGATCTCGAGTCGGTGGCCGTCCACCGCCAGCCGCAGCCCGGCGAGGCGCTCGTAAGGCTCGGGGTTGTTCGCCCGCTGCTCAGTCATCGCCTACAACGCCCTCCAGGACTCCGGTCTCAGGGATACCATCTGCGGGGTTTTCAGCGCCCCGTCCAGGGCGGCCAGCATGCGCCCCTTGTCCTCGGGCAGCCGCCCGCCCACGGGCAGGTAGTTCGAGGCGTGGTTCGACCGGAAGAGGGCCCCGCTCACCTCAATGGTCGCGATCAGCTCCCGCAGCTCCCGTAGCATCACCCAGGGTCCCGGCACCGCGAACACACCCTGCCGCACCCTATGGGCGAGCGGCGTGCCATCGACCACCATGAGACTCAGGACCCCGATGAAAGCCGGATCGATGCGCGAAAGCGCCGCACCTGTGGCTCGGGCGTGCTCCAGGGAGCGCCGCTCTCCGGCCATCCCCAGGATGGTGGTGAGCGACAGGGCCAGACCGGCCGCGTGGGCCCGATCGCAGGCTTCGATCTGCTGAGAGCCGGTCACGCCCTTGTTGTACGCGGCCAGGGTGCCGTCGTCGCCCGACTCGAGTCCGAGATAGAGCAGGCTCAGGCCCTGGTCGCGCAACGCGGCCAGCTGGCCGACCTCCTTGCGCAGCAGGGCCTGGGCGGTGGCGTACGCGCTGACACGCTCCACATGCGGGAGCTCGCGGTATAGCAGTTCGAGAATTTCGAGCAGACGCCTCTGGGGCAGGATCACCGCGTCACCGTCGGCCAGGAAGACGCGGTTTACCGCCGCTTTCGCATGGGCGGGGAGGCCGGTGACATCCTCGACGATCTGGGCGAAGGGCCGCGCGCGGAAGGGCTTGTCGAGGTACGTGCCACAGAAGTCGCAGGCGCCGTGTGAGCAGCCGTAAGTGACCTGGAGGATGAGGCTGTCGGCCTCACTGGGGGGCCGGATGACCGTGCCGTGATAGCGCATGCTCAGAAGGTAGCACAGGCTGGACCCCGAGCACCGGGCGCACCGGCAGGTCGCAGTTCGGGAGAGAATCCTCAGGAAGAGAGGTGATAGCCGAGGGCGAAAAGACCCACTACCGCCAGTCCCACCACCATCTGGGTCCATCCGAGGGTACGCGCCTTCAACGGGGGCCGGGCGAGCAGGGTGGCGGCTGTCAAGCTGCCGAGAGCCACCGTCCCCAGCGCGATCGCCGAGGCCTGGCGCCGCCCAGTGCTGCCCTGTGGCCGGGGCTTCGTTTTTCAACGGCCTGCCAAGGCCGACGAAGCCCACCCCGGGGCCACCAAGAGGCCCAGGAGCATGGGTTCCAGAGTGAAGCCCCAGCCCCCGTGCTCGGTAGGCACGACGACATCGCGCAGCCGCGAGCGCTCACGCATGGCGATCTGGCACACAGGGGGGCGCGCCTCGCCGCAGCGCGGAAACGGCGCATCGACATCCAGGGGAGATCGTTTTTCTGTTCACGCGCTGAAGGTAGCATGGCCAGAACCGGCCAGCGTTCATCGGAACCACGTCATGAAGGGCTTCAGCCTCTCAGAGCTGGGTCCCGGGGTGTCCCCGGCGCCGGAGCACGGTATACTTCTGTCTTCATGAGGTCCCTCGCGGACGCGGGAACAAGGCGCCGGAGACATCAAGGGAGCTGTCGCACATGGCCCAGGGTGAGAAGACACGCGCACAGGAGTCGGCAGTCGCCGGAGGAGCCGACCCCCAGGTCTGCGATGTGCCCGGTACGCTACCGGCAAGCGCCGCTCCCGGGGTTGCCGGCCGCGACATCGCGGCCACCTTCGGCGTGTTCCAGCAGGTGCGACAGGAGGTCGTGGGACGCGAACGCGAGGTGCGCGAGATCTTCGCGGCCATGCTGAGTCGCAAGCACATCTTGCTCGAAGGCCCCCCGGAACCAGCAAATCGACCATCGTGCGCAGCATCGCCCGCTCCATGAAGGTGCCCTTCTACTTCATCGAGGGCTCCATCGATCTGACTCCCTCCAAGCTCCTGGGCTTCTTCAACCCCGGCAAAGTGCTCAAGGACAGCTACCAGCGCGAGTACTTCGAGATGGGCCCCCTGACTCAGGCCATGGAAGAAGGCGGCGTGCTCTACCTCGAGGAGTTCAACCGCATGAGCTCCGAGTCGGCCAACCTGCTCATCACCCCTATGGAAGAGGGGATCATCAACATCCCCCGCTACGGGCAGGTAAGCTCCCGCGACGGCTTTACCATCATCTGCTCGCAGAACCCCTACGACGACGTCGGCACCTTGCAGGTGAGTCGGGCTTTCCTCGACCGGGTGGTGCGCGTGCGCATGGACTACCAGTCGGAGGACGAGGAGATCGAGATCGTCAAGCGTCGGGCCTGCAGCGACGAGCAACCACTGGTCAAGACGGCGGTTCGGGTGACCCGCCTCACCCGGGACACCCCCGAGATCAAGCTGGGAGCGTCCATCAGGGCGGCCATCGACATCGTGACCATCGTAGAGAACCTGCGGGTGCTCTCCGATGGCGAGTTGCGCCCCGAGGACTTCGCCGACGCCTGCAAGATGGCCCTTACCAGCAAGATCTGGCTGTCGGAGACCATCAACGCCGCTCCCGAGGAGATCATCGAGCGGGTGGTGGAGCGGGCCCGGCGCGAGCTGGGGCACGAGTTCTTCCTGGGTGCGGGAGACGATAAAAAAAAACGTTCGTAGAGGCTCTTAACGAGGCCGGCCTCCAGGTTCTCAAGAAGCAGCTCGAGTCCGGGGAGATCTCCGCCTTCGAGATGGCCCAGGCCATCAACCAGAGCCCCGAGCTGCAGGACGAGTTCCTCGCCGACGAGGAGTTTGTCAGGTACTTCGCCAAGCTCAACCATCTGCTGCGGGCCAACCTCAAGCAGAAGGCCTTCGAGCTGGCCAAGAAGCTGCTACTGAAGGTGGCCAGCCAGCTGGTGGGCACCGGCGTGCGCAAGGGCACGCTGCACCTCCGCAAAGGTGTCTTCTCCGACGAGGTCGACCTCGATGCCACGCTGGAGAATATCGTCACCAATCCTCTGGAGGACCTGGAGGACAACCTCGCCACCTGGGACCGCAAGCGCGAAGAGCAAGGCTTCGTCATGATGTTCGACCACAGCTACTCCATGCGCGGTCCCAAGATAGTGCTGGCCGCCCTCACGGCGGCGGCTATTGCCATATACTTCAAGGAGAACTACGGAGTGGTGGCCTTCAGCACCGACGTGGAGGTGGTCAAGGGAGTCTCGGAGAAGGTGCACTACGAGGTGCTCCTGGACCGGATCTTCGATCTGCCCATCGAGGGTTTGACCAACATCTCGGGCGCCTTGGCCAAGGGCTTCAACCAGCTCGCAGACTTCAACCGCATGTTCGGCCTGCTGCTCACCGACGGTGGCTGGACCACCGGTGAGGACCCCATGACGGTAGCCGCCAAGTTCACGAAGCTCAACGTGATCGCCTTTCCGCCGGCCAACCCGGACAAGATCCGCCTGCTGGCCGAGGCCGGGCACGGCACCTTCCAGTTCGTGGAAGACGAGGACGCCATCACCGCCGCTATCGTACGGGCCCTACAGGCCCACTAAGAGCTGGTTTCGGAATGACGCTTCGCCGTCAGGCCGCGATGGGTGCGGGCGAGGCAAGGACGCAGGGAGCGGGCGTAGCAGCGCTACGGACGCGACCGAGGACACCGCATCGGACCGCCCAGTGCGGCCGCGGCGGCCAAGGCTTCGTTGTGAGACGAGCTTCATCCGCCAGGTTCTTACGAGCACGTGTCTGGTCATGCCATCATGATGGTATGATACTCCTACAAAGGCCAGCGCGTGGAGGGGTCGATGATTCGTATGCAGATCCAACTCGACGAGCGCCAGGCCCAAGCGGTGCGCCGGGCAGCCGAACAGCTCGGCGTGTCACAGGCCGAGATCGTGCGCCGCTCGCTGGACGCCTACCTGGGGAAGCCCCCAAGACCTGACCGGAACACCTTGCGGAAGCGCGCATGGAGCGCGATCGGCGCCTTCCGAGGCGTCGATCGCGACGTTTCGGTGCGCCACGACGAGTATCTGGCCCGCACCTTGCGCGACTGGACTGAGAATGACCCCAGCTGACCCGGACTTTCCACACGAGGTCCTGATCGACACGTCAGCTCTGTATGCGCTGCTCGACGAAGGCGATGTCTCACACGAGCCGGCCCGTGCGCTCGCCGAGACTCTGTTTGCCCGCGACACGGTCCTCGTCGCGACAAGCTCCATCGTGGTCGAGGCGGCGGCCCTTCTCCAAGCCCGCCTCGGGCGACCTGCGGCGCGCCGCTTCCTACTCGACCTCGTCCCCTATCTAGACATCGCTTGGGTCGAGGCCGACCTGTACGCGCGAAGCGTCGAGGCCTGGCTGGCGGAGGACCGGCGCGACGTCAGCTTGGTGGACTGCATGAGCTTCGCCCTCATGCATGAGCTCCACATCGAGCACGCGTTCACGTTCGACCGGCACTTCGCGGACGGGGGATTCACGATCCTGCCGCGGCTCTGAAACGCCCCGCGTGGCACCGGTCGGAACTCGGCCTGCGCCTTCTCCTTCACGGCAGGCAACTTCCGCATCCCAATGACGGGGCATTGCGGCGGTCAGGCTCTGGCCTCCTTGGCGCGTAGCACGGCGTCGGTGGCGTTGTCCGCGTAGATATCGGCGCCAATCTTGTCGGCCCAACCTTGGGTGGCCGCACCGCCCCCGACCATCGTCTTGACCCGATCGCGCAGTCCGGCCGCCTTCAAAGCCAGCTCCAGCCGCTGCTGCATGAACATGGTGGTCGTCATGAGGGCGGAACTCCCAACCAGATCGGCATCGTGGTCCTCGACCGCCTTGACAAACACGTCGACCGGCACGTTGCGACCAAGGTCGTGCACGGTGAAGCCCGAGACCTCGAACATGGTCACCAGGATGGTCTTGCCGATATCGTGGACATCGCCTTCCACTGTCCCGATCACGACCGTCCCGTGGTCCTGTCCCTTGACTCGTCTCGGCATCGCCGATTCCAGGATGCCAAGGGCGCCCTTCATCGCATCGGCCGCGAGGGCCAACTCGTGGACGCCCATCTCCTCGCCCGCGAAGAGGTCCCCCACTTTGCGCATTCCGACCGTGAACCCCCCTTCCAGGACTTCGAGGGGGTCGAGAGCGGAGGCCAGCACGTCTTCGGCCACTCGCACGGCCGCCTCCTCGTCCATGGCCAGAATAGAAGCGATGGCTTGATCGATCGCTTCTCCCTTCGTCAGGGTCGCCCGCCACTCGCTGCTGCCATCGGCGGGGAGGTCCCACATGTATTTGAACTTCTCGACGCCCCTCACGTGGAACGCTTCGGTCTTGGTGATGCCCCGCATGGTGGCCAACGTGTCCCCCAAGAAGGCGAGAAGAGCATCGTTGTCCTGGAAAACGGCCTCCACAATCAGATCGTACCTACCGGTCGTGTGACCCACAAACGCCACACATCCCTGGGCGGCGAGTCGCCGGCCGACCTCCCTGACCAGACCATGTCTGACCCCGATCCCGATGAGGACATCGACTGGAAAACCGGTTGCAGCCGGGTCGAGCAGACCGATGATGCGCAGCACGCCCTTGTCCCGCAGCCGATCAAGCCGCTTGCGCACCGTGTGTTCCGAGACGCCGAGAGCCCGTGCGATCTCGGCGTTCGGACGGCGTCCGTCATCGCGGAGCAACCTGAGGAGCTGGCGATCGACGGCGTCGACCTCCACTGCCCCTTGGATCCGATTCTGCTGGACGTCCATTCCCGCCGCGAATGCCTCCTATCGCACCGATGGCCGGCGGAGCCGACCCGAGGCTCGACCGCCAAAGAGGAGGAGCGCGGCCCGCCACCGAAGGCGGGCCGCGCTGCCACTCCTCCAGAGAGAGGGATTATGCCTGATTCTACCTGGTCACTCCTCCGCTCCGGCGATGATCTTCTTCATCTCCGCGTGGATGTCCGGGTCGAGCGGCATGGGCTCATGGGTCTTCAGGAGCTCGACGGCGATGGCATTCGCCCGCGCCGCAGCGTCGGTCGCTCCTCGTTTCTCCCACGCTCCCCGGGTCCGCCGGTCGAAGATCTTGACCTTGGACTGCTCCTGAGGCATGTACTTCAGCGTATGCTTCTCTTTGAGGAAGTTCTTCCCCGAGCCGATCTTGTGGATGACATCGATCCCGACGGTGTCGGAATCCACGGGTGAACCCTGCACCACGCGCTTCACCATCGAGGCTATCTCGTTGTCCAGCACAAGCTGCCCGTAGGAGAACGTGACGCCCAGTTCGAGCATTCCCATCCCGTATATCAGGTTGGACCCTGCCAACGCTGGTAGCAAACTGGTGATGGTTTTCTCGTGCCCGGCCTGCACGTCTATGATCTTCGAATCCGCCTAACCACCGGCAACGTAGCTCGGCAGATTGTAGAAGTTGGACAGTTCCGCCACCGCCGCCGAGATCATGCCCAGCTCCGGCGCTCCCACGGGGGCCGTCGCGAAAGTCATGTCGAACATGGTCGTGGAGCTCCCGTACATGGTGGGAGCGCCCGGATTCGTCAGCTGTGCCAGGGTGATCCCGGCCAGCACCTCGGCGTTGTGGGTGACAAGGGTCCCCGAGACCGACACCGGGCTGGAGGCGCCCGACATGGCCATGGAGAGGACGTTGATGGGACAGCCCCAGCGAGCGCTCTCCATGATGACCTCGCAGGTCACCGTGTGAAGCATCAGGGGGCTGGTGGGGCACACCAGTGTGGAGACGAGCGGTCTCTCGGCCAGCGCCTTCCGTCCCCCGGCAACGAGAGCGGCCATCTCGAACATCCGGCGGGCATTCGCCCCACTGGAGACGTCGATGTGGTGCACATGCTTCCCCGTGTTCAGAAACGAGACTTCGAGCATGTGCAGGTCGTAGCTGGAGTCCGGCATGTCGCGCGCCACCACGGCCGTGGAGTACACATCCACGTTCTCCATCGCGTCGCACAAGAGCGCCGTCTTGCCCACGTCTTCCTTCGTGGTCTCGTGGAGCTCTCCCGTCTCCGGGTCGACGATCATGATGCCGCAGCCGAAGTCCGTGTACCCGACCTGCCGGCCGCCCATCCAGTAGTCGTATCGAGGATCGCGCGCCGCGAGCAGGATGCGGCTCGGGGCGGTGGACAAGGCCTGTTCCACCACGTACGCCGGGAACTTCACGACCTTGGTTTCCCGGTCGACGATGCATCCGCCTTCCTCGAAGACGTCCAGGGCTTCGTCGAGATGGACCTCGACCCCCGTGAGGCGGAGCACTTCCAGGGTCGCTTCGTGGATGGCTTCGAGCTGCTCCTGAGAGTACATCTTCAAACCCCAGCCGCTGTACTCTTCGCCACCCGCACTTGGACCTCTGATCATTCGCCCTACCTCCTTTCATCTCTCCAGGCCGCCGGCGTCGATGCACGCCCGCGGCTGTTTTCACTTGGCGCCGAGCCTCAGGCCACAGCCTCCTTGGCCCGCTGCACGGCCTCGGTGGCCGATTCGGCGTAGATGTCGGCCCCGATCTTGTCGGCCCAGCCCTGGGTGGCGGCGGCGCCGCCCACCATGGTCTTGACCTTGTCACGCAGGCCGGCCTCGGTGAGGGCGGCCTCCAGCTTCTGCTGCCCGGTCATCGTGGTGGTCATGAGGGCGGAAGAACCCACCAGATTGGCTCCGGTCTCCTTGGCTTTGCTCACGAACTCGGCGATGGGGACATCTCTTCCCAGATTATGCACCTCGAAACCGGAGACCTCGAGCAGCGTGGCTACGATGGTCTTGCCGATATCGTGCACGTCGCCTTCGATGGTGCCGATGACCACCGTGCCCAGGTTGTCACTCTTGGACTTCTCGGGCAGAGCCGTCTCCAGCACGGCCAGGGCGGCCATCATGCAGTCGGCGGCGATGATCATCTCGGGCAGGCTCATCTCTTCGGCTTCGAAGAGCTCGCCCGCCCGGCGCATGCCCACGGTGAAACCCTCCTGCAACACCACCAGGGGGTCAAGACCGGAGGCGAGGGTGTCTTCGGCCACCTTAACCGAAGCTTCTTCATCCACGTCGAGGACGGCTTTGATGGCCTGTTCGATGGCTTCTTCTTGGGTCAGGTTCGCCATATGTCTGTGTCACCTCCTTCCTTGAGACAGGTATCAGGTGGCCGCGCCCTGGGGCGCGGCCACACGCTGCTATCGTGCCGGAGCCAGCGCTAGCTGGTCTCCGCCACGCCGCGGAAGAACTCCTCGTGGTCGTCCACCGGCTCGGCGGCGATGGCGTCGAGCTTCGCTTGGCCGGGGGCCGGGGTAAGCAGGCTCACCACCACCATGACCACCAGACCGAGAACGACGGCCACCACAGCGTAGCCCAGGTAGGTGTTCGCCAGCCAATGCGGCGAGTAGTCGTTGTTCAGACTGTACTTCTCCACGAAGTAGAGGATGAACGCCGTGAGTCCTCCGACCGTCGAACCGGCGAAGGTGCCCTGCAGGTTGGCCCGCTTCCAGAACATGGCGAGCACCGGGATGCCCACCCCGGCGGAGAGCACGCCGCTCGAGAGGTAGTAGGCATCCCACAGGCCTGTGGGGAACAGGTCGACCAGGAAGGCCACGCCCACTGTCACGGCTACTGCCACCAGCGAGCTCGCCCGGCTGAAGCGCATGATGCGCTTCTCGGTCCAATTACGCCGGCGGTAAACCAGGGGCTGCAGCACGTCGTAGCTCGCGTTCAACGCGCAGACGTTGGTGAATGTGGCCACGGTCGACATGGAAAGCGCGGCCAGTCCCGAGAACAAGGGCACCAGCGCCCAGTCGGGGAACTTCGTGCTCAGGAAGACAGTGAGGATCGAGTAGGCGTCGCCTCCGAGAAGGGCGTCGAACTGGTCGGGCGGGAAGACCACCAGAGCGAAAATCCCGATGATGCTCGAGCAGAAAAGCACCCAGATGACGTTGTAGATGAGGTTGGCCCAGATGCCCTTGCGCGCTTCGCGCGTGCTCGAAGCCGACTGGGCCTTGAGCCACCAGTCCTCCTCCACCGTCCAGCCGGGGAGGAGCGCGATGATCGAGACGAAGATGAAAGGCACGCCCAGGCTGAAGATGGAAAGGCCGTGGTAGCCTTCGCCCGCTCCCGGGGGCACGACGTTCCTCAGGTATTCGATCATACCGACCCCGTCGGGCAGGTCACGGAAGGCTACCACACCGATGGCGATGGTCACGATAGTGACGAAGATGACCGACATGACGAACTGAATAACGTTGGCGCTGATGACCGACGCGAAGCCGCCCATGAACATGTAGATGGCGATAGGCGCGCTGAAGACGAAGTACATGACCCAAGGGGCCACCCCGAACTCGGGAGCGATGATATGGGCGATTGTCCACACCTCGGCTCCGGCCCACACCACGAAGGTGAAGATGTTGAACGGAGTCACCAGCACCCGAAGAGGCAGGCCGAAACGGTTGTGCAGCATCTGCGGCTGAGAGATGGCCTTGATCCGCCTGACCATGGGGGTCAGGATCACCATCAGGAAAAGGAGGATGAACCAGGGCACGACCATGGCCCAGATGCCGCCCAAGCCGAACATGTACGTGTTGTAGATGGCCCAGGTGATGAAGCCGATGAGCAACCATCCTGCGGCGATGCTCATGCCCACCATGGCCGCGCCGGTCGAGCGTTTGGCCACCCAGTAATCCTGGGACTCCTCGACCGTGCCGCTGGCCTGGCGCTGGCGCATGAAGTACTTGTAGCCGATATACAGCACGACCACGAAGTACGCGATCATGACGATCCAGTAGTAAACGGCGTTTCCGCCTGCGTTTTCCATGAGTTCCCCCTGAATCCGGCTCGATGGAGGTCCGACCCACAGTGCCCACCGCGTGCACACCTCTCAAGAGCACGTGTTGCCCCGTGGACCAGGCCCCCGCTGACAATCGTCCGACTTGTATACGGCCACCGCTGCAAGTTCGACCAAACGTCACCCCCCGCGCCGCACTCCTCCCGTGCTGCAGGCCACCGTATCAATCGGGTTTCTGCATGTCAACGGCCGATATCGTCACTTTTCCATAATGGTATTCCGCAAGTGACTTTCGATTCCTGAGCCGCCGGGCTTCCGCCCAAGCCCGGCGGCGACCCGACCCCCGAACGCATGGCATGGGACCGCCGGCGCGCGATTGGCGCGAGCGTGGGACCCGCCGGGGCAGACTCCGCTCAGAACAGTGAGGCCGGTCGCCCCGCGGGGCGACCGGCCTCAAGCCGACCTTTCCTTGGGAGCGCTACGCGCGCCCCATCTTGGCCTTCAATCTCTCGACCGAGTTGATCCGGATGCCCAGCAGGTCCGCGATGCGCGCTTTCGCCTCGATGCCCTTGGCGCAGCCGGGGACCGAGGTGATGACCCCAAGATCCAGGTCCTCCCTGATCTCACGCATCACGGTCACATCCGACAGCTCCTTGACACCGATGTTCAGCTTGTCCGCCACGAAGGCCTTGGCTTCCGAGATCCGCATCTTCTGCGCGAGCTGCATCCGAGCGACCAGATCTCCGGCCGTACGGATGCCGCCCATTCCGGCAGCCACCCCGTGCGCGATGGGCATCCCGTAGGGATCGCCCACACCCACCTATAACCCGTCGACCCGGGCTATCTCGACCATGGCGACCGAGGCCCTGCTGACGGAGTCGATGGGCGGGGTCTCGAAAACCGGCGAGCCGCCGACGCCCATGCCCATGTTGACGTGGATGGGGATCTCGGCCGCCTCGACACAGGCCTTGACGAAGGTGACGGCCCGCGAAAGATTCCAGGCCATCGACTTGCTGGTATTGGTGTTGACCACCGGCCCGAAGATGTCAGCGCCGGCTTTTTCCACTAGCTTCACCTGCTGATGCGGATAGAGACCGGCCAGGCGCACGCCGTCGTATCTGAACCCGCCGTGAATGCCCAGGACGAACTCCCCGGCCATGCCTACCTGGATGCCCAGCTCGGGATGCGACGCCTTGAGCTGCTCGATCGCATTCAGGGTCGCCATGAAGTCAGCGTCGCCCGCGGCCCCGGTGGTGTCGAAGTTCACCGCGTCGCCACCCACCTCGGCCAGCTTGCTGCAGATGTAGACCATGTCTCGGGTGGCGTGCTCGACCGCATGCTCCTGCGCCTCCAGCGCCTCCTTGATCTTCCCCGCCGGCAGGAGGTCGGAGGGGTTGCCGAAGGGGCCGTCGGGCGCGTAGTAGAGCCCGAGGTTGGGCATGGCCCCGTAGAAGATGGGAATGATGGTGGAAAGCAGCACCATCTCGAGCGCCTGCTGCTCCTGAGCGATGATGGGCTTGACTGGCTTCCAGGAGTAGTCGACGTGGCCCAGCTCCATGGTGTCGCAGGCGAAGGCGCGCTCGTGCACCTGTACGCCCTGCAGGCGGCCCATGGGTATGCCCACCCCGCTGTTACCCTGGTCGCCGTCGAGGCGCAGCGTGCCGATATCGTGGGTGAGCACCACCTCGTTCCCAGACTCCACGCCCACGACGCGGGCGGGGTTCGTGAACAGGTCGAGCAGCCGCTCGTACTCCCCCTGGGTCAGGGCGGGTACGCCTGCGCGGTCGGCGGCATCTTCGGCCCCGGCGACGAAATCGCGCCGGAGCTCGTCGGTGGTCATCTCCACCAGGTGGCCGTCGCCCATGCGGGTCGGGTACGATGTCATCGTTCGCTCACCTCCTACCCTTCCACCAGCTCAAGGGCCTTGGCCACCGCTTCCTGGGCGTTCTCGGCGTAGGCGTCGGCTCCGATCTTGTCGGCCCAGTACTGGGTGACCACCGCCCCGCCCACCATGGTCTTCACCTGCTCGCGCAGGCCGGCCTCTTTGAGCAGCTTCTCCAGCTGCTTCTGGCCCACCATGGTGGTGGTCATAAGAGCGGAGGAGCCCACGAGCTGGGCCCCGGAGCTCTTGGCCTCGTCCACGAACCTCTGGAGGGGCACGTCTCTACCTAAGTCGTGCACCTTAAAGCCGTAGACCCGCATGAGGGTGGCCACGATGCCCTTGCCGATGTCGTGCACGTCCCCTTCGATGGTGCCAAGCACGGCGATGCCGGCTTGCTTCTCCTTTTGCTCGGCGGGCAGGTTCTCTTCCAAGATGGCCACGGCGGCCACCATGGCTTCACTGGCGATGATCACCTCGGGCAAGAACATGGTGCCCCGCTCGAAGAGGTCGCCCACCTGCCGCATGCCCGGGGTAAAGCCTTCGTTTATGACTCGCAGGGGATCGAGGCCCAGGGCTACCGCCTGGCGGGCCACCTCGATGGCTTTTTTCTTCGTCGGCGGCCACCACTGCCTGCTTGGCGGCCTCCAGGATGTCGTTTTCGGTCATGAGTACGCACCACCTCCGTCGGTCGGTTTCTGTAGGGGTTGCGATCCCGGCCCGCGCGCGCCGGCCCAGACCGGGATCTCCAAATACGTTGGTGAAGTTCTACCCTCCTATGTCCAGAAGATGACGTAGCCCAGGATCACCATAGCGAGGCCTCCCGCCACAGCCACATATGGCAGCACCCCCGCCCGGGTCGGGCCGAGCTCCGTCTCGCCCTCCAAGATCAGATCGTCGTACATGTGGGTCGGGAACTTACCTTTATCGGTGACGTAGTGCCGGAACAGGAAGATCGGCACCGCGATGAGGGCAGTGATGATGCCCGACACCAAGGTGCCGCTCCCCCACACGTTGGCGCCGGCGCCCAGCAGGAAGGCGTTGACGTAGGCCAGAAGACCACCGGCCGCGAGCAGAATGGTAGGCGCCTTCCACGGCCGCGGAACCTTGGGGTTATCGATGCGGTGGATCCAACCGGCATTCAGGTTCAGGAAGTTGAAGATCAGGTAGTTCACGTTCGACACGGCCAGCACGAACAAGTAGTCGGACATGAGGAGCAGGATCAAGTTGAACACCAGGTCGGTCCACATGGCGTACGTGGGGACCTTGTGCTCGTTCAGATGCGCCAGGTACTTCGGGAGCCAGCCGTCCTGACCGCCTTGGAACAGTGTCCGCGACGAGCCCGACATGGCCGTCATCACCGCCAGAAGCAGGGTGAAGAAGAGCAGTATCACCAGGATCTTCACGACGACTTGGCCGCCGCCCACCATGCCGGCCAGGGCCTCACCGACACCGGCCCCTGAGTAGATACCGGGATCGAGCATGCCGGAGGTGCCGAGCACGCCCTGGAAGACCACGGGCACCAGGATGTAGGCGCCGATGCAGAGCAGGCCCGAGTAGATAATGGCCCGGGGAGTATCCCTTCCCGGGTCCTTGAACTCGCTCATGTAGCAGACGGCGGTCTCGAAAGCGTACGCCGACCAGGCGGCGATGAAGAGCCCACCCATGAACAGGGTCAAGCCGTCGATGTTCCAAGCGCCCCTGATGAGGTTGCCGGCGTCATCCAGGGCCAGGGGGGTGAAGGGCGAGAAGTTGCTGGCCACCACATCGCCGGTGAGCAGCGGGATGATGGACACAATCAGGAGCGGAGCCAAGGTCCCCACCGTCAGAAGGGTCTGGATCCGCGCCGTCCGCAAGATGCCGCGGTGCTGGATGTTCCACACCGACAACATGATGATGGCGCCGATGATGAAGGTGGCGTTGATGCGGAGCGCCAGTCCATCCTTCAAGAAACCCAGGTCCGCCAAGGTCACGTTCCACGTGTTTACCGTGGCTTCGGGCGAGAAGAAGATCGATAGCAGGTAGCCTGCTCCCAAACCGGAACCGATAGCCAGCACCGGCGTCCAAGCCAGCCAGTTGCACCAGAGCGAGATGGGCGCCGTGACCTTGCTGTAGCGGATCCAGGCCGTGGCGCCGTGCACGGCCGTTCCCCCCGACTTCTTCGGATGCAGACCGGCGATCTCGGCGTAGGTGAATGCTTGGATGAAACCGAACAGAACCGAGATGGTCCACACCAACCAGGCAGGCGCCCCAACCGTGGCCGAGATGCCCCCCATAGAGAAAAGTACAAGCGCCGGCACACCGGCGGAAATGAAGAAGGCATCCTTCCAGTTGATGTCGCGGCGCATGTTCGTCGCCAGACGATCGTAAGACTGCCCCCCGCGCCCGTTGACGCGTCCTTTGCCATGCGAATCCCCCTATCTTGCAGGTTCTCTACAGATCGACCAGCCCGGGCGGCGGATCGAACAACCAGGCAATCAGTCCTTGACCACCACCACCGGACAGTGGGCCCCGTGTAGCACCTGCGTGCTCACCGAGCCCATGACGAGGCTCGCGAGCCCTCCGTGTCCCCGGTTCCCCATGACGATCAGGCTGCACTCCCCCCCTTCGTGGGCGGCTTCGATGATCCCCAGAGCCAGCGAGTGGGCCTCGATCAAGCTCGAGCGAATAGATACCCCCTCGCTCGTGATCGCCGCTCGCAGGCGCTCCACCGCCTCGTCGAGAACGGCGTTGGCGGCCTCGATCTCCTCCGGTGGGATGGGCACGTCTACCTGCCCCCGCACCGTAGGGATGTCTCTGTGGCGCACGACGGTGGCGACGACCACCTCACCCTGCCCCATCGCGTTGGCGACGCCGGCGGCGAACCCCTCGGCGGCCTTCGCCGGTTCAGATCCGTCCGTGGCTACCAAGATCCTTCGCGGTAGCATGATCCTCCTCTCTGCAACTTGTCTCGACGTCCATATGTGAAGCGCGACGCGGACGCCGGAGCCGCGGCGCCGGCTCCGGACGGGCGCGCTGCGCGTATGCCCTTCTCGCACGGAGACCCCGGAAGGCATCGGCCGCTACGCCCCCGCACCCCCGCCGCCCGCACCGAGAGCTACCAGCTGCTGTACGTCACCCCCAGGTCCTTCATGACGGACACGGCCTGGTCGTAGATGCCCAGGTACTCCTCGGTGGGCACCACCCGCACCGTGTCGTAGCACTCCTCGAAGCTCTTGCCCTGAGGAGCGGTCTTGTAGTCCTTCTCGTAGGTGGCCACCAGGGCGTCGAGCACCTGGTTTATCTCGTCCAGGGGCAGGCCGGCCACGGCGTGGGCCCCCGCCCCCATGACCCGGGCCTCGCGACCTGGGGTCCTGGTGGTGGCCCCTCCTTTGGCCGAGGCCACCCCGGAGAGGACCTCCCGACCGCTCGCGGTGTCGGTGATGGACTGGGCGGCCGTCTCGAGCAGGCACATGACCGTGCAGGGACCGGCGATGGTGTAGTACTGGTTGCCCAGCATGAGATGGGGGACGTTCTTCTCCACCGCCCGGGCGCAGTGGCCGGCTACCGCCAGGGGTTGGCGCGCGGTGGTGATGCCCCAGCGCACATGGATGGGACCATCTAGGTGCCAGGTGGCCTGCGTCATGACGAAGGCGTTAAGAGTGGTGGCCACGTCCACGATGGTGGTCTCCTCCAGGCCACCGGCGTAGCCCCCGAAGATGGGCATCTGCTCGCACATGATGATGTCGCCCGCCAGTACATAATGAGCGGTGAAGGCCAACGCACCTACGTCGATCTTCAGCTCATTGAGCTGGGACACCTCATGGCTGTCGGAGGCCCGCATCCCACCAGGGAAGTCCGCGGCTACGACTCCACCGGGGGACAGAGAGGTCTCATTGCCCTATAAGCCCATCCCCGGCCGGCCGGCCCGGGCTTGAGCCAGGCGCACCTGGTAGGCCTCTTGTTTTACGGCGGCGATCTCCCAGGGGCTGTTGGGGGTGGGGTCAAAGCCGTTTATGGTCTGCATGACCCCGTCGACGATGGTGTCGACGATGCCTTCCTTGGCGTAGCTTTCGTGGATGGGCAGGAACATGGGCTCGGAGCAGGGAGCGCCGGTGGGCCCTCCTTGGATCAAGGGCGGCCGAGAGTCCGCGAAGCTACGTGGAGAAAGCGTGCGGGCTTCGCGGCCCTCGCCGATCACGCAGCTTTTGGGCGCGGCGGCCAGGCTGGCCCAGACCTCTTCTTCTGTGTACTTGATGACCCGGCCGGTGTCCATGCAGTAGATGCCGCACTCCACCAGCATCTCCAGGCCGGCCCGGAACAGGTTGTCGATGAGCTTCTCGTCGGTGTGGACCATGACCTTGGGGGCCATGGCGATGCCGTACTTCTCTTTCAAGCGGGAGGCGGTCTTGGGGATGATCTGGTTATCCCAGGTGTCTTCCGCCACCTTCTGGCCGCTCTTTGCCCGGTTGAAGGTCTCGAAGACGGTGACCCTCTGTGCTAACGCCAACTCGTACTCACCCCTTTCTCGTGTGCTCGGATGTACATGACCTGATGGCGGTGGCCGCTCACTTGCCCATGAGCTCCAGGGCCACCCGGACGGCGTCGGCCGCGTTGTCGGCGTAGCCGTCGGCCCCGATGCGGTCCACCCACTCCTGGGAGACCGGGGCTCCGCCGAACATGCATTTGACCCGGTCGCGGATACCCTCCTCGACGAGGCCGTTCACGATGTCGCGCTGGGAAGGCATGGTGGTGGTCATGAGAGCCGAGCCGGTGACGATGTCCACCTGCTCCTCTTTGGCTTTGGCCACCACGTCGTCCACCGGTACGTCCCGGCCCATGTCGATGACCTCGAAGCCCGAGGCGCGGAACATGGTCTTCACGATGTTCTTGCCCACGTCGTGGATGTCGCCCTGCACCGTGTGGCAGATGACCTTGCCCCGGCTCATGGCGTCTTGCTCGTCTTTGGAGAGACCGGACACCAGGACATCGACCGCCCCCTGGAAGGCCTCGGCGGCGATGAGGATCTGGGGTACGAACATCTCCCCCTCGTCGAACAGATCGCTGACCACGGCCATCCCCCGGGAGAGTCCCTCCTGGATGGCCTCCACGGGCGAGATACCCGCGGCGAGAGCCTCGTTGGCCGCCTCGACCGCGAGCTCGGGCTCGAGTTCGTGCACCGACGTGGCCAGCTTCTCGAGGATCTCCTCTCGACCCATGCGCTCACCTCCTTGTGCTAGGAGTTACGTTGAACTGGGGAGGCGGTCTCGACTGGCGCCGGGCCCACAACCTCGGCAGGCCGACACTGCCGGGCTGGGTCGGCACTTCCCCCCGGATACCTACTCCCCCATCTTCGGCCCTCAAGCATCCTGCGCCGAAGAAGCCTACTCCAGAGCGGAGCGGCCATCACCGCCCCGCACGCCCAGAGAGGTGGGGCGGCCCTAGTCCTCGGCCACCGCCCCCTCAGGCAGGTCCCACATGTAGCTGAACTTGTCCGTTGTCAACACGTGAAATGTCTCTGTCTGGGTGATCTCGCGGATCGAAGCCAGAGGCTCGGACAGGAAAACTTCCAGAGCTTCGTTGCTGGGAAGCATGGCCTCGAGGATGATGTCGTATCTACCGGTGGTGTAGCACACGTACGCCACGCAGCCCATCGCCGCCAGCCGGCGGCCGACCTGCTTGGCCGCACCCCGCCGCACCCTGATGCCGATCATCACGTGGATGGGGAAACCGATGGCCACCGGATCAAGCAGCCCCACGATCCGGATGACGCCATCCTCTCTGAGGCGATCAAGCCTCTTCCTGACCGTGGGCTCCGACACCCCGATAGCCCGCGCGATGTCGGCGTTCGGACGCCGGCCGTCATCCCGCAGCAGTCTAAGGATCTCGCGATCGAATCGATCGAGGTCAGACGGCCCGAACGAGCGCCTGTCCTGACGTAGTACGGCTCTGCCCCCTTCAGCCATGTCAAGCACGCTAGCACGCGCTATCCTGGGCGTCAATCCCAGGAATCGTCGGCTCCTCGAAAGCTGATGGGGTAGATAAGTTCAGATTCCGACACAGCTCGCCACTCATGTCGCCTTCCGCCCGGATCGCAGTGGTCGCCCGCGTTCATTCGACCTCTCCCGACCTCCTGCCCGGCGGTCACCCCGACCGACCCCCAGGCACGCCTTAGCCACCATGGTGGCCACCCCCAGAACCAGAGGATCGTGGATGAGCCGATCACCCAGAACCTCGGCCGCGTCCGGTGTCACCCCGCAGGGCACTCCTGCTGCAGCCACGACGCTCGCCGGCGAGACCCAGCTTCCTGGAATGAACCCCTCTCCCGTCGATGCATCCAGCACCAGATCGCAGACGCCGAGGCCGGCTTCCGTGGAGTCCACGGCCAGGACGGGCAGGGTGTGGAGCGCCACTTCGACACGAGCAGCGTCGAGGTCGGCTACGAGCACGCTGGCCCCGAGATGATGCAGGCGAACGGCGGCCGCCATCCCCACTGACCCCAGGCCGACGACCAGCACCGCCCGCCCGGCGACGCCTCCGGAGGCCGCGTCCAGGGCGGTAGCGTACCCCTCCCCAGTCGCGATGCCGTTGTCGATGCATACGCCCATGCGGATGTTCAGGGCAATGAAGCGCTGGTCATCGGCGGCCAGAACCACTTCTTCGCCCCGCTCGGCCGCGAACGCCCATCCGGCGACGTCGGTGTGCGGAGAAACCGAGACCTGGCAGCCGATATGCCGGCAAACGGCCGCCACCGCCTCCGAGAAACCCTCGATGATGCCCTGGCCCGCGGTCACCGGCACCACGCACACACGCCGGCCGGCCGGGAAGAGGGTCGCGGTCCGCGCCCCCGCGGCCCTGCGGGCGAGGGCCGCGATACTCAGACCGGTCACCCTTCGCAGCGCCTCGTCCATGATCGGAAGATCGGCGGGCAGATGGTCGACGTCCCCTGCCGTCAACCGGGTCACCGCAGAGACTCCTGAAGCGGGATCGACTCCGCGAGCAGAGTGAGCGCGCAGTCGCGGGCCAGCCGAAGCACCACCTCATCGGCCTTCTGCCGGGCCTCAGGCACGTCCCGCCCGAGTGTGATCAGCGTAGCCGCCCAACGCGCTCGGCTCGGCGCGTAGTCGGTCAAGGCCACGTCGGCGCCGAAGAAGCCCTCCCAGAGGGCGAGGGGCCGCGTATCAGCCATGACATGCTCCCCGAGCACCTGCGCTTCCCCGCCGGCCACACGCACGTGCTGGTAGACACAGGCCCTGGCCGCCACGAGCTGCACCGGGGGCAGGTTCCCCTCGAGAACCAGCCGGCAAAGAAGCTCGACCATGTTGACCCCGCAGGCTTGGTACACGCAGGTAGGCGTCTGGCTCGGGAGGCGGGCGTCGATCTCGATGACCTTGGGTTCGAAGCCCCGTACCATCGCCTCGACGTCCATGAGCCCCCATAGAGCCAGGCCCTCGGCGATCAGGCGACCCGCTTTGTCCAACGAGTCGAGCAAGGCGGCCGGGGCCTCCACTGGGGCCACCACCCGCTTGCAGTCGAAGGCCGCGTCGAACTCCAGGAGCGCCGGCAGGAGGGGGAGGACCCGGCGGCCGTCAGCCATGACCTCCAGAGAGAGAGACGGCCCATCGACACACTCCTGGACCACCACCTCGTGCCCGGCGGCCTCCAAAGTCTGGCGGGCCCGCTCGAGCTCTTGGTGGTCGCCCGCCCGGTGCACGCCCTCGCTCCCACTGGATCCACTGGGCTTGACCACAGCGGGCAAACCGCACTCCGGCCAGGGGAGCGGCCGAGGCACGCCCAGTTCGGCGAACAGGCGATCGGAGCGGAGCTTCGACGAGGAGAGCTCGTAGCTGGGCAGGTGAAAGGCGAAAGGCATGTCCCACGCGCCCAGACGATCGTGCAACCAGCGCAGGGTCTTCACGTTCTCGCAGGCAGGGAGCACCGCGTCGCAGGTCTCAAGGACGGCACGAGTGGCACACTCGTCGGCGGTGACGTCGAGCACGTGGGTCTCAGCCGCCAAACCCGTGGCAGGCACGGCCGGGTCTCGGTCGAGCAGCACCACTTGGTACCCGGCCTCGCCGGCCAGATAGGCCGCTTCGATGCCCTGCAGCCTTCCGCCCACGACTGCCAGCCGCACTCCTCAGGCCTCCTGGCTCCTGCAACGGGTGTGGGTCCCTCGAAGCCAGGCCTGGTATTCGTCCGGAGTTGCCGGCTCCAGGCCCAGGGGAGCGAGGTGTCGCACAACACCCGCCACCGTTCGGAACCCCTGGTCGATGTCGAGCGTGGACTGCGAGACCCCGGCAAGCCCGGACGCCGGCGGGATGATGGAGGTGACCACGTTCGCCCCCGCTCGCAGCCGGGCTTCCAGGCCGCGGAGGCCGTCGATATCGAGCGATGCGGGGATGAGCCGGTCGGGCATGACCAGACGCATGGTGGCCAGGGTAACCATCTCGGCGAGCAGCGACGGCGCTTCCCGGCCCGCAAGCGGAGTCCCTTTCTGGGGAACAAAGCCCATCACCCGCACCTGCTGCACCCCCTGAGCCCGCATGGTAAGGAGCGAGCGGGCCCGGTCGAAAACCGTCTCCCCCACGCCCAGCAGGATGCCATCCTCGGCGTACAGACCCACGGCCACGGCCTCGCTACGCGAGGCCTCCCGAAGCACGTAGTCCTGCCCGGGTCGCAGACGGCGGTACAACTCGGGACTGTGGGTCTCCTGGTAGCAGGCGTACCAATCGGCCCCCGCAGCCCGTAGCTGCCCAAGCACCGAGCGCGGCACCACGCCGGGAGAGACCATGACCGGCACCCCCGTCGCCCGGCGCACAGCCGCGACGAGATCCACCAGGGCTCCGTAATCCCTGGCGTCGTGGATGGTCGGATCCTCCCCCATAGTGAGGTCTACCAGGTGGACTCCCGAGTCGGCGAGGCCCAGCGCGATCTCGACAACCTCCTCGGCCGACTTGCGGTAACGCGGGCTGTCCTGGTTGCCGTTGCGATAGAAGCAGAATGTGCAGCGGTTGCGGCAGTACGTGGAGAAGTAGACAAAGCCGTACATGAAGATACTGCGGCCGAAATGGCGCTCGCGGGCTCTCTGCGCGGCCGAGAACAGAAGCGCAGCTCGGTCGGGATCGTCGATCGCCAGGAGAGCGCCGATCTCGGGCAGCCGGAGGCGAGCACCCTCTTCGGCCCGCTGGATGATCGATCGGACATCCGCTCCCTCGCGACGCGGTTTCACCCTTCTTCCCCCTTCCTCTCCGCTTGTTTCCCCGCCTGCAGATTCAAACGCGCTCCGTCGAGATACATCAAACTGCGCCCGAAGCGGCGGATCTGCGGGGATCTCTCCGAGGCCATGGCCAGCCTTTCCAGCCCCAGACCCCAACCCGCCCACGGATCGGCGATCCGCCAGTTCTCATCCAGAGGGTGCGGACCCGCCACCCCGGAGGCCACCTCCAGGCCGTCCATCTCCAGGTCGACCGTGGCCCCGTAGACCTCGGACTCCTTAGGCTGAAGCTGGTACTCGAGCCCCAGGGGACGTACCACCAGGCGCGCGATCTCCTCCAAGCGCTCGGCAGCGTCACCCTCGGGACCCAGCTCCACCAGATTGAGCATGGTGAACTCCGAGAGATGACTCGCGCCCTTCGACTCCTTGCGAAAGCAGGGGCCCACCTCGAAGATACGCACTGGAAGCGGCCACAAACGCTGCAGGTGACTCAACAGGTAGTAGAGGTTCGGAGCGAGCATGGGCCGAAGGCAGCGGGTCTGGTCGACCCAGTAGACCTGGCGCCACAGAGGGTGCCGGGGCCCCAGCCCCACTTTCTCGAGGGCGCCCTTGCCCATGAGGATCGGGGTGGTCACCTCGACGAACCCCAGCGCGGTGAGCGTCTCGACCAGCCGCGACTCCAATCGGCGAATCAGAGGGCGACGGACCTCGTCCCGGAGAACGCGCAGCCGCTCCACATTCTCGCCCGCCAGCCTCCCGTGCAGCTCCTCGAAGGCACCGTCCCTCTCTGCGGCCGTCGCGAACGTGCCCTCGAGCGCGGCACCGTGCATGCTCATCTCCGCCAGGCGCTGACGCTGAGCGGAAGAAAAGCCAAGAAAGCTGCCGGTTTCGGGCATCATCGGTGCCTTCTGGTGTACCGGCACGTGCTCACACGAAGGCGGTGTCGTTGAACTTCTCCACCTTCCAGGCTGGAATCCGGCAACGCGGGCAGGGTTTCTCGAAGATCTTGTTGCGAAGGCTGCGGGCCACCCGGCTGTTGCGCGAGTTGCGCACCCGGAACGACTGACCGCAATGGGTATGGACCTCCATAAGCCCCCCCGCACCTTGACGGAGCGCACTCCGTGCAACATCCCTGTCTTCGAGGGCCACAGCTTGATCTTCTCGACGATCGCGAAGGGGTCGGAATGGCGGCGGACTGTGTGCTTCTTGGCCTTGCGGAAGCTGTCCACGCGCGGCTCGGCGCCTCCTTTGGTCGCCGTGCCGCCCGCGGTATTCTTGCTCGCCGCCGATCCGCCGCCTACCACCATGCCCCGTCTTTCCGCCGTCTTCCCGCCCCTATCGGATTGGAGGAGAGTCCGGGAGTTCAACCCGGCTACGGAGATTTAGAGTCTCCGCGGTCATGCCGACCAACCCTCCACGTGACGCAGGCCCGTGCCCTTCCAGGACGAACCCAAGGTCCGGACACCCTGGTCCGGATGCCGCGGCCGGCCGCCCGTGGACGGCCGGCCCCTCGCCTCGAGCCCTCCCCCGCCTAGGCGGCCTCCTGAGCCGCTTCTACCATGGCCCGCAGGTTGGCGGTCTCCGCCGAGGGCGGCACCGAACAACCTGGAGCGATCATGTCGTACCCGTCGGCCAACGCCTTACGTACATCGTTCTTGACATCCTCGGGCGTACCCGAGAAGAGGGTCACGACAGCGTCCACTCCGCCGATCAAGGGGATCGGACGGTCGAAGCCCGCCAGGATCTCCCTGAGTGCCGGGGCGTCGACCGAAGGCTCCACGCTGATGGCTGTGGCGCCCGTCTCGGCTATGAGTCTGCCGATGGGGTTCACCCTGCCACAGATGTGCATGATGGTGGGCACAGCGGGCAGACTGTCGATCTGTTTCTTCTCGAACGGCTGCGCCACCTTCTCGAAGATCGGGGGGCTGATGACGTCGATGGAGGCCATCATGTCTTCGATGACCAGGATGTCGGCGCCCGCCTCCACCAAGGCCCTACCCAGGGCGGTGCCGGCCTTCTCGGCCACCTCCAGGTACGGCATGATGCTTTCAGGCTTCTTGAAGCTGGCCTTCAGGATCTCAGTGATGCCCACCAGGTTGGCAGCCACCGAGAAGGGACCGACCACGTTGCCCATGACGGCCACCTGGTCGCCGTACTGCTCCTTTAGCAAGCGTACGGCCTTGATGAGCTCCGGAATGCGTCCCCGCTCCAGAAAGTCGTCGGGATAGCTCGGCTCGTCGCCCAAGTGGTACGCGTGCACGTCGATGCGGGGCACCCCTTCCCGCCCGGCGTACTTGATCGTCGAACCGAGGGCTTCTGCTTCGAAGGTCTGGCAGTACGGCACCCGTACGGCGTCGAACCCCAGAACCGTGTAGGCCCCGGCGGCCAGTTTCGCCATCGTCTCGGCCTTCTGATGCGCCTCGGGCCACTCGGCTCCCGTGGCGTCCATCTGGGCGTATGTGGCCGTCTGGTTGGCGGAGAACACCGCCGGTCTGTCCGTCGCCTGGCCTTTCATGGCAGCCAGCATCCGCTCTCTGTTGTTCATGCCAACCTCACCTTCACCCGATCTAGGCCCCATTCAGGGGTACCTTCACGCCGTCCACCATGTCTTTGCCCACGTCGGAGTGTACTCATTCACCCTGTAGCGGATGACCTCTCCTCTCGACCCATCCGCTCACCTCCTTGCTCTCCACGTGCGTGTCGTCGCAACCTAATGTCCAGCCGCAGGCAGATCATGGGACATCATCGACGGGGCACCCACGCGGAGCGTGCCGGCTCCTCCCCGCTGCGATGCTTTCCCCCGGGGCACCGACATGTCTAGACAAATAGAACACCGGTCGCGTCGCAACTGTACAAAGGGCTTTCGGCAAAGTCAACTGTCCCGTTTCATCAGCACTCGGGCGGATCTCAGTTCAATGAAAGCCTAGCCTAGCCAGCCCGCTCTGACAACCCGCTTGCCTTGGACGCTCCTTGAAACGCCCAGAACAGGGGCAGGGAGAGGACCCGGCGCATCCGGCCGGACTGGTGCCCGGTTTCCGCGGCGTTAGAAAACCAGACTCAGCAAGAGGCAGACTAGAAAGCCGAAGAGAGGGGTGCCCGAAGTACTCCAGACGAGTCGGCCCAGAACTGCTGCCGGCTCTCGGTAGCGAGCCGCGTCTTCCCCCGTTCGATCCTCCCTGAGGACGAGAGCAGGAAGACCGTGCGGGCGGGCGGCGGGGATGCGAGCACCCCCGCCGCCCGCACCGAGAGCTACCAGCTGCTGTACGTCACCCCCAGGTCCTTCATGACGGACACGGCCTGGTCGTAGATGCCCAGGTACTCCTCGGTGGGCACCACCCGCACCGTGTCGTAGCACTCCTCGAAGCTCTTGCCCTGAGGAGCGGTCTTGTAGTCCTTCTCGTAGGTGGCCACCAGGGCGTCGAGCACCTGGTTTATCTCGTCCAGGGGCAGGCCGGCCACGGCGTGGGCAACCTCCCCCATGAAACGGGCCTCGAGACCGGTGGTCTTGTTGGTGGCCACTCCTTTGGCCGAGGCCACCCCGGAGAGGACCTCCCGACCGCTCGCGGTGTCGGTGATGGACTGGGCGGCCGTCTCGAGCAGGCACATGACCGTGCAGGGACCGGCGATGGTGTAGTACTGGTTGCCCAGCATGAGATGGGGGACGTTCTTCTCCACCGCCCGGGCGCAGTGGCCGGCTACCGCCAGGGGTTGGCGCGCGGTGGTGATGCCCCAGCGCACATGGATGGGACCATCTAGGTGCCAGGTGGCCTGCGTCATGACGAAGGCGTTAAGAGTGGTGGCCACGTCCACGATGGTGGTCTCCTCCAGGCCACCGGCGTAGCCCCCGAAGATGGGCATCTGCTCGCACATGATGATGTCGCCCGCCAGTACATAATGAGCGGTGAAGGCCAACGCACCTACGTCGATCTTCAGCTCATTGAGCTGGGACACCTCATGGCTGTCGGAGGCCCGCATCCCACCAGGGAAGTCCGCGGCTACGACTCCACCGGGGACAGAGAGGTCTCATTGCCCTATAAGCCCATCCCCGGCCGGCCGGCCCGGGCTTGAGCCAGGCGCACCTGGTAGGCCTCTTGTTTTACGGCGGCGATCTCCCAGGGGCTGTTGGGGGTGGGGTCAAAGCCGTTTATGGTCTGCATGACCCCGTCGACGATGGTGTCGACGATGCCTTCCTTGGCGTAGCTTTCGTGGATGGGCAGGAACATGGGCTCGGAGCAGGGAGCGCCGGTGGGCCCTCCTTGGATCAAGGGCGGCCGAGAGTCCGCGAAGCTACGTGGAGAAAGCGTGCGGGCTTCGCGGCCCTCGCCGATCACGCAGCTTTTGGGCGCGGCGGCCAGGCTGGCCCAGACCTCTTCTTCTGTGTACTTGATGACCCGGCCGGTGTCCATGCAGTAGATGCCGCACTCCACCAGCATCTCCAGGCCGGCCCGGAACAGGTTGTCGATGAGCTTCTCGTCGGTGGGGACCATGACCTTGGGGTCCATGGCGATGCCGTACTTCTCTTTCAAGCGGGAGGCGGTCTTGGGGATGATCTGGTTATCCCAGGTGTCTTCCGCCACCTTCTGGCCGCTCTTTGCCCGGTTGAAGGTCTCGAAGACGGTGACCCTCTGTGCTAACGCCAACTCGTACTCACCCCTTTCTCGTGTGCTCGGATGTACATGACCTGATGGCGGTGGCCGCTCACTTGCCCATGAGCTCCAGGGCCACCCGGACGGCGTCGGCCGCGTTGTCGGCGTAGCCGTCGGCCCCGATGCGGTCCACCCACTCCTGGGAGACCGGGGCTCCGCCGAACATGCATTTGACCCGGTCGCGGATACCCTCCTCGACGAGGCCGTTCACGATGTCGCGCTGGGAAGGCATGGTGGTGGTCATGAGAGCCGAGCCGGTGACGATGTCCACCTGCTCCTCTTTGGCTTTGGCCACCACGTCGTCCACCGGTACGTCCCGGCCCATGTCGATGACCTCGAAGCCCGAGGCGCGGAACATGGTCTTCACGATGTTCTTGCCCACGTCGTGGATGTCGCCCTGCACCGTGTGGCAGATGACCTTGCCCCGGCTCATGGCGTCTTGCTCGTCTTTGGAGAGACCGGACACCAGGACATCGACCGCCCCCTGGAAGGCCTCGGCGGCGATGAGGATCTGGGGTACGAACATCTCCCCCTCGTCGAACAGATCGCTGACCACGGCCATCCCCCGGGAGAGTCCCTCCTGGATGGCCTCCACGGGCGAGATACCCGCGGCGAGAGCCTCGTTGGCCGCCTCGACCGCGAGCTCGGGCTCGAGTTCGTGCACCGACGTGGCCAGCTTCTCGAGGATCTCCTCTCGACCCATGCGCTCACCTCCTTGTGCTAGGAGTTACCTGAGATCATGGGGGGCAGCGAGGCGAGGAGCACAGCTGAGAGTATCCGCAGGCCGACCTCCGCGGGATACCGCTGGCGTTCCCCCGTGTGCATGAACCCCCCTGGCGCCAACATATCTAGACGAATAGAACACCGGCGCCGCCATTACTCTACAAAGGCCGCATGGCAAAAGTCAATAGTGCCATGCGGTCAGAAATGCTGGTCGAGCGGCCAAGGCTATCTAGACTACTTGACAACTGCTCCTGGAATCTGTATGAAATACGAGACAGTCGTCACGTAGTGGGTATGGGGGTATCCGACGACTCACGACCCAACGGACCATGTGGTTGAGCGTCCGGTCCGGGTCGATCAACGCAACCGGGGGGAATGTGCACGTGTGGACCGGATCACTATGGCAGCGGTTTCATGCCCGCATGGCGCTGAGAGCCAGCCTGCTCGTACCGGCCCCGCCGACCTCGTGCCGGTGTCTCCCCTCCCCGCCGGGTCCAACCACGATCATCGAGGTCGCCTATGAGAAGCCGAGCGCCCGCAGAGGCGGGCACCAACGCGTCGTTCTCCGTGCACGAAAGGGGGGAGTAAATGGGCACGTCGGAAGTCGACGAGATCGTCGGAAAGGCGATCGACGCCGAAGAGAAAGCGCACAAGCACGACCCGCGCATCGACAAGATGTACCGCAGCGACGTCATCACCATCTACATTTTCGTGGTCGCGCTGTGGATCGTGTTGTGGAGCATCTTCTTCTTCGTGGCCAACCTGTACATCGAGGACAACCTTCTGCGGCTGGCACTGATCTTCCTGGGACTCTTCGCCTCGGTTTTCAACACCGTGGGCATGGTTCAGAACACCAGACGGCTCAAGCACGAATCCGTCCGCTTCTATTCCCAGGATCTCTACTGGCAGGACCAGAAACGTGCGCAGAAGAGCGCATAAGAGTGCTAACCGACATCTCGAGAGGGGGGAGAACCGATGTCAGAACACGAGGAGTGGATCCCGTACCAGGACTACAAGGAGCCGAAGCAGAGCGTTTTCATGCAGGTCTTCGACGTGCTCTTCATCTTGGTCCTCTGCTTTGTCTTCCTGCTCGTCCCGATCCTTCTGACAGGAAAGGTGCTGGTGGGGTAGCCATGGGTAAACGCGCGTTCCGATCCAATCAAACGAGGCGGGGGAAATCACGCAGGGGCTTCGGCCTCCTGCTTGTGACCATCCTCGGCTTGGCCCTCCTGCTCGGCTGGACAGGAGTGGCCCTCGCGGAGGACACGACGAGCAGCACCGAAGTCACGGCTACGCAGGCCACGGCCGCGGAAGCGCCCGAACTCGACTACACGTTCACCTGGCCGACCTTCTTGCTGGTTGTCGTCCTGGTGGTCGGCTACTACATCTTCATCTTCAGGATGTCCGAGAAGGAGTTCAAGGGCGTCATCTTCGAGCGCTTCGGACCGAAGCGCTGAGCCGGGGGTCAGCGATGAGCAGCGAGAATATCGTCCAAGTAATCAACTACGTGGCCTGGGTCGTCGGGATAGGCCTCCTGCTATGGCTCTTCATCGACGCTATCCGGGTCGAGACAACCTATGACCGGGAGCTTCTCGTGAGCTCGGTCGAAGGAGAGATCGAGAAGGAGATCATGGGACACGAAGAGGCAGCCAAATACTGAGGAGGGGTGCGATGACGGCAGAGAAGAAGCAGCGCCTGAGCCTCCTCCGGGTGCTCGGGCCCATGCACATCTGGGCTCTCGGCGTGGGCATCGTCCTCGTCGGCGAGTTCATGGGCTGGAACTTCACAGTAGCAAAGGGCGGAGTGTTCGGCGCCCTGGTAGCTTGTTGGTTTGCGGGAATTCTGTATTCATGCGTGGCCATGATCGACTCCGAAGTGAGCTCGACCGTAGCTTCGGCCGGAGGGCAGTATGCCCAAGCCAAGCACATCATCGGACCGCTGGCCGCTTTCAACTTGGGGCTGTTTCTGATCTTCGAGTACAGCATGCTCGCATCCGCCGACGCCATCGTGGTCGGCGCCGTCCTGCAAGAGGTCCACTCGGCCTTCAACACCACCGCGTTCGTGGTGCTCACGATTGCCTTCCTGACCTGGCTCAACTATCGAGGGGTGCACACGACCCTGACCTTCAACTTCGTGATCACGGCCATCGCGTTCGTCACCATCATCCTGCTGCTCTTCGGTGGTGAATTCTGGAGCCCCGGCAAGATCATCGATACCAAAACCTTCTACGCCGATCCGGGCGGCGGAGCTCTGGATCCGAAGGCGCCGTATGGATGGCTCGGCTTCCTGGCTGCGCTGCAGTTCGGCATCTGGTACTACCTCGGCATCGAGGGCACCTGCCAGGCCGCCGAGGAGTGCCGCTCCGCCCCGCGGGCCCTGCCCATCGGCACCATGTCGGGCCTCATCACCCTGCTGATCGCCGCGACGATCACCTGGTACGTTGGTACCGGCCTGGTCGATTGGATCACCCTGGGATCGTCGGCCTACCCACTCTACGATGCCGCCCTGAATACGGGCAAGCAGTGGCTGATCGTGGCCTTGTTCATAGGCACGGTCCTGTCCTGTCTGGCGTCGGCCAACGGGTGCATCAACGACGCGTCGCGGGCCTGGTTCGCCATGGGCCGCGACCAGTTCATCCCGCGGTTCTTCGGCGGCGTGCACCCCAAGTACAAGACCCCCTACCGGGCCATCCTGTTCTTGGTGCCGATCATCATCGCCTTCGGCTATACAGGTCTGCTCGATCAGGTCATCACCTTCTCCATCATCTCCGGTCTGCTCATGTACGCGATCATGCCCATCAACATAATCCGCTTCCGGCGGCTGTACCCGATGGACTCGATCAGACGCGGCTATGTGTACCCGTTCCACCCCTACCCCGCGTACGTGCTGATGCTCTTCGCCGCGGGGACGTTCATCGCCATCTACTTCGGCTACTGGAAGAACCTGGTCGCCGCCATGCTGTTCTATCTCATCGCGTCGCTCTGGTTCGTGTTCCACCGCTACAGGATGGTCGACCGCTCCAAGCTCTACACGATGCCGTGGCCTCGGCCCAAGGGATACTAAGGCGGAGAGGAGATCGCTGTGTTCGAGACGATCATGGCCGCGACCGACGGCTCGCACTCCGCGGAGAAGGCGCTCGCTTTCGCCGTTGAGCTGGCGAGAAAGCACGGCTCCAAGCTGGTATTCTGCACGGTGACCAACCGCCATCTGGCCATGCTCGAGACCGAAGAGCCGGACCCGATCCCAGCCGACACCGGCATTGACAGCGCGGTGACCGATCTGGGCTCGGAAGTCTTGCGCCGGGCGGAGGAAACAGCTAGAAACGCGGGATTCGATCAGTACGAACTGTGCGAAGTCTACGGCACGAACATCGGCGCGACCATCGTGAAGCAAGCAGAGGCCCACGGAGCCGACCACATCGTGGTCGGCTCCACCGGCCAGACCGGGCTTGCCCGGCTTCTGCTCGGCTCGGTGGCGTCGTCGGTGATCCACTACGCGCACTGCCCCGTTACGGTGGTGCGGTAGCGTATGACCCGAGAGGCGGCCGCAGCCGCGACATGAAGCGACGGCCATGATGGACATCGTCCTCACGGCCAAGATCGTTGTCGTCGCGGCGGCGGCCGTCCTCGCCGGGTATGTCATCTGGAAGATCCGCAGCCACGACCGGCAGAACCGGCTGCACATGCTGGATCCTTTCCTGAAGGTCCTGGACCACCCACAGGTGAGCCTGACTCCGTGGCGGTACCCCACGGTCAAGGGCGGCCTGGATTCCAGCGCGGCTCGGGTGGACCTCTTTCCAGACACACTGGTTCTGCGCACACTTCCCACCCTGTGGCTCCAAGTCCGCTGGCGAAGGGCGCATAGCGGGAGCATCCGCGTCACGGTCCAACCCTCAGGTACCGAGTACTTCACCGAAGAGAACGGCCTGGGCACCCGTTTTCTTCCCCCTCCCGGATGGCCGGAGACCACCGAGGTTTGTGGCTCGGGTAGCGAGAGCCTGCATGTGCTCCGCCTCCTGCAGGAGCTGGATCTGAGCGAATTCCCGTCCCTCAAGCAGCTGATCGTGAACGACCGAGAAGTCCAGGTGACCATGCGCTGCGCCCGGGGCGACCGGAGCACATACCGGGTGCTGCGGTCGGTCAAGTTCCCCGCCGACGCGATCTCCCAGAACATCGTGGCCGAGACTCTGACCTTGCTCCGCACCGTCGAGGAGAAGCTAAGTGAGCACGAGCCGTCCGAAGCCTGACCCGAAATCGCCGTCTCCCCCTGCCCGCAAGCCTTACCCCGTCTGGCTGGTAACGGCGGCCGCCTTCGTTCTCCCCGGCGCCGGGCAGGTCCTGAACGGCGACCCCATCCGAGGCATCACCATGCAGTTCTTCATCATGTTCCTGGCTTTCATCACCTATATGGTGACCAGCCCAGACATCTCCATATTCGGGCGCTTCGCCGGCGGCGTCTTCGTCTACCTGTTCTCGGTCCTCGACGCCAACACCATAGCCAAGAAGAGGGCCCGGGCCTGGGAACGGATGTCTGGAGGCGAGCCCCGCGCTTGATCCCGACGTGGCACTCGCCCGCCGCCTGGACCCCTGAGAGACCCTTTCAAGACGAAGCCCCGGCCGCCGCAGCCGCGCGGAAACCGGGGTCGACTTCAGACGGTTGCTGCGCGGGCCTCTTCCTCCCGCGCCGCCACGATCTCCTCCAGCCGCGACTCGACCTCAGGCTGCAGCGGCGCTGGCTGGTGGCTGTCGAGGATCCTTCGCGCCACGGCGTAGGCCCGGTCCGCCGCGTCGCGAGAGCCGTCGCGCTCCCAGACCTCGCGTGCGTGACGGTCGAAGAGATTCGATGAGCTGAGCTCGCGCATATGGTCGAAAGTGTGGTCGTGGCTGATGTACTCGCCCCCGGGACCCACCTCCTCGATGACCTTCACGACCTCCCAGAGTCCGGCCAAGTCGACCCCCTCCGCAAACCGCCTGATCCGACCCGCCTGCTCAGCGCCCATGATCATGGCGGCGTAGTCGAAGGTGATCAACGATTCGATGGCACCGATGCCGTAGATGACGTTCGCCCCAGCCAGAGCCGCCGGCAGAGCGGTCAAAGTGAAGTCGTAGCCCTGTTGGGCGTCGGGGAGCTTGCTGTCCGTTGCGCAGGCCCCCGCCCAGCTGGGAATGTCGTAGTGCCGGGCCAGCTGGATGCCCGCGACGCCGTGCAGCGCCATCTCTGGAACTCCCACTGGCGAGGCGCTCCGGCGCAGGTCCATGATGGTGCTGTCGAAGGCCATCAGGCACGGTGTACCAGGGCGCACCGCCTGGGCCAGCACCACCGCGCTCAGGAGCTCGGCGTTGTGCTGCACGACCACCCCGACCGGCGTGCTGGGGGAGGAGGCTCCCGACAGAGACATGGGGTGGATCCCGATCCCGAGGCCCCCTCTCGCCGCTTCGATCAGCGACGAGGTGCACTCGGCCACCAGCCCCAGGGGGCTCGAGGGCGAGACCAGGCAGGTGACGGGGGGACGCGTGCGCACCTGCTCAGTCCCGCCGGCCGTCGCTTGGGCCATGGCGATGATGGCCTTGGCATTCTCTTGCCCGCCGAAGCCGAGGAACACATGCTTGCTCGTGCTGCGCACCATGGCGTCGTAGTTGTGCACCGCTTGGACGGCGGGATACTGGTCGCCGGCGCAGGCGGCTCGTTCCACGAAGCTGATGATGTCCAGGTGGTCCTGGATGCGGGTAATGTCGGCCAGGTCCGACTTGGTGGTGGCCCGTACTTCCCGGGTGTCGAGGTCCACGATCTTGACGTGCTCGCCGAAACCGGCCGTGAAGCCGGTTGCGCCCGGTTCGATCAGGAAGTCGTCCTCCGGACGCCGTCCGTGCAACGTGAAACTCCCCGGAGCCGACTGGATGGCCGTCTCCACCACTGACTCCGGCAGGCGCACGAGGGTGTGATCGCCTCGCGTCTGGACGGTTGCGCCAGCACCGGCGAAGATCTCCGCCGCCGCCGGATCCTCCACTCTGACCCCGGCGTGCCAGAGGATGTGGAGGGTAGCCGCATGGAGCGCCTCGAGATCGGCGGGCTCCAATGCTCGGATGCCCCAGCGGGCGCCGGTGCTCACGAGACTCCGATCTTCTGCTTGAGGATCTCCACCGAGGGCACCCTCACGTCGAGCAGCCGCCCGATGCGGGCCTTGGCCGCGAGCGCCTTGGCTCCGCCCACCATGGAGGTGACCACCCCCAGGTCGAGCTCCTCCCGGAGCTCGCGCATGGCCACCTCGTCGGAAAGGTCGCTCTGGGCCACTTTCAGTCTGTCAGCCACATACCTCTTGGCTTCCGGGAGTCGCATCTTGCGGTGGAGCTGCATCCGTGCGACCAGATCTCCGGCCGTGCGAATGCCCCCCATCCCGGAGGCCAGGGCATGAGACACGGGCATCCCGAAAGGATCGCCCGCGCCCACCTATAAGCCGTCCACCCGAGCGATCTCCACCATGGCCACGCTGGCCCGAGTGACCATGCTGGTGGGCGGAGTCTCGCACATGGGCACCCCCCCTACCCCGATGCCCACGTTGGCGTGGATGGGGATGGAGGCCGCCTCGGAGCAGGCTTTGACGAAGGTGACCGCCCGGGAAACGTTCCAGGCACTCGAGCGGCGGGTGTTGGTATTGACCACCGGGCCGAAGAGGTGGGCGCCGGCCTTCTCCACCAGCTTGAGCTGCTCATGCGGATAGAGCCCGGCTAGGCGTACGCCGTCGTACGTGACCTGCCCGTGCATGCCGAGCACGAACTCGGCGGCCATGCCCACCTCGATGGAGAGCTCTGTGGTCTTCGCAAGCTCCTCCACGGCTTGCAGGGTGGCCATGAACTCGGCGTCCCCGGCGGAGGCCGTGGTGTCGAAGTTGAAACCGTCGGCTCCCACCTCGGCCATCTTGCGGCCGACGTAAACCATGTCCCGGGTCAAGGCCTGGGCCGCTTCTTCCTGAGCAGCCCGGGCTTCCGAGATCTTCCCCTGGGGCAAAAGGTCGGCTGGGTTGCCGAAGGGGCCGTCCGGCTTGGCGTAGAGGGCCAGGTTGGGCATGGCTCCATAGTAGATGGGGATGATGGTGGAAGAAAGCACGCTCTCCAAGCACTGCTGCTCCAGGGAGACGATGGGTTTCACCGGTTTGAAGGAGTAGTCAGGGTGGCCCACCTCCATGGTGTCCATGCAGAAGGCCCGCTCATACACCCGGATAGCCAGCTCCCGGCTGAGGGGCACGCCCACGCCGCTCGAGCTCTGGGCCCCATAGAGGGCGTTCACCGAGCCGTCGTCGGTGAGGACCACCTCGTTCCCCGGCTGCACACCGACGATCTTGCCCGGGTAGCTGAAGAGATCGAGCAGGTAGTCCTGCTCCTCTTGGGAAAGCGCGGGGATCCTGCCCCGGTCGGCGGCGTCCTCGGTGCCGGCCAGGATGTCGCAGCGCAGCTCGTCGGTCGACATCTCCACGGCGTGGCCGTCGCCCATGCGGGTCGGGTACGATGTCATCGTTCGCTCACCTCCTACCCTTCCACCAGCTCAAGGGCCTTGGCCACCGCTTCCTGGGCGTTCTCGGCGTAGGCGTCGGCTCCGATCTTGTCGGCCCAGTACTGGGTGACCACCGCCCCGCCCACCATGGTCTTCACCTGCTCGCGGATGCCGGCCTCTTTGAGCAGCTTCTCCAGCTGCTTCTGGCCCACCATGGTGGTGGTCATAAGAGCGGAGGAGCCCACGAGCTGGGCCCCGGAGCTCTTGGCCTCGTCCACGAACCTCTGGAGGGGCACGTCTCTACCTAAGTCGTGCACCTTAAAGCCGTAGACCCGCATGAGGGTGGCCACGATGCCCTTGCCGATGTCGTGCACGTCCCCTTCGATGGTGCCAAGCACGGCGATGCCGGCTTGCTTCTCCTTTTGCTCGGCGGGCAGGTTCTCTTCCAAGATGGCCACGGCGGCCACCATGGCTTCACTGGCGATGATCACCTCGGGCAAGAACATGGTGCCCCGCTCGAAGAGGTCGCCCACCTGCCGCATGCCCGGGGTAAAGCCTTCGTTTATGACTCGCAGGGGATCGAGGCCCAGGGCTACCGCCTGGCGGGCCACCTCGATGGCTTTTTCTTCGTCGGCGGCCACCACTGCCTGCTTGGCGGCCTCCAGGATGTCGTTTTCGGTCATGGCTCCTCGTTTCCTCGCCGATCGCACGAGACCGGCGTTCAGCCCACCCTCCGCTTGACATCGGCGATAACAGCGTCGGCCTCGGCGGTGAGCGGATCCACCCGGTGGGCCGTGAGGATCTCCCGAGCCCGGGCACAAGCCCGGGCGTGGATCTCCTCACCGCCCCGCTTTTCCCAAGCCCCACGCATGCGCCGGTCGATCACCTTGACCTTCGACTGCTCGCGAGGAGCCAGGGCCCGGGTGTGCTTGGCCCGCATGAAGTGGCCGTTGGAGCCCACCTCCTTGATGACGTCGAGCCCAATGGTCTCGCGGTCGAACAGGATCCCCTCGAGCACACGCCGATTCATCAGCGCGATCTCGTCGTCGATGACCATCTGACCAAAGTCGAAAGTCAGTCCTAGCTCGAGCATCCCCATCCCGTAGATCAGGTTGGCCCCTGCCAACGCCGGTAGCAGACTGGTGATGGTCTTCTCGTGGCCTGCTTGAGCATCGGACACTTTGGAGTCAGCCTAGCCGCCCGCTACCCAGCAGGGCAGCCAGTAGTAGTCGCTCATCTCGGCTACAGCCGCCGAGATCATGGCGAGCTCGGGCGCCCCCACCGGGGCGGTGGCGTAGGTCATGTCGAAGGTGGTGGTGGAGCTGCCATACATGACCGGCGCTCCCGGGCTAGCGGCTTGAGAGAGCACGATGCCGGCAAGGACTTCGGCGTTGTGTGTGACCAGCGTGCCCGACAGGCTGATGGGGCTGGAAGCCCCGGCCATGGCCATGGAGAGGACGTTCACGGGCACCCCGTGGCGGGCCCCGTAGACGATGGATTCCGTCGAGGCCGTGTGCAGCTGGAGCGGGCTCGTGGGGCAGGTGTTCAAGGAGAAGAGGGGACGCGCCCGCAGCTGCTCACGCCCTCCGGCCACGGCCGCGGCCATGTCCACCATCAGCTCGACATGCTCCCCGTCGTTGGCCCCGATGTGAATATGCTTGGTGGTGTTGCGCAGGCAGGCCTCGAGGGCGTAGATGTCGTGGGCGTGTTCGGGGGCATCGTTGGGAGCGACGGCCCGCTCGTAGGTGGCGGTCATCTCCATGGCATCACAGAGGCGGGCGGTGGCCGCTACGTCGACCAGGGTAGAGTCGCGCAGCTCGCCGCTCTCCAGGTCGTAGACTTTAGTGCCCTCGCCGAAGTTCGTGTAGCCCACGACGCGGCCACCCATCAGATAGTCGCGCTCCCCGTCGCGTGACGCGAGCAGGATCTTGCCGGGCGCCAACTCCAGAGCCTCCTCGACCACCCCCAGGGGGAACTTCACCACCTGGGTGGCGGGATCGACCGAGCAGCCGGCCCGATCGAGGATGTCGAGAGCCTCGTCGCCGACCACCTTGACACCCACCTCGCCCAGGACCTCGAGGGTGGCCTGGTGGATGGCTTCGCGTGCCTCCTGCCTCAGGAGTTCGAAGCGGACGCGCGGGGTGCCGACTGCGCCGTCATCCCGGGGCTTGTCTCTGAAGCTCACGTCTCCTCCTTCCCTCGCGCGGTGCTCGCAGGCCAACCTATCCGACGAGCACCCTTGGAGCTCGTCTCAAAACGAAGCCTTGGCCGCCGCGGCCGCACTGGGCGGTGCGATGCGGTGGCCTCGGCCGCGCCCGTAGCTCTGCTACGCCCGCTCCCTGCGTCCTTGCCTCGCTCGCACCCAGCGCACCCTGGCGGCGAAGCGTCATTCCGACACGAGCTCTGGAGCTCGTCTCAAAACGAAGCCTTGGCCGCCGCGGCCGCACTGGACGGTGCGATGCGGTGGCCTAAACGACGACCAGCTCGGCCCTCGCGTCGTCGATGACCGCGTCGATCTCGCGGTCGACATCCTCGGGCAGGGGCTCCACCTCATGGTTGGCGAGCAGCTCCAGGGCCTTGGCCCGCGCCCGCTGCTGGATAGTCGGCCGCCCTTCCTGATCCCAGACCTCGTAGTTCAGACGATCGGAGAGGGCCGGGGTCCAGATCTCGCCCCCGCGCAGGAAGTCGCGGGTGTGCCGCAACGCAAGAAAGCTTCCGTCGCCCATCACCGCCTCGTGGATGGCCGTGACCGCCAGGGACTCGTCGTCCACGCGCATGCCCCTCATCAGCTTGTCAACCCAGGCCACCAGTTCGTCGTCGAGTACGATGAGCTCGACGGACGTATGGAGCACATTGTCGCCTGCGCCCATGGCGCCCAGGATACTCGCTCCGGCCATGACCGCAGCGAGGAGGTTGAAGGCCCGCTCGAAGCCGTTCTGATCGTCCATGCCCTTGGCGCTCGTGCCAAATGCGGTGACGCTACCGGGGACGCCGTAGTAACGGGCCAGCTGCGCGGCCGCCGCGTTGGTGAGCGCGACCTCCGGATTGCCCCAGATGCTCTGCCCGCTGCGCATGTCCATGATCGTCAGCCGAGACTCGTAGACCACCGGGGTCCCAGGGTTCACCGTCTGGGCGATCACGATCCCGCCCAGCACCTCAGCGTTCTGCTGGACCAAGCACCCCGCCAGCGACATGGGCCCCGTGGCCCCGACCATGGGGGCCGGGACTACGCCAAGGGGCACACCCGCTTCCGCCGTTTCCACGATGGCCTGCGTAGCCTCTTCGCTCAAGGTGAGGGGGCTTAGAGGCGAGACCGAAATCTGCAGCTGCGGCCGGGCGCGGAAGGCTTCGAGGCCGCCGTGCGCCACGGCGGCCACCTGCAGGATATACCGCACCTCGACGCCCGATTCGACGATCACGCGCATGGGCTTGGTGGTATTCCGCAGCATCGTGGCCACGCGCACGGGGGAGACGATCTCTGGCTCCACATCTTTGGGCGTAGGTGGCGAGACCATGTGCGAATGGGGCAGGGCATCGACCAGCCTCGCGAAGTCGGCTACGTCCCCCACCAGGGCGCTCCGGCGCTCGCCGGTTCGGACGTCAATGACGAATGGACTGCCCGAGGTGGAGAGCGCGTAGGAGCGCCCCTGGACGAGTGGACAGTCGTTCTCGGACTTGCGGCCGTGGAGGGTGAACTCGGATGGCGCCGACTCCAAGGCACGGGCCACAAGGTCGGCGGACATCAGTACACGATCGCCGCGCACGGTACAGCCAATGCCGTCGAGGCGATCGCGGGTTGCCGCATGCTGGATGAGGAAGCCGGTGTGCTCGAGGACGTCGAGCGTAGCCTGGTGGATCCGCTCCAGCTCCTCACCCGCCAGGATGTCCAGTGGTCTCATGCGATCTTCCTCCGGGCTCAGCTGGCGCTCGCCAGCTCTTTGGCTACCCGGACGGCTCGGGCCGCGTCAGGAGCGTAGCCATCGGCGCCGACACGATCGGCCCAGGCCTTGTCGATGGGGGCGCCTCCCAGCAAGACGCGCACGCGATCGCGCAGGCCGCCGTCCTCCAGGGCCGTTATGACCGCCTCTTGCTGATGGACCGTGGTCGTGAGCAGCGCGGACAGCCCCAAGAAGCCGGCTCCTGACTCGCGCACCTTTTCCACGAAAACCTGGGTGGGGACGTTCACGCCCAGGTCCTCCACCTCGAAGCCCGAAGCTCTGAGCAAGGCGCCGACTATGTTCTTGCCGATGGAATGCAGGTCGCCGTGCACAGTACCCAAGATGACCGTGCCCAGCGAAGCCCGGGCCTCTCCGTTTCCGGCAAGAAGAGGCTCCAGTACCTCCAGGCCGGCCTCCATGGAGTGGGCGCCACGGACGAGGTCGGGCAGGAAGTACTTGCCCTTCTGGAACTCCTCCCCCACCTCGCGGATCCCGGCCGTCAAACCTTCTTGCACGATGGCGAGGGGCGCAAGCCCCGCGGCGAGGGCCCTCTGCGCCATCTGCTTGACCTCCGCTGGCTCGCCGTCAAGAACGGCGGCGCGCAGATCAGCAAGGATGTCGATGCTCATCAAGAACCCCCTTACGGACCACGACCAGTACCAGTCGTGACTGGAAGGCCCACCCGGGCGAGAGATAGCGACGGGTCGTCTACGCCAACCAGACTAGCATGCTCCCACCTCGTGGGCTATGTGAGCCCCTACAGAAGCGTCGGTGGACAGCGCAGCGCTTTTGTGCGACCATACAAAGCACCCCAGTCCCGCTGTGGGGCAGACCCTGGAGGGGGGAATCGTGGGGCTCACAGTGCGCGAGGCCATGACCATGTGGCCCGTGAATCAGGCCCAACTCCTCGCCGGAGCCAAGGGCCTCGAGAACATGATCTCCTGGGTGCACGTCGTCGAGGTCTTCGACGAGCCGTACTTCCCGGCTCCGAACATCCTGCTGTGCACGACAGGATACGGCCTGCGTGACAACGAGGACCTGCAGCGCCGGGTCATCACCACGTCCCGCGACGTGGGCGTAGCCGCCATCCTCTTGAAGACAGGCTACGAGCTCAAGCAGGTCCCCGACAACCTGATCGCACTGGCTGACGAATTCGACGTCCCCTTGCTTCGCTTCCCCCAGCAGTTCCCCTTCAGCGACGTCTCCCGCAGCCTCGCCGGCGGCCTCCTGGAAAAGGACGTCGAGATCATGCGCGACGGCCAGACCCTCTTCCGGCAGATGCTTGAGGCGAAGCTCGGAGGCCGCGGGTTCCAAGAGGTCACGCGCATCCTGGGCCAGACGCTGGCCGCCACCGCATTCATCGCCAACCGGCGGGGGGAGGTGCTGGCCGTCCATCTGCAGCACGAACCCACCCGGGACGAGCCCGAGCCAGGAAAGAGCCGGCCGGTTTCGGTGATCGCCCACATGCGCAACTACACCCAGCGCCTCGGCAAGGCGGCCGGGCTGGAACGGCTGTTCGCCCTGAACAAGATCGTCGCCATCCCCTCCACCCAATCAGCCCCCAATCTCTTCGTAGCCCCCATCATGTTCGAGCATCGGCTGCAGGGGGTCGTAGGCATGCTGCGCGACGGCCGCATGAGCGACCTTGATCTCTGGGCCCTCGAGTGCACGGCTGCGGTGGCCTCTCTCGAGTACTTCGCCCTGCGCGTGGAGGAGGGCACAGAGCAGCGGTTGGTCGGCAACCTGCTCGACACCCTGGCGGTCTCCCCGGGAGACCCGCTGACTTTCCACCGCCTGGCGACCTGGGGGTACGACCTGAACGTGCCTTGCCGCGTGGTGCTCGCGGATATCGCGCCTGATGGCGGGGCACGCGCCCCCCGGACATTGCAGCACCTGCGGCCGCTGATCGAGCGGTACTGCCGGGCCGATGCCTATACCCCCCTAGTAAGCTTCAACGACAGACGGATCATCGTGCTCAAGCAGTCCGAGCCTTCGGCCTCTCTGGCCAGGGAGCGGGAGGATCTCCACGACCTGCAGCTGCGCCTCGCGTCCGGCCTGCGCTCGGCTGTAGTGTGGGTGGCGGCTGGGCGTCCCTGCCCGCCGAGCACCGGCCTGGCCGGCAGCTTCGACGAGGCGAGGCGGGCCCTGACCGTTGTCCGCCGAGCGCAGGCGGACGGCGGGGCCCTGCTCGCCGACGATCTTGGCCTGGACAACCTGCTGCTCGACGTCTCCGAGTCCTCGAGGGCCAGGGAATACGCTCAAGAGATCCTGGCCCCTCTGTTGAAGCACGACAGCGCCAGACAGGGAGGGCGTCTGAGGCTGACGCTCGAGACCTTCCTGGCCGAAGACTGCGATACCCAGCGCACCGCCGACCGGCTCTATCTGCACCCGAATACGGTGCGCTACCGAGTCAAGACGATCGAGGAGCTGACCGGGCGCTCGCTCCACTCGACAGGCAATCGCACCGCCTTTTCGGTGGCCCTACGGGTGCTCAATCTGGCCGGGCCCGTCCAGCCCGGGTCCCTGGCGGGGGAGCAGCGAAGCTCGTGATCGGCGCCCCGCCGGTCGTCGTCACACGGGCAGCCCCCAGGGCTAGTCGCCGTCCACGACAGGCAACACCAGGTAGGAGGGGGCCTGCCGGTCATGCCGGATGCGATTGACAGCCGTCGCCGGCGCGACTCCACGCCCGAGGCGGTCCGCCGTATTGAGGTTCCGATCCCACCGCCCGAAGCTGCTGCTCGATACCTCGAGCCGTACCTGATGGCCGCAAGCGAACGCGTGGCTCGCTGCCGCCAGGTCGATCTCCATACGGGTGACCCTCTCCGGTTCCAGCAGAACCTCGTGCTCGCACCCCTCCCGGAAGCGCGCCCGCATGATCCCTTCCTGTACGAGCTGAGCGTAGCCGTCAGGGTACACGTCCACGAGTGCCGCGGTGAAGTCGGTGTCCGGCCGAGACGAAGCGACGTGCAAGGATACACGGATGGGTCCGCACACCTCGAGGGGTCGTTCCAGCGGCGACGATGTGTACACCAGCACATCGCGGCGACCCTCCACCTCCCGCCGATCACCCAGGTGGCGGGCACTCTCCCAGAGATCGCGCGTGAACCAGTAGCATACCGGGTCCTCCGGGTCGTAGAGCAGGATGTCTTCGCGCTCCTCGCCCGGCGGATCGAGATCCAATGCCCCGTCCCCACCAGCAGTGTTTGCCCTACCTCCGCTGTGAAGGTAGTAACGAGTCGGCTGCGCGCTGGGCGGCGGCCACTCCGTCTCGCCGTGCCATCTGTCTCTACCCACCGAGTACAGCTGGACCCGAGAGTCGGTGCCGGCACCGTTCCGTTCGCCCCGCAACCAGAGGTCGAAGAAGCGCTTCACGCGGTCGAAGGGCCACCAGCAGCCACCCAGGCTCAGGCGGCCCGCCCGGCTCGTCTGCAGGGTGGTGAAGGCGTGGTCGGTGGGCCCGATCATGAGCCAGCGGCGTGACCGCAGCTCCGGGCCGGTTGCCGGGGACATGAGGCTCCCCCAATCGGCCAGCGTGCCCGGGAGCAGGAGGTCGAACCACCCGCCCCACTCCAGCACCGGGATGGTGACCTCCGCGTGACGGCGAGAGAGCCGGCGTTGCTCCCACCATGAGTCTCGTGCCCAGTGCTCCACGTAGTCCTTGTATGGCCGGCTTGGCCCTCCAGCGTCCTCGTCGCTGGAGATCAAGGGCAGGTGCCAGGGGTCGAACCGGTAGGGGTTGCGGTCACGCCGCGTACGCATGATGTACGCCCAAAGCCCGAGGGTGGTGTGGGTGAATGCGCCCCCGGGGTGGACCACGTCGTAGAGATCGCAGGCCGTATGGCCCGGCGCGATGCAGCGAAGGTTGGGGTGCCCCAGTGGGGCCACCGCCCACTGCGTCATACCGTAGTAGGACTCGCCGGCCATGCCGATGTTGCCATCGCACCAGGGCTGCGCCGCCAGCCAGTCGAGGGTGTCGTAGCCGTCGGCCGCCTCGTTCTCGAGGAAGCCCCACTCTCCCCCCGACCGCCCGCGGCCACGAACGTCCTGAATGACGCAGTGGTAGCCTTTCCGGCCCCAGAACTTGCCTCGAGTCGCCATCGCGTAGTGCCGGTCCTTGCCGTACGGCATACGGATGAGCACCGCGGGCAGCCGCCCGGCCCCGGCCGGCGAGTACACATCGGCCGCCAGGATCACCCCATCTCGCATCGGGACCGTCACGTTCTTGATCACGCGCACATCGCGGTACCGATCAGGGGTCTGGGTCGGCGTCTCCAGTGAGGGGATCATGTACCGGCGATCGCGGGCCTCGCCCAGCCGCTGGCGGGCCCAGCCGAGCTCCGCCGCAACCCGCGCGCGCACTGGTGAGACGGCGGGGCGCACCCCTGCCGAGGCGTAGGTGTCACCTCGGGACCGCACGACGCTTCCTCAGATAGTCGGCGTGTCTGCCAGAAGCTTGCGTGTGTAGTCGGCTTGGGGATTCTCCAGGACCGTATCCACCAGACCGAACTCCACGATGCGACCCTCACTCATGACCGCCACCTCCTGCGCGATGCTGCGGACGAGCGCCAGGTTGTGGGTCACGAAGAGCATGCTGAGACCGCCCTCCCGCTGCAGCTGCGCGAGCAGCTCGATGATGGCCGCCTGCACCGAAACATCGAGCGAGGAGGTCACTTCGTCGCAAATGAGCACCGTGGGCTCAGCCGCCAGCGCCCGGGCGATCGCCACCCGCTGACGCTCGCCGCCGCTGAGCTCGTCGGGGTAGCGACGCAACAATGAAGTGTCCAGAGCGACCTGCTCCAGGGCGTGGGCCATGCGGGCGTCGGTCTCGCCCGCGTCGAGATCGAAGAAGATGCGCAAGGGCTGTGCCAGAATCTGCCGGACCGTCTTGCGCGGGTTGAGCGAGCTGTAGGGGCTCTGGAAGACATACTGGATCGCCTGGCGGACCGGGCGTGGCCGCCCGCGCGAGTCGCGGGCCAGCTGGTGCCCGCGAAAGGTGATCTCACCCTCGATCTTGAAAGGGTGCAGACCAGCGATGCAGCGGGCCAGGGTGGTCTTGCCGCTCCCGGACTCGCCCACCAGCGCGAGGCAGCGCCGCTCGTGCAGCGCCATAAAGATGTCGTGCAGGCACTCCTTGCGCTGGTAGAAGGCCGACAGCTGCCGCACGTCGACCACCGGCTGGTCGGCGGCGCCTGTGGTCCCGTCCCGGCCGCTCTGCCGCGCGTCACCGCCCATGGGTTGCGCCCCTACCTCGCGGTAGCGCCAGCAGCGGGTCTGGTGCTCTTCGCTGGGTCCCTCGCTAGGCGGAAACTCCTCGCGGCACCTGTCAATGGCCCAGTCGCAGCGCGGTACGAAGGCGCAGCCCTCCGGCCGCTGCCCAGGCCGCGGGGCCCAGCCGGGGATGCCGTGCAAAGCCCTCTCACCGGAGAGGTCGGGGATGGCTGCCAGAAGCTTGCGGGTGTAAGGATGCAGGGCTTGCCGGAAGATGTCCCGCTTGGAACCGGTCTCGATCACGCGCCCCGCGTACATGACGGCGATGCGGTCGGCCAGGTTGGCCACCACGGCCAGGTCGTGGGTCACGTAGAGGGCCGCGACGCCGTAAGACTTGGTCAGGTCACGAATCGTGTCGAGCACGTGGGCCTGCGTGGTGACGTCGAGGGCGGTGGTAGGCTCGTCGAGCACGATCACCTTGGGACGGCAGCCAAAAGCCATGGCCACCGCCACCCTCTGCTGCTGCCCGCCGGAGAGCTGGTGAGGATAGCGGCGCAGAAAGGCCCTGTCGGACGGCAAGAGCACCTCGGCCATCATCTCCGCGAGGCGCTTGCGGCGCTCGGCTGCCGACGACCCGAACGAGTGCGCCTCGAGGATCTCCGTGAGCTGGGTGCCGATGCGCAGGGCCGGATTGAGCGCGGCCGACGCGTCTTGAGGCACGTAGGAGATGAGGCCCCCTCGGAGCTCGCGGAGCTCGGCGTCGGAGACGCCGAAGATGTCCGTGCCGTCGATGCGGATGCGCCCGCCGGCGATCTTCGCACCCCGTCGCTGATGGCGGAGCAGGGCGGTGGCCGCCGTGGTCTTGCCCGAGGCCGACTCCCCCACGAGTCCCAACACCTCTCCTTGCCGGATCACGAGCGAGACTTCGTGATCGATGCCGATCCCCGAGGGATCCAGGACGATCTCGAGACCGTCAACCGTGAGTACGACATCGTTCATGAGGGGCCCCCGCTCTCCCGCTCGATGCCGATAAGCGCCCGGCCCAGACCGTCGGCGATGAGGTTGGTGCCGATGGTCAGGATGGCGATGAGCGACACCGGGAGCACGACCGCCCAGGGCTGGACGGTGATGCCGATGCGGTTCTCGTTGATCATGAGACCCCAGTCGGCTGCGGGAGGCTGCAGCCCGAACCCGAGGAAGGAGAGAGCCGCGATCAGCCCGATGGAGTAGGTGAGACGCAGGCCGAACTCGACCAGCAGCGGGCTGGTAATGTTCGGGAGGACCTCGAAGAAGAGGATGCGAGGCTTGATCTCACCCAGGGCCTCGGCGGCCCGCACGAAGTCGCGCTGCACCACCTCCAGAGCCGCGGCTCGCGACACCCGGGCGATGCGGGGGGCATGGGACAGCCCCACCATGAGGACAATGAGCCACAGCTTGGGACCGAGCAGCGAGATGAGCAGCAACACCAGCACGATCTGCGGGAACGCCAGCAGCACGTCGAGCAGGCGCATGACAGTCTCGTCGAGCCATCGCCGGGCGTACCCAGCGATGAGGCCGAAGCTCACTCCCAGCACGAGGCCGATGATGGTCGCCGCGATCGCCAGACCCAGCACGGTACGGCCGCCCCAGAGCACCCGGCTGAGTACGTCGTGTCCGATGTAGTCCACTCCGAGCACCGTCCCTGCCGAAGGCCCGCTGAAGGGGGCCGCGACGAACTCAGTCGGCGAGTGCGGGGCGAAGAACGGCCCCAAGGCTGCCAGCAGGAGGATGAAAGCGAAGATCCCGACTCCCACCCGGGTCCGATTGAAGCCCCAGGCGTTGTGGAGGATCTCCACCCACTCCGATCGCCGCCTGGCGCCGTGAACCTTAGCCGGCTCGACGAGTTCCGAGTCGGTGACGGAGCGGATCTCGCTCACCGCAAGCCCGTCCGTAAGCGGGGGCTGACCAGGATGGTGCCGAGATCGGCCATGAGATTCAGCACCACATACACGCCGGCAATGAGCAGGCAGAGAGCCTGGATCATGGGGAGATCGCGGTTGGCCACCGCATCGACCAGTGCCTGGCCGATTCCGGGAAAGCCGAACAGATACTCGACCACCACCACGCCTCCGGCCAGCCAAGCGAGATTGAGAGCGATCACCTGCAGGGTGGGCACGATGGCGTTGGGCAGGGCGTGCCGCCAGAGGACCAGATGATTCGACAGACCCTTGAGGCGGGCCATCATCACGTACTCGCTCTCCAGCACCTCGATCATCGAGGCTCGGAGGATGCGGCTGATGTACGGAGCCACGGCGAGTGTGAGCGTGAGCGCCGGCAGGATGAGCAGGTGGAGCTGGCGGAACATGGAGACGCTCGGATCCAGGCGTGAGACCGCAGGCAGCACCTTGAAGACGTTCGTCGCGAATACCAAGACCAGGCCAATTCCGATGACGAACTCGGGCAGCGCTGCTAGTGTGAGGTTTCCGACCGAAGCGGTCATGTCGAACTTGCTGTCGCGCCACACGGCGCTCAGGGCACCGATGATGATGGAGAAGGGGACGCTGACGAGGGCCGCAATGAGCACCAGGGCGGCCGAGTTCTTCACGCGGTCGCGCAGCAGCGAGGTCACCGACATCCCCTGCTGCACCAGCGAATCTCCCAGGTCACCCTGCGCGACCCCCGAGAGCCACTCCCAGTATTGCTGCGGCACCGGCTTGTCGAGGCCCAGCTGCTGGCGCAGCAGCTCGAGCCGTTGGGGGGTGGCATCCTTACCCAGGATGGCCCGGGCCGTGTCGCCGGGTAGTGCCTGGGTCGCCGCGAACACGACCACCGACACCAGAAAGAGGGTGAGCGCGCCCAGCCCGAAACGCATGAGGATGAGTTTGAGGAGGGGTGGCACCGGGTTCTGTCACCTACCTTTGCGGAGAGCCCGGGCCCCCGCCGATGTCCGGCGGGGGCCCGGGCGTGCTCTCACTCGAGCCTACGGTATCAGGCGAAGTGCACCTTGTGGAATCGGAACCCGGTGAGTGGGGTCCCCGACTTGTCAGGCTTGACGCCACCGATCTTCTCATTGTAGGCGTCGATCTGATCGTTGAAGGCCCACACGATGAGCCCGCCACGCTCGTACTCGATGGTGGCGGCCGCAGCCACGAGCTCGTTCCGCTTGGCGTCGTCGGGAGTGCGGTAGGCCTCCTCCACCAGCTTCTGCCACTCCTCGTCCTTCCAGTGGGTCTCGTTGTAGGGCGCAGTGGGAAGGGTGCCGGCCGCGGCCTGGGCCAGGTAGTTGCGCGTGTACCAGAAGTCCTGGGCGAATGGCCAGGTGAGGTATTGGTCGCCGTAGAAGACCCCGGGGTCGACCTTGTTCAGGTTGACAGTGACCCCGGCTCCCTTGGCCTGCTCGGCGAACACCTGTGCAGCCGAGACGGCGCTGCCTCCCACTGCATCCGAGGTCACCAGCTCGACGGTGAGATCCGCGTACCCGGCCTCCTTGAGCAGCGACTTGGCCTTCTCCAGATCCTGTTCGCGCTGGGGTAGGTCTTTCGGGAAGCCCGGGTCGAAGGGCGAGTACATGTCGTTGGCGACCCAGCCGTAGCCGCTGTAGGCCTGCTCGAGCATCTGCTGCCGGTCCACGATGAGCCGGAAAGCCTGGCGCACGCGCACATCGGAGTAGGGCTTCTCGTCAATGCGCATGGTGAACGGCTGCCACGCGCCTGTGCTGGCACGCAGCACCTTGTGGCCCGCGGAGCCTTCGACCACGGTCACTTGGGCCCGAGGGAGCTGGGAGATCATGTGCACCGTGTCGCTCAAGAAGGCGTTGACACGGGCGGCCTCGTCGGCAAACTCGATGATCGTGAGGTCGGCGACATAAGGCCCGTCCTCCCAGAAACCATCGAACGGCGAAAAGGTGGCCTGCTGGCCAGGCTTGAACTCGCCCAGTTTGAAAGGACCGCAACCCACAGGCTTCGTTGGATCGAACCCCACCGGGATGAGCATGTTCTGTCGGTAGGCGAAGCCTTCGGTCAGGATGGCGTTGGGGATGTCGAGGCGGAACTCGACGGTGCGCTCATCGACCTTGATCACGTTCTCCGGCTTGAGTCCTCCGAGGCTGGCCGCACCGGAGAGGGGGTTGGCCGGATCGACGATGCGTTGGAAGGTATAGACTACGTCGTCGGAGGTCACCGGCTTGCCGTCGTGCCAAGACAGATCGGGCCTCAGGCGGACCGTCCACACCGTGGCCTCCGGGTTGGCCGAGACCTCCTCGGCCAGGCGGTTCTTGAGCACGTAGTCCTGGTCCCAGCCCATCAGGCTGTCGTAAAGCTGGGTGTTGAGGGCGATGTCGGGCTCGGTAGTCGCCAGGTGCGGATCGAGAGTGTCCTTGGCCGATCCACCGACGATGCCCACCTTGAGCGAGCCGCCCGTCTTGGGCCCTCCGCCCCCTCCCTGGGCTGCCGTGCTGGTGGTGGTGCTTTCCTCTCCACCGCACGAGGCGAGCAGCGGACCGAAGGCGAGACCGGCTCCGGTCGCACCGACGCCCTTCAGGAAATCGCGCCTCGTCAGTGACCTGCGGGCCGCTTTCCGGGCCCTTGTTTCGATCTCGTCGCTCACGTCGGGTCCCCCTTCTCGTTCGGTTGCTACCGCGGGCGCGCCGCCGCGCCGGGCGCAGGCGAGTACGAGACGTCCCGGATGCCGCCGCTGGAGACTACAGTTTGACCAGGAAGAACACGTATCGCGCGGCCCCTCTCCGCATGAGGTACGCTATCAGCTGATGCTGGGACGGGATATGTGTTAAGCCACAGAATGCCCCCGGGTTTGCGGCGACCAACTTGTAGGTTCCAACAGTTGGAGGACCTCCGCGTGTGTGATGTGACAGACGTGAGCGCCGGTCCGCGCGGCAGCCATCAGAGATCGCCACCCCATCCACCCCCACCGGGAGTCTCCACCGTGATCACGTCGCCGGCCTGCAGGTCGAGCTCGCTCTTGCCGGCAACCCGCAGGCCGTTGACGCTGCAGAGTCCCGGGGCGCCGGGCGAACCGCCGGCTCGCCCCGGGGGACCGGTGCGCTGGCGATCCATGAGCAGGCTCACGGTGGCGGGCTCGAGCAGGCGCAGAGCGCGCACGAGGCCCCTTCCCCCCGAGTAGAAGCCACGGCCGCCCGATTCCTCCCGCAACTCGTAGCGAAGCACCTCGAGAGGGAAGTCCCGCTCGATGGCCTCGACCGGCGTGTTCAGGGTGTTGGTCATGGCGGAGTGCAGAGCGTCGAAGCCCGGCCCTTCGGAGGAGGCCCCGCCGCCGCCGCCCATGGTTTCGTAGTAGCTGAAATGGCTGCTGCCCACTACCAGGTTGTTCATGGTGCCCTGGCTCGCCGCAGGTAGAGCGAGGGGCTCGCCCAGAGCGGCGAGGATGGCGTCGACGATGCGTTGCGAGGTCTCCACGTTTCCTCCGGCCACCGCGTGCGGTGGGTGCGCGTCGACCACGCTCCCGGGCTCGGTCACCACGCGCGTCACCCGAGTGCAACCCGCTGCACCCAGAGGCGAGGGGTCGAGCAGGCAGCGGGCTACGAACAGACAGGCCGAGACGGTCACCGCCCGGGGGCAGTTGACGTTGCCGGCCACCTCGGGCGCCGAGCCCGTGAAGTCGAACACCAGCGACTCCGAGGAGACCGTCACCCGCACACGGACGGGGATAGGCACCTCCGTGATACCGTCTCCTTCGAGGGCATCCTCACCTTCGTAGACACCGGCCGGGAGGACGGCCAGGGCGTTCGCCACGCGACGAGCGCTGTAATCCTGGACCTGACGCATGGACTCGCTGACGGCCCCGGCCCCGCGTGAGGCCTCGATCTCCCCCAGGCGCCGCGCCCCTAGGGCGAGGCAGGCTGCTTGGGCCCGCAGATCGCCCCGGCGCTCGTCGGGACGGCGGCAGTTGGCCAGGATCAGGGCGAGGATGTCCGGTTGCTCGTCGCCCCCGGACACCAGCCGCACAGGAGGGATCACGAGCCCCTCTTCGAACAGCGTGCGGGCCCCCGCCGGCATGGAGCCGGGGCGCGCGCCGCCGATGTCGGCGTGGTGGGCCCGATTGGCCACGAAGCCGAGCAGGCGCTCGCCGGCGAACACCGGCGCCACCATGGTGACGTCGGGGAGGTGGGTGCCCCCCGCGTAGGGGTGGTTGAGGATCCAGACGTCGCCGGGTCGCTGGGGCGAGCGGGTCACGGCCGCCACCGAGGCGGGTAGGGCTCCCAGGTGCACGGGGATGTGCTCCGCCTGCACGACCAACTCACCTCCGGCATCAAAGAGGGCGGTGGAGGAATCACGGCGCTCCTTGATGTTGGCCGAGCGGGCGGAACGCACGAGGGAGAGCCCCATTTCCTCGACCAGAGACTGGAAGGTACCCAGGGCGAGCTCTAGGTCGACGGCGTCGAAGGTGGCCGGTTCCCGGTGCTCAGCCACGGTCCGCCTCTGTTCCCGGCGGCCGTTTCGTCATCAGGACCGCCCCCGGAACGGCCACCGCCTGCCACCCCGGCTCTACAAACGCGCTGAACTCATCGGCCGCCAGCAAGACCGGGCCGCAGAGGGGCCCGGTTACCCCATCCGTCGCGGAAGACTCCGCCGCCCGCGCCACCACCCTGAAGACGGCGCAACTCGCCACCCGGCCGCCCACCACCACGTCGGCCGTGCCCGCAGAGAGCATGGCCGGTGGGAACTCGGGAGGGACGGCTACGATGGGTGGACGCACCGCCACGGCGCGCAAGGTGACCAGCTCGACCGCGGCTTCGGGATCGCTGTAACCGTACCGCTCCCGGTGGGCATGGTGGAAGAGCCGTTCCACCTGAGTGGGATCCTCACCCTCGAGGATCACGCCGAGCTCGTGGGATTGCCCTCGATAGCGGGCTTCGATCTCTCTCCGGACTGCGATCTCCGCGGCGGGCCCTTCCGCGGCCGCCCTGGCCGCCTCTCCGGCGGAGGCGCCCAGCGCGCTCCGAGCCTCCTGCTCCAGCCGGCTCCAGATACGCTGCCATTCGTCGCGGTCCACTCCCTCGGCCAGCCACATGACCGTCGCGGCCCGGTCCGCCCGAGGAGGAGCCGCTACCAGCCCCAGGGCGCTCAGCACGCCCGCACGCACGGGCAGCACGACTGTGTCCATGCCCACATCCCCGGCCAGCGCGCAGGCATGCAGGCCGCCGGCTCCCCCAAAGACCACCAGCACGTGGGTCCGCGGGTCGAGACCCCGTTGTAGTGTGACCTTGCGTACGGCGGCCGCCATGTTGAAGACGGCCACCCGCAGCACGCCCTCCGCCGCCTCGCGCGGGGAGAGCCCGGCCTGCTCCCCGAGCCGCGCGAGCGCCAGGTGGGCCAGCTCCTGATCCAGGCGCAGGGTCCCACCCAGGAGGGCGAGGGGCGCGATGCGGCCGAGAACCACATTAGCGTCGGTCACCGTAGGCTCCCGGCCTCCCAACCCATAGCAGACCGGGCCCGGACGAGCGCCCGCACTGCGAGGCCCTACCTTGAGGGCTCCGCCGGCGTCGACCCAGGCGATGCTGCCCCCGCCGGCACTCACGGTGTGGATATCCACCGCCGGCAGGCGTACGGTCTGGCCGGCAATCGTCCTCTCGGTGGAGGTCTCGAGCAGACGGCCCGATCCCGTGTCCGACACCAATGCGCCACCGAAGGCGGCGCAATCGGTCGACGTCCCCCCATGTCGAAGCTGAGGACCCGGTCGAAGCCCAGGCGGCCGGCCGCCAGGCCGGCCGCCATCACCCCCCGGCTGGTCCCGACAGCAGCAGCCTTGCCGCGTGACCGGCCGCCTGCGCCAGAGGGGCCGTGCCGCCGCTCGACTCCATGATCTCGGGATGACGCAGGCCCGCCTCGTCGCAAGCGGCGGCGAGCGACCGCAGGTAGCGCCCCGTGCACGGCGTCACGTACGCGTCGACTACGGTCGTGCCGATTCGCTCCACCTCCCGGAAGACGGGAGCCACTTCCACCGAAGCCAGGACCGGCACTCCCCCCAGTCTGACCTCCAAGGCCTCCCGCAGACGCAACTCGTGGTCGGGCACGAAAAAGCTCCAGAGCAGTCCCACCGCCACCGCTTCCGGCTCGAGGGCGATCACCTGGTCGCGCACCCGGAGCACCTCCTCCTCCGTGAGGGGCACCCGCACACCCTCCGGGCCCACCCGTTCGCGCACACCGAGGCAGAGATCGCGCGGCACCAGAGGCTCCGACCGCCGGGGATACAGCGTGTAGAGCTCGGCCCTGTCCTGGCGGCCGATGGTGAGCACGTCCTTGAAACCCTCGGTGGCCACCAACACGACCCGGGCACCGCGACGCTCGAGAAGGGCGTTTGTGGCCACGGTCATGCCATGCACGAAACGGGCCACCTCCGGAGCCGAGACGGCGGCCGAGGCCAGAACCGCCTCGGCCGCCGCCAGCACGCCCACCGACTGCGGCTCGGTAGAGGGCTTCTTCGACGTGAAGATGCGACCGCCGGCGACCAAGACCGCGTCGGTGAAGGTGCCACCCACATCGACGCCCAGCACTGCCGGACCGCCGCCTGCGGCCAATCGCCCGCTCACCGGCACTCCCCCCACGAAGCCGCGGCCTGCATCAGCCTCCTCCGAGATAGGCCTCCTGCACCTGCGGGTTCGACAGAAGGCTCTGCGAGTCGTCGCTGAGGACGACGGCCGACCCGAGTCCCGTGCACAGGCCCGTAGTCTAGACTCAAGTGAATGCGTGCGCAAGCTGGTCTCCTGCAAGCTCCACAGATGCTCGTGCGGCCCTTTTCACGACGGCCGGTTCGAACAGATGCCGGCTCCGACTCCCCCTGAGGGGGAACCTCGACTATAATCGGGGGCACCAGGACCCCATTCAGACCTGCATCCTCGTGCCGAAGTGGCGGAACTGGCAGACGCGCTGGACTCAAACTCCAGTGAGGCTCACACCTCGTGCGGGTTCGATCCCCGCCTTCGGCACTTGTCTCAACGCGTCTCCACTCGGCCGGACGCGGGCAAGAAGCGAGGCGTACGACAGCCGAGCCCGACCGAAACAGGAGGTCCCCATGGAACATCGCGACCGAACGGTCCGCACGATCTGGACCATCACGCTCATGCTTGTCGTCGTGTCCCTCCTGGCCGGGTGCGGCAGCGCGGGCACGACTCCCTTGAAGTACCGCTTCGAGGCCGGCGACAGCTTCGCCTACGACCTGGCCGTTACTCTGGATGGTAGCGTCGAGGGGCCTGGAATCCCCGCTGGTGAGAGCCAGGCCATGCGGGACCTGGGACTGCAGATGGGCGTGTCCTGGACGGTCGACCACGTCGAGGACGGCATCGCCACCATCACCTACCGCTACACTGAGCTGCGCATGACCCAGAACGGCCGGCCGATCGACGCCGACGTCCCCACCATGCCCCCCATCACGGTGACCATGGACGCGACCGGCAAGGTCCTCTCGGTCGAAGGCCTGGAAGGGACCATGCCCCCCGGCCTGAACCTCGGGAACGGACTCCCGTTCGACCCGGCCCAGTTCATGGCCCAGACCAACGTCGTCTTCCCCCAGGACGGCCTAGCCGAGCCGGGTGACGAGTGGACGGCCGAGTCGAGCGTCGAGATCCCCGGGGCCGGCCAGTCGGTCACGGCGACCAGCAAAGCAAGACTGATGTCGGTCGAGAAGGTCGACGGCACCGAGGTCGCGAACATCGACTTCAACGTCGACGTCCCCATGGATCTCACTCTGGACTTGGGCGCCCTGCTGAAGGAGATGGGCCTGGATCAGATGATGCCCGCCGGTAGCGATCCGCAGGATCTGGCCTTCAAGATGAGCCTGCAGGGGCAGGAGATCCTCGACGGGAGCACTCAGGTCGACACGGGCAACGGCATGCCCGAATCCCTCGAAGCCGACTTGACTGTCACCCTGGTCATCGCGGTCACCGATGCGCCGGCGGCGATCCCGCAGGATCAGCGGGGGCCTTTCTCCATCGACGTGACCGCTCACCTCAGTATGACGAGGATACGCTGACATGCGCGTAGCCATCTTGACGGGGGGAGGCGATTGCCCGGGACTGAACGCGGTCATTCGGGCGGTAACCCGGGCCTGCGTCTCCGGCTACGGATGCGACGTGGTCGGAGTCAGAAACGGGTGGCGGGGCCTGATCGACGGGGAGGTCGTCCACCTCGACCTGGAGCGGGTGAGCGGCATCCTGCCCCTAGGGGGCACCATCCTGGGCACCAGCCGCACCAACCCCTTCAACGAACCCCTGGGGCCCGAGCGTATCCTGCGCACCATCCGCGACGACGCCATCGACGCCGTCGTGGCCATCGGAGGCGAGGACACGCTCGGGGTGGCCCTGCGTCTGGGCGACGAGCACGGCGTCAAGTTGGTGGGCATCCCCAAGACCATCGACAACGACCTCTCCGGCACGGACTACACCTTCGGATTCGACACCGCCGTCCACGTCGCTTCACAGGCCATCGACCGGCTGCACACCACGGCGGAATCGCACAACCGCGTGATGGTGGTCGAGGTCATGGGGCGCCACGCCGGGTGGATCGCCGTGATGGCCGGTATCGCCGGTGGCGCCGACGCCATAGTCATCCCCGAGTTCCCCCTGACGGTCGAGGACGTGTGCGACTTGGTGGAACGCCGTGCCGGCCGGGGGAAGCGGTTCTCGATCATCGTGGTGAGCGAGGGGGCCAGCCTCCTGTGGCGTTCAGGCATCGAGCAGACCGTCACCATGTCGGCGGAAACCGACGCGTTCGGCCATGTACGCCTAGGAGGGGTGGGCTCGGTCTTGGCCCGGGAGATCGAGGAGATCACCGGCTACGAGACTCGGGTCACCATCCTGGGGCACGTCCAGCGGGGAGGGACGCCCACGGCCCACGACAGAGTCCTGGCCACCCGCTTCGGCATCAAGGCCGCAGCCATGGTGCAGGAGGGAGCCTGGGGCATGATGGCCGCCTTAAAGGGTGATTCCATCGAAGCTATACCGCTGGCCGAGGCCGTGCGCGAATACAAGCTCGTTCCCCGCGAGCTCTGGGAACTCGCCCGAACCTTCTTCGGATAGCCTCGTTGCTGCTGCCTGCCGTGCCGGTGTCCCCCTCCTCCCGACCCTGGCTGGCGGCACTGCCGGTCGTGGGTCTGGGGCTGATCCCCGTTGCCTTCGGCGTGTTCCACGGAGGGTACTTCCCGACGACCTGGATGGCGGTGGGGGTACTCGTGTCCGCGCTGGCCGTCATCCTCCGCCTGGCGGCTGGTCCGACCGTCCCCGGGGTGCGCGCCAAGCTGCCCATCTGGGCGGCCATCGGGGCCGTGTTCCTTCTGCTCTTCGCCGTGTGGAACCTAGCATCCATCGGTTGGGCCACCGACAAGGCCGCCGCCCTGCAGGAAAGCACCCGAGTGCTCTTCTACCTGATGATCTTCCTGCTGGCGGGGCTCGTTGTCACCTCCGAAAGCGACGTGCGCCACTTGTGTACAACGTTGGTCATCGCGTCGGCCACGGTCGCTGCGGTCACCGTCGGCCTGATGATCTTCAGCCCTTCTCCGCTGGACTACTTCCGCGAGTTCAAACTCGACGCCCCGCTCGGCTACAGCAACGCGCAAGCAACCTTCTTCCTGATCCCGGCCCTTCTCGGTGTACACCTATCGTCTCGGTTGAGCACCCGACCGTGGCTGCGGCCCCTCCTCTTCGCGTCCGCCGTGATCCTTCTCGAGACCTCCGTCATGACTCAGAGTCGTGGCGGCTTCTGGGCCTTGGTCGCTGGGGTCGCCGTGTACTTCGCCCTCGTTCCTGACCGTCCGCGAGCCCTGCTCTGGTGGGGCCTCGCTCTGCTCACGACTTTCCTTGCCTTCAATGCTCTCAACGCCCCCAAGTGCAGATACGAGCCCGGGAGGTCGAGCATTTCGCCCAGACCGTGCGCGGTGTGGGCGCCGCGATGTCCCTCTCGATGCTGGCCAGCCTGGCCGTGGCGGGGATCCTGGTCGTCGCGGACCACCGGCTGCCCCGGCCACGCTGGTTCGCCAACGCCGCCCGAATCATCTCTGTGGTCATCGTGGTGGTGCTTGCGGTACTTCTCGTCGATCGTTTCCCCGCCTTGACCCATCCCGTGAAAAGTGTGGACTCGGCTTGGTCGCAGTTCAAAGCTTCGAGCAGCACACATTCCGACGTGCGGATCCTCGACCTGAGTGGAAGCTATCGCTACGAACTGTGGGTGGTGGCCTGGAACGCTTTCGAACGCCAGCCGGTGCTCGGGCTGGGCGCAGACAGCTACCCCCAAGAATGGGCCCGTCTCCGGCCAGTCGCGAAGGACGTCCGCCAGCCCCACAATCTCTACCTGCGACTCCTTGCCGAGCTTGGACTTCCCGGCCTCATGCTCTTTGGAGGCGGGGTAGCGCCTCTGTTGGGAGGGGCCTTCTACCGTGCGGCTCGGAGGTCGGTACACGCCCGGGCGCTGGCCGCGGGCATCGCGGCGGCGGCCTGCGTGTTCCTCGTGCACGCGGCCGCCGAATGGGTCTGGAACATCCCGGCGACCGCCTCCGCGTTCTTCGCATTGCTCGGCGCGCTCCTGGGTGTGGGCGCGCCCTCGCGGGATCCAATGGACCCCGACCGCGCCGAGCAGACGGCCGGCTCGTCGGCAGGACGCACATCCGCCGCCCGCACAACGCGGGGCACTCTGCTGACGGCCATCGCCGCGCTCGGGGCGCTCTCCCTGCTCCTGGCGGCGCCCCAAACTCTCTCCCTTGTCCTTCTGGAGAGGGCGAGCACCCTCGCGGCGCAAGGTCACACCAGCGAGGCGCGCCAGGCAGCCGCGCTGGCTCATCTCGCCAACCCCCTCGATGACGAGCCCCACATCGTCGCGGGGCGAGCACTCGGTCGGGAGGGGCAGGTCACCCAGGCTGAACAGGAATTCGCGAGGGCGGTCGAGATAAACCCGGGGGACTGGCGGACGTATCTGACCTGGGGAGACACGCGCCGAGACGCGGGAAAAGACCCGAGCGCTCTCTATGAGCGCGCCCGGGCCCTGAATCCCCTATCGGCCGCCATCGCGGAGCGGGTGGGCGATACCCAGACAGACTCGAGTCCCGATCGAACCGAGACGCCCGGGGACTAAGAAGAATGTCGCCCGCCCGGCGCGAAAGCTAGGAGTCTTCGCCCCTTCGCCCTCGGCGAAGAAGGACTCCGAGTCCAACGAGTACGACGCCGCCCCCGACCATGAAGACCAGCTGAGACCCGGTAAACGGGAACACAGACCTACTCGAGCTGTCACCCGATCCACTCCTGATGAGATCCTTCAACTGGTCGTAGACCGTCGGATCGGCGTACTGAGCGAGAGTAGGATCGTCGAGCACCGCCTGGAGCTCAGCGTCTGTGTACGTGCCGTCCAGCTTGCCGTCGGCGGCGAAATCGTTGTAGATGTCCTGCGAAGTCGCCGCCATGGCGACGCCGGCCGCCAGCAGGGAAAGCGCAAGCAGGGACAGGACAGCGAGAGCGAGCAGCCGCCCTCTCGAGAGCCGGATACGTTCCATGTTCGACCTCCGAGTCCCCCGGACACGCCGGGTTTCGACTCCGCCCAGGTTTTCGACTCCGCCAAGCTCTTTTTCGCGCGCCGAAGTGGCGTTCTGCTTGATAGTACCCCAAAGGTGCCTCAAGAATCCAAATGTTTCGCCAACTTCGTACACCGGGCCGCCAGGCACTTATCTCGCAGACCTTGCCTGCCGGTGTGTGGAAGTCAGAAAGGCGGCACGCGTGGGATTCAGTCAGGAAGGACTCGCGGACCCGAGTCATCTCTCCGAGCCGCGCTAGATTTCCCAATCGTGGACTGCTATTTTGTGTTCATGAGGCAATCACGGGATACACCGGACGACCACAGCAAACGCTACGTGGAGCTGGTGGGCGAGAAGCTCCGCCGCCTCCGCCAGGACCGAGGCCTGAGCCTGCAGGAGGTCTGTGATCGCTCAGGGGGCTCGTTTGTCGTTTCCACACTCAGCGCCTACGAGCGGGGGAAACGAAGCCTCAGCCTCGAGCGTTTGCAGGAACTGGCGGACATCTACGGCATCAGCCCCACATCGATCCTTGACGTCGAGGACGAAAGCGCGATGCGCGGGAGCCTCAACCGCAGCGGGCCCCTGCGCATCAACTTGGAGCATCTCGACAAGCTGACCGAGGCTGAGCGTCGCCCTCTCGAGAACTACCTCGACTTCTTGCGGAACCTCAGGAACGACCCTTCGCGGAAGGTGCTTACCATTCGCAAAGACGACCTGAACTTCCTCTCGACGCTTTACGGAGTGCGCCCCCAAGCGTTGAAGGACAGGTTGGAGGCCGAGGGAATCCTCGAGTAGCATCCGCCCTGAGGGCGCCGCCCCCCAGGCGCGAGCCGAGAACCCAGTCCGGGCGAGGGTCGGGGGGACGGCGGGAGCGCTCAGTCATGGAGCCCCCCTCAGTGCAGTGCGCACTTCGCCCAAGTACGCGGTGATTTCCTCCAGGGCTGCGTCGAGGTCGCGGGCTTCCTGTACCATCCGCACGAGGCGGCTCCCGATGATGACGCCGTCGGCCAGACGGGCCACCTCGGCGGCCTGCGCCGGGGTCGAGATGCCGAAGCCTACGGCCAAGGGCAGATCGGTGCGGGCCCGGAGCCGTTCGAGGAACACCGGCAGATCCGTCCCCAGCTCGCTGCGCACCCCGGTTACCCCGGTGGCCGACACGCAGTACAGGAAGCCCGAAGCCGCCCGGGCGATGCGCTCGAGACGCACGTCGGTGCTCGTGGGCGCCGCCAGCAGCACCACGTCAACTCCCTGCCGCCGAGCCGTCTCCTGCACGGGGGCCGCCTCCTCCACCGGGAGGTCGGGCACGACCACCCCCAGCACGCCGCTGGTGGCGCAGCGCTCGAAGAAACGCTCAGGCGTCGGCGCAAGGATGGTGTTGAGGTAGGAGAGCAGCACCACCCGCCCGCCTCGCGCGGTGGCCTCGGCGGCGATGTCGAGCACGGTGGCCGGCCGTACCCCCTGCTGCAGCGCCCGAGTCGACGAGGCCTGGATCACCGGGCCGTCGGCGATGGGATCCGAGAAGGGGATGCCCAGCTCGACGATGTCGGCTCCCGCCTCCAGGTAGGTACGCACAATGCGCCGGCATGCCTCTGGGTCGGGGAAGCCGCCGGTCGCGTAGGGCATTAGCAAGGGACGCCCCGCCTCGCGGAAGAGCGCGGTCAAGACCGAGCCCCCCGCCTTCGCCTTCTCCCTGGCCTCCGGGCCCTGCGCCGCCGGGCTCACAGGGCCACCCCCAGGGCCCGGGACGCGGTGTACACGTCCTTGTCTCCCCGGCCAGAGAGGTTGACGACCACGATGTCTTCGCGGCCGAATCCATGGGTGGCGGAGCCCGCGAGCATGAAGGCCACCGCGTGCGCACTCTCGAGTGCCGGGATGATGCCCTCCAGGCGGGAGAGGGCAGCAAAGGCTACCAGGGCCTCCTGATCGGTGGCCGTGGTGTACGCCACCCGGCCCGAGTCTTTCAGGTATGCGTGCTCGGGACCAACCGACGGGTAGTCCAGGCCGGCGCTGATGGAGTGGGCCTCCTGGATCTGCCCATCCACGTCCTGGAGCACATAGGAGAAGGAGCCGTGAAGCACACCGCGTTCACCCCGGGCGAGGGAGGCGCCGTGCTTGCCGGAGTCCAATCCATACCCTCCGGCCTCCACTCCCACCAGGCGCACGTCGTCGTCGAGGAAGGCTCGGAATATGCCGATGGCGTTGCTGCCCGCCCCCACGCAGGCGACAACTCCATCAGGCCCGCGGCCTTCCTTGTACATGATCTGCTCTCGAGTCTCGGTACCGATGACCGACTGGAAATCGCGGACCAGCCGGGGATACGGTGCAGGTCCCACCACCGACCCGATTATGTAATGGGTGTCCCCCACCGTGCTCACCCAGTCGCGCAGAGCTTCGTTGGTGGCATCCTTGAGCGTGCCGCTGCCGGAGGTCACCGGCACCACCTCGGCACCGAGCAGGCGCATGCGGATCACATTGAGTTCCTGCCGGCGCATATCCTCCTCGCCCATGTAGATGTGACACTCGAGTCCGAAGAGGGCGGCGACCGTGGCCGTGGCCACCCCCGTGCTGGCCGGCGCCCGTCTCGGCGATGATGCGGCGCTTACCCATGCGGACAGCTAGCAGGATCTGGCCGAGGGTGTTGTTGATCTTGTGGGCTCCGGTGTGGGCCAGATCCTCGCGCTTGAGATAGATCCGGCAGCCCGCGTGCTCCGATAGCCGCCGGGCCAGATAGAGAGGTGTAGGCCGCCCGGCGAAATCGGAGCGCAGCGCCTCCAGCTCGGCGCTGAAGGCCGGGTCGTCGCGGTAGCGCTCGTAGGCCGCCTCCAGCTCTTCCAGAGCCGGCATCAGCGTCTCCGGTACATAGCGGCCGCCGTAGCGACCGAAGCGTTGCTCCAGAGTCACGAGTGTCCTTTCTCTTTGTAGCGCCGTACCTCTGCGAAGAGCTCTCGCAGCCGGCCCTCGTCTTTGATCCCCGGGGCAGCCTCCACCCCACTGCACACGTCGACCCCCCAGGCACCCGACGTTTCCAGGGCGTCGGCGACGTTGCCCGCGTGGATCCCCCCCGCGACGAGCACGGGCAGCATGCCCGTGGCCGGGCGGGCAAGCTCCCACTTGAAACACACGCCCGTCCCTCCGACGCGGTCCCGGACCTTGCTGTCGAACAGCACCACATCCACGGTGGGAGCCACGGCCCGTACCCGAGCGGTGATGCCGGCCACGGCCGTAGTGCCGTGCTCCACGGAGACGGCCTTGATGATCAGCGCCTCCTCGGCCGCCTGGCAGATGCGACTCACTTGATACGGCGTCTCCTCCCCGTGCAGCTGCACCGCGTCGAGGCCAACCTCGCACACGATCCGAGCCACCTCCTCAGGCGGAGGATCGGCGAAGACGCCTACTAGCAGCGGTAGAGTGTACGGAGGCCGAGCGGTCCTCAGGGCGCGCGCCAGCGCGAGTGCGTGTTCTTGCGATACCTGGCGGGGGCTCGGCGCGAAGATGAACCCCAGCGCCCAGGCGCCCAGGTCCGCAGCCAGCACGGCGTCCGCCTCGCGGGTGAGCCCGCAGACCTTGACAAAAGGTCCCCCCGGCCACTGAAGGGGGCGCTCAAGACGCATCCTCCGGGCCATGCTGTTCACAGCCACGCCTTTCGCCAGAAATACGCGAGCATCCCCACCGCGGCGATGGTCATGACCGCCAGGGTGAGATAGAGCCACACAGCGGTCCCGTAGGGCAGGCGGGTGAAGTTCATGCCGAAGAACCCGGTAACGAACGTCAGAGGCATGAAGATAGTGGCCACGATGGTCAGACGCTTCATCACTTCGTTCAGCCGGTTCGAGACGGTCGAGAGGTAGAGATCAAGCGCTGAGGAGAGGATGTCGCGGTAGGTGTCGATCTGCTCGATCACCACAAGCAGGTCGTCGTGGACGTCGCGGAAGTAGATCTCCGCTCCGGGCTCGATAAAAGCCGATCCATGGGACGAGAGACGTTGCATCACGTCGCGCATGGGGGCGATCTGCCGGCGGAGCTCGACCAGGTCGCGCTTCAAGCGGAAGAGTTCCTGCCGCGTGTCTTCGCCCGTGTCGAGCACCACCATGTCCTCCAGGCTGTCCACACGGTCGTCAAGAACGTCGAGGAGCGGTTGCGTCGAGTCGAGAACCCACTCGGCCAGGTAGTAGAGGACGAAACTCGGACCCCGACCGCGTTGCAGCGCCTGCCGGAGGACCACGTCCCTGAGGTTAGCGTACTCACCCGGCTGTAGCCGTCCCAAGGAGATGATCCACCGTGAGCCCAGGAACACGCGCAACTGCTCGAGGACACCCGGCGCCTGGCGGACCAGTTCGCCGGCTGCGGGCTCGCCCGGGACGCCATCCCTCGCTTCTTGGGCCCGTTCGACCACCCGGAGCAGGGACACGTAGAGATGATCGGAGTACTCCTCCACCCGGGGCCGCTCCATCCCCTCCCGGAGGCTCTTGACGGCCACCTCGTGCAGGCCGAACCCCACCAGGAGCTCGAGCAGGCCTTCCTCGACCTCGGCGTGCAGCCAGGTCGCCGGCCCGTCCGGCTGCTTGATCTCCGCCAGCAGGGCTGGAAGGTCTGAAAGAAGGACGTCGCGCGTGCCGTCAGGTCCAGACACCAGCACCGCGGTCGGAGACCCCGCCGAGAGTACCGATCCCACCATGGGCTCCGAGGTTGCCGCCGTCACGGCGCGAGCAGGACCGGGACGTCGATGGACCGCATGAGCTCCTCGGCCGTGCTCCCCAGTACCAAGCGGCGCAACAAGGAGCGGCCTTGGGAGCCCATGACCACCAGTCCCGCGGGGTCGTCCTCAAGCTCCTGCAGTACGGCGAGCACTGCGTCGCCGGTGCGAAGCCGGTACTCCACGGCGAAATCGAAGGCGTCCAGGTAATCGCGGGCATCACGCTGGACCTTCCCGGCATGATCCAGGTCGTCGGCGGCCGTCATCACCCGCAGACCGAGCCCCGCATGGCTGACCAGATCGGCTGCCAGCTTCAGAGCGCGGTTGGCAGGATGGCTCCCGTCATACAGCAAGACCACCTCCGCAAGCGGCACGGCGTCGCGCTCGGTGAGCAGGACGGGCGTCTTGATCCGGCGTACCACGCCCTCGGTTGTCGCACCCAGCAAGTCGCGACCCCAGCGGGCATGCTCCCCGCGCTTGCCCATGACCACCAGATCGGCTGCGTCACCCAGCTCGGCGATGGTCTCGGCCGGCACTCCCTCCTCCAGCCGAGCATCGGTAGGCACGCCCGTGGCGTTCATGGCCTCCCTGAAGCCCACGAGCACCTTGTCGGCCTTCTGCCGGAAACCCTCGAGCATCTCACTGGGCAGCGGGGTCAAGGGTATGCCCTCGTATGAGTACTCCAGGTAGGGGGGCATCTCGAGCAGGCGCACATCAAGCACGTGCAGCCCGATGACCTTGGCCTGGTACAGCCGCGCAAGCTCCACCGCATGATCGCGGGCCGCCGCCGCGTGTGCGGAACCGTCGAGAGCCACCAGTATGGACTTGATCATGCCCCCTAACCTCCTTGCCCGTCCGCCAGCAGAGCCCGGAGTGCCCTTTCCACGTTCTCGCTCCTCACCAGATGCTCACCCACCAGCACGCCGTCCACCCCGGCTGTCTCAAGCCGGATCGAGTCCTCCCGGCGACGCACGCCACTCTCGCTCACAACCACGCGGTCGGGGGCACCAGGCTGATCAGCCGGAAGGTGGTCTCAAGGGTCACCTCGAAGCTGCGCAGATCTCGATTGTTGAGACCGATGATGGCGTGCTCCACCGCCAGCGCCCTGATGAGCTCAGCCTCGTCGTGCACCTCGACCAATACGTCGAGGCCCAGGCGCTGGGCGGTCCCGGCCAGAGCTACGAGCTCGTCGTGCTCCAGAATGGCGGCTATGAGTAGCACCGCCGAGGCTCCGTACACGCGGGCTTCGTGGACTTGATACTCGTCGACGATGAAGTCCTTGCGCAGGACGGGCAGACTCGTCGCCGCCACGGTCAGCTCCAGGTCATCGAGACTGCCGCGGAAATGATCCTCCTCGGTCAGCACCGAGATCGCCGCTGCTCCGGCCGCCTGATACTGCCCCACCAGCTTCACCACGTCTAGGTCCGGACGGAGCGGACCCTTCGAGGGCGAGGCTCGTTTGACCTCAGCAATGAGAGAGAGGCCGGGCCGGCGCATGGCCTGCAAGAACGAAGGCCGCCCTTCGGGGGTGGGGCGGGCCCGGAGGTCGTGGAGTACGACCTTCTCTTTACGCTCCTCCAAGCGCCGCCGCACATCGGCGACGATCACGTCCAGGAACTCCATCGCGCCGCTCCCTAGCTCTCGCGGATCGTCCCCGAGCTTGACCAACTCGAGCGAACGAGGTCGTTGACCTTTTCCCGCGCCCGGCCGGATTCAATCGATTCCCGGGCGCGCTCCACCCCCTCCTGCACGCTCTCCGCCTTCCCAGCCACGTGGAGGGCGGCCCCGGCATTCAGGAGCACCACCTCCAGGGGCGCGCCGGCCTCGCCTTTGAGCACGTTCAGGGCGATGGCAGCGTTCTGCCGCGCGTCGCCCCCCGTCAGTTTCGACAAAGGCCAACGGCGCAAGCCGAATGTCTCCGGTTCCACCACGTACGGCGTGCCGGCCCGGCCGCCTGCGACCTCGACGACCGTCGTCGGCCCCACCACCGAGAGCTCGTCCATCCCCTCCTGCCCGTGGACCAGAAACGCGTGCTCGCAGCCCATGAGAGCCAGAGCCCGGGCCAGGACCTCGACGTACTCGGGGGCGCTGACCCCGGTCAGCTGACGGCAGGCCCCCGCTGGGTTGGTCAACGGGCCAAGGAAGTTGAAGACCGTCCGAACACCAAGATCGCGACGTACGGGCACCACGTGGCGCATGGCCTTGTGGTGGAGGGGCGCGAACATGAAGCCGATGCCCACCTCCTCGATACAGCGGGCCACGGCCGCCGGAGGCAAGTCGATGCGCACCCCCAGAGCCTCGAGCAGATCGGCTGAACCCGAACGCGAGGTGGCTCCCCTGTTGCCGTGCTTGGCCACCCGGGCCCCCGCCCCGGCGACCACAAAGGCCGCCGTCGTGGATATGTTGAAGGTGCCCAGCCGATCGCCGCCCGTACCCACCACGTCGACCAGAGGGCCGTCTCCGCCCACCTCGACCGGCTCGGCCAGCCGGCGCATGGTGGCGGCCAGACCCACGATCTCTTCGGCCGTCTCCCCTTTGACCCGGAGCCCCATAAGGAAAGCCGCCGTCTGTGTGTCGCCAACCTGCCCCCCCATGATGAGCTCGAGCACCTCGGAGGCGGTGTCCCGGTCCAGGTTTTGCCGCCGGGCCAACATCTCGAGGGCTCGGCTGACGGCGGGCATGGGACCACCCGCGGTCATCGCGCGCCTCCCGCGGGGGGCGGCCGGTCTCGTCCCGGCCCCCGGCGCCCACTTCGGCCCAGCGGGCGGCCTTGATGCGCAAGAAGTTGCGTAGGATGTCCTTGCCCGGCTCGGTGAGGATGCTTTCCGGGTGGAATTGCACCCCCTCCACCACGAACTCCCGGTGGCGCAGGCCCATAACCACGCCGTCCTCGGTCCATGCACTCCGCTCCAGCGCGCCGGGCAGGTCCCGCACTACAAGGGAGTGGTAGCGAGTAGCGGTGAAAGGGTTGGGGATCCCGGCGAAGATCGTGCGCCCGTCGTGACAGACCGGTGACGTCTTGCCATGCACAGGTGCGTCGCCCCGTGCGACTCGGCCGCCGAAGGCCTGACCGATGGACTGGTGCCCCAGGCACACTCCCAGCACTGGCACCTGGCCGGCCAGCTCGCTGACGACCGCCAGGCTGATGCCGGCCTCGTTGGGCGTACAGGGCCCAGGCGACACGACCACGTGGGTGGGCGCCTGCTCGCGGATGCCCGCGACCGAGATCGCGTCGTTGCGGAACACCAGGATCTCCCCCCGGGAGATCTCGCCCAGATACTGCACCAAGTTATAGGTGAAGGAGTCATAATTGTCGACCACCAGGACACGGACCCCGCTGAGGGCGTCCTCGATGGGCGGCTCGGCCGCCCGCGTGGCGAGGGCATCGTTCACGCGCTCGGACAGCGTCATCATCATGTCAGTCCCACCCTTCCTGCGCCGCGGCCAACTCGATCGCCTCGAAGAGCGCCCGCGCCTTGTTCTCGGTCTCCTCGAACTCCCGCTGCGGGTCGGAGTCGGCCACGATACCGGCCCCGGCCTGTACATAGGCCGTCCCGTCGCGCACGACGATGGTCCGGATGTGAATGCACGAGTCGAGCTCTCCACTGTAGCTCAGATAACCGATGGCGCCCGCGTAGGGACCCCGCTTTGTCGGCTCGAGCTCGTCGATGATCTCCATCGCCCGCACCTTGGGCGCTCCCGAGACGGTTCCCGCCGGGAAGGCGGCCCGCAGCACGCCGGCTGCGTTCACACCTTCGGCCAGCTCTCCCACTACCGCCGACACCATGTGCATTACGTGGCTGTAGCGCTCGATGGCCATGAACTCCGCCAGGTGGACCGTGCCCGCCCGGCACACCCGCCCCAGGTCGTTACGGCCCAGATCCACCAGCATCACATGCTCGGCTCTCTCCTTCGCGTCTGCCAGGAGGGCCGCGGCGTTGGCGGCGTCCTCCTCGGGGGTCTCGCCCCGAGGACGGGTGCCGGCGATGGGCCGGGTCTCCACCCACCCTCCAGCCACCTTGACCAGGGGTTCCGGGCTGGAGCCCACGATCTCGAACTCACGGAAGGAGATGTAGTACATGTACGGCCCCGGGTTGACGGCCCGCAGGCCCCGGTAGATCGAAAACCCGCTGATGCCGACCTCCCGAGAGAAGCGCTGACTGAGCACCACCTGAAAGACGTCTCCGGCGAAAATGAGCTCCCGGGCCCGTTCCACCGCACCCAGGAAGCGCTTCCGTTCGAAGTTGGAGGCGATGGGCGCTCCCGAATCCGGCGACTTGCGGACTGGACGCCCTGAAGGCGGCGGAAGAGGGCCCCGCAGGCGGGCCTTTACCTCGGCCAGCCGGTGGACGGCCCTCCTGTAGGCTGCCGCCAGGTCGGGTTCCTCCTCGGGGAAGAGGTTGGTGAGCAGGGTGATGGTATGCTCGAGGTGGTCGAAGACCACGATGACATCGGTGACCAGGAAGGCCATGTCGGGCAGGCCGTGGTCGTCGGGCGGCGGCGCCGGCAGTCGTTCGACGTGTCTTACGAGGTCGTAGCCGAAGTAGCCCACGGCGCCGCCCACGAAGGGCGGGTGGCCCTCCACGCCAGGCACGCGATAGCGACCCACGTGGTCGGCCAGGAACTGGAAAGGATCTCCCCCGTGGTCCGCGAGGGCAAGCTGGGAGTCCACGCCGCCCCGGCGCACGACGACATGATCACCGTACAGGCGCACGCTCTCTCGGGTCGAGACTCCCAAGAAAGAGTAGCGCCCGAAGTGCTTCCCCAGCTCGGCGCTCTCGAGCAGGAAGCAACCGGAGGGCTGGCGCAGCTTGAGGAAGGCCGACACCGGGGTCTCCGTGTCGTCCAGGAAGCTGTGCGACACAGGGATGACGTTGTAGCGTTGACTGAGTCGCCGCGCCTCTGCCACGGAGGGCGTGGTGACGATGCCGCCGGCTGTCATCGCGCCTACCCCTTGCGGCGTTCGAGTTCCCACCAGAGCTCGGGCAGGCCGATATCCATCTCGGCCAGGAGCACCAGCAGGTGGTACAAAAGGTCGCCCGCCTCATAGAGGGTATGGGCGCCGTCGCCGGTGGCGGCCGCCTCCACGACCTCCTCGGCTTCCTCGGTCACCTTGGCTCCGATGGTCGAAACACCTCCGGCCAAGAGTCGGGCGGTGTACGACCCGGGCGGCGCTGTGGCCTTACGCTCGCGGATCGTGGTGTAGAGCCCGTCAGCCGCCAGGAACAGAGGCCCCCGTTCGCCTCCAACGGCCAACGACCGGTCGTCGAAGCACGTGCGAGTGCCCGTGTGGCAGGCGGGACCAGTCTGCTCCACCAGGGCCAGCACGGTGTCGCCGTCACAGTCGTAGCGCAGGTCACGCACCTTCTGCACGTGCCCGGAAGTCTCGCCCTTGTTCCAGAGCGTCCCGCGGGAGCGGCTCCAGAACCAGGTCGTGCCGGTGCGGACCGTCTTCTCGAGGCTCTGCCGGTTCATATAGGCCATCATCAGGACACGTCCGGTCGTCCACTCCTGAACCACGCAAGGCACGAGACCATCTTCGCCGAAACGAATGGCGGAGAGGTCCTTGTCTTTCATGCGAATCGGGGCCGGGGGTTCGACCCTGGGGGTTGCGCTGTATCTGTCGTGCATCGCTTTCTCCTCGAGTACACCCTGCCAAGGATAGCAGGGGTTCGTGCCCGACGCCCTCAGGCGGGGCCGGTCTGGCTTGGGGCGCCCCTCACCAACGGCGAGGGGCTAGAGCCACTCGAGGATCTTGCCAAAGGCGTCGGGGATCGACAGGCCTTCGGACGGACCGGGGTCAGCCATGGTCTCGACGACATCCATTGATCAGAATTCTTCCCACCGCTCCTTCAAAACCAGAAAGAAGACGGCCACATCATAGTAACGATTGTCGGCCGCCTTGAAGTAGTCTTTGAAGACAGCCTCCTGCTTGAAGCCCGCTTCCTCGAAGGCGCGCTGGGCAATGGTGGAACCGACAGGGACCATAGCCTGCAGCTGCTCCAGTCCGAGCTTCTCGGCCAGGGCCAGCAGTTCCTCGAGCATGACCATGCCCAAGCCCTTGCCCCGCATGCGACGCCCGATGACGATGCGGATTTCGCCGACGTGAGCCATGCTGGTGCCTGGGTTCCGGTGCAGAGTCGCGTCGGCCACGATCTCGTCGTCGATTTGCGCGACCAGCGAGAAGACGTCCTCCGGGTCGACGTTCTCCGCCCACGAAACCACCAGCTCCTTGTTGGTCACGTCGTGCTTGAGCACGCGACGGTCGCTCTCTGAAACAGAGGCGAACATGGTCGCCAGCTTCTCCCCGTCCTCAGAAGCCAACGGGCGCAGTACCACGAGGGAGCCGTCCTTTGTCTTGACGACCTTCCGGAACCTGTCCAGCTGCACCTCGCTCATGCCTGCCTCCCGAACTCAACTGGAGCCGAGCACACGGTATCATACAGACGACGCCCGAGCTTGTGAAGCAGGGCCGAGGCGGACGACGGACACGACGAACTGGGGGATCATGCGGGGGACCGCGGAATTCATCTTCACCGGCGACGAGCTCCTGAGGGGCGACACCATCAACACCAACCAGGCCTACCTCGGGGAGGGCCTGCTCGACGTGGGCGTCTTCCCCACCCACGCCCTGACGGTCACAGACGACCGAGAGGCCATCGCCGCGGCCATCGGCACGGCCCTGGAGCGACGTCCCGACGTACTTCTCATCTCCGGCGGCCTGGGACCGACGGAGGACGACCTGACCCGCGAAGCCGTAGGTGACGCCTTGGGGCGCTCCCTGGTCCATCGCGAGGACCTCCTCGACCAGATCCGCGCCCGCTTCGCCCAGCTCGGCATCCCCATGGGCGACAGCAATCGCAAGCAGGCGCTGATCCCCGACGGCTCGACTCCCATGCCTTTTTCCGGCACCGCGCCCGGCTTTTGGCTCATCGAAGGCGACACCCTGCTCGCGGCTCTACCCGGCGTACCCCGGGAACTCAGGCAGATGTGGACCGACACGCTCAGGCCGCTGGTTCTCACGCACCTTCGCGGTCACGAGAACGATGAAACGGGAGTGGTGGTGCGGCGCCTGCGCGTACACGGAATGGGCGAATCGACGCTGGCCGAAGTGCTGCGCGACATTCCCTGGCGGGGCAGCGGGGTCGACGTGGGCACACGCGCGGCGCTCGATGGCATCACCGTCATCTTGCGGGCCCAGCCCGACCCGGCAGCGCGCATCCGGCTGGCGCGAATGGAAGAGCAGATCCGCGACATCCTCGGCACAAAGATCTACGGCACGGGCGACGACGACCTGGCCGCCGTAGTGGGCTCCCTGCTGCGCGATCGCGGGCTCACCGTCGCGACGGCCGAGTCGTGTACCGGCGGCTTGCTGGCCAAGCGCCTGACCGACACCCCCGGCAGCAGCGACTACTTCGTCGGCGGCGTGGTGGCGTACAGCGACGCGTTGAAGACCTCCTTGCTGGGGGTCGACCCGGCCCTACTCGCGGCCCACGGATCGGTGAGCCAGGAGGTTGCTCGGGCCATGGTGGAGGGCGTGCGCGACCGCTTGGGAGCCGACTGTGCCCTCTCGACGACCGGCATCGCGGGGCCGGGAGGAGGACACCCCGACAAGCCGGTGGGGTTGGTGTACGTGGGCGCTGCCATCGGCGCGCAGGTCCAGGTGCGACGCTTCACGCTTTTCCGTACGCGGGACGAGATTCGCGAAAGGACGGCGCAGGCGGCCTTCGACATCCTGCGCCGTGGCCTCCTGGATCCCCTGGACAAGTAGAGCGCGCTCTATGCGGCATGCCCCCGGCGGCATTGCACCGCCCAGGGCGGCCTGGGGGCCGGGGCTTCATTCCGAGCCGAGCTCCAGAGCTCGGTTCGGAATGACGCTTCGCCGTCAGGATGCGCTGGGTGCGGGCGAGGCACGGACGCAGGGAGCGGGCGTAGCAGCGCTACGGACGTGACCGAGGACACCGCGTCGCACCGCCCAGGGCGGCCTGGGGGCCGGAGCTTCGTTCCGAGCCGAGCTCCAGAGCTCGGTTCGGAATGACGCTTCGCCGTCAGGATGCGCTGGGTGCGGGCGAGGCACGGACGCAGGGAGCGGGCGTAGCAGCGCTACGGACGTGACCGAGGACACCGCGTCGCACCGCCCAGGGCGGCCTGGGGGCCGGAGCTTCGTTCCGAGCCGAGCTCCAGAGCTCGGTTCGGAATGACGCTTCGCCGTCAGGATGCGCTGGGTGCGGGCGAGGCACGGACGCAGGGAGCGGGCGTAGCAGCGCTACGGACGTGACCGAGGACACCGCGTCGCACCGCCCAGGGCGGCCTGGGGGCCGGGGCTTCGTTCCGAGCCGAGCTCTACGGCACACGGGGCTTGCAGATTATTTCCAGGATATCGAGGTCGAAGAAGGTCTGGGCATGCGCGGGCCGCAGCACTACGGCCGTGTCCAGCCCGTGACCGGTGCCCCCGCAAGCGATGACCTCCCGCTGTGGGGAGATCAGACCCGCGTCAGCGGCCATCAGGCTCACCTCGATGGCCACCTTGACCCCGGCGCCGAGGCGCTTCAGAGTCTGAGCGATGATCTCCTCGGTAGTCCAGGTACCGAACTTCTTGCGCACCGAGCGGCCCACGCCCCCAAACGCGTGGGTGGCAGTGAGCACCCGCGCTCCCTTGAGACGCATCTCGTCTGCGGTGGCATCGGGGACCTCCTGGCGACCCGGCTCCGCATACCCGGTGGAGTGGGTGACCACCACCACCTGAAGGCCGGCGAGAGCTTCGGCCGCCATGATGCCTGTCGCCCCGCCGGTAGTAGGGACCACCACTTCGGCTATGCCCAGCTCGGCCGCCCGCCGTTGCACGAGCTGCAAGACCTCCTCGGTGTTAGTCCTCCCTCGGTGGTCGAAGTAGGTGATCGTGGTCTCCATGGTCGGTCCCTCCGCGGCAGCTGTTCGATCAAAGTGTGCGCGCTAGTATAGTAGGCGCCGCGGAACGGCGCCGAACGAGGGTCGGATGGCATCGCGGACCGGCGCCGAACGAGGGGCGGAAAGCACCGCGGCAGCCCGCTGCGGCCGGTCGCCAGTTTGTTGTTGGTGAGCTGCCCGTGACCATCGGGTCCGGCGATTGGAAGGGAGACATACCTTGAGCGACACCCTGGTGCTGGCGCTGGCGATCATCCCAATCGCACTCATCGAGTTCGGACTGGTGGTCTGGGCTCTGGTCGACCTCTCGCGTCGCACTCGGGTCAAAGGCGGCAGAAGGCTCGTCTGGCTGGTGGTGATCCTGCTCTTCGAGCTGATCGGTCCCATCGTCTATCTGGTCTGGGGGCGGGAGGAGTGACCGGCGCTGACGGCCTCCACGCCATCGAATCCGCAGCCCTCACTCGCGACTTCGATGGCTTCCGCGCGGTCGATGACCTGAGTCTGCACGTACCCCGGGGCGAAGTCTATGGCTTCCTGGGTCCGAACGGCGCCGGCAAGACCACCACCCTCAAGATGCTGGCCGGGCTCATCTCGCCCACGAGCGGGAGCGCTCGGGTGGCTGGCGAGGAGGTGCGGCCGGGGGGCACCAGCCTGGCCCTGCGCCGCCGGGTGGGCTTTCTGGCTGAGGAACCCTCTTTCTATCCCTGGATGCAGGCCGGCGAGTTCCTGGAGTTCGTGGGACGCCTTTTCGGCCTCGACCGAGCCGCGGCGAAGGCCCGGGCCGACGAGCTGCTGGTAGTGGTCGACCTGACCGAACGAGGAAACGACCGCATTCGCGGCTTCTCGCGGGGCATGCGCCAGCGGCTGGGTATCGCCCAGGCCCTGGTGGGCAACCCCGACGTGCTGCTGCTGGACGAGCCCGCGTCGGCCCTTGACCCCCTGGGGCGGCGGGAGATTCTGGACCTCATCGCGTCGCTGCGGGGCCGGGCAACCATCATCATGTCCTCGCACGTGCTCGACGACGTGCAGCGGATCTCTGACTCGGTGGGCATTCTGCGCCGGGGCCGTCTGCTGGCCGAATCCCCCTGGGCGACCTGCTGCGCAGCTTCGCCCGGCCGGTGTTCCGCGTGGACGTGCCTCCAGCGGAACGTCAGGCCCTCCTCGCCGCCTTGAGGATCGAACCCTGGGCGCTCGACGTGGCCCTCGAAGCCGGCGGCTTGCGAGTGCTGGTGGCCGAGCCCGAGGCCGCTCAACGCCGCATCCCCGCACTTGTGGCCGCCCAGCAGGCCCATCTCCTGGAGTTCGCCACTCATACCCCAAGCCTGGAGGACGTCTTCATCCAGCTGGTATCGGATGAAGGCGCCGCCGGCCCGGCCGGCGGGCCCGCGAGCATCGTCGAAAGCGCCAACGGCACCGTTGGGCCCGGCCGGGTAGGTGCCGCATGAACGTGCTCATGGACAAGGAGCTGCGTGAGCTGCGCAAGACCTACAGGTTCATCATCTTGCCTCTGGTGTTCGTCTTCTTCGGCATAGGTGGTCCGACCCTCATCCGTTTGCTCCCCGTGTTGCTACGGAGCACACCGGCCGACCTGCAGATCTCCCTGCCCGATTTCGGCCCCGCCGACGGTCTGGCCCAGTTCCTGGAGCTAAGCCGGCAGCTGGGCCTGCTCGCTGTGGTGGTCATCTACATGGGCATCGTGGCCGGCGAACGGCGCGAGGGGATGCTCGCCCTTCTCTTCGTGAAGCCGATCTCCCGGCTGGCTTACTTGGCATCCCGCTGGGGCGTGAACGCCGCCTACGTGGCGGTATCGTTCCTGGCGGGCAGCGGCTTCGCCCTCATGTACACCCACCTACTGCTGGGACGACCCGAGTACGGCACCATGGCGGTGGTCACGGCCCTCTACCTCAGCTACGTCGTGCTGGCCTACTCCTGGACCACCTTCTTCTCGACCTGGATGAGGAACCCCGCGGCCGCTGCCGGACTGAGCATCCTGATGCTCTTCGTGTTGCCCGTGGTGGGGATCCTGTGGCAGCCTCTGGCCGATTTCGGACCTTACGGGGCGGTGTCGGCCGGCACAGCCGCCCTGGGCTCCGCAGGCATTCCCGCCGAGGCCTTGCCCGCCTCGGCCGCGGTGAGTGCGGTGCTCAACCTACTCTGGAGCGGCGGACTGGTGCTGGGCGCCTACGGGCTGCTTCGCCGAGCCGAGCTCTGAGGGTTCTGAGGGCTCGTTTCGAAACGAAGCTCCGGCCGCCGCGGCCGCCCTGGGCGGTGCGATGCGGTGTCCTCGGTCGCGTCCGTAGCGCTGCTACGCAGCGCCCCTCAGCCGATCTTGGGGAGCTCCTCGGCCAGTCGCGCGCCCTCGGCCGGCGACACCTCGATGAAACGCTCCCAGGCCTCGTCGGGAGCGTAGACCCGAATGCACACCCTGTCCCGGTCGCGACCCTGGCCGTAGCGGGCCACCAGGGCGGCGGCCTCGAGCAGTGTCTTTTCCGCCGGTTCGCCAGCCGTCATCACCCCGCCCTGTGGTCCCCCGGTATCGGCCGCCTCGAGCACGGCCGCCAGCACGTGGCGCAGGTTGAAGAGACGGCGGTTCTCAAGGTCCTCCCGGGGCACGATAATCCACTGCCCCACCGACGAGCGGAAGTGCCGGCCGGCCTTCATCAAGGTCACTTGGGGCATGGTCAAGTCGGGGTACTCCTCCAGCAGCTCGCCCAGGCGGGCGGCGAAGCGCGGATCGGTGAGCAGGCAGCCCCCGGCCGGGCAGGGATAGTCGTTGATGCCCATCTCCTCGGCCAAGGCCATCTGCTCCTTCCGTCCCCGGCCGGAGATGGCCAGCAGCTTCGAGCGGTCCACCAGCCCCTGCTCTTCCGGCTCGGTGGGAGGGAAGTGCCGGGCAGAGAGAGGCCGCAGCACCTTGCCCGAGAGCCCCGACTCCTTCTCGATGATGTCCATGGCCCGGCGCCGTTGCGACATGGGCCGCTGGCCCACTACCTCACCCGTGACGATGAAGCTGGCGCCCACCTCCTGCATATACTCGGCCGCCTTCTTGAAGCTCAAGATGCGGCAGTCCAGGCAGGGGTTCAGACCTCGCCCGTGCCCGAACCTCGGCTTCCTGACGGCCTGGAGCAGGGCCTCCGAGTTGTTCGCCACCTTGAGGGAGACCCCCAGCTGGGCGGCGGCCTCCCGTGCCTCGGAGCGACAGCCCTGAGCGGTGCAGGTGCAGAAAGGCGTGACGAAGTTGATGGCGGCCACCTCGACGCCCTGCTCCAGCATCAGCTTGACCGCCAGGCGGCTGTCCAGACCGCCCGACAGCAACGCCACCGCTTTGCCTCGTGCCATCACTCCGACCTTCTCCTTGTCGTCTCTTCTCGAAAGCTCGTTCGCTGTTCGCCCACCGCCCGAGCTGCACCCTCCGGTCACCGCTCGACCAGGTCCTCGGCACCCCCAGCCCCACTCCGGCCGCCACCTCCTCTTCGGTACGCAGACCGAGCCCGGCCGCCGCCAGCCGGGCGGCCGCTACCCCGCTGCCTGCCCGCAGTCCCCGGCTGAAACTGCCATCGTAGGTCTGGCCCACGCCGCACGAGGGACCACGCGCCTTGAGCACGGCCTGCTCCGCCCCGACCAAACGGGCGACGTGGGCGCAGGCCTCCGCCCCTCTGACAAAAGCCCGGGTGACGTCGTCACCGTCGCGGGTGCACACCCGAGCTCTCCCGGCCAGCACCTCAGCCCCGGCCCCGCCCTGGATCTCCGCGGGCGGGCGCGGAGTGGCCAGCCCACCCAGCTGCTCGGGACACACGGGAATGAGCACAGCCTCGCCTGCCAGAGCAAGCACCGCCGCGCGGCGCTGATGACCGCCATCGAAGCAGGTGTGAAGACCGAGCAGGCACGCACTCACCAGGACGGGCGGACGCATGAGTGTACGCGACACGCGGTCTCCCTGGCCTTCGGGACGATCGAGTGGATCCGGGTGTGGGGTCGACGCGTTCGCGTTCATGGTGATGCGACCGTCTCCGGCGGGCGTCCCGCCCTCCGCGGCCGAGGTCTATGGTACCCCAATCCGTCCCGATCTGTCCGCTCGCCAAAGGCGCACGAGGCGATCGGGGCTCGCTCCGGGAGGCGTCCCGCCTACTCCCTCCAGCGGAACACCCGCAGCGAGAGCAGAGCGAAAAAGAGCCCGACTGCTCCCAGGAAGACGAGATCGGACCAGACCGCAGAGAGACCCCTTCCCCGGATCATGACGTCGCGCAGGCCGTCGGCCAGGTACTTCACCGGCATGATCCTCACCACCGGTTGGATCCACGAGGGAGCGCTGTCCACTGGAAAGAACACGCCGCCCAGGAACATCATGGGCATGGTGACCATGTTCGCTACGGCGTTCGTTGCTTCGACAGTGCTTGTGAACGAGGAGATGAAGAAGCCCATACAACGCCGCTCTCGGAAGTCGCCGTCACTCCTGGTCGCTGCCGGCTGCCCGCGCACCACCATCGGCGGCTTCATTCGCCTCGGCGCCGCGGCCTTGGAGCACACGCAGGATCTCTTGCAGCTCGACCACCCGCGAGCTCAACGCGGTCAGCTCGCCGACCAGCCTCTCGCTGGCTTGGCCGACCTTCGCGCCGGCCTCTTCGGACACAGCTTCCTCATGGATGAGCTCCTCGATCTCGTCCAGATAGAAGAATGCCTCGTCGAGCTTGAGCTTCACCTTGTCGAGGTTCGAGATGATGCGTTCCACGACGTCCTCCCCGAGTCGCTCCCCGTGGGGGTCTCCTTCACTGCGCCCTCCCTTTTTACCACATGCATCGCCCGGTTCGAGCAGGCCCGCTGCCCCCGACCCTCTATAATGGGTCGTGACCCAACGAGACTCCTCGACGGCGGCCGGACCGGACAGCACCGAGGACGCCGCATCGTGCCGGCCAGTGCGGCCGCGGCGGCCAAGGCTTCGTTCCGGAACGAGCTCCCGAGCTCGGTTCGGAATGACGCTTCGCCGTCAGGCTGCGCTGGGCGCGGGCGAGGCAAGGACGCAGGGAGCGCGCGTAGCAGAGCTACGGGCGTGACCGAGGACGCCGCATCGCGCCGGCCAGTGCGGCCGCGACGGCCAAGGCTTCGTTCCGGAACGAGCTCCCGAGCAAACAAGGAGGAGACGGTGACCGTACCCGACAAGGCAACGAGGAACCTCACCATCCCGTTGAGCGAGGACCACACGGTGACGGGGATCCTCACCCGACCGGAGAGCTGCCGCCCCGGCGAGACCCCGGGACTGGTACTGGCGCACGGCGCAAACAACGATCTGAACCACCCGCTCCTGGTGGCGGTTGCCGAAAGACTGGCCGCCCAAGGGGCGGCCAGCAGTTTGCGCTTCAACTTCCCCTACGCAGAACGAGGGGCCTCCCATCCCGACCGGCCCGCGGTGCTCGAAGACGCCTACCGGCGGGCGCACGATGCCTTGGTCGACGACGATGTGTGCCCTCCCGGCCCCGTGTTCCTGGGAGGCAAGTCGCTCGGAGCCCGCGTAGCCGCGGAGCTCGTCTCCCGCCAGCAGGAGGGTGAGGGGCTGCTGGCTTCGGGCCTGATCTTCCTGGGCTACCCGCTCCACGCCCCTGGCGCCAAGGACCGGCCGCGCGTCGAGTCCCTGCGCCGCATCGGCGTCCCCAGCCTCTTCGTGGAGGGCTCCCGCGACCCCTTCTGCGACCTCGACCTGCTCGGTTCCATCGCGGAGAGCCTCGACGCCCCGGGCACCCTGTTCGTGGTCGAAGGCGGCGGACACTCCCTGGAGATCACCAAGACCGCGGACCGCAGCCAAGAACAGGTCTACGACGCGGTCGCGGCCGAGATAGCCCGCTTCATGCGCAGCCACTCCAGTCCGGCATCGTAGACCGGCCCGGGCGCGGAGAGCGTGTCACCCGAGGGGCAGCGCCTCGCGGGTGAGGAGCCCGCGCCCTTCCGAGTACAGCAGCGTGCCGCTGTGCGCACGCATGAGGTCTATGGTGCGGCCGAGGGCGTCGGGCAGGGAATGGTCGAGCACATAGGTGCACATGGCCACTACACCCTGACCCGCCAGCCCGGCGTCCATGGTCCGCTCGAAGGTCAGGAGCTCCTGGTGCCCCCCGCAGCACTCCAGATGGGGAGAGCCCTCACCCCAAAGACCGCGGAACCCGTCGAGCCGGGCTCGTCGCGCACCCTCCACCCAAAGGTCGCCGGCCGCCTCCGGTCCTTGACGGGCGAACACGCGGGCCAGGTCGGCGATCTGGAGGCGTCCCTCGTACTCCAGCTGCTCCACGTCGAGCCCCCCTTCAGCCAGCCGGCTGCGTACCTCGGCCCGGGACTGCCACCAGGTGGCCTTGAAGAGCCGGCGGCCAGTCCTGAGCCCGGCCCGGAAAAACGCCACCTCCGTCTCGTACACCTCGGACTCGTCCTTCACGAGACCGATGAGGTGATCCCCCGGCCGGACGGCCCGATGGATGAAGTGGGCAAGGTCGCCGGAAGGCGAGGAAGCCGGAACATCCTCCGCGGCAGCAAGGTCCGGAGCTACCGCCGGCCCGCCCTCCAGCAGCCCGCGTAGGGTGGCCGCCGAGATGCGCCACTCCTTGCCCAGCTTGGCCGCCGGTACAACGCCTGTGCGGCACCAACGGTAGACGGTGTTGCGGTGTACACGCAGGGCGGCCGCGACCTCGTCGATGGTGAGATAGGTGTGATCGGGCATGGTCATCCCCGGTATTTTACGGAAAGACGAGTGCGTCGACAAACGCCGCCTGGAACTCTGGGTTCCCCGAGAGCTCTACCAAGCGGATGACCGGCGCAAGCCGCACAGCCCGGGTCCACACGCGGTCGTCGAGCAGGGTCATAGCCGCCCCTGCACCCGCCGCGTTACCCGCGGCCCGCACGGCGAGGCCCTCCACCTTCGGCACCAACCCCAGGTCGCGCAGATCCTCGGGATCGGCCTCGTTGCCCAAAGTGCCGGCTACCACCACCTCTACGAGATCTTCCGGCTTCACTCCTGCAGCCCGGAGCAAGAGTCCCTGCCCGGCGGCGAAGGCCGCCCGAGCCAGCGCGATCTCGGCGATGTCCTTCTCGCTGAGGGTCACTCCCGGAGCCAAGGCGAGGGTCAGCCCACCGTCGGTTCGTCGCAGGCGGGATCGGAGGGGACCCCCGCGGACGAAGAGACCGCGGGAATCGACCGCCCCGGCTCGACGCAACGCAGCCAGCACGCTTAGGGCCCCCGTGCCCGACAGCCCCCGGGGCGGTCCTCCATCCCAAGTGGTGCTCTCGATGCCGGACCCGAGCACCCCGGCCCGCACCACTGCCCCGGGCCCCGCCGGCATGCCGCACTCCAACCGGGCGCCCTCGAGAGCCGGACCGGCGGCGGCCGAGCAGGCCCACATGGCGCCGGCGGCAATTACCACCATCTCGGCGTTCGTGCCGATGTCAATGAAGAGCGCGGGCCCTCGAATCCGGTCCATCCCGGTCGCAACGAGGCCGGCCAGGACATCGGAGCCCACGAAGCCACCCACAAGAGGCAGGCTGCGGACCAGCAGCCACGGGGGCAGCCGGGGATCCAGTGCCTGGCTGGAGAGTTCGAGCCCGAGCTTGGTAACGGGCACGTAGGGGGCTCTGGCCAGACGCCCGGTAGGCAACCCCACCGCCAGGTGGTGCATCGCCGAGTTCCCCACCAGAACGGCGTCGACCAGCCGCCCGCCGACATCTGCTTCTCCCGTCCTCTCCACCGCCTGGAAGACCGAATCCCAGGCTAGACGCCGCAGTTCGGGGTCCGCCCCGCGGGCGTGCGCCAGCCGCGACATGAGGTCGTCACCTAACACCCGCTGCTGGTTTGGAGCTGTGCCCGTAGCCCTAAGCTCACCCTTCTCCAGGTCGATCAGGTACACGGCCACCGTCGTGGTTCCCAGGTCTACGGCCAACCCCAGCGCCGGGGGGCCCTCCGCACCCAGGACTCCCAGAAGCCGGCCACCCCGCTGAGCCACCCGGCAGCGCCAGCCGCTCGCGGGCAGTATCTCCGCGAGGCGAGAGAGCAAAGCCGGGGAGCCAGACCAGACCGGCGGACCGTTCGCCCCCGGCGGTAGAGCGGCGAGAACTCTTTCCAGGTCGCCCCGGGCATCCTCTGCGGAAGGGGGCGCGACCGCAACCTCCCCGCATCTCGACGGACTGTCCCGAGCGCACCGCCGTGAGAGCAACCGCCGCCTTGTTCGCCGGGAGCGATCCGCCGAGGAACGGCGCCACGTCCAGCCCCCTGAGAGGGACACGGACCTGGCATGCGAGCCTCACCCCGGCGGCAAGCTGACGCCGGCCCACCAGCCTGCGCTCATGAGCATCGGGCGCCGCCAGCAGATCGGCTCCGGCCACCACGCGCACTCTGCACGTGCCGCAGGTACCTCTCCCCCCGCACGCCACGGAGAGCTCCAGCCCCGCGCGCCGCAGCACCGTTGACAGAGCTTCACCCGGCATAGCTGGAACGGGATGACCCCGGACGCGGACGACGGACTCCGCGCTCACTGTCAGGCGATCCGGAAGAGGGGATGGTCCAGGTCGACCATGGTCCCGGCCTCGAGCAAGGCTTGAGCCAAGCAGGCGTCGACCGCAGCGACGGCAGGGAAGACCAGGGAGGCCAGCGAGAGCGGCCCGTAGAGCAGGAACGAACCTCCCCAGGCGGTATTCAGAGCATCGACCACCGCGGTGAGCGGGCGGCGCGCGTCAGTACCGAGCTTGCCGTCGCGAAGGCCACCCCAGGTGCCGAGAGCGTTGTGCGCTGCGGTCCCCGTCGGCAGCCCGTGTTCCTGCTGGATGAGACGCATGGCCTCGCGGGCAACCCCCAAGCTGGGCAGGTCGATGACTCCGGGATCCACCAGGATGGCCTCGATCCCCGCCTGCCGAGCCCGTTCCACCAGCCCGCCGGGTCCCCGCAGCGTGCGCAGCCGGCCCTCCAGGGAGAGGTCGGACGAGCTCAGGCTGAGGATCACCGCTGAGCTGCACCCGGTCTCAGCCAGGGCCTCGAACTCCTCGGGACCGCTTTCCGGGCTGAGCGAGTTATACACCACGCGCCCGATGACGCCGGCGCGAGCCGCCCAGCGCAGCCCGGCGATACGCACGGCCGGACTGCTCCCGTCGACCATGACCGGAGCCTGGGTCCGCGCCAAGACGAACTCCAGGTAACGCTCGATGGCCCGCGGGCTGGAGGCCACCACGTCCACCATGCACGGGTTCCCGGTCAGAGCCGACCAGCGATCCTGTTCGACCAGAAGGCCCCCGGCCGCGACCTCGTCGAACAACCCGGCCTTCATATCGCTCACGATACCGTGACGGTCGTAGAAGATGCTGCCCACCAGCAGCGTGGGGTGGAGCCCGGGCGGGCCCCCCAGGGGCACGCCCGCCGCCCTGGCCTCCGCCGGGTACCGAGGTCCACCTTTCTTCGCGTCTGCGCTCCCCTTCATTACTGTGCCTCCCACGTGGTCTTCGAGCAAGGAAGACCGCACCCGGTGCGGTTCACGGATCCGGCCGCCGGCTCAGGGCAAGCCCCAAGCCGGCGGCCGGAGACTTCATCCGGCATGCTGCCCTCTCTCAGGCAGGCTTCCGCGCTGGCTTCACTTCCGGGCGCAGGTAGCTCTCACGGATGAACTCCACGGTCAGGTCGTCGTTGTACACGGTGTCCTTGGCTGCATGCACCATGGCTAAGATGTTCTCGGTGGGTGTCCGTGGATTGAGGTCGCAGCCGGCGCCCAGGATGAAACCCGAGCCCGCGGCCGCCTCCTCGATCACCGCCCGGCATTTCCAGTAGACCTGAGACGGCGTGCCGTAGAGCATGTAGTCCACCGGATCGACGTTGCCGGCGATGCAGACGCGATCGCCCACGGCCAGCTTGGCCTCACCCATGCTGATAGGGTAGTCGAGCTGCAGAAGGGGCGAGCCCAGGCCGGCCATCTGGTCGATGATGGGCACCGTGTCCCCGCAGACGTGGTTGACGGGAACCCGGCCGTGCTCGTTGGCCAGGGCGAACAACCGCGCCACGTAGGGCCCCACGAACTCGCGATACTGGTCCGGCGAGATGAGGGTCCCGCTGGAGATCGGTTCCAGGGCGACGATGGCGTGCGCCCCGGCGTCGATGATCTCCCGCCAGTAGCCCAGGGCCGTCTCGGTGCAGATATCCAGCAGGCGGTGCACCCAGGCCGGCTCTTCGATCATCGCGATGAGCAGCTGCTCCGGACCGTAAAGCTGCGACGCCATCGTGAGGGGCCCGCAGGTCACAGGCACCACCACCATCGTGTCGCCGAAGTGCTCCTTGAGCAGGCGGATCTCATCCGTTACCACGGGCATGCGGCCGGCCGCCTTCGCGTCGGGCACCGCGAGCCGGTCGAGGTCCGTGGGCTCCTTGATGACGTAGTCGACTACTACCGGCACATGCTCGTAGACCTCGACCTTCGACCCCAAGGCCTCCGACTCCACGAACAGGTCGGTGCCGGCCACTACGGCGTCGTCGTCGAAGACCTCAGACGCGGCAATCTTGCCGTCGGCCATCTTGCGGGGATCGTAGAGCACGGTCTTCGTGGTGTAGCCCAGCACCCGGAGACTGCGGTTGATCGAAAGGGGCGTCACCGGGACCCGGTCGGGCTTTGTGTGCTGTATGGCGGCGACGATGCGCTCGAGATGGTTCATAATGCCTCCCCAAAGGAATTCACGCCGCACGAAGCTGGGAGAGGAGCCGACGGGCCGACTCCAGAGCCGTCACGGCGTCGAAGCCTCCGTACATGTCGGCGCCGATCTCCCTGGCCACCGCGTCGGAGACAGGCGGCCCCCCCACCAAGATGCGGGCGCGCACGTCCTGAGCGCCCTTGATCAGTTCGCAGGCCCGCTCCACCTCGTCCAGGCAGACCGACATGAGCAGGCTGATGGCCACGATGTCGGCGTCCTGCTCACGGGCCGTCTCCACGAAGCGCTCGGCGGGAACGTCGACCCCGATGTCGGTCACCTCGAAGCCGCCAGAGCGAAGCATGAGGGCCACCAGGTTCTTGCCGATGTCGTGCAGGTCGCCCTTGATGGTTCCCAGCACGATCTTGCCGGCGCCCCACGAATCCCCTGCAAGGTGAGGCTCGACCAGCTCTTGAGCGGCCCCCATGGCCTTGGCGGCGACCAACACGTGGCTGATGAAGCGTTCCTTGCGGATCCACTGGTCTCCCACCAGCAGGAGCCCGGCGCTCAGCCCCTCCTTGATGATGCGGGTCGGATCCACCCCCTCGTCCAGAGCCGCCTGGGTTTCCACCAGGAGCCGATCGCGGTTGAGATCCACCAGAGCCTGCTTGATGCGTTCGAGATACTGTCTTTCGTCCATGCCCCACCTCCGGACTCCGTGATGCGAGGCGTGGCGGCCCAAGGCGCGCCACCACGACCTCCTCTCCGAGTATCATTAGAGCATGAGTGATTAATAAGCGCAAGTAGTTCTTATTAGGTTAGAAATGCCAGTCCATTACGCAATACATATTGCAACATAAGAATTGTGCACTATAGGGGCCATGGTGAGAACGGCACGGTCGCAGGCAGAGCTACCGCCGACCCGTTGCCCGCGGTCCGGACTCACAGTAGACTCGGCCACACGATAGCGAGTCGAGGGGGGAGGTCGGCGGTGCTTGAGCTCATCGAGGGCATGCATCCTGTACTGCAGGCGCTGGTGGCTACCGCCTTCACCTGGGTCATGACCGCTCTGGGCGCGGCCGTAGTCTTCCTCAAGAAGGACATAGGTCCCCGACCCCTCGACGCCATGCTGGGGTTCGCGGCCGGGGTCATGATCGCGGCCAGCTACTGGTCGCTCCTGGCCCCGGCCATCGCCATGGCCGAAGTCTCGTCGACACCTGCCTGGATCCCCGCTGCGGTCGGGTTCTTGGGGGGCGGCGTCGTGCTATGGGCCATCGACAAGATCCTCCCGCACCTCCACATGGGCTTCCCGCTCGAGGAAGCCGAGGGTCTCAAGACCTCCTGGCACCGGAGCATCCTGCTCGTCCTGGCGATCACGCTGCACAACATCCCCGAGGGACTGGCGGTCGGAGTCGCCTTCGGAGCGGCGGCCGTAGGCCTACCCGAGGCCACCCTGGCCGGAGCGGCCGCGCTGGCCATGGGCATCGGTATCCAGAACTTCCCCGAAGGGACGGCCGTCTCCATGCCGCTTCGCCGGGAGGGGCTCGGCCGCCTTCGCAGCTTCTGGTACGGCCAGCTATCGGCCGCGGTGGAGCCCGCGGCCGCGGTGATCGGCGCCCTGGCGGTACTCCTGGCCCGTCCTATCCTCCCCTATGCCCTCAGCTTCGCGGCCGGAGCCATGATCTTCGTGGTTGTAGAGGAGCTGGTTCCCGAGTCCCAGCGCGGAGGCAACACCGACCTGGCTACCATGGGCGCCATGGGGGGCTTCGTCGTCATGATGATCCTGGATGTGGCTCTCGGCTGAGCCGCAACCGCACCTGGCCGGCCCAGCGGGCGCGCCAGGCCCGGAGACTCGCTTCACCTACGCTCTGCTGTAGCCGTAGGTCTCGGCCAGCCCGAGCTCGCGCACGATGCGAAGGCCGCGCTCCAGATCCCCGCCCTGCAAGGCCCGGTACGGACGCCGCAGGTCGCCCGCCGGCATGCCGAGGGCTCGGGCCAACGATTTCACGGGGATAGGGTTGACCGTCGAGTAGGTGAAGAAGAGAAGGGGCAGCAGGCGCAGGTAGGTCTCACGACAGGCTTGGGCGTCGGCGAAGGACGCCCACGGCTTGGAGATGGCGGCGAGCTCCCTCGGGGCGATGTTGCCCGTCATGTTGGCCGTCCCCTGACCGCCCAGCGACATCACCGGCATGACCAGGCCGAGGTTGGGCGAGTCGCAGCACATGACGGCCATGTCCGGTCTGCCGGCGGCCACCTGGGCAATCTGGGCCACCCGCGAGGTCGATTCTTTGAGAATGACGATGTTCTCGTGCTTAGCCAGACGCAGCACGGCCTCGGCCGGCAGGTCGGTCTTGACCCGCGTGGGGTTGTTGTAGATGCCGATGGGAATGGGGCTGGCGTCGGCCACCTCCAGGTAATACGTGACGGCGTCCTCCACCGGAGGACAGATGTAGCTCGGGATGGTGATGATGGCTCCGTCGGCCCCTTCGGCACCGGCATGGCGCACCATCTCGATGGTGGACTCGGTGCTGTTGCCCGTACAGCCGTAGTACAAAGGCATGCCCGGCCGGCGGAATCTCACCGTCTGGCGGATGATTCTCCGGCGCTCCTCCCAGGAGAGCAGCGAGACCTCACCCGTGGATCCCATCAGCAGCAGAGCGCTCGTCCCGTGCTCATGATGGAAATCGATCCAGGTGCGAAATCCCTCATGGTCGACCGACCCATCCGCATTGAAAGGGGTGATGAGGGCGCAGAATGAACCCTCGAGTGTTGTCTTTGGCATGGCGTGACTCCGCGATCCGGCCGCCCGGCGGCGGCGTGGGCGTGACAGTCCGGGCGTTACTCTAGCGGATGACCGCCGGCCCGGCCAGCGCCGGAGTCCCCCTCGGCGAAACCCCGAGACGCGTGGTAGAAGGCTTTGTCGAAGAATACCCCGACCAGCGTGATCAGCTCCAGCACCCGGTACACGTCGGCCGGGCGCTCCCACACGCCGCTCTGCTGGGCAAAGTCATAGATCTGGCGTTTGAGCAGCGAGAGCGAGCTCACCACCTCGTGGACCTCACACCCCCCGGCGGCCCGCTCCCCTCCCAGGGCGCGGTAGAAGGCGCTCACCTCCTCGGCCTGGGCATCGCCTCTGATCCAATCTCCCAGCCGGGAGAGCGACAGCGCGGCCTGGTCGGCCAGGTGGTCGGGGTCGAGCCCCCGCAGGCAAAGAGTGGTCGGGTGCTCCCGCAGCTCCCGGACCCAGCGGCGGGCGATCTCTCCGGCGTGCTCCTCGACCATCACAACCAGCGGATCGGACAGCATCTCTCCCGATTCCTCCTGGAAATGGCGGAACGAGTCCTGGATGCCCCACTGTTCCTCGTGGACAGCGACCAGGGCTTCGATGGCCCGCTCGTTGGAGGCGAACGCCAGCGGGGGCAAAGCATCGAGGGAGAAATAGGCGACCTCGAGGGCGTCGTCGCCCGGAACTTCCACCCCACCCGTCTTCTCGACCTCGAACGTCAGCACCAGAAGATCGCCGTAGAACTCGCTGCCGTAGGAATCCGCGTCGAGCAGGCGCATCACCACCCCTTCGACGCCCGCCTCCTCCCGCAGCTCGCGCAAAGCGGCCTGGCGCACGGTCTCGTCGGTCTCGGCGAAACCGATCGGCAGGCACCACATGTCCTTTCGCGGCTCCTGCCGCCGCTTGACCAACAGCACTCGGCGCTTGTGGTCCACGACCACGCAGGCCACCACCGGCAGCGGATTCTGATAGAACACGGTACCGCAGTTGGGGCAGACCTCGCGATCGCGTCCTCCTTCGGGGCGAACGCCGACCTTGGAACCACATTGCGAGCAGTACCGGACTTTCAGCGGCATAGAGGCTCCCTCGCCCAGAAGGCGGCGTCGTTCTTCTCCACCAGTGTATCGCCCCGAGTCCGCAGGCGTTCGCCCAGGTCGCGGGCCAGCATGGCAGCTAGCTCGGACTCGGATTCCGGCCAGTCGCTGATGGAGCTGAACTTGAACCTGAGATACGCGACGAGCTCATCCACCTCCGCCGCCGAGAAGCGCAGGTGGTTCGGGTAGTCCACGCGTTCCACCCTGCCGAAGCAGCGAGAGAGCACCTCGCCCCCGCTCCGCGCAGAACCGGCCCACCTGGTCGAGCAGGGGAGAGCCCTCCACGGGCAGGCCGGCCAGCCGCAGGACGGCCCGCGTGCTGCTCATGCTGTGAGTGACTGCCAAGAAAAGGCCGTCGCGGGCGAGCACCCGAGACACCTCGGGAATGATCTGCGGAAAGAAGTAGAGAGAGTAGCTGCTAACCACCAGGTCGAAGGATTCTGGGGCGCAAGGGAGCGCGCTCTCGAGGCGCTCGGTCACGAAGCGGGCCTGGCGGCCGGCGCCCCGCACGCGGGCCACGAAGGGTTCCCTGTTGGCGGGCAGGGCGTCGACGCCGGTGACCACCGCCTGGGCATGCACACGGCGCGCCACCTCCTCGGCCATGAACCCGAACCCGCACCCCAGGTCCAGCACGCGGCGGGCGAAGAAGATATCGTGCCGGTCCAGGGCCATGATCCGCACATCAGCCGGGTTGGTGGAGTGGCGACGGATGATGTCCGAGACAGCTTCGTGCTCTTCGGGGATCTCGTACGGACGAAGATCTCGCTCGGCCACGGCGTACCTCCTGCAGCCGCCGTTCACGGAGACCGGCGGGCCGGCGCCGGAGCTCCCCCACGTCCACAGGCATTCCCGCACGCCGGACTTCCAACACTCCAGGGCGGGATCGGGATTCGGCCGCGGCCGGCCCGCTGGATCTCGACCGTCTTGCCCTCCGTGTTCGCGCCGGCGGCGCGACCCCGCCTTGGCCTCGTCAGCGTCGCCGTCGCGACCCGACCAGTTCGCGCAACCTCTCGCCGCCGCGGGATGACAGGCCCAGAGAAGCAAGCTCCCGCTCCAGCTGATCCGAATCCCCGAAGCCATCCAAATAGCCATTCACCCTGGCGGCCGCGGTCGAGTCGGTGAAGTCCCGGTCCCGTGGATAGATGGCCCGGAACTCACCCATCAGGTCCCGGGCCTGACGCAGCCGGTACTTCTGGTGGTAGTCCTCGGCTCGGTGAAGGCGATCGAGCGGTAGGATCTCGGTGCGCACCTCGCGGCCCAAGACCTGAGTCAGGCGTTCCCGGCCGGCCTCCGCCTCACGCCGCTGCTCTTCGTCGTGGAAGAAGATCACAGCCTTGTACTGGATCGACCAGGCTCGCCGCGTGGGATCATGGGCGGCCCAGAAGACGTCGAGCAGCTCGCCGTACGAGATGGTCTGGGGATCGTAGTCAATCTGCAGGGTCTCGGTGTGATCCCCCAGGTTGTGGTACGTGGGGTTGTTCGTGCGCCCGCCCGTATACCCCACGCGGGTGCGGATCACTCCTTCCAACGCCCCGAACTGGGCGTCCGGTCCCCAGAATCAGCCAAGCGCGAACGTGGCCGTCTCCAGACGGGCGGGCACGTTCGCATCGATGGGCGGAATCGAGGGCGCCGGCAGGTCCGAGCGGGCGGCGGCCGAGCTCTCACGCCGGAACAGGCTCATGTCGCCTCGGTTCCGCGTGCCTGGAAGTCGAGCGACGCCGAGTTCATGCAGTACCGCAGGCCGGTCGGCGGGGGGCCGTCGGCAAAGACGTGACCCAAGTGCGATCCACAGCGGGCGCAGACCACCTCGGTACGGCTCATTCCCAGGCTGCGATCGGGGTGGGCTTCAACCGCCTCCTCACGGATGGGCTCGTAAAAGCTAGGCCAGCCGGTGCCGGAGTCGAACTTCGCCCCGGAGCCAAAGAGCTCGTTACCGCAGACCACGCAACGATAGACGCCCTCACCTTTGAAGTCCCAATAGCGATTGGCGAAGGCCCGCTCGGTGCCTTTCTCGCGGGCCACGCGGTACTGCTCCGGCGTCAGCCGCCGGCGCGCCTCGCCCTCGTCGACCTGTATCTTCTCGATGACATCGCTCTTCTGTGCCATGATGACTCCACGTTCTCCGTACTCGGGGGATGCGACCGACCCTCACACGCGGCGCGAGATTCTGCCCGGCACGATCCAGCACTCACGCTGTGATTCTGCCCAGATCAGGGGCGCGTCGAACGCGCAGCGAGCCTGACCGCACCGGCCTTGAACGTACTCCGCTTGAAGAGAGGAGCGCCCGGGAAGACCCTCCATGGAGATGCTGTACTCCCTGGCCATGGCCGCCCCCGAGTGGCTGGAAGCGACCGACGAGCTTATCGCACGCGCACTCCACGGCCGCAACCTAGCCTTCATGTGCGCCGAGGGCCTCTGGTGGCGCTGCCACCGCTCGATGATCGCCGACTACGTCGTCTGGCGTGGATCCGATGTCTGTCACCTGCAGCCCCAACACACCCGACACAGTGCGGTACTGGGCGACCGTCTGGAGCGCTACGAGCCTCGGGTGATTCAGGTCTGGGAGGACTGGCGCTCCGCGCATCCGCGTGCCATCCGCCCGGCTGAAGAACCGCCGGAGGAATGACCCCCAGTCACGCGGACGCGCCGTCTGCTGCCTGTCTCTATCCGGCGGCCCTCTCAGGGGCGAGAGCCGGAACGCCACCTCCCGTCAGCCGTTGGGTTTCCGTCCCACGAACAGGGCACTCCAGACCTTGCCCTCGACCTCCTCGGCCAGGTCTCGCAGAGAGATGCCGGAGAGCTCGAGCGGCAGGGTCTGTGCGGTCGGTCCACCTCCACAACACGTGGCGGCACCCGACTCGGGCAGGTCCGATTCCACCAGGGCCAGCAGCTGGCCGGCGTCGTAGGTGAGGCGCTCCGGTACATGCACGTCAACCAGGCCGGCGTCTAGCAGGCCCGTCACGTAGTCCGTCTCCGAGATCGCTCCGGCCACGCACGAGGCGTAGAGCTCGACGCTGGCCAGCGCCCAACCGGGCAGGTCTTGGGCTACCAAGTCGGAGATCCGGATGCGACCGCCAGGTTTGAGCACCCGGGCGATCTCGTGGAAGACTCGGGGCTTGTCGGGCGACAGATTGATGACGCAGTTGGAGATCACCAGATCAACGCTGGCGTCGTCGACGGGTAGGTCTTCGATGAAGCCCTTGCGCACCTCGATGTTCGCGCGGCCCGCAGCGGCGACGTTGGCCCGCGCCCGCTCAATCATGGCGTCGGTCATGTCCACGCCGATCACGCGGCCCGCGGTACCCACTTTCTCCGCAGCCAGCAGGAGATCGATGCCCGCCCCGGAACCCAGGTCGAGCACGGTCTCGCCCGGGCGCACGTCGCTGAAAGCCAGCGGGTTGCCGCATCCGAAGGAGTTCACCACCGCGTTCGAGGGCAAGGCGGCGAGCTCCTCAGCCTCGTAGCCGGCCAGCTTGGCGGTCACCCCTTTCGGCTCCCCTCCGCAGCAGCCACACGAGCCGTCTGCCACCGCCTGCGCGTAGTGCTCAGCGACCGTTGTCCTGATGTCGCGTTCCTCGGTCATGTGTCACTCTCCTCTCTCGGGGGGCAGCAGGCCTCCAGGGAATCGGCCAGCCGGCGAAGGTAGTCCGCCAGCGGCTTCACAAGGAGGCGGTAGCGCACCTCGCGCCCCCGTTTCTGGGCCTCTAGAATGCCGGCGTCGCGCAATACAGCCAAGTGCCGGGAGACGACCGACAGATCGACGGTGCAACACTCCGCGATCTCACCCACCGTCCTCTGCCCCCCGGTCGTGGCGAGCGTACCCAGAATGGCCGCCCGGTTCGGCTCCGAAAGGGCCTTGAAGAGCTCCACCGAAAGCTCGCTCTCGAGGTCGCAGCAGGCCACCCGCGGCCCATCAGCGGCGCTGTCCGAAGGACTAATCTTGCACTCTTGCACCATCATGCAAGCATCTTACCGCGACGGCGCCTCGGCGTCAACAGACGCCAGGCTGCGGCCGTCGACAGGGAGAACCGCCGGTGGCGAGGAGGCGGAGAGGGGCCGACGAGGCCGAGGACCAGAACCGCGACCACCGTCTCGAGATGAACCTACCCGGGATGGGCCTCGAGAAAAGCCGCCGGGTCGGCCATGAACTCCCGGTACAGGCGATAGTGATCGGTATGCGCGTGAGTGGTCTCCTTCATCACTCGGTCTACCAATCTCAGCGTGCGGAGGCAAGATGCCCGCCGGTGCGATGCGGCCCACTCAGTCCGGCACCACCTCGCACCAGCCGTAGGGGTCTTCGGCCTCCCCGGTCTGAATGGCGGTCAGGCGCTCGTAGAGGGCGGTGGTGATGGGGCCGGCTTGGCCGTCCTTGGCGTAGACGAACTCCTGCTCGCCATAAGTGATGGCCTCCACCGGGGTGATAATGGCGGCCGTGCCCAGGGCGCCTGCCTCCTCGAAGCTGGCAAGCTCCTCCACCGCTACCGGGCGCTCCTCCACAGAGAGACCCATGTCAAGGGCCAGCCGGCGCACGCTGGCGTTGGTGATGGAACGCAGGATCGAGGGGCTCGCCGGGGTGATGAAGGTGCGGTCCCGGACGGCGAAGAAGTTGGAGGAGCCCGACTCGTCGATGTAGCGCTTCTCCCGGGCGTCTAAGTACAGCACCTCGGAGTAGCCCTGCTTCTTGGCGGCCACGGTGGCCCGCAGACTGGCGGCGTAGTTGCCGGCCGCCTTGGTGTCCCCCACCCCGCCGGGGGCGGCCCGGTCGATCTCTTCTTGCACGAGCAGGCGCACCGGGGTGAAGCCGGCCTTGTAGTAGGGGCCCACCGGGGTGGCGAAGACCATGAACAGGTAGTCTATGCTGGGCTTCACCCCCACCTCGGCGCTCACCCCGATCTCGAACGGGCGGATGTAGAGGCTGGCTCCGCTTGCGTGGGGGGGCACGAAGCGGCGGTTGGCCTGAACCACCCGCTGGACGGCGTCCAGGAAGACCTCCTCGGGCACCGGCTCCATGAGGAGCTTCTCGGCCGAGTGCCGCATACGGCGGGCGTTCTCCCGAGCCCGGAAGGTCTGCACCCGCCCGTCGGGGCGCTCGTAGGCTTTCAGGCCCTCGAAGATGGCCTGGCCGTAGTGGAAGCAGACCGAAGCCATATGCAGGGTGAGGTACTCCTCGGAGGTGACCTCAGGCGCAGACCAGGCCCCCTCTCGAAAGAAGACCCGCACGTTGGCGTCGGTCTTGTGGTAGGCGAAGGGCAGGTGAGCGAAGTCGAGATCGGCCCGGTCCACAGTGGCTCCTTGTTTGATTGGCGAGCGACTTCGCCCGCGTTGTTTCCCGGAGCGTCAAGCGTAGCGCGTGACGAGAAGCCCGCGCAAGGGGGCGGCCGGACGCTTGTGGCGCCTCGCGGCCATGCCGGCCCCGTGGTTGTGGCGGCGGCGAAATTGTGGCGACGACCACTTGACAACACGGAGGCCGGTGTGGTCCCCTGGGGTACAGTATCCTAGCAGTGCATTGGGCTTCGCCAGCAGCCCGGGACGCTACGGGCCGCTGTTGCTTCATCGGGGGGATGGATAGTGACGCATCAGAATGAAGTCGAGCCGTGGGTTGGGCTTGTGATCGAGAAGCCCGAAGCCATGCGCAAGCGAGTGCATGACTTCCTTCACGGGGCCATCCTTTCCGGACGCATCGTCTCGGGTACGCGCCTGGTCGAGACCACCCTCGCGCAATCCATGGGGGTCTCCAGAACGCCAGTGCGCGAAGCCCTTCATTCCCTCGAACGAGAAGGGCTGGTCGTCTCCGCCCCCCGAGTGGGTTACCAGGTTCGCGCCATCGAATGGGCCGAGATCGAGATGATCTGCGAGATTCGCATTGTCAACGAGGTGCTGGCGGCGCAATGGGCTACCGAGCGGCTGACCGACCACGAACTCGAGGCCCTGGAAGTGAACCTGTCTGAGTGCGAGGCGGAGCTCGCCCGCGGGAATGCCGACCTCCTGGCAGAGCACGACGCCGCCTTCCACGAGATCCTGGCCCGAGCTAGCGGTTCGGAGAGACTCTTCGAGATCTGCCAGAACCTCAGGCGGCACGTGGTGCTTTTCCGCGTGGAGAGCTTCCGCGACCTGGAGACTGCCCGTCTGGCCACTCGCGGGCACCGCAGGATCCTCGAGCGGTTGAAGGCGCGGGACAAGGACGGGGTAGCGGAGGCCGTGCGCGCGCATCTGGAGGACGCCAAGGCCTTCATTGCCGGACACATCAGTGAGGATCATAGGGAGGATGATCGGTGACGCCGTCCCCAGGGAGGACCCTCCATCCCCTGACGGTGGCGGTGGTCGGGGGAGGCAACGGATCGTACACGGCCGCGGGGGACCTCGCCTTGATGGGCCACCAGGTGAGGTTCTGGCCGGGTTCGCGAGAACGCCACGCCGCCGTGCTCGACTCCGGCAGGATCCTGGTGACGGGACTCATCCCCCAGGGAGAAGCCCGGCCGGATCTGGTATCGGAAGATGTGGGCGAGGTCGTGACAGGTGCGGACGTGGTCATCTGCACGGACCCGGCCTTCACCCAGGAGGATCGGGCCAGGCGAGTGGGCCCCTACCTGAGTGAGGGCCAGGTCGTGCTCCTCTCCCCCGGCTCGCTGGGCTCATACGTGTTCGCCCGCACAGTGCGCGAGCACGGCAACGCAGCGGAGGTGGCCTATGCGGAACCGGGAACCCTACCCTATCTCACCCGAAAGACGGGCCCGACCGAGGTCCAAGTGAGCGGGCGGAGTGTGCGCCTGCCGGTGGGGGTCTTCCCCGGGCGGTCCACTCGGGAGACGTTGGAGGTGCTGGGAGCTCTGTTTCCGGGTGCCCATCCGGTGGAGAACGCCCTGTCGGTGGCGCTCCTCAACGTGGGCCCGATCATCCACTCCGTGCTCGTGCTGCTGAACACCGGGGCCATCGAGCATTTCGAGAGCTGGGATATCCACAATGAGGGCACCACCCCCTCGGTGAGGAAGGTCATCCTGAGGCACGACTCCGAGCGCATCGCCGTGAGAGAGGCCTTCGGCTTCGCGCCGCCCCACTACCCCATGACCCATCACTACGAACCGCAGGGCGACCAGGAGTGGATGTACGGCCGGCGGGGCCACAGCGACCTCGTCAAGAGTGAGAAGTGGCGTGAGCCGCTGGGCTTCGAGCATCGCTATGTCCGAGAGGACGTGCACATCAACCTGGCCCTCTTCGCCAGCATCGCCGACCTGGCCGGCGTGGAGACGCCTGTGGCCGATTCGCTTCTGCGCCTGATCGGAGCCATCACCGGCACAGACCACATCTCCGCCGGCCGGACCCTCGCCAATCTGGGGCTGGGCTCGCTATCCAGGCGAGAACTCGACCGGCTCCTGCAAGAAGGTCTTGATGCCTGAGAATGACGCTTCGCCGCCAGGCAGGGGACGCGTAGAGACGATCGGGATCGTCGGTCCGGGAAGGATGGGGATTGGCATCGCCACAGCCATTCTCATGGCCGACCGGGGCTACGAGGTGACGTTGCTCGACGTCAAAGAGCGCACTCCCGGTAACGTTTGGAGCGCCCTGGAGAAGGCCCGCGACGAGATCGCGGCCAATCTGGACCTCCTGGCGGAACTCGGGCTAGTGGACGGCGACCCCGCGCGGCTCCTCGGACGGCTGTCGGTGGCTCGAGACCTGGCCGACCGCCTCGGCTCCTGCTCGCTGGTGTTCGAGGCGTTGCCGGAGACAGTCGAGGCCAAGGACCGCTTCTACCGCCAGGCCTTCCACTTCCTGCCCGATGAGGGGTGGTCGCCTCAGCCACCTCCACCTTCACGCTGGAGTCCTTCCATGAGATGGGAGGACCCGACGACCGCGTCGTGACGGCCCACTGGCTGAACCCGGCCTTCCTCATCCCCCTCGTGGAGGTGGCCTACGGGGAGGAGACGACACCGGAGACGCTGGCCCGCGTCGCCGGTTTCCTCGAGGACGTCGGCAAGATCCCGGTGCCCCTGCGGAGCAGCCCCGGCTTCATCGTGCCCCGCATTCAAGTGGCGGCCATGAACGAGGCCGTGCGCATAGTCGAGGAAGGGCTGGCTACCGCGGAGCAGGTCGACACCGCCATCAAGGCCGGCTTTGGCTTTCGCCTGGCCGTTCTGGGGCTGGTGGAGTTCATCGACCTGGGGGGTGTGGACATCCTGGCTCACGCGGGTGAGTACCTTTACGGCAGGTTGGGACAGGAGCAGTTCAAGCCCCCGGCCTCGGTGAGGGAGAAGATGGCCACGGGGGAAACCGGCCCCCGGGCGGGCCGCGGCTACTACGACTACCGGAACGTCGACACGGCCGCGCTATTCCGCGAGAGATACCGCGGATTCGCCGACCTGCTGAGGCACGTGGCGGCGTCACCGGACCTGAGCTTCCACGGGGGGATCCAGGGAGGATCTCGGAGCAACAAGGAGGGGGGTAGGCAGGGGTGACCGCACATGAGGCTGGCGGCAACGAGCGCGCCGGACCCGGCAGGGGCCCGGCCCGGTGGGAGGCTCCCGGTACAGCCGGGCGCCTTTCGCAGACTGCAACACAACAAGGGGGTAGGACATGATCCACTACAGAACACATCGGCCCACCACAGTAGTCCTTCTGGTCTCCGTGCTGCTGCTGGCCGGTATGGCGGTGGTAGCCCTGAGCGGCTGCGGTGGCAGCGACGCGACCACGACGACAGCGGCGCCGGCGGAATCGTCCACGACGTCAGCCGGAGAGACCGCAACCACGGCGGCGGCCGATGAGTTCGCCGGCCTGGAACCCATCAAGCTGACCTACGCCTTCTTCGCCCCAGCCGGCACCTTCCCCGGCAAGCAGATGGAGGAGTGGGCCCGGCTGGTCAACGAGCGCACCAATGGCGTCGTTACCGTGGAAACCTTCCCCGGAGGCACGCTCCTCGACGCGCAGCAGATGTACGACGGCGTCACTCAGGGCGTGGCCGATATCGGCCTGGGCTCCCCCTTCGTACGATCCCGGGCGCTTCCCGCTGACCTCGGGCGCGTCGCTGCCGGTAGGGTTCCCCAGCTCCACCGTGGCCAGCCTGACTCTCTGGGACCTCTACCAGGAGTTCAAACCGGCCGAGTACGACGGCTTCAAGGTTGTCACCATGTTCACCACCGAGCCCGGCTACCTCATGACCAAGAAGCCGGTGCGCAACCTGGACGACCTCAAGGGCATGAAGCTCCGCGCCGCCGGCACCGGCGTGCCCGTGCTCGAAGCGCTGGGAGCGTCGCCGGTGGGGATGTCCATGCCCGAGGTTCCCGAGGCGGTGCAGACCGGCCTCATCGAGGGCACCATGACCTCCCGTGAGGTGTTGCAGGACTTCAAGCTGGCCGAGCAGCTCAAGTACGTCACCGACTACCCAACAGTGGTGGTCACCTTCGCTGCCGTCATGAAGCAGGACGCTTACGACGCTCTGCCCGCCCCGGTGCAGAAGGTCATCGACGACCTGGGTCGGGAGATGGCGCTCTGGACGGGCAACTACCACGACAACGAGAACGTCGGCGGCGCCTTGAAGTGGTCTCAAGACGAGCAGGGCCTGGAGATCGTCGGCCTGGACGAAGGCCAGGAGGGCATCTGGGACGGGAAACTCGCTCCCATGGTCGATTCGTGGATCAAGGATACCGACGCGGCGGGCTTGCCCGGACAGAATTTCGTCGACACCCTCTACGAACTGCGCGACAAGAACGCGGCCGAAGCCGGGTCGTAAGCCATGTGTGAGGCCGGCCGGGCTTGCCCGGCCGGCCTCACACCTCCCACCCGCGAACGGAGGCGGCAACCTCGATGCGATACCTCGGATACCTCGACAGGTTCAACTCCCTGGTCAGCAGGGCCATGGCCGTCGTGGCCGGCCTCGCCTTGGTCACCATGATGGGTGTCACGGTGCTCGACGTAATCTTGCGGCTCTTCTTCCGGCCCCTCACTGGGACCTTCGAGATCGTGAGCTGGCTGGCTGCGCTCACCACCGCCTTCGCCCTCGGCTACACGCAGATCCACAGACAGCACGTGGCCATTGACCTTCTGGTCAACAAGCTGGGTAGCCGCGCCTGCGCGTACATCACCGCGGCCGTCAACGTCGTATCCATGGCCCTCTTCCTCGCCGTGGCGTACCAGATCTTCAAGTACGCCGGCTCCCTGCGCGCAAGCGGCTCGCTTTCGGAGACCATGAAGGTCGTCTACTATCCCTGGGTGTATCTGGTGGCCGCGGGCTGCCTGGGCCTGGTACTCGCCCTGCTGACCGAGTTCCTGCACTCGCTCCGCGAGTGCTTCCCCCGGCAGAAGAGCACGTGGTAGGCCGGTCGAGGACCATGTCCAACCCCGATTTCGGAGGTAGGCAGTGAGCCCCACCACCGTCGCCGTGCTGGGCATCGCCTTGATGTTTGTGCTGATGATGCTGCGGGTGCCCGTCTCCTTCGCCATGCTGCTGGCCGGGGTGCTGGGCAACGCCTACTTGCTCTCGACCGATGTCTCCCTACATCTGCTTTCGACCAACGTTTGGGGGCAGTTCGCCTCCTACAGCCTGAGCGTGGTGCCCCTGTTCGTCTTGATGGGGCAGATCACCTTCCACTCCGGGGTCACCGAGCGGCTCTACGACGCGGCCTACAAGTGGGTGGGCCGCCTACCGGGGGCCTGGCGGGCACCACCATCCTGGCCAGCATGGGCTTCGCCGCCATCTGCGGCTCCAACTCGGCCACCTCGGCCACCATGGGCACCGTCGCCCTACCCGAGATGAAACGCTACAACTATGACCGAGCGCTCAGTACGGGGGCGGTGGCCATTGGCGGCACTCTGGGGGTGGTCATCCCCCCAAGCGTGGTGCTCATCATCATCGCCGTGCAGACCGAGCAGTCCATCACCAAGCTGTTCCTGGCCAACATCATCCCGGGCATCGTCCTGACCGCCCTGCTGCTGGCCACCGTCTTCTTCATGACCTTCCGCAACCCGGCCCTGGGCCCGCCCGGCACTCGCACGAGCTGGCGGGAGAAGATCCTTTCCCTGACCGGCGTGATCGAAGCCTTGGCCCTTTTCAGCCTGGTCATCGGGGGCCTGTACGCCGGCTGGTTCACGCCCACCCAAGCGGGAGCGGCCGGCTCCTTCGGAGCGCTGGTCATTGGCTTCGCCCGGCGCAGCCTGACCCTGAAGGGCCTGCAGCAGGCCATCGGCGAGACCCTGCGCACATCGGCCATGGTGGTGCTGCTGATCACGGGGGCCGTGCTCTTCGGCCGGTTCCTCACTGTCACCCGTCTGCCCTTCGACCTGGCCGAGTGGGCCACCGGTCTCCCTATCCCCCCCGTGGGTATCCTGGGGGTCGTGCTGTTGATCTACCTCATCGGCGGCGCTCTCATGGACGCCCTCGGCTTCCTGGTGGTGACCATCCCCATCTTCTTCCCGCTCGCCACCGCCCTCGGCTACGATCCCATCTGGTTCACAGTGGTTCTCACCCTGGTCACCACCATGGGCGCCGTCACACCGCCGGTGGGGGTGAACGTTTACATCGTGAGCGGATTGGCCCCTGACGTGCCCATCCAGACGATCTTCCGGGGCGTACTGATCTTCCTGGTGGCCTATCTGATCGTGCTCGTGCTGCTCATGATCTTCCCGCAGCTGGCTCTCGTCCTGCCGAACTCCCTGCTCTGAGCCCCAGTGCGGCCGTGGCGGCCTAGGCTTCGTTTCGAACCGAGCGCCAGTAACATAGGAGGACCCCGATCATGACCCGACGGACCGATACCGCCAAAACCACGCCGGTCAAGGCTGAGGATCGCGAAAAGCGTGCCCCGGTCGGCGACCTGGCCCTGCGCGGCCTCGGCGACCTGCAAGGTATCGTGGCCCACCTGGCGGAGCGTCGCCGCCTGGCCCGGGTCAAGACCGAGGCAGACTCGTACTTGGAGCTGGCAGGGATAGCCCGACGCTTCCACGGGGGCAAAGCCGTCTACTTCGAGAAGGTCAAGGGTCGAGCGTTCCCGGTCTTCACCGGCCTTTACTGGAACCGTGGCCTGCTAGCCGAGGTCTTTGCCGTACCCGAGGGCCGGCTGCCTTTCCTGGTGGCCGACGCGGTGGCCCAGTGGCAGCAGTCACCCCTGCATCCGGTGGGGGTGGCCGATGCGCCCTCGCAGGAGGTGGTGGAGAAGAGGGTCGACCTCGGCCGACTGCCGATTCCTCAAGCCGGCCTCGAGGAAGGCGGGCCTTACCTGACCTCCTCGGTGGTCATCGCTAAGGACCCTGACACCGGTGTGCGCAACGCCTCGATCATGCGCTTCATGGTCACCGGTCGCGACCGGCTCACCTGCCTCATGGATATCGGCCGCCACTTGCGCGACTACTACGAGCGGGCCGAGGCCCGCGGGGAACCGCTGCAGGTGACCATCAACAACGGGGTAAATCCGGCAGTGCACTTCGCCGCGGTGGTTCCAGGGAGCGCCGCCCCCATCGATACCGACGAGCTGGGCATCGCCGGCCACCTGCTGGGCGCCCCTCTGGAACTGGTGCCGGGGCGCACAGTCGATGTGGAAGGCGTCGCCTCGGCCCAGTTCATCCTGGAAGCCGAGATCCTGCCTCACGTCCGTGAGCCCGAGGGGCCGGCCGCCGAGGTCACCGGCTACTACGCCGAGCGCGCCGACCGCTGGGTGGCGCGGGTCACGGGGGTCACCCGTCGTGAAGATCCCATCTGGCACACCATCATCCCCGGGCAGGAAGTGTACAACGCCGTAGGACTGGTGGCCGAGGCCAGCATCTTCCGCCTGGTTTCGCGCCAGATCCCGGGGGTGCGGGCCGTCTACCTCAGCTACGGCGGTTGCGGCTTCTACCACGCGGTCGTGCAGCTCGAGAAGACCAGCGAAGGTCTGCAGCGAAACGCCATTCTCGCAACCTTCGGGGCTTTCCCCCCGCTCAAGCAGGTCACCGTGGTCGACGAAGACGTGGACATCTACGACCCCCGGGACGTCGAGTGGGCCATCGCCACCCGTCTCCGCCCCGACCGGGACGTCATCTTGATACCGGAGGCGCGCGGTCACGAGCTGAACCCGGTTACCGACGGGGGCATCGGCTGCAAGATCGGCCTGGACGCCACGGCCCCCCCCCCCGTCCCCCAGTTCCAGCGGCTTGCCTTCAAGCAGGTGAACGTGGCGGATTACGAGATCGAGGAGTAGGGAGCGGGCACCTGCGAGGCCGAGGATGGGCGGGCTCCTCGAACGGACCGATGGGAGTGTTCCTCGAACGGACCGGGTACATAAACGCGGATTTCCGGGGATTCCAAGGAGGGCACCCATGACCACCAAGCTCGATTTGCGCAAGGAGCTCAAGCACCTCTACATGCCGAGCGCTAAAGCGCCGGTCTTGGTCCAGGTGCCACCAATGCATGTGCTGGCCGTCGACGGCGAAGGCCCCCCGGGAGGCGAGGCCTTCCAGGCCGCTTTGCAGGCCCTCTTCACCCTGGCGTACTCGGTCCGATTCGCTGCCAAGCAGGAGCTCGATCTGGACTACCCGGTGATGCCCCCCGAGGGCCTGTACTGGCATGCCGGAGGCGGAGAGCTCACGGCCGAGACCAGCCACGACCAGATGGCTTGGACTCTCCAGATGATGATACCCGACCAGGTGCCGGAGGACTTCGTCGAGCGGGTGCAGGCGGAGACGGCAGCCAAGGGCAAGGGCGGGCCCCACCTGTCCGATGTCCGGTTGCGCACCTTCGCGGAGGGACCAAGTGCGCAGATCATGCACATCGGCCCCTACGACGCGGAGTCCGCGACCATCGCCCGCCTGGTCGCCTTTGCCGAGGAGCAAGGCTACCAGATCACCGGCAAGCATCACGAGATCTACATCGGAGACCCCAATCGGGCCGCGGCGGACAAGCTCAAGACCACCCTGCGCTTGGGGGTGACGAAGGTGGAGTGAGGCCGAACCAGGCGACGAGACAATCGATCGCCGCCTCGAGCGCCGAAGTCATCCGGGAAGGGACGAACCTGCTTCTGCACAGCGAATTCCGTCACCCGAGCCCACCACCCGGTCCCCCGCTTTGACGCGGCGATGAAAAGCAGGTGCCATCTGAGCGCGAACGTGCCGTCGACGACAAAGACTTCGACGCCGCCCAGGTCGGAACCGGCGCCGGCCTTCAGGATCGATTCGATAGCGGCCTTTGCTTCCGGATCGTTGAGCTTCTCCAGTCCCAGGATGATCTCGAGCGGGAGCGGTTGAGTCTCCGGCTCCAGCCGGCGCCCGACCTCGAAGCCTGACTCCGCGAACATCTCGGCGAACTCCTCTGCTGTGTAGGCAAGGATATGCGAGGGGTCGAGGAGCTTCTCCAGGCGCTCGCGGATATGGCGCTCCTGACCCGGCCCGTAGTAGCCAACGACATCGGCGATCACCACGCGGCCGCCGGGAGCGAGAACGCGGAAGAGCTCCGCGAGAGCCGCCCGTGGGTCGGGGAAATGATGGAACGCGGCCCGGCAGGTCACGAGGTCGAAGGAGTCGTCGGGGAATGGGAGTGTGGCCGCTTCCGCCTCGACGAAACGGATGTTTCCCTGCCCGCCTTCGCTGACTCGGGCGCGCGCTTTCTCGAGCATCTCCGGGGTCACGTCGCAGCCGGTGACCTCACGGGCGCGGCGGGACATCAGCAGGGCGAGGAGGCCGGTGCCGGTCGCCAGGTCGAGAACGCGGTCGTCCGGCTGGGGAGCAGCGAACTCTACTAGCGGCAGGTAGTACTTCTCCTCGCTGAAGACCTCCATCTCCCCATATCGATCGGCCCTCTCGCCGAAGACTTCCTTGGCCGAGGGCGGCAGCCGCTTGACGTGGACGGCAGGGAGTACCCTTTCCAGCGGACGGGGCAGCCACCAGTTGCGGTCGCCGAGTAGCTCCATCGTCGCGGGAACGAGGACGAGCCTGACGATGGTGGCATCGAGGAAGACGGCGGCGGCCAGGCCCATTCCGAACAGTTGCAGATCCCGGTCCGAGGAGAGCACGAACCCGGCGAACACCACGACCATGACGGCGGCTGCGGCGGTGATCACCCGGGCCGAGGCGGCGAGACCGTGGGCCACAGCCGTGTCGTTGTTGCCGGAGATGTCATAGTCCTCGCGGATCCGGGACAAGAGAAAGACCTCATAGTCCATCGACAGGCCAAAAACGACGGCGAACAGCATCATGGGCGCCCACGCCTCGACCGGTCCCGGCTTGCCGACGCCGAGCAGCTCCGCTCCCCAGCCCCACTGGAAGACGGCAACAATGACACCGTACGCGGCGCCGATGGACAGCAGGTTCATGATCACGGCCTTGACCGGCACCAGGACGCTGCGGAACACGATCAGCAGGACGACGAACGACACCGCCAGCACGACGGCTACAAACATGGGCAGCCGCGCGGCATTGAAGTCGGCAAAGTCGATCGCCGCCGCCGGCGCGCCTCCCACATGGACTATCAGCCCGCTGTCACCGGCGACATCGGGGATGATGTCGGTGCGCAACCGATGGACCAGCTCGGCGGTGGCCTCCTCCTGGGGCGCTGTGATCGGGAGCACCTGGATGAGCCGCACGTCCCCGGAGGTGTTGGCGATGGCGCCCATGACAGCGGCGACGCCCTCCGTGGTTTCCAGGCGCCGGAACAGCCGCTCCTGGGCGGCGGCGGCTTGCTCACCGGGAACGGACGCGGCGAGAATCAGCGGCCCGTTGGCGCCGGGTCCGAAACCCTGGGCCAGCAGGTCGTATGCCCGCCGGGTGGTGTCGCTCTCCGGCCGGTTGCCGGCGTCTCCGAAACCGAGCCGCATGGAGAACGTGGGCAGCGCCAGTATGACAAGAATCAGCAGCCCGGCAAGCGCGGGCAGGACCGGCCGCCGCTGGATCACGCGGCTCCACCGGTACCATATGCCGCTGGTACCGGCCGTCGCCCGCCGGTGCGGCAGGCCGAAGCGGTCGATTCGCCGCCCTACGAATCCCAATATCGCGGGCAGGAGCGTGATCGAGGCGAGCATCGTCATGGCCACGCCGCTGGCGGCGGCGATGCCCAGGGCGCGATTGAGATCCAGCCCCACCACGAGCAGACCGAGCACGGACACCACGACGGTGATACCCGCGAACAGTACCGCCCGGCCGGCGGTGTCAATCGTCAGCTCGATCGCGGCGGCTACCTCATGGCCGTCAGCCAAGGCCTGCCGGAAGCGGGTTACGATGAACAGCGCATAGTCGATGCCAACACCGATCCCGAGCATGATCACCAGCTGCAGCGTGAAGCTCGGCATGGTGATCGTACCGGCAAGAAGAACATCGAGGGCGACACCGGCGCCGATGCCGAAGAGCGCGGTGAGTATCGGCAATCCCATGGCGAGCAGCGACCCGAACGCAACCAGCAGAATGACAATCGCTGCCAGCAGGCCAACCAGTTCGCCGCCGCCGCCCGCCTCCTCGGCGAAACGGTCACCGCCGAGCTCCAGCTGGATACCGGGGGTTCCGGCCCTTGCGACGAGCGCGCGGATCTCTCCGATGGCGTCGGCGAAGGCCCTGTCACTGCGGTCGGCGAGCGCGAGCTCGGCGAAGGCGATCGTGCCGTCGGGACTGATCTGGAGCTGGCCTTCGGGTTCGTAAGGGCTGACGATGGTGATCTCGGAGATCCTGGCCCTCATGTCATCGATCAAACCTGCAACCTGCCGCTCGATCGCGGGATCGGTGACGCCGGCACCGGCGTGGATCACCAGCTGTCCCGGGGCACCGGCACGCGTGGCAAAGCCCCCTTCCTCGAGGAGATCGACCGCCGCCTGGCTCTCCGTGCCGGGTAGCTCGAAACGATCCTCAAGGGTCCCACCCGCGGTGATCGCCGCGCCAATCAGCGCTGCGAGGGCGGCGACCCAGACCAGCAGGACGAGGCGGCGGCGCCGGTAGCAGAATCGGCCCAGCCGGAGCATGCTAATCCACTTCCCTTAACACACGCTCGATCTCGGCCACGCGTTTCAGCACGTCCGCGAGGGCTTGGTTGGTCCGGTCAAGCTCTTCTTGAATGGTGCGGTGAAGAGCGACCGCCTCCTCGGCCAGTTCGCGATACGCTTTCTCGCGCGCGCTGAAAATCCCCGCCCTGCCGGTCTTGAAGATCTGCCAGATCAGCGCCACGGCTATCGCGGTTACCAGCAGTATCCCACCCAGAGCGATTGCGGCATCCGACCACGCCGTCTGCGCGATGATCATGATTGCTCCTCCTTTTCCCGAGGTTGGTTAGCGCTTACAACTTCGCGGATGAGAGACGGCGTGATCCGATAGGCGAAGGGAACCACTTCGAAGAACTTCATCGCTTTGCCGTCCTCCGAAAGCTCGAGCGATCCCTTTACCAGACCCGCGGCCTCCAAACGCTTCAGATGCATGTGCACCAGGGGGCGGCTGAGTCCCATCTGCCGAGCGATGCCGCTCACGTGCAGGCGTTCGCCGGCAAGCAGAGCGACGATCCTGAGGCGATGAGGGTTGTCCAGCGCCGCCAGCACGCGCAGAAACTCATCGAAGGGCAGCATTCCGGCCGTCTCCTTCCTACATGTAAGATAAAGTTTACACGTGTCACTCACAGAGTGCAATGGCTGCCTCCGTGGGCGCGCGAAGGGCCGGGCTGAGCGCAGTACGGCTTTCGTAAATCGCTCAGGTGTCAACGCCTTCAGCCGCTCGCCGCCGCCGCCGATTTCGGGTATTCTGAAAGTAGTTTGAAGGGAGGGAGCGCTGATGAGGACCCTTCGTGTGACACGTGAGCAGGCCGAGCGGATCGCCTCGACCAGGCTGGAGGGCAGCCGGATCGGGGCCGAAGGGAGAGGCGTGATCGAGCACGTCTGCTTCCCCTGCGGTGGCTGCGTTCTCGATCTCGACGGCCGACTGCTGACCTCCTATGACGTCCGCCTGGCCGACGGAAGCCGGGTGAGGCTCTCGCGACCGGGGCTAGGGGTGAGGGCCGCCGAGCTCACGCAGTGGTGCTCGGAAGACGCCGCGGCGGCCGGGGCCCGCGTCACCTTCTGGTATCAGTGATTCTCAGATATGACGTGACCCGCATCACGGCGAACGGCATCGGGGTCAACTACCAGCTCGACGGCTCGCCGGAGGCGCCGGTCGTCACCCTCAGCCATTCGCTGGCCACCGACCTGGGTATGTGGCAACCCCAACTGGCCGCGTTGACCGCCCGTTTCCGGGTCTTGCGCTACGACACCCGCGGCCATGGGGGCACCGATGCGCCTCCCGGCCCCTACTCCTTCACCCAGCTCGCGGACGACGTACACGCCCTGCTCGAAGCCCTCGCCATCGAGCGCACCCATTTCGTGGGCCTATCGATGGGGGGCATGATCGGGCAGACTCTGGCCTTAGAGCATCCCCAGATCCTCCACAGTCTGGTGTTGTGCGATACCGCCGCGCAGACGCCCCCCGAGGCGGGGTCCCTCTGGGACGAGCGCATGGAGACGGCGCGCACCGAGGGCATGGAGGTCCACGTGGAGCCCACGATCGAACGCTGGTTCACGCAGCCCACCATCGATGCGCGCCTGGGGGCGGTGGACGTCATCCGCGCCATGATCCGCCGCACCTCCGTCGCGGGTTACGTCGGTTGCGGGCAGGCCATCAAGGAGTTGGACCTCCTCGAGCGCCTGCCCGACATCCATCTACCCACACTGGTCGTGGTGGGCGCCGAGGACCCGGGCACCCCGGTGGAGGCGGCCCGCGCCATCCAGGAGCGCATTGCCGGCAGCGAGCTGGTCGTGATCGAGTCAGCCTCTCACCTCTCCAACGTCGAGCAGCCCGAGGCGTTCAACCGGGCTCTACTGGGGTTCCTGAAGGGGCTCCCCTCGTCCCAGGGCGGCCCGCTCGTCTAGCAGTCTCCCGCCGTCCAAGCGTCAGGTGGTCGTCTCCGTCTCGAGCGTCGCCCGCTGCACCTCGCGCACCGCGTACTCTCCGCGGGGAGTCAGTCCGACGTCACTCCAATCTTGGTTGCACCTTGGCGACGAACAAATGTCGTGTACACTGCTCTCCCCTACTTCCGTCCGAGGGGATACGTATAGTGCTCTAGCGAACATACGTTCATTAGATGGAGCAACATATCATGCATTTATTAATAATTGCACGTTGCTTTGCTATGTCTTGAGTCAGCCGTGAGACAGCAGGAGCACCCTCGCGGAGTCCGGCCATGAGCGACCGGGGACTGGGCGGCTTCCCCATCCGGCGTATCGCCCCCAGCCAGGACTACATCCGCCGCGGCGGGCGGGGTCCCAAGGACGGCTGGGCCCGCGGACCGGCCGATCCCGGCCCTGCCTCGAACGCCACCCAGCCTCCGCCGAGCGCAGATCCCGCCGCCACGACCCCGACCCCGATGAAAGCAGGGGCTGTTCCCCCTGCCTGCGACCCTCGCTCCGGCGGCGACTCCGACACCCTCCCGCCCGGGAGCCCCCTGCCGGTCGGCCCGGCGGCGGACCCGTCCCGGCGGCCTCAGGTGACACACCCTCACCGATCACCGCGAGCCCGCCCCGATCGGCCGCGCCCGACCTGGGCTCTCTGCCGGTCAAAGGCATCCCCCCCACCTACGGTGCTCTGTACGATGACCGCAAGCGCCCCGACCACCTCCCGCCGCAAACGACGGAAGGCCCCGGGGATCTCCGCGACACCGGAGGGCCCGAGGTCGCTCCGCCCTTCGTGCACCTGCACGTGCACTCGAACTTCAGCTTCCTCGACGGGGGCAGCCGCATTGCCGAGCTGGTCGACCGAGCCGTCGAGCTGGGCCAGCCCGCTCTGGCCCTCACCGACCACGACGGCCTCTACGGCATCGTGCGCTTCGCCAAGGCCTGCGCCCGGCGGGAGATCCAGGCCATCCTGGGGGCCGAGGTGCGGGTGGAGCCACTGGCGCCTGCGGCGATAGCGGCCGAGTCCGCGAACGGCAAATCCGGCACCGGCCCCCTGGCCGCCGCCGAGCCCGCCCCACCCCTGGCCACCACCGATCACCCCTACCACCTGGTGCTCCTGGCCGAGACCCGGGAGGGCTACGCCAACCTCTGCCGCCTCACCTCCGCCGCTCACCTGGCCGTGCCCGGGCGCGACCGGCCCCCCACCGTCACCGCCGCCCAGCTGCGCGAGCATCGCGAGGGACTCATCTGCCTGACCGGCTGCCGGCAGGGCGAAGTAGGCCGCCTCATCGACGCCGGCCGTGAGGCCGAGGCCCGGGCCGTACTCCGCTACCTGCGCGCCATCTTCGGCCCCGATCATCTCTTCGTGGAGCTGCAGCACTTCGGCTATCTGCCCCATCGGGAGGCCGAAGCCGGGCAGTTCGGCGCCCTCGTCTACCACAAGGTGCGGGGCGATGACGGCCGCCTGCGCCACTTCCGCGACGACGACCATCCCGCCGGACGAGGCGGCCCTTCGAGCGGGGGTCGGGCCCCCCGCGACCCTGGCAGCCGCAGACCACAGCCCACTATATTGCGTAACAATTATAATGCAATAACAATTGCAAAGAGTAAAGGGCGGCCTCAACTACGTCCCGACCTACCCGAGGGCCACCCCCAACGCCTGAACCCGGCCGACTACGACGTGGGCTTCCACCCCGATGGAGCTCCCTGGGCCCTGGGCTGCCTGGCCTATTGCGACCGTTTGCTGCAGCTTTCCCGGGAGTGCGGTCTGCCCGCCGCCCTCACCACCGACGCCCACTACGCCCACTCCGACGATCGCGACCTGCACCTGGTCTGCCGGGCTGCTGGCCGGGACTGGCCCCTATCCGGCTATCCCGCACACGCCCCCGGGGTGCGCTGTCTGCGCTCTCGAGCTGAGCTCGAGGCTGAGCTTCAGCCCTTGTTGTCGTTGCATTATGAATATGGTGCAACCAGTGTTGCAGAAACAGGGGCATCGCTCGGCGCACCCGCCCAGACCTCTGGTTTGACCGCCACGCAACGACCTTTGGCTGCATCGCAAGCCGACGGCGTCTCGGAGAGCGCCCCGCCCCTGCCCGCGGTCTCCCCCTGGATACCCCGGCCCTCATCGCCGCCCGCTGCCGGGTGGACCTGGAACTCGGCACCTTCCACTTCCCCGAGGTAGCCGTCCCCCGGGGCGAGACGGCCTACTCGCTGCTGGCCAAGCGCTGCTTCCGGGGCATCGAGCGCTTCTACCGGCCGGTGCCGCCTCGAGCAGTGGAGCTCCTGGAGCACGAGCTGGCCATGATCGAGCGCATGGGTTTCGCCCACTACTTCCTGGTAGTACACGACATCGTGCGCTGGGCTCGAGCCCGGGGCATCGCCTGTTCGGGACGAGGGTCGGCGGGCAACTCCCTGGTCTGCTACGTGCTCGATATCACCGCCTCGGAACCCATCCGCCACCACCTGCTCTTCGAGCGCTTTCTCAACCCCAACCGCCGGGAGATGCCCGACATCGACGTCGACTTCTGCAGTACCCGCCGGGACGAAGTCATCGAGCACATCTACGAGACCTTCGGCGAGGCCAACGTGGCTGTGGTGGCCAACGTCAACACCATGAGCCCGCGCATGGCCGTGCGCATCGCGGCCGAGGCGGTGGGCTTCGCCCCCACTGAGATCAACGCCCTGGCCAAGAACGTGCCCCGCCACGGCGACGCCGGCCGCATGCGTGCCTACCTGGCCGGCGAGTGGCCCGAGCTGGCCGAATCCCCCCTCCAGGACGAGTCCCGCTACGGCCCCCTGCTCGACCTGGTGGAGCGCCTGGATGGCTTCCCCCTGCACCTGGGCACCCACCTGGGGGGCTTCGTCATCGCCGACAAGCCCATCACCTACTACGCCCCCCTGCAGTGGGCGGCCAAGGGGGTGGTGGTGCTCCAGCTGAACAAGGACGACGTGGCCGACCTGGGCCTGGTCAAAATGGACATCCTGGGCCTACGCACCCACTCGGCCGTCTCGGAGACGGTGCACCTCATCAGGCAGCGCACCGGTCGCAAGATCGACCCCTACAGCCTCGCCCCCCGCGACCCGGCCGCCTACGAGATCATCTCCAACGGGGGCTCCATCGGCCTCTTCCAGCTGGAGTCGGCCGGCCAGCGCAACCTGGCCACCCGCCTGCAGGAGCGCACCTTCGACGACATCATCGCCGCCATCGCCCTCTACCGCCCCGGACCCCTGGAGGCCGAGATGATCGGCCCCTTCGTCGATCGGCGCTGGGGCTACGAGGAGGTCAGCCTGCCCCATCCCTCCATGGCCGAGGCCCTGGGCGACACCTACGGGGTCATCCTCTACCAGGAGCAGGTGCTGCGGGTGGCCCAGCTGGTAGCGGGCTTCAGCCCGGCCGAAGCCGACACGCTCCGCCGGGCCATGACCCGCGACAAGAGCCGGGAGGAGATGGCCCGCATCGGCGCGACCTTCGTACACCACGCCGTGGCTCGGGGCGTCCCGGAGGCGGCCGCCCGCGAGGTCTTCCGCCAGCTGGAGGGCTTCGCCGCCTACGGCTTCAACAAGAGCCACAGTGCGTGCTTCGCCGTCATCAGCTACGCCACCGCCTACCTGAAGGCCCACTACCCGGCCGAGTTCCTCTGCGCCGTCATGAACAACCAGCCCATGGGCTTCTACACCCCGCGCACCGTGCTGAACGACGCCCGCCGCTTCGGCCTGGAGGTGCGTCCCCTGGACATCAACCTCTCCGGCCGAGGCTTCACCGTGGAAGACGCCGAACCCCCGACCCCTGGGCCCACGGCGACCCCGCCGCCTACGACCCCTTCACCCTGGCCTGGACCGCCGAGCACAACTGGGGCTTCACCCCCGACGACCTGGCCGAGCTCGAGGCGGTGCACGGCGACCAGGCCAACCTGGCCCAACAGGTCTTGCCGGCAGTCCAGCCGGCGTCTGGGAAGGCTTTTTCTAAGAATGATGTGTTGTTGGACGGGGCGGCGACGCCACCCACCCCGGGCGAGCCACCGCCTGGGGATGCCCGCGCTGACGGCCCCCACCCCGGCGACCTGGTCCTCCCCCGCGCCCACCGGGCCCGAGCCCGGGCCGGCGTGGCCCCCGACGCCTGCCTGGCCCCGGCGGACGCCCTAGGCCCAGAGGCGGGACGGGCCTTGCGGGTAGGTCTGCGCTACTTGAAGCAGATGTCGGAGCGCGCCCTCAAGGCCATCGAGGCCGAGCGCCGCTATGCCCCCTTCGCGAGCTTCGAGGACTTCTACCTGCGCACCCGGGTGGAGTACCCGGTGGCCGAGAACCTGATCCGAGCGGGAGCCTTCGACTCCCTGGAGCCCGACCGCACCGAGCTCCTCTGGCGCCTCCCCTGCTGCACGACCGGCGGGAAGCTCTGGCCGGTGCGGGGGCCGGGCGGCGGGGACAGCTGCGGGCCTTCCTCGCCCCGCCGGAGCGGGCCGGTCTCGAGCGCGCCTGGTCTGTCGAGGACAAGGTCCGCGCCGAGCTCGAGCTCCTGGGGCTCACCGTGACCTGCCACCCCTGGAGCTCTACGAGTCCGGGCTCCGGCGCCTCGGAGTGAAGATGAGCTACGAGCTCCCCGCCCTGGGCGACGAGGTGCCCGTGCTGGTGGCCGGGGTCTACGAGCGGGCCCAGAACCCCTGGATGCGCTCCGGCCGCAGGACCATGTTCTTGACCCTGGAGGACGCCTACGGCCTCTTCGAGTGCGTGGTCTTCGAGCCGAAGCTCGCCAAGTACGCCCCGGTGGTGGCCCGGGCCACCTACTTCCTCGTTCGTGGCCGCCTGCAGAACAACCGTAAGCGGGGCCTCGCCATCGTGGTGGAGGAGATCCGGGACCTGGAGGAAGTGCTGGCAAAGATGGGGCGGCGGGCGGGCGAAAACCCCGAAGGGCGTGCCGGCGCAACGTCAGGCCGGCGTCCCGCGCGCCTCGGTCAGATCGAGGAGCGACCCACCTACGCCGAGCACAAGCTCCTGGTGGCCGAGCGCAAGCAGGCCCGAGTCAGCCGGGAGCTGGAGGTCTACGGCCTAGGCACCGCCGACGAGCGCGCACGGCCGCCGGGGGGCGGGGACGGCGGGTATTCCGAAGAAGGTGGGGTGAGACCTCGCTTCAACGAAGTCTTGTGCATCCACTGCTCAGAGACCGTTCCCTCACAGCCTGGCCGCGAATTCCGCCGGGGACAGCACCGGGAACCGGCTCCGCAGCTCGAGCACGTGTCGATCCCCGCTCACCAGCACTTCGGCGCCTGACCGCTGGAGCGCGGAGAGCAGATGGGCATCAAACTGGCCCCGGAGGCCCTCGAAGGTCGCGGCCTCTCCGGAAAGAGGCACGACCTCAGACTTCAGACGCAGGAGAAGGATGAAGCCTTCGATCTCCTCGGGACCCCACGACAGGCGCCGAGCGATCTTCGGGTAGAGGAGCACGCTCCCTATCTCCTCGAGCTGCCGCTCGGAGAGCACGAGCTCAAAGCCACCGTCCCTCCACCGGCTGACGATCCTGCCGGGCGCGCCTTCCGGATTGATGAGCCCGGAAAGAAGGACGTTCGTATCGAGGATGACCCTCACTCGAGGGAACGGTCACCAGGCGAGTTGCCCCGCACGGAAGCGAGAGCCTCGTCCACCTCCGCGGCGACGCCCTCCGGCGACTCCCCTTGTACGACGCGCGCAACTGCCCAGCGAGGCGGTCGAACTCGGCGTCGAGCAGACGCAGACGATTGAAAAGCTCGATGTCGATGATGGCCGCTACAGGCTTGCCGGCTTTCGTGACCACTACTGAGTCTCCTCGGTACTGCACCTCGTTCAGCAACTCGCCCAGCTTCTGGCGGACCGTCATTGCGGGGGCTTCTCTGAGCACGGGTGGTCCTCCCCTGGTGTCAACTCTATCAAGTATGGTAGTTATATCAGTCATGGTAGCATGAACCACGAGTCGCCAGGTGCCGAACCGGGATCGATCACCTCAGGTCACTGCTAGTCCGTGGGCGCGAGGCTGCTCTACCGACCGAAGGCACGCGTCGCCCCGAGGGCTCTTGGCGGCGTTCCCGCACCGACTGCCTGACACAACAAGGAGGCACGATGGCCACTCACAATTTTGATCTTGTGATTCTGGGAAGCGGATCCACCGCTTTCGCCGCAGCCTTGCGGGCGGCGGAGCTCGGCAAGACGGCGGTCATGACCGAGTCCCGCGTGTTGGGCGGCACCTGCGTGAACCGGGGTTGCCTCCCCTCGAAGAATCTGATCGAAGCAGCGAGCCTGGTACACGAGGCGGGGCACCCCCGCTACCCCGGCCTTGCCCCAGCGCCGGTGGAGGTCGACTTCGCCGCTCTCATTGCCCAGAAGGACGCGGTGGTCGAGGAGTACCGGGGGCGCAAGTACCAGAGTATCGTGACGGAGAGCGCAGCCATACGAGTCTTTGAGGGAAACGCGCACCTTGGGCCCGATCTTACCGTCCAGGTGGGGGATGAGACTCTCGTGGGGGAGCGCATCCTCGTGGCCACGGGCACCCAACCCCACTCGCCCAACGTGGCCGGCCTTGAAGACGTTCCCTTCTTGACCAGCGACCTTCTCGGAGCCGGCGTACCCGAGGAACTCAGAGAGCGACCGGCTTCACTGCTAATCCTGGGTGGCGGGTACGTGGCCCTCGAGCTTGGCCAGCTCTTCTCTCGGTTGGGCACCCACGTGACCATCGTCCAGCGAGGGCCGGAGATCCTGCATCGCATGGAACCCGAAGTGGGCCCGGCTGTGCGTGAGGCCTTTGCCGACGAAGGCGTTGATGTCTTTACGCAAGCCCACGTCCAAGCGCTCTCAGCCGGGGGCGCCGGCGTGGTCGCCCGCGTCCGCATCGAGGGTAAGGAGCGGCGGCTAGAGGCAGAGCGGCTGCTGGTGGCTGCGGGCCGAGTGCCCAACACCGGCGGCCTGGGCCTGACCGAAGCCGGCATAGAGCTAGATTCCAAAGGCTTCGTCCGGGTGAACGAATACCTGCAGACCACGAACCCCCGCGTCTTTGCGGCCGGCGACGTGGTAGGGGTCGAGCAGGGAAGCCAGCTCGCCACCCCGGTGGGGGCTCACGACGGTGTCATCGCCGCCCGCAACGCTCTGGCCGGGGAGGACATCACAGTCGACCACAGGGTCGTTCCCAGAGCCATCTTCATCGACCCACCGGTCGCCAGCGTGGGGCTCACCGATCTCGAAGCCAACCGGGCAGGACACCGCTGCTCCTGCCGCACGGTGGCCCTCACTCTGGTACCCCGGGCAGAGGCCGTGCACGCGGCCCAAGGTTTCGTCAAGATGGTCCTCGACCGTGACACCCGGGAGGTGCTCGGAGTCACGATGGTAGGTCGCGGGGCGCCCGAAGTGATTCATGAGGCGGCCATGGCCCTCCGCTTCCGTGCAAAGGAACGGGATTTCGTGGACATGATCCACGTTTATCCCACTATGGCGGAGGCTCTCAAGATCGTGGCCCTGAGCTTCTCGAAAGATGTAAGCAAGCTCAGCTGCTGCGCCGAGTGAGCGCATCGAAAACCCGCCCGGGGCCCACGGCCATTCCCGAATTGGCCCCCACAGCACCTCTCGCTGGGACCGGCTTTCCGGGGGAAAGGCGTCCACTGTCAGGCGGAAACAGAGCCACCGCCGAGCACGCTGGTGTACCTTTGGTATCCGGCCCTCACGTGGATTTCCATGGCCTGCCTAGCTGCAGCCGGATCCCCTGCTCTGATGGCATCCAGAACCGCCTCGTGCTCCACTTGGACGTCGGGAAGCTGTTCGCCGCCGTAGCGTGTCACGACCCCAGCGGTGAAGAGCTCTCCTCGGATCCTGAACGCGGCGTCTGCCAATCGACGAGATCCACTGGCCACCGCTATTGCCTGGTGGAAGTACATGTCCGCACCGCGCAGGGGCGCATACTCCGGTCGCAATGTCTGATCCTTCAGGCTGTCGAGCCGGGCAAGCACACGCAGCTGATCGATCGCCAGCTGGATTTCTCCCAGATCTGCTTCCGTGCGCCTCTCGGCGGCCATCGCAGCCGCGCCGGCCTCAATCAACAGATCGAATCGGTAAATGTCATCGAACTCGTCGGGGTGAGCCCGCATGTGGCGGAGCCAGTTGTCCGTCGGCACGATGAGGTCGGTTACATATGTGCCCGCGAAGGCACCCTGCTTCGCTTCGAGATAGCCTTCCGCTTTTAGTCGTTCCAGTGCCTGCCGCAGCGTAGGACGCGCAACACCAACCTCCGCGGTCAAGACGCGTTCCGGTGGCATGCGGGTACCCACGACGTATATGCCGCCTTGAATGCGAAGACGCAAGAACTCCGCAACCTCCTCCACGGCGCTGCGAATTCGAAAGGACGCTAGTTCCGCTACGTGATTCAAGTATCACTCCCATGCCAAGCCAGCCTACAGGTTGGAGCAGCCACTCTCCTCGGCGACTATTCCGAGAGATAGGCCCCGGTTCCCTCTGCATCCGCGGTCAACAACTATCACCACGGAGGATAGCATACCGGTCGCGTTCCTTGGCCTGGCGTAGATCCTGATCGGCGGCTCCGCTTTCAGAAGTGTGCCCGGACCACCTCCCTTCGCACGCTCGCCCGGACGGCGCTGCGCGCCTTATCCGACACGGCGGCGGTGCCCTCGTACAGCTTGACGAGGGACTCGATGAAGAGGTAGCGCGCCCCACGAGCCACTCATCGTTCTGCTCTTGTACAAGGGTTCGGGCCAGGCGAATGAGGCTCTCGTCATTGGGCTAGATGCCGACCGCGCTAGCCGCAAGGGTCAAAGTTCATTAGGCAGGCGCAAGCCTGACCCGATTTCCCAACATGCCATCGACGTCATGTGTCCCGCCACCTGCGAAGTGCACGCGGAATCTGGCCGATGGCTTGCCCGGCAACAAACGTAACACACGGGCAGGCCGCAGCCGAACAGGGGCTCTCGCAAGAAGGGCGAGAAACGGCCCAAGAAAGCCGACTCCCCGCGTCACGCGCGTATGGGAGCCTCCGCTAGATCGCCCACCGCCTTGACACGGAAACGGACTGCGTTCGAGGGCATGTACGCCAGCGGTATCTCCTCGAGCTCGACGATCTCGATGGTGCCCGCCGCTGCACCCGCACGCTCAGCCTCCGCCGTGGCGAGCTCCTTCACCTGAGCCACGACGGCCTCCCGGCCCTGCGAGGCCACGTCAAAGACCCCGTCGATGGTGCCGGAGACCTGGGCGATGGCAGCCCCGATCGCATTGGCCACGTCGAAGTGAGCGGGACGGACAACCTGGCTCGCGCCCTCGAGAGTCTCCCCGAGGATAATGCTCCCACCGCCGACCAGTACGACGGGGACCGGGGTCTGCTCGGTCTTGATGCGGTCGATGAGCTCTTCGACTTTGCAAGCGATGACGCGGATCGCTTCCTTCGCCACCCCGTCGTCCACACCGATAGACAGGCCCGGCTTTCCGATGCCGGCCATCCCCGCAACGACGGCGACATCCGTAGCCGTCATGGTGGCGCCACCGAACACAACTGACTCCGTCGTGATCCGGTAACCAACCGAATCAGGGCCCACCGTGATCCCGCTGTCGAGGGACCGGACTATGGATCCGCCGCCCAGGCCCGCGGAGATCAGGTCGGGCATCCGGAAGTTCGTGCGGACTCCGCCTATCTCCACCCCATGGGTGGACTCGCGCGGGAAGCCCTTGACGAGAAACCCCACATCCGTCGTTGTCCCGCCAACATCGACAACGATGGCTCTGTCCAAACCGGACAGGAACGCGGCACCCCGCAGGGAGTTCGTCGGGCCGGATGCGATGGTGAGGACCGGATACGCGCGGGCGTACTCAGCCGTCATGAGCGTGCCGTCGTTCTGCGTGATGAGGAGGTCCGCCTCAATGCCCAGTTCTTCCAGGATGCCGGCGCACCCACCATACGCCCGATCGGCCACTTTCAGGATGGCCGCGTTGAGGACGGTGGCGTTCTCGCGCTCGAGGATTCCCAGACTCCCGATCTCGGACGACAGACATACCTGTACGGCAGGGCCTAGCACCCGTTCGCAGATCTCTTTGGCGAGGAGCTCGTGGTCGCCCCTCACCGGCGAGAACACGCACGAGATGGCGACCGATTCCACCCCTGCTTCGCCGAGCTCACGTGCCGCTTGCTCGATCTCCAACGGGTCTGGAACCGAGATGGGTTTCCCATCGTATTCGTAGCCGCCCCGGACCACCCGGTATGTGCCTCCGATGCAAGCCAGGATGTCCCCGGGCCAGTCAAGCGTTGGTGGGATGGCCACGGTGGCCGGCGCCCCCAGGCGGATGATCCCGACCTTGGCGAGGTTCTTCCGCTCTACGATCGCGTTGGTGGCATGCGTGGTGCCGAGCATCGCGTGGCTGATGGTCGTGGGGTCCAAGCCGCTCGCGATGAGCGCCGCGCCCACTGCTGCGCGGATGCCGTCGATGATCTCGGGCGTGGTGGGGCGTTTTGCCTTCACGACGACCCGGTGTTCGGCATCGAGGATGACTGCATCGGTGTTGGTCCCACCCACGTCTATGCCGAGACGATAGCTCATCGGTCGACCTCCCCCACTAGCTCCTCCATGGGTGTGTAGTCGTAGTCGTAGCCGAAGTACCGGGGCCCCACGAGGCGCAGCCCTTCTTCGGTACGCCAGATGTCCGCGCAAGGCATGGCGACGACGAACGCGCGCTGACCGTATCTGAGGGTCTCGGTAGTGATGGGCACACTGTTCTCACGATCCAAAAGGGTGATGAGGTCGGGCACCATGGCGCGAGGGACCCCGTCGACCGCGGCGACCAACATCTCGTTCTGGAAGTCCAGGGTCATGACCTGCCCGGCGAAGGCGGCGAGTCCCTCGAACAAGGCGCGACCCCGAACGAAACCAGTAGTGAGATCCCGGGTGATATCGAAAAGCTTCCCTTCAAACACCGTCGCTCCTCGGGTCAGCGCCAGGACGGAATCAACGGGACTCTCCCCGCCCTCCTTCGCTTCCCGGATGCGCCTGCCGATCTCGACAGCCAGCGACAAGGTCCCGCGGATGGCCGACCTCTTCACGGTGCGACCGTCCATTACATAGAGGCCGATCATCGAGCACAGGCCCATAGCCACGGTCACCGAGCGGGAGATCGTCTCGACCCAGGGATTGTCGATAGTCCGGATCAGGACCTCGTTCCCCTTCTCGTCGAGGCACACCATCGGCGACGCGCTGGTGCCGGCAAGGTTGTACGAGCACATGGGAATCTCGGGAAAGGCCCGACCCATCCCATCCCCATCGACGAGAGGTACCCCCAGCCGAGCTGCGGCGTAAACGGGGATGCAGGAGTTCAGTCCCCCGGCTTCCGCACTGATGGTGGCGTAGGCTTTTCTCCCCAGGAAGGCTTCGATGGCGTGGAAGGCGGCCTCCGGCTCGCTGCCGTTCGGCAACTTCTCCATCATCACCGCCGGCGCCCCCATCATGGCGACAGGGATCACAAGATCGTCGTCGGGCACGTCATCGGCGTCGATAAGCTCGACCGGGCCCATCTCCACGATGGCCTGTTGGGCCATGAGCTTTCCCAAGTACGGGTCGCCCCCGCCCCCGGCGCCCAGGACGGCGGCCCCGATGGCAAGGTAGTCGATGTCTTCCACGTTCAGATGACGCACAGAAACTCCTTCCGCAGACGCTTCGTCAGGAAGATGGGTGACGCGCGCCCCCAGAGGCGCGCGTCACAATAGTGGTGCTCGGATCAGATGATCCTTAGTTTCTCGGTCGGCTGGTGGTAGCACAAGCGACTGTGCGACACGCCCATCTTGTGCAGCGATTCGAGCATGGCGATCGCGGCCGCGGTCGGGTCGACGACCGGGACAGGGACACCCTCGTCCGCCATCGTCGCGGCCAGATCATCAGCCAAACCCATCATGCCCGTACAACCGAGCACGACGGCTTCCGCACCATCGTCGCGCACGGCCAGTCTGATGCGCCCGAGTAGCCGACTCCGCATGAGATCGTGGTCCTGAAGTTCGAGCACGGGGGTGTCAATGTGGCGGACTGAGGCAACGTTGCCCTCCAACCCATGCTTCCGAGCCAGGTCCCTGATCAGCGGGACCACGTTGCTGAGCACTGTGACGACCGACCACCGGCCCGCGATGGCCGTAGCGGTCAGAGCGGCGGGCACGAACCCGCCCACGACAGGGATGGACACCACCTCGCGCGCAGCGGCTACTCCCGGATCACCGAAGCAGTCCACGAACACTCCGTCGCACCCGTCTTGCTCCGCCCGCTGTACGGCCTCCACGACCCACGGCGCAGCCAGGGCCTCGTCGTAGCTCCCTTCGATAGAGGCGGGGCCCCGCTCGACGTTCACGACGTCGATCTCTGTGCCGGGCGCCCTCAGCCGGTCGGCCTCCTCCTCCACCAGACTGTTGAAGACATCTACGGCCAGAGGCACCACTATCCTGATCTTCACCTCATCACCTCTCAGTCGACGGTGCCTTCGCGGGCCGCAGATATGCGCCTGCTCGCCTGCATCGCGCCCGCGGCGGCTCCGACCTGAAACCGCGCGCCGCCGGCCAGCATCACGACCACGTAGGCTACCGAGCCTGCGATGATCGCGTCGAGCGCCGGCGCCGTGGTGAACGCGAACACCTTGTAGTAGGTCAGGAGGCCGATCAGCAGACCGAAACCCCACGACGCGAAAGCCTGCCACCGCACCGAAGGCAGATCGCTCTCGATGCTCGGGTCGTAGGCGTGCCGCCGGAACAAGAAGAAGTCGACGGCCATGACCGCGCCGATCGGCGGGATCGAGACCGACAGCACGAGCATCCAGTTCATGAACTGCGACAGGATCCCCAGCATAGCGAGAATCGTCCCGGCCGCACCTGCAAGGGCAGTGACCCGCCACTTATGGACCTTGGGGAAGATACTGTTGAGCGCGAGGGCCGCCGAGTAGAGGTTGTTGTCGTTCGTGGTCCACGTGGCGAAGACGATCGTGAAAAGCGCGAAGAGACTCCACAAGCCGCTGTGAAAGCCAAGCATGTTGGCCGTGAAGTCACCGTTCCCGGTGGCCACACCTAGGTACATCGCCAGGATGAGGAAGAGGGGGAAGCCCCCAAGAACCCGAAGACCGCACCTCCCACCGCGTGGCCCGAGCTGCGCGAATACCGCGAGATATCCGGCATGATCACGGCTCCGACCGCCATCCCCCCGGCTACTACCGAGACCAGCATCCCGAGCGACGCCGGTGTCTGCGGCGCGACGGCCGCGACTTCGGACAGCGGATGCTCCTGCACCACTTTGACGAGCGTCACGAGGAGAAGGATAAGCAGAAGTGGCACCACGACCAGCGATAGTTTCTCAATCGCCTTGTACCCGACGAGAGCGGTGCTTGTCATGAGGATCCCACCCACGATTACCAGCGGTAGCTTGGACACGACATTGGTACCGCCGGATACGACGTCGATGCCGGCAGAGAGCGCCTGTCCGAAAACCTCGAGTTGGATACCGAACCAACCGAACGCCCCGATCGCCAGCAATAGAGCGAACAGGATGTTGGCGCTCGTGCCAAATGCGAAACGCGCGCTCATGGCGGTGGACATGCGGGAAAACCCGCCAACGGACCCGGTACCGGAGGCGATGACGGCCAGGATGACAGAACCAAGCGCGATGGCAATGAATGCAGTCCAGAAAGTGGCCATCGAACCGACGGCCCCCCCGAGCATGAAGGCGGGGATACAGACGGAGACGCCCCACACCACCAACCCCATCTGGTACCAACTCCTGGTCTGGGCGTCCGGCACTGGTTTGGTGCCGAAGTCCTCCAGCACCGCGTCGAGCCGGCCCGCCGTACCCCCGACCGTCGACCTACCCTGTGAAGTCGCCATTGTCCCTCCCCTTCGATACGGGCACACGCCCAATCCCCCGCCGAGACCTGACCGTCCGCCGCACATTCGAGCCGCCACGCATGCCGGCTGCATGAATGAGCGCGGTCCGGCCGGACCCGCACGGCCAATCACCGACATGATAGTCGTAACTGCGCGCTTACGCAATAGTCACCTCAGTGATTACGGGATAGCTCATCCTGCGTGCGCTATTTCCATATATGCGTACTTTCCATGGACATCTCCGTGGAACGAATGGATGCCGTCGAGGGACGCCGCGGCTACGAGACCGCATCCGTACAGGAGCAAGGCGGCGATGTTTCGGCCGGGGTTCCGCAGCTAATCCCGTTCTAGTCTGCACCCGAACGAAAAAGCCCTGTATATAGCGTTTCGGGTTGGTCAGAGACTCGAATTGTCATAGATACACACTTTCTGCAATGGTTCTTGCATTGATTAGGGTTGCTGTGGCATACTCTAGTCAATGTATCTGCGCGCGACAGCTCAGAAGCGAAAAGACGGCAGCGTCATCCGCTACCTGCAGCTGGCGCAGAACGTGTGGGACCCGGTCAAGAAGCGCAGCCGGGCCGAGATCGTCTACAGCTTCGGCCGGGAGGACGCGGCCAACCGGGCCGCCCTTGAGCGCCTGGTCTCCTCTGTCTCCCGGTTTCTCTCCCCGGAGGCCGCGCTTTCTGCGTCTTCCGGCGAGGACTTCGCCTTCATGGAGTCCCGCCCCCTGGGCGGTGCGTACGTGCTCGATGCCCTCTGGCAGCGTCTAGGGATAGACGCCACCCTGCGCCGGCTCCTGCGGGGCCGGCGCCTCGACCCCCGGGCCGAGCGGGTGCTCTTCTCCTTGGTGGCGAACCGGGCGCTCTCGCCCTCCTCGAAACTCGCCGCGTCACGCTGGGTGACAGAGGACGCGGAGATCCAAGGGCTCCCCGAGACCACCGATGATCAGTGCTACCGGGCCATGGACTTCCTCTTGGAGATAGCCCCCGCCCTGGAGCGGGAGGTGTTCCACCAGGTGGCCACGCTCCTCAATCTGGAGGTGGACCTCCTCTTCTTCGACACCACCTCCACCTACTTCTGCCGGGACGAGGCCGATGCGCCGGTAGCCCGCGACGGGCGCGGCCGGCGACATGCTGCCTCGGTTGACGCCGACACCGACGACCTGGGCACCTCCGCGGGCTTCCGTACCTACGGGAAAAGCAAGGACCACCGGGACGACCTGCCCCAGATCGTCATCGGCATGGCCGTGACCCGAGAGGGCATCCCGGTGAGAGTCTGGTCCTGGCCCGGGAACACCGCCGACTCTTCGCTCATCCGAGAAGTGAAAGAAGACCTGCGGGACTGGGCCCTTGCCCGCATCGTCTGGGTGGCCGACCGGGGCTTCTCTTCCGCGGAGAACCGCCGCTACTTGCGGCGCGGCGATCACCACTACATCATCGGGGAGAGACTGCGCTCCGGCTCTGCCATGGCCACGGCCGCGCTTTCCCGGGCGGGTCGCTACCAGGAGGTGGCCGAGAACCTCAAGGTCAAAGAGGTGAAGATCGCCGAGGGGGAGCGCTTCGTCATCTGCTTCAACCCCGAAGCCGCGGAACGGGACGCTGCGGTGCGGACTCGGCTGGTAGCCCGCCTGCAGGAGATGATCGCGGACTCAGACAAGCTTTCTCCGAGCAAGCGGGCTGAACTGCGCGGGGTGATCTCCACCAAGCCCGGGCTTCACCGCTTCCTGCGCGTCACTGCGGGTGGGCTTCTGCGCCTGGACGCCCAGGCCATCACCGCCGAGGAGAAGCTCGACGGCAAGTATCTCCTGCGCTCGAGCGACCCTTCCCTCTCGGCGGAAGACATCGCTCTCGGCTACAAGCAGCTCCTCGAGGTGGAGCGGGGCTGGCGGGACATGAAGCACGTCCTTGACCTGCGTCCGGTCTACCACCGCAAGGAGGAGCGCATCCGGGCCCATGTGCTGCTCTGCTGGCTCGCGCTGCTGCTCATCCGGGTGGCGGAGACCTCCTGTACGGATACCTGGCTCAACCTACGCCGAGAGCTCCAAAGGCTCCAGGTCGGCACCTTCCAGGGCCCGGCAGGCACCTCCCGGCGCCGTACGCAGATCACCCGGGCTCAGCGCACCATCCTGGGCGCGCTCAAGCTCTCAGAACCGCCCGAGATCCAGGAGCTTGCGGCCGCCGCCCAGGCTTCCTGACCCCCTCCGCAGGACCCCATTTCCATAGATACACGCCTGTGTGGCGTGGAATCGCGGCTTTTTCCTGCTCAGAGGGTGCTTTTGCGGGACTAGTGGGGATGCTAGCTGCGGAACCCCGGTTCGGGTGTCCGCGCCCTAGGAATGTGCCTCAGCGGACGAGGCGGCTCCCGACGGATCACTGAGCGGAGTTGGCGGAAGAGAGGGTTTCGTCCGACTACAGGACGTAGCGGACGTTGAAGTTGAAGCCCTTGAACACGGCGAATGTCTCGGCGGAGATGATTCCTTCGACTCTCGGTAGCTCTTCGGCGAGGAAATGGTAGAGACGGAACTCCTCGCTGAGCAGCGCGAGCCCCATAACGTCGAACCTCCCCGTCACGCACCCGGCAGCGACAACGCCCCGGAGTCTGCTCACTTCCTCGCCCACCCTGATTACGTCTTCGAGTCGCGTACGGAGCCCGAAGAAGGCCGTCGAATGGCCAGGTATCACTTCGGCGTCGACCAAACCGATGATCTGCAGGACCCCGGACTCGGTGAGCTTCCGCACCCTGGCTCGGACGGTATTTTCCGTCACACCGAGATTCTTGGCGATCACGCTGAACGCGATGCGACCGTCCCACAGATGACGGATAATCTCCATGTTGACTCGATCGATGAGCAAGGCCCCGTGATCATTCGTCTCAGCCATCGGTATGCTCCATGCTTGCGGCCTCCGAGCTTCCATGCGGAGCATAGCCTCCCGCAACCGTTCTAGGCAACTGCGCACGCGCCCACCACGCTCCTTTCGCCATTTCTCGCGGGATTGACAAAAGCGAAGCTATCCTCCATGGTATGTGTACCGATCCACGTAAGTCCTCTACGATTACCTCCGAGCGGGGAGCGGGTCCGGAGGAGGGACTTCGGGTCGGCGGGCGGCGCCTCCACCAAGAGAACACACTGCCGTCGCGAATGGGGGGCATCTCACGACGAGAGGAGCGTACGAGCCATGAGGAAGATCCTGCGAGTCGACGTTGGTACAGCTCGGCTGTGTTCGAGGATCTGCCTGCCGACTGGGTGCTGCGCGGAGGGCGGTCGCTCACGTCCAGCATCGTGGCCAAGGAGGTAGATCCGAAGGCCGATGCTCTCGGCCCCGCCAACAAGATCGTGTTCGCCCCCGGTCTCTTGGCCGGAACCACCGCCCCCAACTCCGGCCGCCTGTCGGTGGGCACCAAGAGTCCGTTGACCGGTGGTATCAAGGAAGCCAACGTGGGGGGCCAGGCCGCTCAGCGTCTGGGGCGTCTGGGCATCGCCGCCGTCGTTGTGGAAGGCGATCCCAGTGACAAGCGGTGGGTGTTGCACCTCTCCAAGGAGGGCGCCCGCCTCGACGACGGCACTCCCTACTGGGGCCAAGCCAACTACGAGTGTGCCGAGGCCCTACGCGCCGCGTACGGACCCAAGGTGGCCACCATCCAGGTGGGGCCGGCCGGGGAGCGCGGGTACCGCAACTCCACGGTGGCCTGCACCGACCCGGAAGGCAACCCCGCTCGCCACGCCGGCCGCGGCGGAGTGGGCGCGGTCATGGGCGCGCGCGGTCTGAAGGCCGTGGTGGTCGACGACGCGGGTACCGAGCGTCCGGCGGCTGCCGACAAAGAGCGCTTCGACAGCGCGCGCAAGACCCTGGTGGACGGCCTGAGGAGCCACCCCGTCACCAGCCAAGGCCTGCCCACCTACGGCACGGCCATCTTGATCAACATCATCAACGAAGCCGGCGGCCTGCCTACCCGCAACTTCAGCACGGGCCGCTTCGACCGGGCGGAGGCCATCTCCGGCGAGACGGTGCACCAGAACTGCGAGGACCGGGGCGGGCAGCGGGAGCACGCCTGTATGACCGGTTGCGTGGTCCACTGCTCCAACGTCTACAACGACAAGGACGGCAATTACGTCTCGAGCGGCCTAGAGTACGAGACCATCTGGGCCCTCGGCGCCAACTGCGACAACAGTGACATCGACGCCATCGCCCGCATGGACCGCCTCTGCGACGATCTCGGCCTGGACACCATCGAGATGGGCGACACCTTCGGCGTGGCCATGGAGGGCGGAGCGCTCCCCTGGGGCGACGCGGCCCGGATGATCGAACTCTTCGAGGATATCCGCCAGGGCACGGAGATGGGGCAGAAACTCGGCAACGGCTGCGCCCACGCGGGCGCCGCGTTCGCCGTCACGCGCGTGCCAGCGGTGAAGCGGCAGGGCATCCCGGCCTACGACCCCCGGGCCGTGAAGGGCATCGGAGTCACCTACGCCACCAGCACCATGGGGGCCGACCACACCTCCGGGTACGCCGTTGCCACCAACATCCTGAAAGTGGGAGGCGACGTGGATCCTCTTGCCGCCGAGGGCCAGTGCCCGCTCTCGAACGGTCTGCAGCAGGCAACCGTTCTCTTCGATTCGGCTGGCTTGTGCGTGTTCCTGGCCTTCGCGGCGCTCGACCAACCCGACTCGCTGGCCGCCATCCCCGAAATGATCAGCGCCCAGCATGGCGTACCGTTCGGCCTGGAGCAGATCGGTCCCTACGGCGAGACCCTGCTCTCTATCCAACGCGACTTCAACCGGGGAGCCGGTTTCACCGCGAAGGACGACCGCCTGCCGAAGTTCTTCAGCACCGAGAAGCTGCCGCCTCATGATGTAACCTGGGACGTCCCCGACGGGGAGCTGGACCAGGTGTGCGGGTGGAGCCCGGTCCTGGAGATGTAGGCACGCAGGGTGTTTCCGGCCGGGTAGGATCGCGGAAGGGGCGCGCACCATGTACGAAGACCTGAGGGGCTCCCTGGAACGGCTGGACCAGGCCGGCCTGCTCCATCGCGTGCGCCGCGAGGTAGACCCGTGTTTCGAACTCGCCGCCGTCTCCAAACGGCTGGAGACTTCCGGCAGAGCGATCGTGTTCGAGGCGGTCGAAGCTTTCATCGCCGGAGTGAGGCGCATGGCCACCCATATCGATGGATATTCCGGCTTCTTCGACATCCTGCCCCACGGGGCACGCGACGGAAGGTTGCGCGAGCGACTCGTGCGTCTCTATGAGATTTGGTGCGAGTCCAACATAAGGTGGCTTGGACTGGGTGACGTACGCATCGACCGCGATCATCGGTCGGCGCTCGCGGTGCAGGCCCTGATCCGCAGCAGCGACTACGACCCCGAGCCATCGCTCGACGTTCTGAGGCTCTGCCTGCGTCGTCTCTTGGAGTGCGAGGCGGCCGGAACGGACTACAGCGATGACCGAGGTCCCGTTCACCCCGGAGCGAAGGGTCCGACTACCCGGTGAGGTACTGGCGAGATGACCGCATCGCGGTACAAAGTCCAATCGACCAAGGGGTCGTGAGACTACAACGAGCGCATCCGCCATCCAGCTCTTCGAGCGGGCCGACTGGAGCGGCACCTGGCGGGTGATGGAGCCCGTGTTCCAAGCCGGGAAACCTACCCCTACTCGCCGGAGATCACGGAGGGTGAGGCGCATCACCACTGGATCGAAACGCCTTCCGCCTCGTTCGTGGCGGTCGGTGAAGACAACGACCTCCTCGGCACCTACCATATCAAGCCCAACCAGCCGACCTTCGGCGCGCACGTCTGCAACTGCGGCTACGTGGTCGCAGAGAACGCCAGGGGCAGAAGTGTCGGGGCGGCGATGTGCAGGCACTCGCAGATCGAAGCGGCGGCCCGTGGCTTTCGGGCCATACAGTTAAACTTGGTCGTCTCCACGAACGAATGAGCCTTCCACCTGTGGAAGAGCCAAGGGTTCCGCGTGGTCGGCACACTGCAGGGTGCTTTTCGACATGCCCGGCCCCTCTCTGCCAACATGACGTGAGACACTCAGCCGCACTCAATTACTGAACCCTTGAGGGCGAGACCGGAGCAGATGAACATGTCGTTGTTGCAGAGGAACGGAATAGAGAGGAACGGGGCCGAGCGCCCCGGAGCGCAGCGAGCCGTAGGCGAGCGGAGCGCCGGGGCGGCCCCCGCGAATCTTCCGGCTCCCAGCGTGGAGCTCATCGAGCACGCCAAGCGGCGCCGCTTCACCGCCGACTACAAGCTCGCCATCCTGGCCGAAGCCGACGCCGCCAAGGAGGCGGGCGAGGTGGGAGCCCTCCTGCGCCGCGAGGGCCTCTACTCCTCGCACCTCACCACCTGGCGCCGCCAGCGGGACGAAGGGGCGCTCAGCGCCCTTTCCCGCCCCCGGGGCAGGAAGCCCGAGCACCCCTTGGAGAAGGAGAACCAGGAGCTGCGCCGGCGCCTTGAGAGGACCGAGTCTGAGCTCGAGAAAGCCCGTCTCGTGATCGAGGTCCAGGGAAACGTCTCCGCGCTTCTGGGCGGGCTCTTGGAGCCCCGGGGCGCGGACGATCCCAAGAGCAGCGACAGATGATCGAGAAGACCGTGGAAGAACTCAGTCCTATCGTGGGCACGCGGCCCGCCTGCCGGGCGCTCGGCGCCTCTTCTGCCACCATCTACCGTCGCCGCCGACCCCCGCAGCCGAAGGCCCCGCAGCCCCGGCCCCGACCCTCCCTGCCCGAGCGCTCTCTGAGCCTGAGCGTACCGCGGTACTCGCCGAGCTACACAGCCCGCGCTTCATGGATGCGTCGCCAGCCGCGGTGTGGGCTACCCTCCTCGACGAGGGGACCTACCTGTGCTCGGAGAGGACCATGTACCGGCTGCTCGCAGCCGAAGGCGAGGTCAAGGAGCGCCGTGACCAGCGCACCCATCCGGCCTACTCGAAGCCGGAGCTCCTGGCCTCACGTCCGAATGAGACCTGGACGTGGGATATAGAGCGCCACGAGGCGCCATGCGATCGTGCGGTGATGAAAGGACACCGCCGCCGGTTCGTCGCAGCGGACCGGTGAAGCTGGGGGCAGCTCGAACCGGGGGACGCCGGTAAGAGCGGCAAGCAGCCCCGACAACGACGGGACGGGTCGGTACTGCCAGACGGTCTGGGTCCGGCAAGCAAGACGGGAAGGTGTACGTGAGAAACCAGCGTCAGAACGCTCCTCAAGAGAGAACCACCAGCTCCAATCTGGCGGATATGGGCTGGGTCGCGGCGCGCACCCGCACGAGGCGCGGGGAACTCCTCTGGTCGGTTTATGTCGCCGGCCAGGAGGCCACACCGAAGGTCTGCGGCGTAGGTGTGGCGTAGCCGCAGGGGCATAGCTGGGCACCTAACCCGACGAACGCTCACAAGGTGAACGTGGGAACCTGGCCGATGGTCCCCTCATCGGCCAGCCCTAGGCTGGTCGGCGGGAATGCTCGTCGCCGGCGGACGCCAGCGGCTCGGGACGGAGGACCCGTAGTAGTCCGGAGCCGGGGAAAGCCCGGTACATGGCGAAGGGGTCCAGCGGGTTCGCAGCATCAATGCGAAGCGGGAAGGTCGCCGGTGAACACGGGCGCACCGTGGCCCAGCCTCGTGGAGGCCGAGCAACGGGTACTCGCCATGCAGACGAAGCTGCACCGAAGGGCGGTCGCCGATGCGGGCCGCCGGTTCGATGACCTCTACAACCTGGTCTATGACCCGGCCTTTCTGGTGGTGGCCTGGGCCAGGGTGAGGAGCAACCGGGGCGCACGCTCCGCAGGCGTGGACGGTATCGCACCGCGATCCA